>CAIOSP010000049.1 GCA_903861005.1 uncultured Pseudomonadota bacterium
GAGCGGAGCGTGCGGAGGCTGGTGCCGCTGAGGTTGGCGAGCTCCTGCAGCGAGTAGGTCTGCTCGCCGCCGGAGGTGGCGTCGTTCGGGCTGGGGTCGAAGGGGGCGTTTGGCATGGCCACAATCAAACATATGACACGCTACATGTCAATTACAAGCCCCGCTCGTCCGACGACTCGGGCGCAACACCTTATCGAAATAACCGGCGTATTTCCTTTTCCGTTCGATATCCTGACGGTGGGACATTCCGTGCGCCTGCCGCCGATGCGGCGCGGTACGGACCGGTCGGTGTGCTCGCCGTCGCGCTTCGACTCCGTGGGGCTGACCGGCCGATTTGCAGAGCTCGGCTGTCCGACGCGCCGGGCGCGCGGCGTCCAATCTTGGGAGGTGATCATGAATACCGTCCTCGTGTCCCTAGAGAGCCTCGCGAGTCAGGTTGAGCAGCACCTTGACGGCTGGCGGCAAGCAGACGTCCGCGCCCGCGGCCTGCACGCGTTGCTGGCGCGCACGCCTGGCGGCGATCCAGGCGCCTGGGCCGACATGATCGCGGCGACGCAAGCGAGGGACGCCGAAGCGTCCGCGCTGGGTCACGCGATGGGGTGCTGGGTGGCGGGCGGCGGGTCGATCGAGCTCGTCGATCCGGAGAACGGCCTGCCGCCCCTCCGAGAGGAAAGCGCCTCGGTCGAGGCCAGAGCACACCAGGCGAGCCCGCCCCCGGAGGATGAGGCGGACGGCGCACGGCCCCCGATGGGCATCTCGCTCTTGTCCGGGGCTGAGCCAGCCCAGGTGACAGCGCTGGAGGTGGACAACGCGACGCCTCCGTCGCCGGAGCCCCCTTTGGCTACCCCCACCCCGCCGCGCCCCCGCCCGCGCGGCCCGCGGGCAGACGCTGCGCAGCTCGCCAAGCTGGCCCGCGTCGGGATCGGCGGCGCGCGCCACGAGGCCGACCGAGCCCTGGCGGAGCAGGCTGCACGCCACCGAGACGCGCTCCTTGACTTGATCCAGGCGCCGCTCGATGCGGATGCCCCGCCCCGCCTCACGGCCTGGGTGCAGCACCTCAACCTGATCACAAGCCTGCCTGACTCGGTGGTCCAGGCGATGCTCACGGCGCTCACGGCGCGCCTGCGGGCGCTTCAGCTTCGGCAGCCCAGCGCCGAGGCTGAAGCTGTGATCAAGGGGCTCCTGCCCTGGGTCGTCGAGCGAAAGCGAGGCTACGTCATCGGCCTCGGGCGCAACCACTTCCCCGCGACGGGGACGTGGGATGGGGATGCGAACGCGGCGCTCGCGTCCCTGATGCCGGCTCCAAGCAAGACCGCCGCCACCGAGGCTCGCGCCGCCGACTTGGCGCTGACGGCCTTGGCGGCGTCCGCGCCCGCGCTCGCCGGTCAGGCCTTGCGCGCGGCCGTCGTCCACGCGCTCGACGCCGGGGTAGAACACGACAACCCTCGCCTGCTGAAGCTCGTGGGGGGACGGCACCACGAGCTGAAGGGCGACGGACGCTTGGCCCGGGTTCGCAAGGCCGCGCGCAACGCGCACGTCGAGCCTGCGTCGCCGCCCGCGTTCAAGGACGCGCCGCCCGCGGACTGGCCCTTCTGGCACCTGACGCGGGGTAAGCACGCGGTGATCGTGGGCGGGTCGCCCCGCATCGCCAACCGGGATCGCATTCGTGAGGCCTTCGGGTTCGCGCACGTCGAGTGGCCGGAGCACGACGCGAACCTGCTGGCGAGGATCGCCGAGCGCGCCGTGAACGGATCGATCGACGTGTGCATCTTCACCCGCTACGCAGGCCACATCGTCGACAACATCGTGCTCAAGCCGCTCCGCAAGGACCTCGCCCGATGGGTGCGCGCCGAGCGTGGTTACGGCGCAAAGGAGGTGCGCGCCGCGATGGAGCAGCAGTGGGCCGGGCTGTTGCCGTCGCGGGGCCCCAACGCTGGCGCCTCGTCCTCGGATCCATCGTGAACGCCCCTCGCCGAATGCGCGCAATGTCCCACCGCCGTGTGATGCCCTCGGGCTGCGCACGCGCACCTCACACCTCTGAAACGTCGCGACCTCTGGAAGCCTAATGCTCACCGTCATCCACACGTCGGACTGGCACCTCGGCCACACGCTGCACGACCACCCGCGCGTCGAGGAGCACGCTGCCTTCCTCGCGTGGCTCGTAGACCAAGCCGTCACCGAGAAGGCCGACGCGCTCCTCGTCGCTGGCGACCTCTTCGACAGCGCCAACCCTCCGGCGCAAGCGCAAGAGCAGCTCTACCGGTTCCTGGTGACGCTCCGCGGACGGATGCCGAACATCGACGTGGTCCTCGTCGGCGGCAACCACGACTCCGCGCAGCGCCTCGACGCGCCCGCCGCGGTGCTGCGCGTGCTTGGTCCGCACATGGTGGGAGGCCTCCCCCGCCTCGCCACCGACCGCTCGATGAACGTGGACCGCGTGCTCGTGCCTCTGACGGGCAAGGACGGCGCCGTAGCCGCGTGGGTCGCGGCGGTGCCCTTCCTCCGGCCTGCGGACCTCCCTCCGGAGCGGGACGCTGAGGACGCGCTGATCCAAGGCGTCTCCGCGATCTACCAAGAGGTCCTCGCCGCGGCGCGCGCAAAGCGCGACGCGGCGAGCGCAGAGGGCGAGCCCGACCAAGCCCTGCTCGCCATGGGTCACTGCTACATGGTCGGAGGTAAGCTCTCGGAGCTGTCTGAACGCAAGATCCTCCGCGGGAACCAGCACGCCCTCCCCGTCAGCGTATTTCCGGAGGACGTCGCGTACGTCGCGCTGGGTCACCTGCACCTCGCGCAGACGGTCGGCGGGCGCGAGAGCGTGCGCTACAGCGGCGCGCCAATTGCGCTCTCCATGCCGGAGCGCACCTACCCTCACCAGGTCGCGGTCGTAACGCTCGACGGCGCCAAGCTGGTCAAGGTGCGCGCGCTCAAGGTGCCCACCACCACCCACCTGCTGCGCTTGCCCGCCGAGGGCTCCCTCACGCTCGTCGAGCTGGAGTCCGAGATCCGAAAGCTGCCGCCGCTGGAGACGGACACGGCTCACTGGCAGCGCCCGTTCCTTGAGGTCTGCGTCAGGCTCGACGCCCCCGAGCCCGGCCTGCAGAAGCGCGTCCAGGACGCCCTCGAGGGTCGCTCGCCGAGGCTCGTTAAGCTTACCCGCGACCGCACCGGGACGGGCGCCGCGCTGGGCGACGGCCTCGTCGAAGCCCTCTCCGACACCTCCCCGGAGAAGGTCTTCATCGAACGCTGGAAGCAGGAGTACAAAGACCAGCCCGACCAGGCGTCGCTCGACTGCTTCAACGAGCTGCTCGTCGGCTTGGAGGTGAACGCATGAGGATCCTCGCCATCCGCGGAAAGAACCTGACCAGCCTCGAGGGCGAGTTCGAGCTCGACCTGGAGAACGGGCCCCTCGGCGAGGCCGGCCTCTTCGCCATCTCCGGCCCCACCGGCGCGGGCAAGAGCACGCTGCTCGACGCGCTCTGTGTCGCGCTCTACAACGAGACCCCGCGGCTCAACAAC
>CAIOSP010000050.1 GCA_903861005.1 uncultured Pseudomonadota bacterium
GACAACTTCTACGACCAGGTCGACGACTCCGACGAGGGCCACCTGTTCCTCACGCAGGGCCACCTGACGGACCTCGACGCGCGCCTGAACATCGAGCAGTCCTTCACGGACGCGTTGACGACGTACCCGATCGGCGACTCGGCGGTGCCGCGCTCCGGCAACCTGTTCACGTCGATGATCGACCACGGCGTCGACTTCCGCATCTTCGGCGAGGTGGTCGGCACCTTCTTCGCGGCGCAGAACGGGGAGAAGGCGTCCAAGTACTCCGACCTGGACTTCCCCGGCGGTCCGTTCCTGGATCAAGCGGTCGCCGACGAGCTCAAGGCGAAGGACGTGGCCGCGCACATCGCCGCCGAAGGTGTGCCCTCGTTCATTTACGTGCTGCTGCCCGACGATCACACCGTCGGCACGCACCCTGGCCAGCCCACGCCTGAGTCCATGGTCGCGGACAACGACTACGCGACCGGCATCGTGATCGACGCGCTCGCCAAGCGCCCCGAGTGGGCGTCCACCGCCGTGTTCATCGTCCAGGACGACCCCCAGGGCTGCAATGACCACGTCGACGGCCACCGCTCGTTTGTGATCGTCGCCGGGCCCTACGCGCGGCGCGGCTACGTCAGCCATGTGCACGCGTCCTTCCTGTCGCTCTACGCCACCATCGAGCGCATCCTGAACCTGCCACCGCTCGGCCGCGCGGACGCGTCCGCGGCACCGCTGTGGGACATGTTCACCCAGGAGGCCGACACGACGCCGTACGCGGTGCTCGAGCGCACCTGGCCCTACGAGACAAACCCGGTCAACGCGCTCGGCGCGGAGGTGTCGCAGGCGATGGACTTCCGCGGCCCGGATCGCAACCCCGGCCTCGGCCCGCTGCTGGACGCCTACCGCCTGTGGCGCATGGGCCGCCTGGACCGTGCCGAGGCTGAGCGTCGCGTGGCTGCGATCGACAACACGCGGGGCGAGGTCGACCTGGACGACGCGGACGCCTTCGAGCGCGACTTCACCCGCCTGCGCGCGTGGAGCGCCGAGATGGGCGAGCCAGTCGAGGAGCTGCCCGCCTGGATGACCCCGCGCGGCGCTGTCTCGGACGAGTGACGGAACTCAGGCGCGTCGGGCCGCCCACGCGCCGGTCGCCGACCCAGGCTGGCCCAACGTGACGAGCCGCTGCGGGCGCCCGGGGCCCGCGTCGACGGCGGCCTCCGAGATCCACGCGCCCAGCGCGTCCGCGAAGGCCGGGACCGCCGCCAGCGTGCGCCACGACCACTGGAGGTCGCCGTGCGTCAGGAGCGGCGTCGTCACCAGGCGGCTCTGGCGCCCCGCGGCGATCGCCGCGTCGTGCACGCGGCGCGACTGATCGCAGGGGATCGTGCGGTCGTCCTGGCCATGCAGCAGCGTGACCGGCGCCTCGACCCCGCCGACGTGGTCGACGACCGAGCCGAAGTCGCAAAAGAGCGGCCGACGAGCGAGCACCGCCTCAGCGAGCTCTCGACGCGCGCCGCGGTCGTCCAGGATCGCGCGCACCATCGCGGCGTCCCGACGGCTCAAGGCCGCGAGCGTCGCGGGCAGCTCCGGCTGAACGCGCTTGTGCCACTCGTCGAGCGCCGACACGATCAGCGCGCGTCGGATCGGCTCGGCGTCCAACACCACGGTGTCCACAAAGTTCGCGGCGACGATCTTCCAGCCGTACGACGTCACGTCGTCGCGCTCGACGTACGCGCGCAGGGTGCTGCCGATGTCGCCGTAGGTGCCGATCAAGCAGGCCGCGGTGATCCGCGACGCCACCCGCGCGCGCGACGCGGCGATCAAGGAGAGGCCCGCCGAGAACGAGACCGACAGCACGCCGACGCGCCCCGAGGGGCAGAGCTCGGCGTCGTCGGCCAGCCGACTGATCGTGTGCTCGATCTCGTCGATCTGCCCGACGTGCATGCGCAGCGCGGCGACGCTGTCGAAGCGCGGCGCGACCACGCGGAACCCGCCGGCGGCGACCGCGCGACACAGCGCGATCAGGCGCGCGTCGTTCGGCCCGGCGGGCGACATGCCGTGGACGACCATCACGGTCCCCTTCGGCCGACGCTGCGGGAGGTAGACGTCGCCGTACGCCGACCACGACGTGCTGACCCCGTCGCCGCCGAGCACGCCGCCGAGGCGCGCGAGCACGGACAGGCCATCCCCAAGGCGTGCGATCATGCCGACTCCGCGCCAAAGCCGCCGAGCAGCCGCCGCGGACGGAGCCAGCGACCGAGGACCGGCACCGTCGCGCCGTGCGAGCGCAGCCCGTAGCGGATCAGACCGCTCAGCGACACGCGCCCGACCTGCAGGACCGCGTCGCCGCGATCCAGGTCCGCGCGCGCCAAGAACCACCGCGTGACCTTCGGATCGCGGTGATGGTAGCGGCCGTCGTCCGCGCGCTTGGCGAAGATCGTGTCTGCGTTGCCGCCCTCGAACACCCAGCGAACTGGGTCGAAGAACGCGTCGCGCCGGATGTGCACGCGGTCGCGGTGGCAGGCGGCGAGCGTGCGCGCGATCGTCTTGTGGACCTCGGTCGGCGGACCCGCGACGAACGGCGACGGGTAGACGTCCTCGAAGTGCAGCGCCACGTTCCCCAGGCTCGACACCACGCTGGCCACGTTCGACACCCACAGCCCGTGGACCGGCGAACGCAGCGCGTGCTGAAGGATCAGCGCCGACAGCAGGCGGTGGGTCAGCCGGGTCCCGCGGGCGTCTGGCCGCACGCAGGTCAGGCCCAGGTGGAGCACGTCGCCCACGCCGTCCACGTGCAGGCGGCGGGCCGCGCAGAAGCCGATCAAGCGCCCGGCCCGGTCGCGCGCGAGCGTCAGCGAACCGGCGCGCAGCGCGTCCGGGTCGGCGGCCAGCATATGGTACTCCGGGATCTGCTCGAAGCAGGTGCCCGCGACCTCACGCAGCTCGGCGATCAGTCGTTCCACGCCCGCACACGAGAGGCGCGCAGAGGGCCTGTCGAGAAACGAGACGCGCTCCATCGTTCGGCTCGGCATCGGGGCTCCGGTGGAGGCGCGCAGCCGGTGCAGTCTGCTCGCCCCACGCCCACAATGTGCTCCCGATGCGTTGGATCGACCGCAACACCTGGGCGAACGGTCGGCGTCGCTTCGACGCCTGGAAGCCGATCTCGCGTCGGCCTGATCGCGTTCGTGCGACAGACCGCGCAGCGTCTACCAGTTGGCCGCGATCGCCCCGATCGTCGCGCCGATCGTCGCGCCCGCCGCGACGTCGGTCGGGTAGTGAAAGCCGAGCACGACCCGCGACGCGCCGACTGCCGCGGCCAGCGTCCACATCACCGGCGCCAGCTGCGGGATCGCGTGGCTCACGATCACCGCCGACGACACCGCGTGCAGCGTGTGGCCCGACGGGAAGCTGTAGCGGTCGATGGGCGCCGCCAGGCGCTGGATGTCCGGGTAGGCAGCGAACGGGCGGTCGCGCCCGGTGACGAGCTTGATCGCCCGGCAGACGAGCGCGCCGACGCCGATCGCCAGCGCCATGCGTAGGCCCATCCAGTCGGACCGGACCCAGTGCATGGCGTAAGCAATGGAGAACCACAGGGGCGCGTCGCCCACGCGCGTGGCCAAGCGCATCCACCACACCACCCGGGCGCCCGAGCGTTGGTTGGCCGCGCGGCACAGTCGCAGCTCGTGGTGGTGGAACCAGCCAAACGCGGAGAGGAACATCGCGCCTCCAGCCCTGGGACCTGTCGGGTGCCCCTTCCGTATCGGGCCCGTCCGTCGACACGGTGCCGTCGCCATGTCGGGCGCGTGAACCCTGTGGGGCCAAACGGTGGCGGCGGGGCGTGTCGAACGGTCTCGGGCCGTGGAGCCCGCGCCCCCGGCCCGCTACAGGGGCGCCAGCGGGCGGACGATGCAGGACGGCGCGTGGACAACCCGACGGGTGATCGTGGTCGGCGTCTCGGACGCGGCGACCGAGGCCCAGGTGCGGGTGCCCGACGCCGACGACGGCTCCAGCGCCGCCACGGTCGTCCCGATCGTGATCATGGTCGGCATGCTCACCCTGAGCGTGTTCGTGCCGCCCATCCTGCTGCTGAACATCCCGATCCTGATCGCGCGCGCGGCCCTCACCCACACCCGCCGCGAGTGGGGCGAGCGCGTGCGGTTCGCCGCGATCACCTGCCCGGACTGCGCCGCCGAGTCCACGCCGGCCGACGTGCGCGGCACGCTGCCGGTGGACGTGGCCTGCCCCGCGTGTGGGTCGACGCTGTCGGTGCGGCCGAGGCCCCGCGTCAACCTCGTGGTGCCGCCGCCGGACCCAAACCAGCCCTGAGCGGGCCGACCAAGCTCACTCAGCCGCGCCCGCCGCGTCCGCGCCGACGAGCGCCTCGGCGAGTGACAGCCCCCACGTCCGGGTCGCGCGGTCGACCCAGGCTGCGCCGTCGAGCTCGGCGTCGTCGAGGCTCCACACCCTCGCGAGGCCGTCCCAGCTCGCCGAGTAGAGCCGATCGCCGCGCAGGACCACCGACGAAACCCGCCGCGTGTGGCCGGTGATGCGCGCGACCAAGCCGCCGTCGGGCTTGAACAGCAGCACCCGCCCCTCCGCGTCGCCCGCCGCCACCCACGCGTCGCTCGCGTCGACCGCGGTGATCGCCGCCGCGCCGCGCCAGCGCCACCGCTCGGCGCCGTCGTGCGTCCGCGCCACCACGTCCGCCCCGTCGGGCGTGATCAGCAGGTCGCCGGTCGCCGCCAGCGCGCTCGTCGACGTCGGCAGGTCGAAGCGGCGAGTGAAGGTGTCGCCGGTGAGCTCGTGCACACCGCCGCGCTCGTCGGTCACCCACAGCGTGCCGGACACCGTCGCCGCGAGCGGGCGGGTCGGCAGCGGGACGCGGCGCTCGGTCTCGCCCACCAGCGCCACCCACGGCGACCAGGGGAGCACGGCCATGCCGCCCTCGTACGCGGCCGCCGCGCGCGCCACCGCCGTGGTCAGCGCGCTCGGAGGGGCGCCATCCAGCGGCACGCGGCGCACGCCGCTCGGGGACTCAGCGTGCACGATCGTGTGGTCGTCCAGGAAGCGCACCGCCTTGGCGGCGTTGGCCCCGGGCGCCGCATGCTGCGTGGCCGCGCCGGTGCGGGCGGTCCAGGTCACCACCTCGCCGCTCGCGCTGCCCGCCGCCAGCGCGTCGCCGGTGGACGACACGTCAAACGTGGCGATCCCGCCCTCAGCGGCGCGGTCGAACACCACCGGCACCAGGGCCGGGTCGACGACGTAGCGGCGCGTCGAGCCTCCCCAGGTCTGGAGCCCGTCGGTCGTCACGACGACCGCGCGCACGCCCTGCGGCAGCGTGTCGAGCACCACCCGCTCGCGCGGTGAGACGATCCGCGCGCGGCCTCGCTCGCCGACCAGCACCGCGCGCCCTGCCCCCAGCGGAAGCAGCTGCCGCACCGCGCCGACGTGCGCGTCGAACGCGGACCACGCGTCGCCGTCGCGGGTGAGCAGGTCGCCCTCGAAGGTGCCGATCCACGGCCCGTCGTGCCAGGCGAGCGCGCTCGCCGACCCGACGAGCGGGATCGGCGGCCCCGGCTGGTCGACGGTGCCGACGAAGGCGGTGGGCTCGCGGCACCCGACGAGCAGCGCGTCCTGTCGCACCAGCGCGCCCTCGATGCGATCGCAGGTGGGCGGTCCCCACGCCACCTCGCCGGTGCGCACGTTCAGCAGGCCCACCCGCTGCGCGTCAAACAGCGCGGGCACGGGCCCGTCCGCGAGGCCCAGCGAGGTCGGCGCGCCGCGCTTCAGCACCACCACCCGCGCGCCGTCGCGCCACACCTCAACGTGGTTCGACGAGCGCCGCAGCACCACCACATCGCCGTCGTAGCGCCGCGCGGCGACCACCTCGCCCACCCACTCGCCCGAGGCGCGCGCGGGCGTGACCAGCGCCGCGGACCAGCGCTCGTGACCGTCCGGCGCGAACAGGCGCAGCCGATCGCCCGCGCAGATCACGTGGCCGTCCGGCTCCACGAACGCGCCCACGCAGGGCGGCGCCGAGGTCCCCGCCAGCGACACTGGCGGGCTCGCGCTCCAGGCCATCAGCACGCCGCGTGCGAGCGGGCTCTCCTCGATCGCCAGCGCGTGCGCCGCGAGCACGGTCGCCTCAGGTCGCGCGCCGTGGAGCACGAGGGCCGCCGCCTGCTGCGCGAGCGAGGTCGACAAGCTGTGGTCGGCGCGGGCCCGCTCCGCCGCCTGGGCGCGCAGCGCGACGACGCCCAGCGCGCCCACCACCACCAGCGCCCCGGCGGCCACGACCAGCGGCGCACGCCAGCGCACGACCAAGCGCCAGAGCACCTCGCGGCTCGGGTACGCGTGCGCCTCCACCAGCCGACCGTCCAGCCAGTGGTCGAGCTCCTCCGCGAGCGCCGCGCCCTCCGCGTAGCGCGCGCGCGGATCCGTCCGCGTGGCGCGCTCCACGATCGAGCGCAGCTCGGGCTGCGGCTCCGGCTGCGCGTCCAGCACCTCCGCGAGCGTCACGCCCAGGCTGAACACGTCGGCGGCGGGCGTGACGGCCTGGCGCGCCAGCAGCTCCGGCGCCTGGAAGCCGGGCGTGCCCACCGCCGCGGCGTCCGGGTGCGCCGGGTCAAACGCCACGCCCCAGTCCAGCACCCACAGCTCGCCGTGCGCGCCCAGCAGCACGTTCGACGGCTTGAGGTCGCGGTGCACCACGCCGCGGGCGTGGGCGTAGCCGGCCGCCCGACACGCCGTCGCCACCGCGTCCACCAACGCGCGCAGCGAGGTGTCGCGCGCGGCGACGCGCTCGTGCAGCGTGGCCCCCACCAGCACGGGCATGGTGTAGTAGGGCCCCTCGTCGTCCTCGCCCACGTCGTAGATCGGCGGGATGGCCGGGTGGACCAGCCGCGCGGTGATTCGGGCCTCGTGCGCGACACGCGCCGCGTGATTGCCGCCGCGCCCGACGATCGGCCGCTTGATCGCCACCGACCGATCCAGCCAGGTGTCGACTGACGCCGCGACCACGCCCATGCCGCCGCGCCCCAGCTCACCGCCGCGCGAGTACCGCTCCGCGCCGCGCGCGTCCTCGTCCAGCCGCGCGCCGCCGTCCGTCGACCACGCGGCGACCGACCCCGGCGGCACCGATCCCGGCGGGTCCTCAGGTCTCATCGACCACGGTGTCGTCGGGGCCCAGGACCAGCTCGATCAGCCCTTGCCCGCTCGCCCGCAGCAGGTCCGTGCGAATGCCATGCGCGGCCAGCTTGATGCGCAGGCGGCGCATCTGCATGTCCCAGCGGTGGCGCAGCACGTCGCGGTCCGCGTCGCCCCAGGCCTGCCGCGCCAGCTCGTCCCAGGAGATCGCCGTGCCCATCGCCACCAGCTCGCTGATCACGCGCGCGACCTGACCCGTCACCACCAGGACCGGCTCGCCCGCGCGGACCAGGTGCACCGTGTCAAAGCGCGCGATGAGCGTGAACGGGCGCACGTAGTCGGCGTCGCTCACGGTGGGCCGCGCGCCCTCCGCCCGCAGCGCCACCGCGCGGAAGACCACGCCGCCCACCTCCCAGCTGTCGCCGTCGTCCACCGAGACCGGGGTATCTCCGCCACGCATCCAGGCGTCGCCGGTGGGCCAGACGTGGTCGTGCGCGGTCGGGTCCCAGCCCGACAGCAGGCGCGGCTCGGCGCCGCCGAACAGCGCCGTCACGCCCACGAGCGCCTGCCGCGCCAGCCCCGGCGCCTCCACCGCGAGCACCGTGTCCGGCACCCGCACGGCCACGATGTCCAGCGACAGGCCCTTGGCCAACGACACCGTCATGCCGGGCGTCAGCACCACGTCGGACAGCCAGCGCCCGTCCACCAGGAAGCGCCCGCGCAGCGCGAGCAGCCGCACGTCGCGCCCGCGCAGGCTGACCATGCCGTGCGCCTCGCTCACCCGCGCGTCATTCACGTGCAGATCGGCCGACCACAGGCGCCCAATGAGGGCGCCGTGGGATAGCGCGACCAGCTCGCCCGAAGGCACCCTCACGTCCACCAGCGTGATCATGTCGTCCCCTACCGCGACGCCCGCCGCCGCGCGCCTCCCGTCGGCGCAGGACCGCCCGAGGTGAGGTTGAGGAGGGGTACGCCGCGCCTGACCCCGGCGTAGTCACTCGGGGTCACCTGGGAGACCTCTTGCGCCACCTCACCCTGCTCGCCCTCGCCCTCACGTTCGCCTGCAACGGCCCGACCAAGTCCGACGACACCGACGTCGCGACCGACACCGACGACACCGTCGCCGGCGACACGGACACCACGCAGGGCGGCGACACCGACGTCGCGGTCGACGACACCGACGTGCCCGGCGACCCGAACGCCAAGGCCGTGGGCGTGTGGTCGCTGTCGACCGCCGCCAGCACCTGCAACATGAGCTTCTCGGGCGACTGGAACGGCGCGGTGCAGGCCGGCAGCACCACCGGCTTCACGCTCACCCAGACGTCCGCCGACGGTCAGACGCTGAGCTGCCTGTTCGACGCGGTGAACCCCAACCAGTTCACCTGCGCGAACGTCAACACCGGCGGCGTCATCCCGCCGAACTGCAACGTCGCGGCCGCCATCACGGGCGTGACCGGCACCGTGTCTGGCACGGCGGCGACGATCCACACCACCATCCAGGTGTCGTCGTCGAACTGCGGATCGGCGCTGAACTGCGGCCCCCTGCCGCACATGGCCAGCGGCACGATCGCGCCGTAAGCGACGCCGCGCGTGGTACCCTCCGCCCCTCGGGGAGGGTGGTCATGCGCGAAACCCGGTCGATCGCCACTGCGGCGCTGCTGACGCTTGCGGCGTGCGCGCCGTCGTACCCCGACACGCTCACCGAAGACCCCGCTCGCTGGGCCACCTGGACCCGCCAGCCCGAGGCCCGCTACCGCGGCCAGGTCTTCGAAGGGGACGCCTCGCTCGCCGCCGACCCGTGCGTCGCGCGCGACGGGGACCTGCTGCGCATGGCCTACACCTGCCCCACCTCCGCGGACAGCGGCGGCCTGTGCGCGGCCACGTCGACCGACGGCCTGGAGTGGACGCGCGTCCCGTCGATCGTCGAAGGCGTCGAGGGCGTGGTCTTGAACTCCACGCCCGGCGCGTGGGACCACAACATCGAGACCTGCTCGCTGGTGCCGCGCGACGACCGCCTGGAGCTGTACTTCTCCGGCTACCCCGACGTCGACGACGCCGGGGAGCGCGCCCCCTCCGCGATCGGCCTGGCCACGTCCACCGGCGGCGCGCCGTTCGCGGTTGACCCCACGAGCCCCGTGCTCAGCGCCACCCCGCACGGCTACGACGGCAGCGACCTGTTCAGCGCCAGCGTGTTCCCGCAGGACGACGCCCTGGCCATGGTCTACGTGGGCTGGTGCGTGCCCGGGTACAACCAGGAGACCTCCTGCGAGCACGGCCCGGCCACCGTGCTGCTGGGCGCCACGCAGGGCACCGACGGCGCCTGGACCAAGCGCCCTACCCCAGTCTTGGAAGGCCGCCGCGACGTGCCCCTGATGCGCGACGGCGTGGCCGAGCCCGCGCTGGTGGCGGGCCCGGACGGTCGCTTCTACCTTTTCTTCTCGGCGGGCTTGGGCGACACGCCCCGCGTCACCATGCTGGCCGTCGGCGACTCGCCGTTCGGCCCCTGGGAGATCAACCCCGAGCCGCTCTGGCAGCCCGAGCCCGCCTCGTTCGAGGCGTGCGGCGCGTTCGCCCCGTCCGTGTTGATCGAGAACGATCAGGCCGCCATGTGGTACCTGGCGATGGACGACTGCGGCGGGGCCTGCACAAGCTGCGACTTCGCGAAGTGCGGCTGCGAGCCCACGTGGTCGATCGGCCACGCGACCGCGCCCTGGCCGCTGGTCCACCCCTGACCGGGCGGCGCGGCCCCGCCCTGAATAGCTGCCCCATGACGCTGGACCGCAGCCGCCCCTGGAGACCCACGCCATGAAGGTCGTCATCGCCTACTTCCACCCGCACCTGTGCGAGGCCCTGGCGAACTCCGTCCGCAAGTACGGCCACGCGGTCGAGACGGCCACCACGGTGAGCGAGGGGGTGTCGCTGCTGCGCTCGACCAAGCCGTCGGTGCTGGTGATCAGCCCGACCTTCGCCGACGGCTCGGTGGACACCCTGCTCGACTACGCCCGCGGGCAGCGGCCGGCGCCGGCGGTGTTTGCGGTGTCGGGGATCGACAACCCGGCGCTGCACGCGGAGCTGGCGGCCAAGGGGGCCAAGCGGCACTTCCTGCTGCCGTTGAAGACGGACGAGCTGGCGGACGCGGTGCGGGAGGTCGAGAAGGAGCGGTTTCCGTTTCGGGAGCCGCGGGGGGCGTGGGGTGGGGAGGGGTAGCGGCCTGCGGCTGCCCGCGCCCTCAGGCGCCGCGTGACGCGCGCCCACCGAGGCGCTCTCGCGTGAGGCCCGACAAGCGGGCGGCCTCCGCCACCCGTTTCACGCCCACTCACCGCGCCCGACGCACGATCGCCCCCCGGTCCCCAAACGCCCACACATCCGTGGCCGTGACCCACACCGCACGGACCGCAATCACGCCGGTCTCCTCGGTCGTGGCGTTCACGCCGTCCCAGTGCGCGGCGACGCCGTTCAGCCCCACCGCCCAGACGTCGCCGGGCGTCCCCGCCATGGCGGTCAGCTCGTTGCGGCTCGACGTCTTCGAGTCGGCGGTGAACACGACGGTGTCGAAGTCCTGTCCGTTCCACCGGGTCACGCCGTCACCTGCCAGCCGCCAAACCTCCGCGCCGACCATACGGACGGAGTGACCACGGTGGAGGGAGTCCGCGTTGTCGGGGAAGGAGGTCCAGGTGGCGCCGTTCCAGTGGTCGCTGTTGATCCACACGTCGTCGGGCCCCGCCACGGCGAGCGTGCTCTCGCCGGGGAAGTACTCCGACGCCTGCCGGCGCCATCCGTTGGCGCCGCGACGCAGGAGAAACGGCTCCTCGACGCGGCTATCGCCCGACACCGAGACCCAGACGTCGTCCGCCGAGCTGCCGCTCACGGCGGCGAGATCCCACGTCGTCCCGCTGTCGGTCGCCTGCCAGGCGACGCCATCGTAGTGCAGAAGCGTGCCCTCGGTGCCGACCGCCCATACGTCGTCGTGCGATGCGCCCCACACGGAGGCAAGGTCGGCTTCGACGCCCGTCCTGACGGCGCTCCACCGCTGCCCGTCCCAGTGGGTCGCCGTGCCGTGATCGCCGACCGCCCACACGTCGTCGGGCGCCGAGCCCCAGGCCGCGACGAGGTTGTCGGTGGTCAACGCCGGAGGGTCGGTCCGCCAGGCTTGACCGTCCCACCGTTGGATCGCTCCGCCAAGTCCCACCGCCCACACGTCGTCGGCCGCGCTCCCCCACGCGCTGAGCAGGTCCGGTCCTTCCCGCCGCACACCAGCGTTCGGCCCGGTCTGCCAGTAGGCGCCACCGGAGCCGACGACCAACAGCGCGTCGTCCGCTCCCCACAGATCGCGGACCGCGGGGAAGGGCGCGTCCAGCACCTGCCAGCCTCCGATCCACGTCGCCAGCGCGCTCTCGTCCGTCCAGTCCGAGTCGCCGCCTTCGAGCTCGATCCAGGACGTTGCTGCCCAGCGACTGCCCTGGTCCAGCTTCCAGAACGGCCCGAGCGCGCCGGCCGCGGGCACGGCTGGAGCCCAGGTCCCCTGCGCCCGGTGCAGGAGCGTGCCGTACGCGCGTGGCGAGAGGCCGCCCCATGGCCCCCCGATCCAGAAGCAGGTCAGGTGCACGTCTCGGTGACCGGCCGCGAACAGGCCGTTGCACTCTGCCCAGGCTTCGTGCTCGGGGAGGGCGACCTCCGCCAGGACGCCGCCGTCCCAGTGGAGGAGCCCTCCTGTGGATGCGAGCCAGACGTCGTCGGCCGCGCTGCCTGCAACCGGCCCGGCCAGCCGTTCGCCCTGCGTCAGATCCGTCCACGCGGTGCCGTCGTAGTGCTGGATGCCGTCCACTTGGAGCCAAACGTCGTCGGGACCGCCGACCCACAGCGTGCGTGCCCACCGCCTCGCCCACGTCTCGGGCGCGTAGCGGCCCGCCGAGACGTTCCAGACGTCCCACCGCGCCCAGTCCGGCCGATCGCTGACGCGATCGGCGGGCGCCGCGTAGGTGGGCGCGGTCATCGCCTGCCAGCGCTGCCCGTCAAAGCGGAGCACCACGCCCGCCGCGTCGACCATCCACACGTTGTCCGGCGCCGAGCCGTGGATCGAGAGGAGGTCATTCCCCTGCGGCAGCGGGTTGACCCAGCACCAGCCGTCACGGCTGCAGATCCCCTCGGGCGCGACGGGCGGGGCGCCCGTGTCCGCGCTCGGATCGGTGTCGGCGGGCACGAGGTCGGTCTCGGCGGCGACGTCGGTGTCGCCCTTGGCGTCGTCGTGGGCCGACTCCGGCGCATCACGGCACGCCGCGAGCAGAGCACACAGCGCGAGCGAGGAACGACCAACCATCCGAGGCCTCGAAGGTGGGCACTATAGCTGCGACAGCGGGAGCCGCGTGGAGAATCGGGCGAAGCGCGCGGGAGTGGCGACGGATGCTCGACGAGGGCGTTTGCCGGAACCCGTCCGAGTTAGCGCGGCGAGAAGGTGTCCACGCTGCGGTGAGCATCACCTTGGCCGAATTGCGCCAGCTCGGGCGCAAGGAAGCGACGACGAGGCGCACGGAGGACGCGGACCGCCCGCGGTAGCCGTCCGATGCGGCGGCGCGAGCTCGCAAGCACCATGGCGCCGCGTCGTCGCATCGCGTCGCTCGCCCTCGACAGTCGCACCATCGATCGCCTCACGGAAACGTCGGCGCCCCTCCGAGCGCAAACGCTGCGACCCCATCGCGAAACGACTCGCTCGCCGTGAGGAACAAGTGGTCACCATCGACCACGGTCCACAGCGCTACAGGCGACGGGCAGCCTTTGTACGCGACGCCCGTGGACTCCTCACCGTCAAGGCTCCAGAGCAGGTCGGCGGCGCCGAGGTCGCTGGTCGTCGTGTCGCAGCCCGTTCGCGCGGCCTGCCGACGCACCGACTCCACCGCACCGGGCGTGTGCACCGCCTCCATGTCGGCGTCGTAGTGGACGGAGTCGTCCGCGGTGCCGTGCACGTGCAGCAGGCCGATCGGGTGCCCCTGGACGCAGTCTGGCGGCACCACCGGATCACTTCCTGCCAGCACCACCATGCGGTCGAACTTGTCGGGCACGTCGCACGCCAGACGGTACGCCATGTACCCGCCGTTGCTGTGCCCGACGAAGGTGACGGTCCCCACACGCCACGTCGCGCGAAGCTCGTCGACGAGGCCCGCGAGGTAGGCCACATCGTCCACCGGCGCCGCGGCGTCGCCGCAGCAGTCGACGCCCGCGTTCCAGTGTCGCGACCCGTTGTCGTCGAACGTGCCGTCCGGCATCACGAGCAGAAACCGATCCGCATCCACGCGATCGGTGAGGCCGAACACGCGGTCCTCCACGAGCGCGCTGCCGCCCCAGAAATGCAGGAGCACCACCGCAGGCAGCGTCTCGTCCGGTTCGAAGGAGGCGGGGTGGACCACAGGGGCCGGGCGCGCGCCGCCGATCACCTCGGGGAAGGTTCGCGACGGGGGGTCGGTGTCGTCCGGCGTATTGCCCGACGACTGCTTCGGGCCGGCGCAGGCCTGGAGGAGCAGGACGCCCAGGAATGGGGACGCGTACCGCGCCATGGACGCTCCCTCAATTGGGATGGATCTCGATCGAATGCAGCGCGTTGTGCCTGTCCGCTCGGATCAGCACCCGGTCGCCATCCACCTCCGCCGTGTCTCCCGGCGAGAGCACCATGTTGAACCCCTGCGGGAAGAGCCGCGCGGTCTGCACGACGACGATCGTGGGGTCCGGTACCTCCCGCTCTGGGTCCTCCGCCCAGACGTAGCGGAGCTCACGGGTGTCGGGGTCCCAGTTCAACACCTGGGGGATCCCAGCAGTCTGCGACGGGTACGGGTGCGCGAGGAGGTCGATCAGCTCGGTGTTCTCGGTGCCGTCGGTCGCCACCATCTCGTTGCCGCTTGGGAAGTATCCAAAGAAGGCGCTGCCGAGGAGGAACTGGTCCAGCATCGTCAGGTTGTCGCGAACCAACGGGATCCCTCCCGCCCCTCCTGCCCACTCCCCCACCCACAACGGGCCCCCAAACTCGGCGGCCTCGGTCATCGCCTGCGCGTAGTCGCCGCGGATGTCCTCGGTGTCTTTCCCTGGCTGAAGATAGCCAAGGTAGAGGTGCGGTTCATAGACGACATTGTCGTCGCCGATCGGCTGCGGGTGCGCCCTCATCCCGCTCGCGCGCTGGACGGCGGGATCGAGCACCAGCGTCTGTTGCGCGCCGACGCCACGCACCAGACCGGCCAGGCGTTCGTAGTAGGGAAACAGCACCTCTCGCTCAAAGACCTCCACCCCTTCATCGTACGACAGGCCCGCGCGGGTTCCGCTCAGGTAGTCGGCCGGCTCGTTGAAGAAGTTGAACGCGACCACGGAGTCGTTGTCTCGATAGTATTCGGCGACCTTGACCCACACGTCGGCGAGGTGGTCGAGCAGAGGCCGCCCATCGGGCGCCTCGGCGCCGGTCCAGAAGTCCGTCTGGGCCTGCGTGCGGCCGAGGCCGAGGACGTCGTCGTCGTACTTGCCATCGCAGGTCCAGGTGGGGATGCCCAGCCCGCCGGTGAAGCACATCGACCACTGGTACTGGTGCATGTCCAGCACGACCACGATGCCGTGACGGTGCGCGAACTCGATGACCCGATCGACCTCGTTCTCGAGGTAGCTCAAGTCGATCTTGCCGGGCTCTGGCTCCAGGTAGGCCCAGGCGATGGGCAAGCGGATGACATGGAAGCCCCAGCTCTCGATGCGTGCGAAGTCCGACTCCTGCGGCCCGTGAGGCTCCGTGCTGAAGTTCCCCCACTCCAGCGCGCTGTAGTTCACACCACGGAGCATGAGGACACGGCCCTCGGGGTCGCGGATCCACCGCCCGTCCGGCACCCAGCGATCGGGGTTCTCAGCGCCGTCGCTGATCCCGTCGCCGTCATCGGTGTGGGCGACGCAGCCACAGAGAAGCGCCGCCGCCAAGACAGAGCGCACCATGGTCGGCCTCACTTGGCGTTGGAGAGCGTCCACTGATCGATCAGGACACCCTCCGCCGGCGCCTGCAGCGCAGCACTCGGTCCGCCTGGACCGCTCCCCACCGGGATCCAACCGGCCGGGATGTTTCCGAACACCCGCCGCGGCGGCTGGAGCGGCTGACGACGGACGTCATCCTCAGCCATGACGCCCGGGTGCAGCTCCAACGCAGCCAGCGACAGGCCGCGCTTGCCCTCCGTCTCATGGCAGTCCAGGCAGAACTGGTTCGCGGTGGAGTCAGGACGCGGCTCGCCGAACGCGAGCGGTCCCTCCGGAAACAGGGCGCGTTGGCGCACGGACGTGGTGCCCGCCGGGATGTTCTTGAGGTGCGCGGCGCGGTCCGCCGAGTGGTCCAGGTAGCAGGCAAATCGAGCGCCGGTGTCGGCGTGGACCGCGGCGCCGATCTGCGCGTGCGCCCATGACGGGTAATCGGCTGCGACGGCCGCCCATGTGGGGCTGTCGGTCACCTCGACGAGCGTGCCGTCCGCGTGGTTGCAGGCGACCTCGTCGTCGACGTCGTGCAACAGCACCATCAGGTCGTCGACCCAACCGCGCAGACCCGTGCCCTCGTCGCCGTACCGGCCGAGGACGAGGTCCCCTTCGACCGGGACGAACAAGGGGCGCCCTTGGTAGCGGTCCAACGGGAACCCCTCGTAGAGGAACGTGACGTCTCGGAACCCGTCGCGCAGCCTCCATCCGAAGTGCACCCAGTCGTCCGTCGCGGGGAGCTCCACGCTGTGAACCACCTCGCCCGCCGACGTGTACTGAACGGTGGTGCGCCCGACCAGACGCACGCCGGTGCCATCGGGGAACTCGAACAGCACGCGCTGCTCACCGTCGCCGCTGCGCGCGTCGACGAACACGCCGATGTACGCGTCACGGGTGGTGATGTCCTCGTCCTGCGCCGGCACGCTGTACCGGACCTCCGCCTGCCCAGAGAGCCACAAGCCGCGTCCAAACACCCCGCCTAGCGCGACGGGCTCGACGCGCGCCGTGCCTGCGCGGATCAGACCGTAGGCGGGGACGTGCCACCTCACGGAGGTGGCTGCGTTCTGCAGGTGGATGTCCTCGTCCAGCTCGGGTTCGAGAGGGTAGTCGAAGAGCAGCGAGATCGGCGACCGCAGCGTACGCACCTGCCCATTCCAGTGGCGCGGGATCGCGAGCGACTCCCCGGCCTCGGAATAGAACTGCGTGATCGACGCCTGCATGTTCGACACGATCAGCGACTCGGGATCCAGCAGATCGTCGAAGACGATCTCATCGGTGGCGACGCCGCTGCTCATGACCCACACCACGTCGCGTGGCGTGATGGGCGCCGCCATCGGGTGTTGATTCATCAGGTGCTCAAGCGAATCCAGGATGTTGGGGTTCAAGGTGTAGCCGGCCGCGTTTGGGCCAGGCTCGCCAGTGAACCGTCCGGCGCCCACGCGCACCGGCACGGGGGCGCCGTCTTCGGTGTTGTACAGGTCGACCAGGTAGTGGCCCGCGGGCGAGACGCTGACCGCCCAGTCCACGTTGTTGATCATCCCGTCGAGGTGCACGAACTTGCCGTGTGTCCAGAGGCCGCCCGCCATGAAGCCTCGGTCCCAGTCCGTGTACTCCTTGTAGGACTCGCATCCCTCGGTCACACATCGGCGCGGGTACTTCTCGGTAGACTGCTCCACCAGGCGCCCGTGCACGCCGGTCATGAACACGTTCGCGCCTTCTCGGTCCACCCAAGGGTAGGTGCCGCCCAGATCCTCACCGTCGGGGATGAAGTTCCCTTCGGTGTCCCGGAACGGGTAGGCGGCCAGGCCGTAAGACTTCTGCATCACCGGGTCGTACGGGGCGTGCGACATCGGGTTGAACTGGGTCCAGCCGGTGACGTCGCAGGGAGACGCGGACGCAGGAAGGACCGAGTACGCAAGATCGTACGGACGGACCAACACCTCGCCGGTCTCCGGGTTCTCCCAGCTCCGAGGGAAGCGTCCCAGCCGCCCGGTGAGGAGTCGGCCATCGATCGTGACGCTGGGCTCGGTCCAGTCGTTCGTCGCGGAGATCACCGCGCCGGCGACCGGCTCGCCGAAGCGTACGTCGAGGATGCGGGCGTCGACCGTCTTCGGCGCCGCCACCTCGACCGTCGCCAGGACACCCCACAGCTGGATGCGGACCGTGTCGTTCGTCGAGGTGATGACCGTGAGGTCGTAGCAGTCGTGTAGGCCGTCTGGGCCGCAGATGTAGGGGTTGGGCCGCTCGCCATCGACCGGGAACTCCGTCGTCGGATCACAGATCGCGTGGTGACCGAGGACCCCATCCAGCGGCGGCGGGAAGACCACGTCGAACGGCTCGGGGTCGGACAGGATGGTCGTGCCTGTGGGCCCATCGAGGATGGGCGCCGAGAGCTTCTCCGGGACGAAGAGGAAGAAGGACGGACGGGCGAAGCCGCCCTGCACGCGCAGCCCGACGCGTCCGTCCATCGTGGTGCGGTGCCCCGGCACGTACGGTCTCGTGAACCGCTCGGCGTCGTCGATGAGCGCGACATCGCGAAGGATCGCGGGCGTCTCAGCGTGGGACGCGTAGTCGTAGGCAAGCTCGTCGACACGGTCTGCGGGTCGACAGGCGCCCAGGGTCAAGGCGAGGATCGCGCGCCGGGCCATCGGGGTGCGCCTCACTTGGTCTCCCACGTGTACCCGTCGCCGGGCGCGAGGTCCGCCTCGAACGAGGCCTGCCCGCCGAGGTGCGCGCCCATCCATGCGACCACATGGCGCACGGTGATCGCACGCAATGCGTCTGGATCTGCAAAGCCGTCGCCACAGTCCGGCGCGAGCGCCGACGCGAGCGGAATGTCGCAGATGTCGGTCGGCGCGTCGTGGCCCGCGTCCGTGTAGACCGCCATCGCCGCGCCCCGCGCGACCAGCGGGAAGATCGGCAACGCCCCGTCCCGGTAGCCGAGATCGTCCTTGTCTCCGGCCATCAGGAACGGCTCCGGCATGTCCGCGAGCGTCGAGGGCTGGAGCGCGAAGTACCCAGCCGGCGCCTGCAGGATCGTCGTCTTCACGCGGTCGTCGTTCGGGGGAAGGTGCGCCAGCTGCCACTCGCTGGGCTTGAGCTCGCCGACGAGCCCGCACGCGCCGGCCTGCTCACCGGCCTCACAGGTCGCGTTGTACGCGTCAAAGTCGAACATGGCGCCGGCGACGTACATCGCCGTCAACGCCCCGAGGCTGTGTCCGATCAAGCCGTAGCCGCCATCCCGTGGCACGAGGCCCTCGATGGCGCCGTCGTAGAGCGCGTCGACCGCCGCCACGATCGTGCCGGGCCGATGGTAGATCGGGTCCGTCAGGTTTCCGAAGTTCAGCACAAGATCCTGCGCCGTCGTGCCCGGATGATCGGGTGCGACGACGATGAAGCCGAAGGACGCTAGGCGCTCGGCCATCGAGTAGTTTTGGATGCGGACGCCGCCCAGCCCGTGACTGAACGCGATCAGAAACGAGGGGGCCGTCGGATCGGGTGCGACGTCGCGGTAGCCGCTCGCCGCCAGCTGTACGCCGAACACATCGTAGACGGTCGTCTCCAAGCCCGCGCCGGCGTCCGCGGCCGCCGGGTACCAGACCTCGACGGGAATGTCGCGCTGGTCTTCGACGCCGTGGAGGATGATCGTCGTGATGCCCACCGCGTAGGGGCCGGGCTGGTCCGGATCACCGGGCGCGACGACCTCGGCCCGAAGGTCCGGCGCCGGCTCGGACTGCTTCGCGTCGCAGGCGGCGAGCGCGAACGTCAGCAGCACGATCACCGACGAAGGGAGGTTGCGGCGAATCATGGTCGCTCCTACGGACAAGGTGCATCGGTTCGCGCGTTCGCCCGGGCGGCGCGCGACAAGGGTCAACGTGTGGGCCGCGGCGCGGCCTGCGGGTTCGTGTCGGTGATGCGCAGCACGAACGCGTGCTCGACTGCGGTGGTCGACGGGTCTGGCATGGTGATGACGAGGTGGTCGCCGTCGGTGCGGTGAGCGAGCGCGCCGCCGTCGCCGCCGAGGAGCGTGATCGCGGACGTGGCCGCCAGCGCGACGGGCGCGCCGAGTACGAACTCTGAGCCCGGCCAACCTTCGGCCAGCACGTAGAGGCTGCCGTCTGCGCCCACCGTGTAGCGGACGCTCGACGCGACCGGATCGGTCTGCGCCAGTGCCCACGGCGCCGTCGCGTAGATGGCTTCGCCGTTCACATCGAGCCAGCGCCCCATGGCCAGCAGCCGGTCGCGCATGACCTGCGGCACCGTGCCGTCGGCCTTCGGGCCGATGTCGAGCAGCAGGTTGCCACCCGCGGCGACCGTGTCGACGAGCGTGAAGATCGCCTCAGCGTCGGTGAGGTAATCGTCGACCTGCTCGTTGCGGTTGTAGCCGAACGACGCGCCGAGCCCGCGCGTGGACTCGAAGAAGCGGCCATCGGCGGCAGGGATCGGATCGTACTCGGGCGTCGCGAAGTCCCCCGGCAGACCGCAGCGGTTGTTCGCCACCACGCCCTCCGGGTGGTGCGCGAGGCCGTCCGCGTAGAACTCCCCGAGCCACGTCTCCGACTGGTAGTAGGCGGGGTCGCCGCCGATGTCGCACCAAAGAATCGACGGATGGTAGCGGTCGACCAGCTCGCGGATCTGCGGGATGACCTGCCCGGTCGCGTAGTCATCGACGGGTCGGTAGCCGGTGTAGGCGACCTCCAGGCCGGTGTACGGGTCGATCGGGTGCGGGTTCTCAAAGGCCAACGCCATCGTGCCGTACATCGGAGGCCGAGGCGCGGGCGTGAACCACTCGGGCAGCGAGTAGTACAAGCCCGCCTTCAGGCCGGAGCATCGGTTGGCCTCCATCAGGTCGCCGACGAGGTCACGCTTGGGTCCGAGCTCACCGGCGTTGCGGCCGGTCGTGTCGGAGGGCCACAGCAGGAAGCCGTCGTGGTGCTTCGTGGTGAGCACCCAGTACTTGGCGCCAGACGCCTTGATCAACGCGATCCAGTCTTCCGGATCCCAGCGCTCAGCACGAAATTCCGGGATGAAGTCGTCATACAGCACCGACGGTCCGTAGGTGTCGTTGTGGTGGCTGGCGTAGGCCGTCAGCGGGATCGTCTGCCAGAACCAGTACCACTCGGCGTACTGCCCCACCGGGGCCCAAGCGGGCACTGAGTAGACCCCCCAGTGGATGAAGACGCCGAACTTCGCGTCGGTGAACCACGACGGCATCGCGTGAGTCGCCGGATCGACCGGGGTCAGGTCCGCTGACGCAGGGACCGTGTCCTCGGCGCACTCCTCGGGCTCGTCTTTGACCTCGTCGTGGGGCGGCGCGGGATCGCACCCCCAAACCGCGAGGGAGAGGGCGACACACACCGCCGGGAAACGCCGGACACCGCGTACGTTCACCTGACCGTCCACATGAACAAGAGGGATCGTCTGACCGCGAACGCCGCAAACCTAGCCAATCCTATCAAATCCCACAGCCCAACCGGCGCCAAAGGAGGGCGTTCGACGGGCGCGCCGGCCGGGACCGCCCGCATCGGCCGCTCCCACACCGGATCCACAAGCTCGTCGCGCAGGCGATCGAGCGTGGGCACCGGGTCGTGCATGTCGAACGGGTGGAAGTCCACGCGGACCAGCGCGGTCAGGTTGCGCGCGGCACCTCGGACGAGCCCTCCGCTGCCAAACATCTGCCGGTAGGCGGATCCCCACGTCGACGGGCGCGACCGGCGCGCGCGATCGGCCGCAGGAACCATCGCCCAGGACGCCGCAGGCCACGCGGCGATCAGCAGGACCAAGGCGTAGGCGGCGCCCAACACCCGTCGGTCCCGCGCGACCTTGTTCGCGCCGAACACGTGGGTCCAGCCGTCGTGCAGCGCAGCCTGATGCTCCACCTCCTCGAAGAAGTGCCACTGCCAGAGCGCGCGCACGCTCTCAGGGGCGCCATCGAACGTGTCGGGGCGATCGAGGAGGGCATGCCCGATCTCTCCGATGACCTGCTCACCGGCGAGCATCGCGCCGAGGAAGGTCGCGCGGCCGCCCAAACGCTCACACTCCTCCATGAGCGACACCACCAGATCGCGGACCTGATCGGTCGGCAAGCCGCACGACGCGAGCGCTCGATTGAGGCGCGCGTGCACCGCGCTGTGAAACGCCTCCTGCTGCACGAACCGTCGGGTCTCGTCGGCGACCACCGGATCATCGATGTGCTCCACGAGCCACCGGCCCGCATCCATGATCCCTTGCTCGCCCACCCCGGCGACGATGCTCAGCGCGTTCCAGGCTGCCGTCCGCCCCACGTCGCCACCGAACCACGCGCCCTGTACACCCGGGTCGTCGAAGACGAATGGCGGCAGACGCGGCGTCACATGGACGCCTCGGGCCATGGAGGGGGTGACGGTCGCATTCATTCGGTCTCTTCCTCAGGATCCCGTTATATGAAGGATTCTTCATGTTCGTCCATTCGCGTTCGCCTGAGGAGGCGCTGTGCCCGAGAAGTCCCCGTCCGACGCCCGTCGCGCGCCGGTCCAGCAGCGCTCGAAGGACACCGTGGCCGCCATCCAGGAGGCGGCCATTCAGATCCTGATGAAGGACGGCTACGCGCACGCCACCACGGTGCGTGTCGCGGAGCTCGCCGGCGTCAGCGTCGGGACCCTCTACCAGTACTTCGATGGCCGGGAGGCGGTGTTCGACGCGGTGACCGCGGGCGTGCTCGACTCGCTGACCGAGGCCGCGGGCGCCGCCCTCAGCGCGTCCGCCGACTCCACGCTGCGGCGGCAGCTGCACCAGTCGGTGGTCGCGACGCTCGCAGTGCTGGAGCGGCACCCGCTGGTGCTCCGACGACTCGACGGCATCCCCGGGTCGTCCTTCCGCGGCAGGCTGGTCGACGCCAGGAGGCACGCGCAGGAGATCGTGGAGGCGTTCCTGGTGTTCCATCAGGAGGAGCTCCGGGTGGCGAGCCTGCCGCTCGCGGCCCGGATGCTCGTCGACTTCGCCGAGGGTCTCGCCTACAACCTGCGGGAGGAGGACGACATCGAGGTGCTCGGCGCCGAGGCGACACGCTTCATGTACGCCTACCTCACGGGCGCCGACCGAGGGACACCGTGAGCGGCGCCGCGCGGCACGTCCCTGGTGGGGCGACTTGGCGGAGGAAGATCGTGACGTTCGTATCCCCCACCCCTGACAGACATCCGGCGCATCGAGCGCGCCCCACTCGTTTCCAGCTTCTCCTGACCGCCGCTGTCGCGCTGACTTGGTCGGCTTGCGCGACGCAGCCCTCCACACCCGCGGAGACGGTGGTGGGGCCACCGGGGGACCACGCAGACCCTGCGTCCTACCGCGAGCGCGTGTTCTACGAGGTGTGGGTCCGCAGCTGCCAGGATTCAGACGGCGATGGCATCGGCGACCTCCGTGGTGCGACGTCTCGGCTGGACGAGATCGCGGCGCTGGGCATCGGCGGGATCTGGTTGATGCCGACCTTTCCGTCGCCGCTCGTCGACAGCGGCTACGACATCAGCGACTTCCGCGGCGTGCATCCAGACTACGGCGTGCTCGAGGACTTGGACGCGTTCGTCGCGGCCGCGCACAAGCGCAACATCCTGGTCTACCTCGACATGGTGTTCAACCATGTCAGCGACCAGCACCCCTGGTTTCAGTCGGCGCTCCTCGGGCCCGCAGATCCCCACTTCGACTATTTCCGCTGGTCCCCGGACCCCTCTCCAGACTGCGCCGGTGAGGGGATTGATCCGTTCGGCGGAGAACATTGGACCTTGGCGCCCGACGTCGACCTCTACTATTTCCACAAGTTCTTCGCGGGCCAACCAGACCTGAACTTCCGGAACCCGGCGGTGCAAGACGAGCTGCTCGGCGTCCTCGACTTCTGGCTGTCGCGTGGCGTCGACGGCTTCCGTTTCGACGCGGCCGCCAACTACGTCGAGAACGGCGATCAGTGTGAGAGCCAGCCCGAGACCATCGCGTTCCACGAGCGTCTGCGAGAGCATGTCAGCGGAGGGATCGGCAAGCTGGAGCGTGGCTTCGTCACCGAGGTTGGCGGCGAGGTCCCGACGGTTCGCCAGTACTTCGGTCCGAGCGGCGACCCGATGATCTTCAACTTCGACCTGATGTTCGCGTTCTACACGGCGCTGGGCAGCGGCACTCCGGAGGCGGTCGCGTCCAGCGTCGCGGAGCGACTCGACCAGCTGCCCGCGGAGAGCCGCTGGGGACTGGTCACGGGCAATCATGACTACCCTCGCCTCGCCGAGATGTTCCGCGGAGACGAGCAGCGCCTGCGCCTCGCCGCTGCGCTGCAGATGACGCTGCCGGGTGTGCCCTTCGTGTGGATGGGCGAGGAGCTCGGGTTGATGGCAGGCACGGAGGTCAAGGTAGACACCCGCGACCTGTGGCGCGCACCGTACCCTTGGTCAGCCGAGGCGCCCGGATACGGGTTCACCCAGGCGGCCGAGCCCTTTCTCGCGTTCGCGCCCGGCAGCGGCGAGCGCGCCTACGCCAGCCAGATCAAGGCCTCAGAGAGCTTGCTCCGAACCTACGTGCGCCTGATCTCCCTGCGCAACGCCACGCCGGCCTTGCACGACGGCGGCTTCCACGCCGTCTACCAGGATGATCACCTCTGGGCCTTCGAGCGCACCCACCCGGGCGGCGACGTGCTCGTCGTCCACAACTTCGCTCGCGACGTCCGACTGCCGCTGCCCGCAGCGTTGGCCGAGCACCTCTACGATGAGCTCTCTGCGACGACGATCGACGCCGAAGACGGCATCGGTCCCGGTGAGACGTTCGTGTTCAAGCAGTGAGGCGAGTGCGCTGGCCGCGGCGGCGCCGAGCACCGCGGCGAGCGCTGACGTCCGCCGGAGATGGCACCCCCATTCGATACGTAGACAGCACTTGTCGGATCGAGTTCACACTCGTTCAACCGGGAGGTCCGAAGCCGGAGATCGCCGAGCGGAATCCCGTCGGGTGGCGGGCTCGGGACTGGCGACGGAGGCTCGACGAGGGCGTCTACCAGAACCAGTCGGAGTTAGCGCGCGGTGAGGGGGTGTCGACAGCGGCGGTGAGCATCGCGCTCGGGAAGCTCGAAGAACGAACGGGCGACGATTGCTGGCGAACGGCAGACCGCGTATACGTGGACATATACGTGGAGGCCGCGATGGGTCAGGTCACGCTCTACATGGACGAGGACACCCTGGGTCGCATGCGTGCCGCGGCGGAGGCGGCCGGGGTGTCGATGAGCGCCTGGCTGGCGCAGCTCGTTCGCGAACGTACCCGCACCGAGTGGCCTCGCGACGTGGCTGCGCTCGCCGGCGCGTGGCGCAGCATGCCCTCCGCGGAGGAGCTCCGCGGTGATCAGCCGGCGGACATCGCTCGCGAGTCGCTCTGATGTTCGTGCTCGACACCAACACGCTCGTCTACTTCTTCCGTGGCGAGGGCGAGGTCGCGCGGCGCCTGCTCTCCACGGCTCCCGCGGACATCGGGGTCCCCACGGTCGTCGTCTACGAGCTGGAGACAGGGATCGCGAAGTCGAAGGACGCCGCGAAGCGGCGCGGTCAGCTCGACCAGCTTCTCCAGGTCGTGGCCGTGCTCCCGTTCGGAACTGCGGAGGCGAAGGCCGCGGCGGTGCTCCGGGCTCGCCTGGAGCAGGATGGCGCGCCCATCGGCCCGATGGACACCTTGATCGCGGGGACCGCGCTCACCCACCGCGGAGTGCTTGTGACGCGCAACGTCCGCGAGTTCGGACGCGTGCCAGGCCTGACGGTGCAGGACTGGTACGGAGAGGCGACGTAGGCGCCCCCACAGTCAAGGGCCGCGAACCAGAGTGAGCGCGTGCGAACCGGAGTGAACGACCGCCCCCAGTCGATACGTAGACGGAACGTGTCGGATCGAGTTCGCGCTCGTTCGAACGGGCGGTCCGAGGCTGGAGATCGCCGAGGGTAAGCCGGTCGGGTGGCGGGCGCGCGTGTGGCGCCGGATGCTCGACGAGGGCGTGTACCGGAACCAGTCGGGGTTAGCGCGCAGCGAGGGGGTGTCGACGGCGGCGGTGAGCCTCGCGCTGTCGAAGCTCCGAGGACGATGACCCTTCGATATCCCAGACGTTGTCTGGGATCTTAGCGGAGCGGCGTCTTGGCCGTCGCGGATCGTGCGAGCGGGTGTCGGCATGACGGGGTCTCCAGCGGACGGCGGAGAAATCACCCGACGGCCAGGCCAAGGCGTTGGGAGCGCGCCGATGGATCACGCCGCTTGAAGGAACAATCACGACACGGCCAGTCCCTCGCAAACACTCGTCAGTGAGTCTCGCGAGTCAACGAGCGCGCTTCCGAATCGCTGCGCGAAGATGTCGCGGACGAATCGTAGCTGGGAGGTACCTCCCGTCAAAAACACATTGTCGACTTGGGTATCCGTCAGGCCGGCGGCGCGCATGACCTCGTCGATCGCGAGTCCGTACTTCTCTGTAACTTCCGCGGCAGACGCGCAAAACTCCGCGTGTGTCACCTGCCGCTCGATGCGAAGCCGCGGCGAAAAGAAGGCGTCGAACTCGAATTGAACGGCATCGCTATCGGCGAACCGCATCTTCGCCGCCTCGATGGCCCACGCCATCGGGTATCCCAGGTCGTCGAAGATGAGGCGACGCATGCGCGCGGCACATGCGGGATCCAACAGTCGGTCCTCCATCATCCGCAAGCCCCTCTCCAGTGAGTTCTCGCGGAGTCGATGAATATCGTAGAGCTTCTGAACCTGATGGTGAAGAGGCGATCTCCA
>CAIOSP010000051.1 GCA_903861005.1 uncultured Pseudomonadota bacterium
CCGGGCGCGCGCCGGGTCGCGCAGGAGGTCGAGGTGGTGGAGCACGAGCCACCGCACGCGCTCGGGCACCAGCTCACAGAGCAGCGCCGCCCCCTCCACCGCGTGGTCGCCACCCAGGCCCTTCCCGACGTCATGGAGCAGGGCGGTCGCCCACAGCTCCGGGTCATCCGTCCCTGCGCGGGCGTGCTGGTACACCTGCAGGGAGTGGTAGAGCGCGTCTCCCTCGGGATGCCAGCGGGCGTCCTGCTCCACGCCGTCGAGGCCCCAGAGGAGGTCCAGGAGATCCCGTCGGCGGGACTCCACAAGCTGCGAAGTCGACACTCGTCACCGCGAGCGGGCATCAAGCGTGTGCCCGTCGCTGGACGCGTGCGCTATGCGCGCGGGCCGACCCTCGTCAAATCCCGCTCACCCCGTCGCCCGCGCGTACCACGCCTCCACGACGTCCCCGCGGTCGTCGAGCCGCTCGCTCAGCCCGTCACCCGCCCCCGCCCGCAGCTCCACGATCACCCGCCGCACCCCGACCCTCACCACCCGCGCCGCGTGAAACCCCGTCGGCACCGCGGCGAGCAAGTCCCCCTCCCGCTCCACCGGCACCACGAACCACGCGCTCCCGCTCGCCGACAGCCGCCCGCACGCCACGCCGACGAACGCCCCCACCGTCGCCGTCGACTCAAACCGCGCCGTCGACCGCCACCCGTCCTCGGGCGCCGGCCCTGTCCCGGCCGCGAAGAACGGCGGGTTCGACACCACGCAGTCCACCGGCGGACCGCCCGACACGTCGCGCACGTCCGCCGTCCGGAAGTCGACACGCCCCGCGAGCGCGCTCTCCGCCAGCGCCGCGTCCCAGCCCGCGCGCCACTCGGGCCGCACGTCCACCGCCTCCACGCGCGCGCCCAACCGCGCGAGCAGCAGCGCCATGATCCCCGACCCCGTGCCCAGGTCGAGCGCGGTCGCGGGCACGCCGCGCTCGGTCGCCAGACCCACCAGCCAGAACGCCTCCGACCCGTAGCGAAAGCCCCGGCGTGGCTGCGGCACGACCAGCCCCGGCGCGGGGGTGTCGCGGGTCCAGTCGCCCTGGCTCACGGGCCGTCGAGCGGGATGGAGTCCACCACCTGCACCTGGAGCGTGCCGTCGATGAAGCCCTCGATCAGCACCGCCCGGCCGATCTCGTCCCACAGCACGTCGGCGCCGTCGCCCTTGAGCGTCAGGCGGACGTGGTTCTCGGCGTCGTCGAGCGCGATGCCGTGCTCGGTCCGCGCGACGGAGCCCACCCACACGCTCATGCCGTGCAGGCCCTCGAGCACCCGCCACGACGTGACCCGGATGGCGCCCTTGTGCGTCACGCCCTCCAGCTCCACCGTGTAGCCATCCAGCCGGGCGAGCGCGGCGCTCGGGCCGTTGAGCTCCAGCGGGCGCGACTTGCCGTTGGTCGACGCCACGATCAGCGCGTCGCCCTCGCGCTGCAGCGAGCCGGTGGCACGGACCGCGTAGGCGCAGCCGGACAGCATGAGCGAGAGCAGCAAGAACCTCACGTCGCCTCCCGGACGCGGTGGGGCCTCAGCGAGGTCTCCCACTCCCGGCGCATCAGCGACTGCGACGGGTCCGAGAAGTGCTCGGCGTCGGTCACCCAGTGGACCAGGGCTGTGGGGGCGACCTCGGCCAGCTTCTGCGCGGCGCGCTCGGTGACCACGAAGTGCTCCGCGCTGCCGTCCTCGCGGCGGTAGCCGGCGATGCCCAGGCGGCCGGCGCGCAGGTCGCGGGCGGCGTTCTCCGACAGCCACAGCAGGCCGATGCCCGGGCCGTCGACGCGCCTGTGGTGGAACGGGATCGGCCCCTTGGCCCCCACCCGGTTGGCCTGCACGATCTGGCGCACGCGCAGGACAGACTCGCGGGCCTCGATCTCGGCCTGGGCCACGCGGCGGGCCTCCAGGCGGGCGGCGAGTGCTGTGGCGGCGGACTCCTCGCGGGCCTTGGCCTCCTCGGCCTCGCGCACGCGCTTGGCGTCACGGTTGGACTGGTCGGACTTGCGGTCGTCCTTGAGCTCGCGGGCGATCTGCTTCGCGCGCTTCTCGGACACCAGACCCTTGGCCAGCAGCTGGTCGCGCAGCGACACGTCGACTCCCCCGGTGCAAGGCGTGCGGCCGCGGAGGCCCGCGGCGCGGTTCAGGCGATCTCGGCGATCCCGATGGCGCGACCCTCTTCGATCGCCACGTGGCCGATGCGCTGGGCGCCCACGCCAGGCACCGCCGACGACGCCACCGCGGACATGACGATCTTGCCGCGATGCGACGACAGGTTCATCATCCAGCGGGCCAGGAAGAAGGGCCCGGCCAGCTCCCACGCGCGGCCGGGGCGGCGCGTGTCGGCGAAGATGCGGGCCTTGCCAGGTGCCAGGCCCACGGCCAGCTTGCCGCCGCGCTCCTTGGTGGACTGACGGACCCGGCGCAGCGCGTCGAGCGCCTTCTCCACCGACGCCGCGAGGGTGTCCTCCACCGACCAGACCGCCAGCACGCTGCCGCCCTCGCGCTCCCATATCTGCGCGCCCTGGCGGACCAGCTCGTCGCCCACGGCCTCGGCCGCCTGCGAGATGTCGTCCACCGCCAGCGGGTGCGCGCCGGAGCCGACCTCGAGCGAGGCCACCACCAGCGTCTCGACCGTGCTCTTGACCTTGGGCAGCGGCGCCGCCTCGCCCTCCGGGCCCATGCCCTGCAGGAACGCGGCGAGGTCGTTGTTGGTGACGCGGTGGCCCTCACGCACCATCAACATGCCGATCGCGTCGAGCATCTCGGAGGCGGACTGGTAGCGCTGGCCGGACTGCCTCGCGAGCGACTTGAGGATGACGCCCTCAAGCTCCTCGGAGATCTGCGCGCGGTACAGGCGCGGCGACGGGACCTCAGCGCGCTTGACTCGGGTGAGCGTCTCGTCCTTGTTCTTGCCCTTGAACAGGCGGCGGCCGGTCAGGACCTCCCACAGCAGGATGCCCAGCGAGAACAGATCCGAGCGGCCGTCGACCGCCTGGTTGTCGATCTGCTCGGGGCTCATGTAGGCGTACTTGCCGCGCACCGTGTCGTGCAGGGACGCCATCTGGAAGGCCGCGCGGCTGATGCCGAAGTCGGTGATCTTCACCTCACCGGCGTGGCTGATCAGCACGTTGTGCGGGGAGATGTCGCAGTGGACGATGGCGAGCGGCGCGCCCTGCTCGTCCTTGCGCTCGTGGGCGAAGCGCAGGGCCTTGAGGACCTCGCTCGCGATGAACAGCGCCAGCCCGACCGGGAACGGCTCCTGCTCCTGCACCCGCTTGACCAGGCGCGAGAGGTCCGTGCCCTGCACGTACTCCATGGCCATGTACAGGGTGCCTTCGGCCGTGCCGAGGTCGAAAACCTGCACGATGTTCTGGTGCTGCAGCAGCACCGCGATCCGCGCCTCGTCGATGAAGAGCTTCATGAACTCCTCGTCGCGAGCGAGGTCGGCGAGGATCTTCTTGATGACAAGGGTCTTCTCGAACCCGGCGAGGCCGTACGCCCGGGCCAACCAGACCTCGGCCATACCGCCCACCGCGATCTGTTCGATGAGGTGATACTCCCCGAACTGCTGGGGTGCGCCCTCGTTCGCCAACCGCCCTCCCGACACCGGGGGCATCCTACCCCGATCCAGACATCCTGCCGCTACGGAGAACCGATGGAAGCGTTCGACCGCCTGATCGACGTGGTCCGGACCCTGCGGGGCCCGAGGGGCTGCGACTGGGATCGCGCCCAGACACCCGCCACTTTGCGTCCCTACCTGCTGGAAGAAGCCTACGAGGCGTTGGAAGCCATCGACCGCGGCGACGCCCAGGCCACCGCCAAGGAGCTGGGCGATCTGCTGTTCCTGATCACGTCGATCGGCCTGGCCCACGAGGAGCGCGGCGCGTTTGACCTGTCCGAGATCCCCAAGGCCGTCGCCGACAAGATGATCCGCCGCCACCCGCACGTCTTCGGCGACGCCGCCGAGCGGCCGCTGTGGGAGGAGACCAAGCAGGAGGAGCGCGCCGCCGAGGGCCGAGACCGCTCCGTGCTCGAGGGCCTGCCTCGCGCCCTGCCCGCCCTGCTGCGCGCCGCCCGGGTGTCCGCACGGGCCGCCAGCGTCGGCTTTGACTGGCCCGACCGCGGCGGGGTGCGCGCCAAGGTGGACGAGGAGCTGGCCGAGCTGGATGAGGCCCTCGCCGCAGGCGCCCCCGACGCCATCGCCGAGGAGTTCGGCGATCTGCTGTTCAGCCTGGTCAACCTGGGCCGGTTCTTGCCGGTGGGCGCTGAGGACGCGCTGCGCATGGGCACCGACAAGTTCGAGCGCCGCTTCCGCGCCATGGAGCGCGCCCTCTTGGAGGCGGGCGGATCCGTGTCTACGACAGACCCCACCGCGCTCGACGCCGCGTGGGAGAAGGCCAAGGAGGCCGTCGGATGATCCCGCTGTTTGTGCTGTTCACGGTGATCCCGGCCCTGGACCTGTGGCTGCTGGTCAAGCTCGGCGGCGCGCTGGGCGCGTGGAACACCGTGTTCCTCACCCTCTTCATCAGCCTGACTGGCGCGTCGCTCGCGCGCGCCGAGGGCGCCGTGGTGCTGCGCCAGATGGCGGAGGACGCCGCCAAGGGCGTCCCGCCCGCGGGCAAGATGCTCGAGGGCGCCATGGTGTTCGCGGGCGGCCTGTTCCTGTTCACGCCGGGCCTGATCACCGACACCGTCGGCCTGCTCTTCCTGTTCCCGCCCACCCGGCGCCTGATCGCCCCGCTGATCAGCGCTTGGTTCGCCCGCCGCGTCGCGAACGGCGGCTGGGTCGCCCAGGTCGGCCCCGACATTCGCTACGGGCAGGTCGACCCCGAGGCCGCCCCGCGGCAAGAGACGCCGCCCGCCACGCCGCGCCCCACCAAGCGCTTCGACCACCCCGTCGCCTGAAGGACTCCTCGATGACGTCGTTTGAAGATCAAGAGCAGTCGGTCCTCGACGACCTCGCCGATCGATTCATGGCCGCGCTGAACGCCAAGGACCACGGCAACGTGGACAAGGCCGAGGAGCTGCTGCTCGACATCCTCAAGATCGAGCCGCGCCTGCCCGAGCCCCACCTGGAGCTGGCCCGCCTGCTGCTCGACACTGAGCGCACCCGCGACGCCGAGCCCCACGCCCGCGAGGCCATCGCCCACCTGCGCGCAGGCGGTCAGTGGATCGACGAGGTCCCGGAGAACGTGCTGCAGGCCCTGGCCCACGCCACGCTCGCCGAGATCCTGCGCCGCCAGGCCGACGAGGACGACGTGATCTTTGGCGACCCCGCCGCCTTCAAGGCCCTGGTCGACGAGGCCAAGCTGCACTTCGCCCGGGCCTCAGAGCTGGATCCGTCGGATGCGTACAGCAGCTACCACGCGTACTTCTTGGGCCCCGCCCCCGGCCAGAAGCCGATCGTCCCGGCGATCGAGTCCGACGAGGACTAGCGAGCCCAGTCCGCCGCGGTGAGCGGGGCCAAGCCCCACTTGGTGCGCGCCTGGTCGCAGCGCTCGTTCGGCTCGCCGTCCTCGCCCGCCGCGTTGAACTCGCGGCAGGGCGAGGGGCGGGTCAGGTGGATGGTGCAGGTGGTGAAACCGCCGACCGCGCCGTCGAGCGCCACGCACCGCGGGGTCGCGCAGTTGGTGCCGCGCATGGCGGACCGGCTGGGCGTGAGCGGCTCGGTCAGGTCGGTGGGGACCTCGCCCCAAACACTGTTCAGCTCGGCGTGAGCGAAGCTCACGCGAAAGGTCGAGCAGCAGGCGCCGCACGGCCGGCATGGGTGGATCCACTCTGGGTTCGCAGACACGCGCCGCACCTCGTCGGTCAGGATCCGTCCGGGTCGGTCGGGTGCCTGAGACCCGCCCAGGATAACCGCACCCACCCCTCCCCTGGCATCCCCCACGCATGGCCCGCATCGCCCGCGAGATCGTCGAAGCCGTCCGCGATCGCACCGACATCGTCGAGGTGATCCAGCGCTCCGTGCAGCTCAAGAAGCAGGGAGACAGCTGGGTGGGCCTGTGCCCGTTCCACCAGGAGAAGTCCCCGTCCTTTCACGTCGTCCCCAAAAAGGCGATGTACCATTGCTTTGGCTGCCAGGCCTCCGGTGACGCGTTCAAGTTCCTGCAGGAGATCTCCGGCCTCTCGTTCGTCGAGGCGGTGAAGGAGCTGGCCGGCCCCGCCGGCGTCACCATCGAGGAGCGCGAGCTCACCCAGGCCGAGCGCGAATCTCTGAACGCCCGGCGCACGCTCTACGACGTGATGGAGGAGGCCTGCCTGTTCTTCCAGGCGCAGCTGATGACCGCGCCCGACGCGCAGGTCGCCCGCGACTACGTGTTCAAGAAGCGCGGCATGACGCAGGACACCGTCACGTCTGCGCGCCTGGGCTGGGCACCCGACAGCTGGACGCGCCTGCTCGACCACCTGCACCAGAAGGGCTTTCGGCCGCAGATGGTGATGGAGGCCGGCCTCGCCAAGAAGCGCGAGCGTGGCGACGGCCACTACGACACCTTCCGCGCCCGCGTCATCGTCCCCATCCGCGACGACCGCCAGCGCGTCATCGCGTTTGGTGGCCGAATCTTGGAAGGCGACGGCCCAAAATACATCAACTCGCCGGAGAACAAGCTCTACAAGAAGCATGACGTCCTGTACGGCCTGGAGACGGCGCGCCGTGCGATCGGCCAGAAGGACAGGATCATCCTGGTCGAGGGCTACTTCGACGTGCTCTCCATGCACCAGGCGGGGTTCCTGGAGGTGGTCGCCACCTGCGGCACCGCGCTCACCAAGGAGCACGTCCACAAGATCCGCACGCTGACGCTCAACGCCGTCGTCCTGACCGACGCCGACGAGGCCGGCATGAAGGCCGCTGAAAAGACGCTGCCCATGTTCTCCGAGGTGGGCGTGCAGGCCTGGCGCCTGCAGATCCCCGGCGCCAAGGACCCCGACGAGCTCATCCGCGAAGAAGGCCCTGAGGCCATGACGGCCGCGCTCAACCAGCTCAAGCCCATGCTGACCTGGGTGACCGAACGCAAGCTGGAAGCCTACGGCTACGGCGCCACCGCCCGCGAGCGCGCCCGCAACGAGCTCGCCGAGCTGCTGCACGGCCTGACGTCCGCCCAGGTGGCCGAGGTCGCGCCCATCCTGCGCCTGGACGAGCGGGAGCTTCTGGTGTGGGCCAAGGCCTTCCGCCCGCCGCAGCCCGCGCCCGTCGCGCAGCCTGACGCGCCTGAGCCCGCCCGCGTGGTGTGGAAGCCCACCCGCGACCTGGTCCACCTGCTGTGGCTGGTGATCCACCGATATGCGTACATCGCAGACCTCGCGGTCCGGATCCACGAGTCGCTGCTGGTGGATCACGAGCCGATCCTGCCGACCTTCGCGCGGCTGGTGCACGGCGAGCCCGTCGCCGCCGTGCTGGATGACTGCGTGGATCCAGACGTTCGCCGTGCCCTCTCGCAGATCGTCGCGCGCACCGAGCTCTACACCGCCGACGAGTCCACGCACGCGTTCGCACAGGTGGTGTCCCGCCTGGCCCGCGACCGCATGGACGCCGATCTGGCGCGGGCCCAGTCGCGCGCGCAGGCCGCCAGCCAAGAGGGCCGCGCCGCCGACGCGCGCGTCGCGATCACCGCATTACAACTGCTTCAAGCCAGGAAGCGGGCGCTAAATGAGGCGCTTGCCACGTCCGACTGGAGCCGGGTCGTGGATCTGACCGCGCCCATCGATCCGTCCAGCCCCGCGCCGCCCTGACAACTCCCGACAATCGGTGTCGATTGGCGAACGTTGAAGGCCCACGTTACCGCCCAAAGGCAAGCTCGACGCTCGTGCGCCAGGAGTCGAAATCTCGATGAGCGATCCCAAGGAGATCACCGACGAGGTGAGCGAGCTCATCCAAGAGGGCAAGCGGCGCGGCTACGTCACGTATGACGAGGTCGCGAACGCGCTCCCCACGCACCTGGTCAATGAGCGCAACCTCGACGACATCATGATCATGTTCTCGGACGCCGACATCGAGGTCGTCGACGAGCGCAAGCGTCAGGTGGAAGCGCAGAAGGCCGCCCGCGACGAGAAGCCGGACGCCACTAAGAGCAACGACCCGGTCCGCGTCTACCTGCGCAAGATGGGGGGCGTGTCCCTGTTGTCGCGCGACGGCGAGATCGAGATCGCCCAGCGCATTGAAGAGGGAGAAGGCGTCATTCGCCGCATCGTCCTCACGTCCAACCTCGCGGTCTCCTCCATCCAGGAGCTGATCGACGCGGACGTGGAGCGGCTGACCAAGGCGCAGCGCAGCGGCAAGCGCGCCAAGCCCACACGCACGTCGGACAACCGCGCGCTGGAAGACGTGCAGGCGCAGTGCACGTCGCTCATCGCCGAGCTGACGAACAACCGCGAAGAGGTCGAGAAGGCCAAGAGCCGCAAGCGCCAGAAGGAGCTTGAGGACGCCATCTCCGCCAGCGAGAAGAAGCTGTTCGCGGCGCTGGCCACGGTCGCCTTCAGCAAGCCGCAGCTGTCCGACATCAGCAAGCGCATCCAGGCCGCGTGGTCCGAGATCGCCCTGTGTGAGAAGGAGATTGAGGCCGTCGCCCGCGACGCCCGCCTCCCCCTCCGTGAGCTCCGCCCCGCCATCCGTAAGGTGCGCCGCACCCCGGAAGCCGGCGGCGACGACCTGATGAAGAAGACCGGCATCTCCGAGGAGCGCTGGAAGGAATTCGACAGCCGCGTCCGCAAGGAGCTGCGCAAGATCCGTAAGATCGAGCTCGCCACCGGCATGGAGCGCGACCAGCTGATCAAGGCCGCTCAAGACCTCCGCCGCGGTGAGGCCCTGGCCGAGCGCGCGAAGTGCGAGCTGGTCGAGGCCAACCTGCGCTTGGTGGTGTCGATCGCCAAGAAGTACACCAACCGCGGCCTGCAGTTCCTGGACCTCATCCAGGAGGGCAACATCGGCCTGATGAAGGCGGTGGAGAAGTTCGAGTACCAGCGCGGGTACAAATTCTCCACGTACGCCACCTGGTGGATCCGCCAGGCCATCACCCGCGCCATCGCCGACCAGGCGCGCACCATCCGCATCCCCGTCCACATGATCGAGACGATCAACAAGCTGATCCGCACGCAGCGCCAGCTTCAGCAGGACCTGGGCCGTGACCCTCGCCCGGAAGAGATCGCCGAGAAGATGGAGATGCAGGTCGACAAGGTCCACCGCATCCTCAAGATCGCCAAGGAGCCCATCTCCCTGGAGACCCCCATCGGCGAGGAAGAGGACGCCCACCTGGGCGACTTCATCGAGGACAAGAACACGCCCTCCCCCACGGACGACATGGAGACCGCCTCGCTCACCGACGCCACGCGCATGGTGCTCGCCACGCTCACCCAGCGTGAAGAGCGCGTGCTCCGCCTGCGCTTCGGCATCGGCCAGAGCTCTGACCACACCCTGGAAGAGGTCGGTCAGGACTTCGAGGTCACCCGCGAGCGCATCCGCCAGATCGAGGCCAAGGCGCTCCGCAAGCTGCGCCACCCGTCGCGCAGCAAGCGCCTGCAGAACTTCATCGAGCAGTAGCGAGGCCATCCGCTCCTCGCGCGACGACGCCGCGCGAGCAGACGGAGTTGGTGGGCCCACTAGGACTTGAACCTAGGACACTCCGGGTATGAGCCGGGTGCTCTGACCAACTGAGCTATAGGCCCCCGCGCGCACGTACCGCGTTGGCGTGCTCGAGAAAAGGCGACCGCCCCCTTGCGGGGACGGTCGGTTCGAGGCGACCGTAAGCCGGGTCTTGTCACCGCCGCGGATCGCTCCTTGGCGGGTGGAGACCATTCCTCTAGGACCACCATTGCTGGGGGCCTCAAGCAACCAACCCAGGAGCTCGGGCGGGCAGCCCTCAAACGCTCCTTGTTCGGTCTTGCTCCGGATGGGGTTTGCCTGGCCGCCGCCGTTACCGACGACGCCGGTGCGCTCTTACCGCACCCTTTCACCCTTACCGACCCGCCCGAAGGCGAGACCCGTGTCTGGCTTGCGCCTCGCACGAAAGCCGCGAACGGCCTGGCGGTCTACTCTCTGTTGCACTGTTCCTCGGGGTCGCCCCCACCGGCCGTTAGCCGGCATCCTGCCCTATGGAGCCCGGACTTTCCTCCCGCGGCCTTACACCGCCGGCGGTCTCCTGTTCGCCTCGAACGGGCGCGGTCTAACCGGTCCGAGCGCGGCCGGAGCTACTTCCACACGCCCGCAGCGCCCGTCGACAGATCGATGCCGTGGACCGCGTGGGCGGAGTCGCCGATCAGGTCCAGGAACACCTGCTCGTTGGCGGCGCGGACCTCGGGCATGGCGTCGAACGCGCCGGACTTCACGATGGCGGCCGCGGCCGCGATCAGCTCGCGCTCGGCCAGCGCGACGCTGTCCACGATGTCCTTGTCGGCCGGACCCAGCAGGCCCTCGGCGGCGCCGCGCTGCAGCGTCTCCAGGTGGTGGCCGACCATCTTGAGCCGCTGCACCAGCAGCAGCGACTTGGCCTTGGGCACGCGCACCAGCATCTCGTCGACGATGCCGAGCTCGATCGGGAAGCGCCACGCTTGCACATGCAGCGCGTCGACCACCGCCGCGCGGTCCTCGGGCGTACCAAACCCGCGCGACACCGCGTACGACGCGCCCTGGAGCAGGTGCGCGCCCCCGCAGGTGTACGCGAAGATCCCCTGCTTCTGCTTCTGGAACGTCCCGCCCAAAGCCTTAGCTTCACGCAGGAAAGCCGTCTCCAAAACAAGCTTCTGCACCACCGCGTGCGTGAACAGGTCGACGGTCATCGCGTGCCCACCGTCGGCGGTCCACGCGTAGGCAGGCGGCGCCCAGGCCGTGATGGCCTGCAGCGTCCACGGGGTGTCGTTCCAGCTGCCAAGCGACGTGGTGTCACCGTCCACCCAGGTCCCGAGCACGGTGCCGCGCCACAGGTCGCCCACCATGGCGGGCGCGCCCTGCACGGTGACGGCGCGGTCGGGCTGCACGCCCATGTCGGTCAGGATCTTGATGGTCAGGCCGCTGTGTGGCTCGACCCGGATGTCGCCGCGCGCCTTCATGAAGCGCACCACGTCGGCGGCGCCGATTGTCGCCCGCTCCGCGTAGGACGCGAACAGGAAGTCGACCGCCGAGCCGCCGTCCGGCATCTTCCCGTCGGAGCCCAGGCCCTGCAGCGCGTGGCCGATCGCCCACGCGTTGTTCGGGTCAAAGCCCCACTTGGCGACTACGGCGGCGAGCGTCGCCCGGGTGGCGGCGAGCTCCTTGGAGGCCGGCGCGGCGAGCGGGCTCAACGAGGCGTGATCCGGCACCGCGAGCGCTAAGTCCGGCAGCGCGGGCGCAGGCTTGGGCGGCGCGACGTCGACCGGCCGAGCGTCGGCGACCGGCGCCACGCCCGACGGCGCCTCAGACGAGCCCGCGCACGCGCCGACGAGGACCAGCCCCGCCAACACGCCCCCGCGATGAGCCCGCGCGACGAGCCCAGCCTGCCGACCGACGACCGGGCCCACCCGAAGGGCCCGCGCGCGCGGCGCCAAGGCGCTCACTCCTCGAACTCGTTCTCCGCGCCCTTGCGGGCCGCTTCCCGCAGCTCGAGCACGTCCACCTTCAGGACCTTCCCGTCGGTCGAGACGTAGAGCATGTCCTGGAAGACGGCGAAGCGCGGCGGCGAGATGCCGACCTTGGAGAAGCTGACGGTGAACTCGGGCTTGCCCGGGCTCTTGAACTTCACGGCATCGCCGCGGTCGGTCACCGCCCACAGCTTGCCCTTCTCGTCAGTGGCCAGCGACCACGCCTCGTAGCCGTTGGGCAGCTCGTCGCCGTCCAGCAGCACGTGGTGACGGAAGCCCAGCGTGTCGTACTCGACCGCGCCGCGGTGGAAGCCCAGCGCCAAGCGCCCGTTCTTCAGGACCGCCGCCGCGATCGGCGCGCCGTCCTCGATGTCCCAGCTGTTCTTGAGCTCGCCGTTGTTGTTGTAGACGTAGCCCTTGGACCCGACGATCGCGACGATGTTGCCGCCGACGACGAGCAGGTGCCCGCCGCCGCCGACGCCCGCCTCGGCCGGCTTGCCGTCCACCTTCCAGCCGTGCAGGAACTGGCCGTTGCCGTCGAACCAGCTGAGGTGGCCGAGCGCGTCAAGCACCACGACCTCGTCGGGCTCATGGCCGGGGACGATCGCCAAGGCGATGGGGTCCGTGAAGCCACCGTCCGCGGTGGAGGCCTCCATGCCGGCCACGTAGTGGCGACGCTTGCCGCCAAACCAGGCGTCCGTGATGTTCGGATCGCCCTTGCCCCACGCGCTGCGCAGGCGGCCATCCGGGCCGTAGACGTTCACGCGCTGGTTGGCGGTGTCAGCCACGTAGACGTCACCGTACTGACCGAGCGCGACCCCGGCGGGCTCGCCGAACGTGTGGATCGCGCCCTTCTCCCAGCCCTGCTCACCCCACGGGGCGATGACGCGACGGCCGCCGCCCTTGAGCTGCGCGTAGGCCTCGAAGTACGACACCAAGCCCTCGTAGCGGCGGGCGTCCTTGCCGCGCGAGCGCAGGGCCGCGAGCTGGATGCCAGGGATGGCGTTCGGGTCCTTGAGCTTGAGCAGCGCGCCGATCGCCTCGGCGTCCGCAGGCAGCGCCTGCAGCCGGTAGCCCAGCGGCGCCTCCTTCTTGACGCGGTCCCGCAGGTACGGTGCGCCGTCGCCCGCCCACGCGACCAGCTGCGCGAGCGCGTCACGGTCGCCAAATTCGGCCGTGGTGAAGCGCTCGAACAGCGTGATGATCTCGTCCTTGTGGGCGGCGGCGGCCTTCACGCCCGCGTCGCTCGCCACATAGGCGTCGATCTTGTCGAACGTGGGCGCCACGCCCGCCGAGAAGTTCAGCGCGACCTCGGCGATGTACGCATCGTCGTGGAGGTAGCCGTTGTAGACCTCGTCGAGGTGGATGCGGATGCGATCCGCATCACCCACCACCGTCACGTCCACGCGCTGCGCGCCCGCGCTGCCGACGTCGCGCATGGCGGTCTGGGCGGTCACGGGCTCGCCCTTGCCGATCAGCTCGACGGTCACGACCTTGGGGCGGCCGTTCTCCTTGGCGGAGCGGTCGTCACGCGACAGGTCACCCGGCCAGATCGACACGGACTCGATCGCCGTGGTGTGATCGAGCGTGATCTCGATCCACGACCCCTCACCCGGGCCGATGTCGCCCTCGGCCCACGCGGTGGACATCAGGCCGTCGAAGGCCAGCTCCGCGCCGTGGGTCACGCCCTCGGAGTCCTTGAGCACGCTGGACGCCTTCACCGAAGAGGACGCGGCGAACGCCGACGTCGACAAGGCAAGCGACGCCACGACACACGCGATGCGAATGTCCGTCATTCTAGCTCTCCCAGGGCAGCTCAGGGCGCGGCTGCGTCCGTGTCATCGCCAGGAACCACGTCCGTGTCTTCGGCGGGCGTGGTGTCTTCGGAGCCCGCGGGGGGGCAGTCCGTGTAGAC
>CAIOSP010000052.1 GCA_903861005.1 uncultured Pseudomonadota bacterium
CGGACCCAAGACCGCCGACGCTCCACACGAACAAGGGACGAGGGAACAAGGGATCAAGGATCAAGGGAGCGACCTGAGGAGACGGAAGCCGAGGGCGTTGCCGCGGTAGCCGGGGTCGAAGTTGTAGCGGCGCGCGACGCGCGCGACGGACGCGTCGAAGTACCAACCCCCACCACGGAGCACCCGGGCCGACCCGGAGGCCGGCCCTGCTGGATCTGTCAACGCTCCCGTGCGGGACTCGGCGTACCAGTCCCAGGTCCATTCCCAGACGTTCCCGCTCATGTCGCACAGGCCATACGCGTTCGGTGTCTTGCCGCAGGCGGCATGTGTGCTGCTTCCGCTGTTGTCGGAATACCAGCCGACCGCATCCAGCTCGCTGCTCCCCGCGTAAACCGTGGCCTGGCCGCCGCGCGCCGCGCGCTCCCACTCCGCCTCGGTCGGCAGGCGCCAGCCGTTCGCGCCGCGGGTCCACGTCACCGACGAGCCCGAGATGGCGTACGCGGGCGTCAGCCCGTCCTTGACCGACAGCGCGTTCGCGAACGACGCCGCGTCCAGCCAGGACACGTCCTCGACCGGGCACGTCGCGCCGCACGAGGAGAAGCGGGACGGGTTCGTCCCGGTCACCGCGCGGTAAAGCCCCTGCGTCACCTCGGTCGTCATCATCAGCGCGTCGTGGCTCAGCGTCACCGTGACCTGGGCTTCGTCAGACTGCCGTTCAGACTCGGAAGTCGGCGAGCCCATCGTGAACGTCCCCCTTGGGATCTGCGCCACCTTCACACCCTGGCTCCCCGACCAAGCGCCCGAGGTGGTTGGCGTACCCGCGACCGGCGAAGCGTCGACGCCGAACGGGGTCTTCAACGCCGCCAGCGCCGCCTCGGCCTTCGCCACCTCGGGCAGCGTCAAAGAACGGCTCGAAGCCCGCACCGGCAGCGTCTCCGCCGCGCACCCCACCGGCGCGGTCGGCGTCACCGTCTCGAAACCGCCAGAGTCCTCCGTCGCCGCCCCGCGCGCCTTCGACAGGAACGACTCCACCTCGGCGATCACCGGGCCGCGCTGCGCGTTTGGCAACCGCAGAAAGCCCGCGACCGTCGGCGCCAGCGCCGACCACGCGGACGCCGCCTCAGCCTGAACGCGCTGGCTCTCCGCGTCCAGCCGCTTGGTTTGCGCCGCCGCCGCGAGGGCCGCAGACGCGGCATGGCACTCCGCGTCATGCAGCGCCTGCGCCAACGACGAGCTCGACGACGAGCCGCCGAAGCTCGTGCCACGCGTCACCGGGGTCGCCGGAGTCGCCGGGATTGCCCCCGCAGTAGGCGCGGACACGGGCTCCGCCGCCCACGTGACCGTGCTCAGCGCCAGCACAAGACCCAACACGGACGCTGCTCGACGCATATCACTCTCCTGTGACCGTCACAGACGCGCCGCGTACGTCCGTATTGAGTTGAGTTGGACTGCTTGGCAGGCGGCTTCTCGGACACGCCGGACACCAGCGCTCGCCCGTCTGCGCCCGGCGGCGCCTTAAGCTCAGCTTACTGCTGCGGGCGCTCCGCGCCCATCGGGCAACGCGCGTACGCCTCGGACTCCGCGAGCGTGAAATGCCCGTCTCGCCGCCCGATTATCTCGCCATCCGCCCACCCGCGCAACGGAACCTGTCAACGTGGATGAGACACGACGCGTTCACATTCTCTGACCCACGACGGCCTGCGGAACCCGCCCCGTCGCCGAGGCCAGCCCATCCACCCCTTCCGCGCTCGCATGGCTCGCTTGTGCAGGGGGCCCGGCTGGGCACGGCCTCGACTCCGCGGGCGCGTTCTTGGCTTTCTGGGGGGTGGACGACGAGTCGTCCTCCCCGTTCGGGAGGACGGCCTGGCTCGGCCGATTGATCCACACCTCCGTCGCCGGGCGCGACACCTTCGGCGCGCCACGGACGAAGCGATCGGGATGGGCGGCGTGCGCAGTGTCCAACGCCGTCTGGCGAACCGCCAGCACCTCGTCGACCCGACCGCTGTGGACCACGGCCGGCGTCAGCATCGCGATGCCGCTGTGGTGGTGTTCGGTGTTGTACCAGGCGAAGAACAGCTCGAAGAACGTGCGCCCCTCCGCGACGGACGCGAACCGGCCAGGGAAGAACGGGCAGTACTTCATCGTCTTGAACTGGCTCTCGGAGAACGGGTTGTCGTTCGAGGTCCGCGGCCGGCTGTGCGACTTCGTCACGCCCAGGTCGTCGAGCATCTCGGCCACCGTGCGGCTGCGCATCGATGTGCCGCGATCGCTGTGAAGCGTCAGCGTGTCGCGCAG
>CAIOSP010000053.1 GCA_903861005.1 uncultured Pseudomonadota bacterium
TAGGCGTACCCAACCTCAGGCATCGGCGTCAGCGCCCGCGTCCGCAACCCTTCCAGCGTCTCATGCGCGTCCAGCCGCGGCCGCGCCTGCCGCAAGCAGGCGACGTACGCCGACATGTACGCGGTGGCGATCCCCGACCCACGGTACCGGGCGCGCTGCTTGCTGCCGCGAACGTCCGTGTGGCCGTAGGCCAGGAACTTGTCCGTGAGCGCGGGCCAGGTCTTGCGGGGGAAGCGGCCCGGATCGAAGTAGAAGAAGCGGTCCGCCGGGCACTTGGGGTCGGACGTGACGCCGACCGTCTCGGGCAGATCGGCGGGGTAGGCGCGCTCACCCTGGGGGTGGGCGGCGGCCAGGACGACCGCGCCCATGTCGACGGCCTGCGCGCAGCACTCGCGGAGCAGGAGCGCCTTGCCCATGTTCGGGGTGCCGAGGGACAGGTTGATGACGTGCGCGCCATTGCGGGCTGCGGTCTCGATACCTGCGGCCATCAACTCGGCGGAGGTGCGGAGCTTCTTGCCCATGATCTTGACTGCGACGATGCGGCAGCCGGGGGCGATCGCCGCGACCGCGGTGGCGATCTCCGTGCCGTGGCCGTGCTCGTCGTGGAACTCCGGGCGGAGCATCGCGTGGCCGGTTGCGCCCAGCTCGATCGACCAGCCGTCGATCGTCATGCCCTTCAAGCGGGGGTCGTCGACGTTGACGCCGGAGTCGATAATCGCGATCGTGACGCCGGTGCCGTCGTACTCTTTGCCGAGGAAGCGCATCGGGGGACTCTCCGTCTCGCGGGACATGGTGCCATTGCGCGGCGTTCGGGGCAAGTGCTTGCGTGCAGGATGGAGGAAGTCCTTGGAGCCAGACGACCACATCTCGGCCGATCTCGCGGCGCTGCAGGCGATCGAGGGGCGGTATGCGGGCACCCCCGGAGAGCGGGCGGCGCTTGATCTGGTGCGCGCGCGCCTCCCCGACTCGATCGCGGCGCGCATCGAGGGGCTGGTCGGGCATCACCTCCCGTGGATGGAGCTTGGCCTGCACGGTGGCGGCGCGCTCGCGTTTGGGGTGCTCGGCGCGTGGTACCCCGCGCTCGGCGCGATCGGCTGCGCGTTGGTGTCGGTCAGCCTGATGCTCGAGGGCACGGGGCGCCTGGGCCCGCTGCGCATGTGGCTATGGCGACGTGCGTCCTACAACCTGGTCCTGCCGCCCGCCGAGGACACGTCCCCGCTGGGCACCCTCATCCTGTCGACCCCGCTCGACGCGCCGCGTGTGCACGTCCGGCGCCCACGCTTCTGGCGCAGGCCGCTGCGTGGTGTCCTGGGTTCGACGGTGACGCTGGCGGTGCTGTTGCTGCTGCGAGCGCTCTCCGAAGAGTACGGTACGCCACTCTACGCGCTGTACTGGGCCTGTCTGGGCGTGAACGCGCTCACCAGCCTCATGGTGCTCGTCACGATGCGCCGCGCCGAGCCCTCGTCTGGCGCCGGCGGCATCGCCGCGCTGATGGAGGTGGCGCGTCGGCTCGACGCGAGCCCGGTGCCGGGCCTCGCGGTCTGGACGGTGTTCACCGGCTGCGGGCACGCGCACCAGGACGGCATGAAGACCTTCCTCACGCTGCGCGGGCACCGCCTCCCGCAGCCGGTGCTCGTCGTGTCGGTCGACCAAGTCGACCGCGCCCCGCTGCGCGCCGCCGTCACCGAGGGCCCGCTCCTCCAGCAGCCGCAGCGACCCACCGGCCCCGCGCTGGTCGAGCGCCTGCGCTGGGCGGGGGTTCGCATCCCGGCCTTCGACCGCCCGGAGACATCCGACAGCCTCGTGGCGACCGTGCTCGGCTACCGAGCGGTGGCCCTGATCGGCGGCGACGAGGCGGCCGACGCCACGAGCGTTCGGTCAGCGGCGGACGTCATCGAGACCCTCGCGCGCTGGTATGGCGAGGACCTGGCGCGCGTCGCCGTGGCCCGCGCGGCACTCCCACCGGGGCCGCGCGAGTCTGGCGACCCGGTCGAGGACTGAGGCTCAGCCCTTGAACAGCTCAAGCGCCGCGACCGGCTGCTTGAACGGCGCGATCACGTACACGCCCTGAACGCGCTCGCGGGCGCCGGCCAACATCTGGCGCGCCATCGCGAAGCCCTCGTCGCGCGCCCCTGCGCCTGCCGCCTCCAGGCGACCCAGCACGGAGTCCGGCACCAGGATGCCCGGCACCTCGTGGTGCAGGCGCAGCGCGAGCCGGTGGGAGGTGAGCGGCCAGACCGCGGCGAGCGTCGGGATCGGGCAGGTGCCGCCCAGCTTCTCCAGGAAGCGCTCCCAGCAATCCCATTCAAAGAACACCTGGGTCATCGCGAACTGCGCGCCGGCGTCGAGCTTGCGCTTGAAGCGCTCGACCTCGAAGTCCAGGTCCTCGTGGTTCGGGTTCACGGCCACGCCCAGCGTGAACGCGGGTGGATCGCCGATGGTGTTGCCGAAGGTGTCGCGGCCCTCGTTGAGCTGCCGGAGCGAGCGCACCATGCCGATGCTGTCGGTCTGATAGACATCGCCCGCGCCGGGCTCGCCACGCACCACCGACGGGTCGCCAGTGATGACGAGCACGTTGCGCACGCCCGCCTGCCACGCGCCGAGCAGGTTGCCTTGGATGCCCATGAGCGACGCGTCGCGCGGCGTGTAGTGCGCGATCGTCTCCATGCCCTCGGCCTCGATCCGGGCCGACAGCCACAGCGCGTCCATGTGCAGGCGCGCCATCGGGTTGCTGTTCACGTCGACGCAGTGGACGTGGCCGGAGTCACGGAACGCGCGGACGGCGTCGAGCACGACCTCGACCTGCGTGCTCTTCGGCGGATCCACCTGCACGCTGACCACGAACTCGCCGCTGGCGAGGCGCTCGGCGAGGCGGCCCGTCTTGGCGGTGGTCGTCGGCGCGACGGCGCGCGCGACGGCCGGGGGCTGCGCCGTGACGGCGGTGGTGGGGCCCAGCCCGCGGATCGCCTGCGCGACCGCGTTGATCTGCTCGGGCGTGGTGCCGCAGCAGCCGCCGACCAGGCGCGCGCCGGCGGCGACGGCGTCCTTGGCGAACTGACCCCAGTAGGCCGGGTCCGCGGACGGGTACAGGTAGCGGCCGCCTTCGCGCCGCGGCAGGCCGGAGTTCGGCTGCACGGCGAGGCGACGGCCCGGCGCTATCGACGCGAGGTGCTTGAAGGCCGGCAGGATCTGGCCGGGGCCGACGCTGCAGTTCAGGCCGATCACGTCGGCGTCGAGCGCGGCGAGCGCTTCGACCAGGCGGAGCACTGTCGGGTCGAGCGCGTCGTCCTCGGGCTCGCCCCACTCGTCGGCCGCGGGGAGCGCCATCTGAGCGAGGATCGGCAGGCTCGACGTGCGCCGCACGCCCTCGACCGCACGCGCCAGCTCCCAGGCCGACGTGAACGTCTCGAGCACGAACGTGTCGACGCCACGGTCTTCAAGCGCTGCGGCCTGCTCGGCGAAGATGTCGCGCAGGTGGACGGCTTGCTCGTCGGAGCGGTCCACGCGCAGGCCCGACGGGCCGATCGAACCGCCGACGAACGCGTCCACGCCCGCGATGTCGCGGGCCTCTCGGGCCAACTTCACCGCGCGGGCGTTGAGGCTCGCCACGTCGCCGGCCCGGCCGATGCGATCCAGGCGCGCGCGGTTGGCGCCGAACGTGTTCGTCTCGATCAGCCGCGCGCCGGCCTGCAGGAACCGCAGGTGAACGGCGAGCACCAAGTCGGGCTGCTCCAGGTTGACTTCGTCCGGCGCGCGAAAGCTACGCTCGGACAGCTGGTGCAACGTGCTGCCCATGCCGCCATCAGCGACGAGCACACCGGAATCGAGCGCGGTCAGGAAGCGGGACAACGGGGCTCCGGCGTGGCGCGGGGAGGCGCAGGGAGGGGCGGCTAACCGTTCGGGGCGCCCGCGGACACGCGACACCGGGCGTGGAGCGACACGACGGGACGGTCTGGGATAGGGCTGGACGCTCTGGAGGGCGGCCATGCGAGCGGGCGCAGATCGGTTCGATGTCGGCGCGGACGTGCTGGACTTGGTGTTTCCCGACGGCGCGCCGGTGCCATTGGCCGTCGCGCTGGGCACGCCGCTCGCTGAGCTCCCGACGCCTCCTGGGTGGACGCCGTCTGGCGGTGGATCGCAGACCTCGCTCGACGTGGCGGATCCGCCTGGCAACGGCCGTCGGCTGACGGTGCGCGTCGGGCAGGCGCTCGCGCGGGCCAACGCGATTGAGGTGTCCTTCTTCAGCCGCGACAAGATGGACGTGGACGCGGCCTGGGCCAAAGTGCGCGATCACCTCGACGCCCTGCACGGCAAGCCCGCCAAGGAGGTCACCGGCCTGCTCACCTTCGTGTGGACTCTTCAGGGGACGACCTTCCCGACCCTGGCCCGGGTCTCGCGCTTCAAGAACGACCAGGGCGAGTCGGTGCTTGGGATGGTGTTCAAGCTGCCCGATGGGCCGCCTCTGTGGACCGGCGGGAAGAAGCCGTCAGCCTGATGCGGTCGTGGTCGTCGGTCGCTCGGCTTGATCCCGGGGGCTTGGCGGAGTAGGGGAAGTGGTCCCACAAGCTTCCATGCGAGGGGAGCGGCCCATTCGGGTCGCTCCCCTTTTGCTTTCCCGGATCCCCGCGTTGCATCCCACAGCCCTCCGTGCCTCCATTCGAGCCCTCGTTGAGCCGACGCTTCGTCGCCTCGGTCTGGATCTCGTGGCCGTGGAGCTGATCGGCGGCCGCCGTCGGCCCATCCTGCGCCTGTCGATCGACAAGCCAGGCGGGGTCGGCGCGGACGACTGCGCGCTCGCCAGCGTTCGCCTGGGTCCGGTGTTCGACGCGTCAGACCCGATGTCGACCGCCTATGAGCTGGAGCTCTCCAGCCCGGGCATCGAGCGTCCGGTCCAGCGCTTAGAAGACTTCCAGCGCTTCGTCGGGTTCCGGGCTCGCATCCGCATGGAGGAGGGCCTGCCTCGGCGACGCTACGCTGGGCGCCTGCTCCGCGTGGAAGGGGACGATGTCATCGTGGAGGCGGACGGCACGGAGCACGTGCTGGCCTTCGCCTCGATCGACTCTGCCCACCTTGTGTTGGATCTTGACGAATACCAGCAGTTGGCCGATGGCGCGCCGTCCGTACCCACGGACGCCGACGCAAGTTCGGATGAGCCTTCAAGCGACCAGGAGTCCCCATGATCACAAGCGAACTCGCGCGCCTCGTCGATGCCCTCCATCACGAGAAGAACATCCCGCGCGATCAGGTCGTCGAGATCGTCGAGTCGGCGATTGAAGCCGCGGCTCGTCGCGTGTTCGGTCCGAACAAGGACCTCGAAGTCCAGTACGACGACGACGCCGGCGAAGTCGACATCTACGAGTACCGCACCGTCGTCGAGACCATCGAAGACGAGGACTCCGAGATCCTCCTCGACGCCGCTCGCGAGCACGATCCTGAGGTCCTCATCGGGGACAGCCTGGGCTTCCGCCTCGACATCGAGGTCGGCGCGTTGGGCCGCATCGCCGCGCAGACCGCCAAGCAGGTGATCATCCAGAAACTCCGTGACGCCGAGCGCGAGCTCACGTTCAACGAGTTCAAGGACCGCAAGGGCGAGCTCATCACGGGCATCGTTCGCCGCTTCGAGAAGGGCAACATCATCGTCGACCTGAACCGCGCCGAGGCCATCCTGCCCCGCCGTGAGCAGGTGATGACCGAGACCTACCGCCCCGGCGACCGCATCCAGGCCTACGTGCTCGACATCAACAAGGCCACGCGCACGCCGCAGGTCATCCTGTCGCGCACGCACCCCGGCCTGCTGATGAAGCTGTTCGAGATGGAGGTCCCTGAGATCTACGAAGGCATCGTGCACATCGAGGCCTGCGCCCGCGAGCCCGGCCACCGCGCCAAGATCGCCGTGTCCTCCGGTGATCCCGACGTCGATCCGGTGGGCGCCTGCGTCGGCCTGAAGGGCAGCCGTGTCCAGGCCGTCGTCAACGAGTGCCGCGGCGAAGCCGTCGACATCATCCCCTGGCACCCGGACCCCGCGCGCTTCGTGGTGCACGCCATCGCGCCGGCCAGCGTGGCCCGCGTCTACATCGACGAGCAGAACCACACGATGGAGCTCATCGTCCCCGACGACCAGCTGGCCAAGGCCATCGGCCGTCGCGGCCAGAACGTGCGCCTCGCGTCGCAGCTCGTCGGCTGGAAGATCGACATCACGTCTGAGCTCAAGCACCGCGCCCAGATGGACGATGCCCGCGGTGAGATCGGCCGCGTCACCGTGCTCGACAACGAGCAGGTCGACCGCCTGATCCGCCACGGCTTCCTGTCCGCTCAGGACCTCGCGGACGCCGAGCCGTCCGAGATCGCCGCGATCCTGTCGCGCGATGAGGCCTTCGGTGAGTCCGTCGTCGACGGCGCCGACGGCGTGGTCGAGCAGCTGATCATGGAAGAGGCGGAGCGCCGCAAGCACCCCGCGCCGTCTGACGACGACGTGCCGCCTGAGGTCTGAGGACCTTGGCTGAGGCGGAGCGCACCTGTGTGGTGAGCCGGACGACGCATCCTCGCGAGGAGCTCGTCCGACTCGTCGCCTCCCCGGACGACGAGGTCGTGGTGGACTACCACGCCAAGCTTCCGGGGCGTGGGGTGTGGATCCTGCCGGACGCGGACACGCTCAAGCAGCTGGGCCGCAAGAAGGGCCTGGTGGAGCACGAGCTCGGCGCCAAGATGGACGTCGACGCCGTGCTCGCGTCCGTCCGCGCCCACGTGCTGCAGGGCATCAAGGACGGCATGACCATGGCGCAGGCCGCGGGCGCGCTCGTCATCGGTCGGGAGCGCCTGACGGCCGCGATCCAGTCAGACTCAGTCGTGCTGGTTGGAATATCTTCTGACGCGGCTGAGCGGACCGTCGACGACGTGCGCGCGGCAGGGGAGGGCCTCACGATCGTGGCCCTGCCGTGGACGTCGGAGGAGCTCGGGGCGATTGTAGGTCGAAAGCCCATCGCCGCGTTCGGCGCGCCGTCGTCCAGACCGGGCGCTTGGCTCCGAAGGCAGTTGCGCCGCCTGTCTGCGCTGGGTTAACGGGCGACGCCCCGCACCGCGAAATCGGCGCAACGACGGCTCGCACTCCTGAACGCCCACCCCACACTGGGGATCGCCGTTCGGCAGTGGCTCCACCACGGCTCTCCGCGGGTGGGCGAGTCGCCCTCGAAGGAATGCATGAGCAAGAAGGACATCTTTGAGCGCATCTCCCAGCCCGGCGACGTCCGCAGGAAGCCGGACGCTGTGATGGGACGCGAGCGCGATGGCGCGGTCACCACCAAGGTGACCAAGGCCGTCGTCCGCCGCCGCCCGGGTGCCGAAGATGAGGTCGCCGCCGCACCCGTCGAGCCGACCCGCACCGTCGCCACGGTCGTGCGCCGTCGCGCCGCACCGGTCCCCGAGCCGGAGCCCGTGCCTGAGCCTGTGGTGCATGCCCCCGCGCCCGCCCCGGCCCCTGTCCGCAAGCCCGAGCCCGTGGTCGAGGCCGCGCCAGTCGTGGTCCCCGAGCCGGTGGTCGAGGCCCCCGCGCCTGCTCCCGCCCCCGCCCCTGTGGTGGTTGAGCTCGAGCCCGTCGCGGCCCCCGTGGTCGCAGCCCCCGTCGAGGTCGAGGCCCCGGAACCGGTCAAGGCGACCGTGGTCGTCCCCGAGCCCGTGGTTGAGGCCCCCGCGCCTGTGGCCGCCGCGCCCGCTCCGGCCGTGGCCGCTGCGCCCGTCCGCCCGGCCGCGGTCCGTAGCGAGCGCGTCGAGGTCACGGTCCCGCCCGGATCTGGCGAGCGTCCTCGCTTCCAGGGTCTCGGATCCGCCGTCGTGCGTCCGCCCCCCGGCTACGATCCGACGAACCCCGAGGCGTTCATGGCGCGTCAGCGCCGTGAAGCCGCCGCCGTCGCCGCCTCCAACGCCGACACCCGCACCCGCGGCCGCCCCACGCGCGGCGTGGTCGAGACCGCCGCGGCGCCTGCCGCCCCGGCCGGAAGCCCGATGGACCAGGCCCGCCGCGGTCGCCGCGAGCGCATGCAGGTTGAGGACGCGATGGCCATGGCCGCGCGTCGCCGTAAGCGCAAGCCCTCGGGCGGTCTGAAGACCTCCTCGCCACAGCCCAAGGCTCAGAAGCGCAAGATCCGCGTCGACGGCATGATCAGCGTCGGTCAGCTGGCCCAGGAGCTGTCGCTCAAGGCGCCGGTCCTGATCAAGAAGTTGATGGAGCTCGGCCAGATGGTCACCGTCAACGAAATGCTCGACGTGGACACCGCGTCGATCATCGCCGGAGACTTCGACTACGAGATCGAGAACACCACCTTCGACGAGTCGGAGTACCTGGCCCACATCGGCCAGGAGGAAGAGGAAGTCGGCGGCGCCGAGCGTCCCCCGGTCGTCACGATCATGGGTCACGTCGACCACGGCAAGACCACGCTGCTCGACAGCATCCGCAAGGCGCGCGTCGCCGCGGGTGAGGCCGGTGGCATCACGCAGCACATCGGCGCCTACCAGGTCGACTGGAAGGGCCGTCCGGTCACCTTCCTCGACACCCCCGGTCACGCGGCCTTCTCGGCCATGCGCGCCCGCGGCGCCAGCGTCACCGACATCGTCGTCGTCGTGGTCGCTGCGGATGACGGCGTGCAGCCGCAGACCATCGAAGCGATCAACCACGCCAAGGCCGCCGGCGTCCCGATCATCGTCGCGGTCAACAAGTGCGACAAGGCGGGCGTCAACCCGGACTCCATCAAGCAGCGCATGGGCGAGTTCGCGCTCATCCCCGAAGAGTGGGGCGGTGACACGCAGTTCGTGCACACGTCGGCGCTCAAGGGCGAGGGCATCGACGCCCTGCTCGACGCGATCCTGATCCAGGCCGATGTGCTTGAGCTCAAGGCCAACCCCGAGCGCGCCGCCGAAGGCACCGTGATCGAGGCCAAGATCGAGCGCGGCCGCGGCCCGGTCGCCTCCGTGCTGATCCAGCAGGGCACCCTGCGCCAGGGTGACTACGTCGTCCTCGGCACCACCCATGGCCGCGTTCGCGCCATGGTCGACGACCGCCGCCGCAGCCTCAAGGAGGCCGGCCCCTCCACGCCGGTCGAGCTGTTCGGCCTGTCCGATCTGCCCCGCGTCGGTGACTCGCTCGCCGTCGTCGCCAACGAGAAGAACGCCCGCACCCTGGCCGAGCATCGCTCGGATCAGGAGAAGCAGGCGCTCATGGCGAAGAACCGCCGCCGCACCATCGACGATCTCCGTCGCATCGCCGGCGCCGAGTCGCTCAAGACCCTCCTCGTTGTCCTCAAGGCCGACGTGCAGGGCTCGCTCGAAGCGCTGCGCTACGCCATCGAGAACATCTCGGTCGGCGGCACGGACGTCCGCATCCTCCATGAGGGCGTCGGCAACATCACCGAGTCCGACGTGAACCTCGTCGCGGCCAACGGTGGCATGCTGATGGGCTTCAACGTCAAGGTTGACTCCCGCGCCCGCGAGGCCGCCGATCAGGTCGGCGTGAAGCCCGAGCTGTACGAGGTCATCTACGCGCTGCTCGACCGGATCGAGTCCAGCCTCAAGGGCCTCAAGGAGCCAGTGTACGAGGAGCAGCGTCAGGGCTCGGCCGAGATCCGCGCCGTCTTCAACATCTCGAAGGTCGGCACCATCGCCGGTTCCTACATCCTCGACGGTTCGATCGCGCGCAGCCACGGCGCCCGCGTCCTCCGCGACGGGAAGGAGATCTACAAGGGCAAGATCTCCACGCTCAAGCGCTTCAAGGACGACGTCCGCGAAGTCCAGAGCGGCTACGAGTGCGGTATCGGCCTGGCCGACTTCGCCGACCTCGCGGTGGGTGACATCGTCGAGACCTTCGCCAAGGTTGAGGTTGAGGCTCCGTAAGGCCCACGTACACGCATGAGCCTCCTCCGCGCGTACGTCGGTGTCTTGGTGCTGCAGCTGGCGATCCCTGGGGCGCGAAGCCTCAAGGATCGTCGGCAGGTGCTTGTGTCGCTCCGCGACCGGATCCGCGCTCGGTTCGACGTGGCCTGCCACGAGATCTCGCCCGACGATCTGTACGCCCGGGGCGCGCTGATCGTGACCTGCGGCGGAAACGATCCGCAGGTTCTCGCGCAGCTCGTGGACAGGATACGCTCGTTCGCGGACGCGAATGGCGGGTGCGTCATCACAGACGCACCGTCCGAAGTCCGGCCTTGGCCCGATGCCTTGGCGAACGACCGACAGGAGTGGGAACATGGGTGAGCTGCAACGCCTCCGCGACGCCCGGGAATTCCGCGTGTCCCGCAGCCACGTCCACGCGGCGCTGACGCTCTCGGTGCTCCTGTCCGTGGTCATGTTCGGCGTCGGCTTCGCGTTGGGCCGGGCCAAAGTCGCCGTCACGTCGGACGGCACGCCCGTCAGCATGGTCGACGGCGTCCCCGGCCAGGAGCTGGTCGAGCTGCTCGCCGAGGTTGAGCGCGGAAACGTGCTGCACGCCTCGCAGGCCATGACCTATCCGCAGTTCTTCGCGGGCGGCGGCACCGTCGAGGTGCCCACCGCCGCCCCCAAGCCCGCCGCGGTCGACGCCGCGGTGCCCGGCGCCCCCTCGGTGGCCGACGGCGCGACGGACCCGCTCCCCGAGGGCGAGTACACGATCCACGTCGGCGAGTTCTCCGACGAGAAGGACGCCACCGCCACCCGCGACGTGCTGGCGGCCGCGGGCTTCGCGGTCGGGCGCACCGTCCGTCTGGAGGACGGCAAGGCCGTGTGGATCCTGTTCAGTGGCAGCTACGGCAGCACGGATGAGGCCATGGACACGCGCGCCAAGGTGGACTCGGTGCTCACCACGGTGCCGGGCGTGCACGAGACCCCGTCGATCGTCGGCGTGAAGTCGCTGTAGTTCGCGGGTCGGCGCTTTCGGGGCGGAAATCCAGCGGCGCTGCTTCCGCAGGCGCGTCGTGCGCGGCCTAGGTTGCCGCCCATGGAACACCTCACCTCATTCTGGGCCGGCGCCATGGATCATGGCGATGGGCTCGACCTCTCGGCGGTCGCGGACGCGGCCGGTGGCTGGAACCGGCTCGTAGCGGGCGGCGCGGACGCGCTGATCGCGGCGGGCGTACCCGTGGAGCGCGCCCGCTGGTGGGTGGCGACCCCACCGCGGCAGACCTGCGGCAAGGTCGTGACGATGGCCGACCCGCGCTACCCGGCGCAGCTCCGCCTCATGCGTCAGCCGCCGCCGGTGCTGCTGGTCGACGGAGACCCGGACGTGCTGTCCATGCCGGCGGTCGCGGTGGTCGGCACCCGGGAAGCGACCGCCTACGGCCGCGCGATCGCCCGGCAGCTCGGCGCGCGCCTGGCAGAGGCCGGCGTGCTGGTCGTCAGCGGCTTGGCCCGCGGCATCGACACTGAGGCGCATCGGGGCGCCGCCGAGGCGGGCAAGACGGTCGCGTTCCTGGGCCACGGCCTGGACTACACGGCGCCGTCGTCCAACCGCTGGCTGCGTCGGCACCTGATCGAGCGCGGTGGGGCCGTCGTCTCCACGTTCCCCGACGCGCTGCCGGCGCGCCCGCACACCTTCCCGATCCGCAACCAGTGGATCGCCGGCCTGTCGCGCTGGTGCGTGGTGGTGGAGGCCGCCGACCGCAGCGGCGCCCTGATCACGGCCAGGCTCGCGCTGGGCGAGGGCAGGGAGGTCGCCGCGGTGCCAGGCCCGGTCGGCGCGCCCGCCAGCGTGGGCTGCCTGGGCCTCATCCGCGACGGCGCCCACGTGGTCGTCGACGTGCCCACCTTCGTGGCCCAGGTCAGCGGCGCCGCCGAGCGCCGCGCCGAGGATTGGCTGGAAGACGTGTACCGCGGCGAGCCGATCGACGAGGTCGCGCGCCGCCACGGGCGGTCCACGGTCGAGCTGATCCGTATGCTGGCGACACTTGAGGTCGAGGGCGTCGTGGTCCGCGGGTCCGGGCACGGATACGCTCCGTCGGGGAGGCCAGCTTGAGCGATGTGCCAGAGGTCCGGCTGACCGGGAAGGCCGCGAGGTTCATGCAGATCCTGCAGGACTTCGGCCACCTGGATGAGGAAGCCGCCATGCGGCTGCTCCTCGATATCGAGCCGTCTAGCGTGCTCGGCGAGGACATCGCCGATCTCGACGACGCCCGCCGCGCGGCCGCGATCGCCCTGTTCGAGCGCCTCGACGGCGAGATCGGTGGCATCCTCGGCGAAGACTGGCCGCTCCTCTTCTCGTGACCGACGCCGACCTCGTCCAGACCTTCTCGCGTTGGCTCCGCGCCGAGCGCGGCGCCAGCCCGGCCACCGAGAAGGCCTACCTCCAGACCCTGGAGCGCCTCGTCGCCCACCAGGCCACGAACGGTCGCACGTTGGAGACCGTGACGCGGCTGGACCTGCGTGGCTTCCTGTTCCTGGTCGGACGCGGCCGCAAGGCCGTCACCGTCGCTCGCCACGCGAGCGCCATCCGCGCATTCTATCGCTGGATGCGCAAGACCGACCGCCTGCCCGTCGACCCCGCCGCCGACCTGGGCCGCCCCAAGGTGGGCCGCACCCTGCCGCGCACCGCCACGGTCGACGAAATGACCCACGTCCTCGACGCCGCCGAGGACGAGGCCCCCGCCCGCGACATGGCGCTGATCGAGCTCATGTACGGCGCCGGCCTCCGCGTCGGCGAGGCCGCCGCCCTGGCGATCGGCGACGTCGACCTCATCGACGGTGTGGTCCGCGTTCGCCGCGGCAAGGGGGGCAAGGAGCGCCGCGTCCCGATGGGCGGCGCCGCCGTGGCCGCCATCCGTGCCTGGATCGCCGAGCGCCCCATGGCCGACCACGACCGGCTCTTCACCAACCGCCGCGGCGGCCCGCTCACCGACCGCTCGATGCGACGCATCGTGCAGGCCCGCGGCCGCGCCGGCGGTGTTTCACGCCTGCACCCCCACGCGCTGCGGCACAGCTTCGCGACGCACCTGCTGGACGCGGGTGCTGACCTACGCGCGATCCAGGAGATGCTTGGCCACGCCAGCCTCTCCACGACCCAGCGCTACACGCACGTGAGCGTCGAGCGACTGATGGACATGCACCGGCGCGCGCACCCGCACGGGAAGAAGTAGGCGCGGCCTACGCGGTGCGGCCTTGCCGGACGTGGCGTCGTGTGGTTAGGAGGCGCCCGCCGGGGCCGCTAGCTCAGGTGGTAGAGCACCGGCCTTTTAAGCCGAGGGTCATGGGTTCGAGTCCCATGCGGCCCATGTTGAAAATTGATCCCATCGTCTAGTCAGGTCCAGGACACCGGATTTTCATTCCGGCGACACGGGTTCGAATCCCGTTGGGATCA
>CAIOSP010000054.1 GCA_903861005.1 uncultured Pseudomonadota bacterium
GCCGGGAGGCGACGTGGGGAAGCCAGGAGATCGGCCAGGATCAGGTCCTGGCGAGATGTGTGGGATCCTCAGACCCGGCGCCCGCCGCGCGGCAGGCCTACGTTGAGGTGCTCGACGCGTCGTCTCCGTCCCAAACCCGTCCCACAGGGGCTCGGGAAGGGGGGAGCGGCCACTCGCCACAACGCGACAACAGAGATGCGACCAAGTCGAACCGCGGTTCAAGTGAGACCAATGTGAGATGCGGAAGGGGGGGGGCTCGAACCCGAGGAGGTCAATCCACAATAGTGGTGCCCACGCGACGGTTTGCCAGAGCAGAGGCTGGTTTTGGGGCTCCTCTTCCGTTTTCATTCGGGCGTATAGGCGGTGATGCGGGGCGATGCCTCGCGATCGCTTGGCCCCAATTGGGTCCCACGCAGGCGGGTTTCTTGGCGACTCCTAAGCGCGAGGGGGAGACCTCGGGGCCCTTTCCCCACGGCCGGGACAGGGCTCGCGCGGCTGATGTGCGAGTGTGATATGCGTCGGCTAGTCACCACATGAAGGCATCACTCATGCGCACCACCATCGACCTCCCCGAGGCCCTCCTCGACGAAGTCCAGCGGACCACCCAGGCGAGCACCCGTCGCGAGGCCCTGGTGATCGCGCTGGAGGACTACCTTCGTCGTCAGAGGCGGGCGCGGGTGATCAGTGCGGCCGGCTCGATGGACCTCGACCTCGATGTCCGCGCCCTGCGCGCCCTTGGGAATGGGCGTCGCGATGCCTGACGTCCTGGTGGACACCACGGTCTGGATCGAGTTCTTCCGGAGAACCTCGACGGCCCCGTGGCGCGCCGTGCTCGTCGACCTCCTTGAGCGCGACGCGGTCGTCCTTGTGGACCCGATCGTCGCAGAACTGCTGTACGGCGTTCGCACCGAGCCGGAGCGAGCGGTGGTGCTCGACCTCGCCGCCGGCGCGCGGTCGCTGCCGGTCGATCGTCAGACCTGGATCGCGAGCGGTGACCTCGGGAGGTCGTGGCGGAGCCGCGGGCGGACGTTGTCGTTGGTCGACTGTCTCCTCGCGACCGTCGCGATGCGAGAGGGTTGCCCGCTCTGGACGCTGGACGAGGACTTCGCGCCGCTGGTCGCTGCGGGGGAGCTCATCCGGTTTCAGCCAGGGTGACGGTCGGCGGTGGCTCCGCTGTTCGGCCCAGATTCGAATTCCACTGTGCCTGGACCTTACGGCGGTACACGAACGTCAACCCTGCGATCGTCGTCGGCGACGCGCTTCGGAAGGCGCACGGGACCAACCTGGGCTGTCACGCCCTCGCGTACGGCGCGGGGAGGTCCACCAGCGCCGTCAGGCGTTCGGTGGCGATCCCGATCTCCCGCGCGCGTCCGCCGCGCAGCGCGTCGACCAACGTGAACACGTCGCCCAGTTCCGGGTTGCGTCGCGAGGCGGCAACGACCGACGGGTGCAGGGGCTCGACCGCGTTTCCGTCGATCGTCCCGTCCTCCGCGGCCCACACGAGCGGCGCCGTGTACCGGACGCGGCCCTCGAAGGCGCGCGCTGCGAAGCTCGTCGGAAGGCCGCGCACCACCTGCTCGCGATCGACGACGAGGGGGAACAAGTAGCGAAGCACGGGCAACAGCTCGGACAGCGCGATCCGGTTGATCCAGCCGTCTCGGACGATGTCGGCCACCTCCAGGCGGCGCAGCGAGCGATCGAGCGACGACCACGGCACGTCCAGCTCGCGGTGGACGTCGGCCGGGCGCCACGTGCCGCGCACGTGCTGCTGATGGGCCGCGGTGAGGGCGACGGCGACGTCGACAGCTTGGAGGGACATGGGGCGCTTCCGATTTTAGGAAGTTTGGCCACCACGGGGCCGCGGCGCCACAATTGTGCTCGAGCTACGCCGAACGCAGACGGTCGCCGCTCAGGGCGACGCCTCTGGCGGCGTGGCGCGTTTGGCGTCGTTTTCGCCACGCGACGGTCCCACTTCGCGTCGGGACGGGGGGATCGTCGATCGGCCACAAAGAAAAAACCGCGGTTCGAACAAGTCGAACCGCGGTTTCTTGTGGGACCATGAGATGCGGAAGGGGGGACTCGAACCCCCACACCTCTCGGCTCTGGCTTCTGAGACCAGCGCGTCTACCGATTCCGCCACTTCCGCAGGGCGGGGCCGCTTTAGTGTGGCGCGCGGGCGGCGTCAAGGAGGTGGTGACCTCTTGCCTGCGGAGCAGGCGTGCCTACCTTGCGGCCCGCAGGAGGGCGCACCATGGGCATCTTCGACTTTCTGACCAAGGAAGGCAAGTTCAAGACGCACGTGCGCCGGATGTCGGACGCCTACGCGCTCCCGGAAGATCGTGAGACCGCGTCGCGGGCGCTGGACGAGGACGGGTCGCCGCGGGCGTTGCTGGCGCTGCTGACCCGGTTCGACATCAACATCAGCTCCCAGATCAAGGACCAGGACGAGAAGGACCGCCTGTTCCAGGTTCTCCGCAAGCACGGCGCCGAGCCGCTCGCGGAGCCGGTGCGGGTGTGGCTGCGCAAGTGCCGTCAGTACGCGTGGCCGCTGCGGCTGCTCTCTGAGCTTGAGGGGCTGAATGCCGCTGCCACCATGGTCTACGAGCTGCTGGCGGGGGACGCGGGCAAGGCGACGTTCGAGCCGGAGCGCCGCAAGCACCTGCTGGTCTGGCTGTCCGAGCACAAGCACCCAGGTGCCCTGGCGGCCGTGACGCCCTTCCTCAAGGACTTTGACGAGGAGGTCCGCTACGCCGCGGCCGAGGTCGCCATCTCCCAGGAGGACGACGCCGCGCGCGAGCCGCTGCTGGCCCGGCTGGCGGACTCCAAGGAGGAGAGCCTGCGGATGAAGCACCGCATCGCGCAGGTCTTTCGCCAGCGGGCCTGGCCTGTGGGCGAGCTCGCGACCGTCCCGGATGGCTTCGCGGTGCGGGACGGGCTCGTCGTCTCGGTGTGAGGCTGGGGTCAGCGTCGGGCCGGTCGCGTTGACGCGGACCCCGCGCCGCGAAAGAGAGCAGGACACCGGTGGAGACATTCGCCGCCGGGGAGGAAGCACCTATGCGCTGGATCGCCCCGGTTGGAGTCGGACTGATGCTGTCCGTCCAGGGCTGCACGCCCACCTGCTCCACCACCTGTCAGCACTTCTACGAGGCGGACCAGTGCGACGCGCCCCCGGCCGGTCTGGCGCGTGAGGACGCGATCGCCCAGTGCACGAACGTGTGCCAGGACGCGCTCCAGCAGGTCGGCCCCGCGCCGGATGCGGCGGACCCGCGCTTCAACCCGGCCGTCATCTCGCCGCCGACCAAGTCGCCGCAGATCACCAATGAGCGCGAGGCAGCCGCGTGGATGGACTGCGTGTGGAGCTTCGAGGATGACGTCTGCCCCTCTCGCCTCGGCGACCAGTACTGTGTCCGCGTCTTCTAGGACGGTCGCGCTCATCGTGGCGTTGGCCGCGGGTTTGGTCGGCTGCGCGCCCACCTGCACGCAGGTCTGCCACAAGCTGGACCGGTGCGATCTCAACGGAGACGTGCTCGTCACCGAGTGCGTCGCGTCGTGCGAGGCGGAGATCTCCGACTACCGCGACACGGATGACAAGGACTCCAAGGTCACCTTCAATGTTCAGCGGAAGTGCCTTGGATCGCACAGCTGCGACGAGATCGCGGCCGGAGCGTGCTATGAGTCCTCCCTGTTTCCCTTCTCCATGGAGTAGGGTTTCGCGGGAGGAGGGCTCGTGTCAGAACGTCGCCGCATTCCCCTGACCGATCTGCTGGCCCGTGGGCCCGTGCAGACGGGCCGCCAGCGCCACGCATTCATGAAGGCCATGGGTCTTTCGGGTGTGCGCTACCAGGGGCAACCGCGCGTTTCATTCCCGGTGCTGCCGCTCCAGGCGTTCGGAGTCGCGTATGACCTCGACCTGGTCGTGGTGGACGAGTCGGCCGACTGGGACATGCACGAGTACGCCCGCGTCGCCACGCCGGACGGCCCCGTCTGGCTGTGCAAGGACAGCCGCGTCGGCACGCTCGAGCAGACCCTCGTCGCGGACCTGGACGGCCTGGACCACGTGCTGCCTGAGATCCCGCTCAAGCGCCGGCGCTCCAAGGTGGACGTGGTCGACAAGAGCGACGCCAGCCATCTGGACCTGTCGCTGGCCTACACCAACTTCGACGGCGTGCCGGTCGAGGTGGCCTACAAGGGCCCGGCCCCTCAGCACACGCTCCGAAATCGCAACAGCAGCACCATGGGCCACAGCGCCGGTGCGGTGCTGTGCGCGCTCGACGTGTCGGCCAACGCGTTCGCCAAGTCATCGTCGGTGAAGCTGGGCGGCGCGCCGCAGAAGCTGCGGCGCATCCTGGGCGTGATGCCCTTCCAGCTGGCGCTGATCCAGACGCAGGCCGGCCTGTCGACGGGCTCCTGGCTGCAGGGCCGCGACGCGGACGGCGTGTGGACGCGCCACGCCAGCGGCGCGGTGCAGCGCTGGGACAAGCTGCGGTCGGCCGGTGAGGTCGTGCTCACCCAGGTCCACGCCTGGCGCACGCTGCGCTACACCTTCCAGGTGAACGGCGACGCGCTCGAGCTGTTCCGCATCGACATCGACCAGCACGGCCGAACGGACGAGCCGTGCTCCATCCTGTTCGCGCCCGCCATCCCCGACCTCCGCTTCGCGTTCGACGGGCCGTGGAAGGGCCGCTGGGTGATCGACGTGAACGGCCAGCACGGCCACGCCGACGGCGGCATCCGCCTGGAGCGCGGCGACGGCTTCGACCGCCTGCACATCATCCCGCACGCCCCCAAGTGGACCCTGGACCGCCCGCTGGTGTCCGAGGTGCGCTTTGACGGCGACGACGTCTCGGTGGACGTCCGGAGGAAGTGACATGAGAGCCCTCACGCCAGACGAGGTCGCGGACGTTCGCCACGAGGCGTCGAGCGTGACGGTTCGGGCGAGGGGGCGCTGTGTCCTGCTGCGCGTGGCGCACCCGGCGGACGTCGACCCGGACCGGCTGGTCGACGCCGTGCGCGACGTGCTCGCCACCACGCCGCTGCGCGAGGTCCAGATCGCCACGGTGGTGGCGGACGGCCCGGCGCGTGTCGTGGGCGGGGTCTTCGAGTGAGCCAAACCCTGCGCGGCGTGCCGCGGTGTGGTTCGGTTGTGCTGGCGCTCGCGGCGATCGGCGCGGTCGGGTGCCAGAAGATCGAGCTCCCTGAGGCGCAGCCCTGCCGGGTCGCCGACTTCACCGCGGGCGACAGCCTGCACGTGCACGCCACGGTCGGGGACGGCGCCCAACAGGGCTGCGGCGACGTGGACCTCGCGGTGGACACCCTGGCCGACGGCGACGTGACGGTGACGTGGTCGGACGGCGTGCGCTCGTCGGACGGCACGCGCGTGGTGTTCACGCCGACCGTGACCGCAGGATCCGGTGGCGCCGCGCTGCACGCGCTGGTGCTCGACGGCACTGCCATGAGCGGTGACGACACCGGCCGCAAGCTGTGGCGCCAAGGCTACCAGTCGTGGTCGTGGTCCGGCATCGTCGACTTGGACGCGACCGACGCGCCGGAGCGGGTCGGGTCCACCTTGCCCCCGGTCGGCGGCGACGGCGACGCGCTCTCCGTGACCGACGAGACGCCGTGGACGTCCTGGTGGGGCGGCGCGGTGTCCAATGGCGAGGACGGCGTCGGCTTTGCGCTGGGCGTGGGGAGCGCGACCGTGCTCAAGGGCTGGACCGCGTTCGACCGCGGCCACGCCACGCTCGTGCTCGGCGGCGCAGACGAGACGCTCACCCTTGGCCCCGGCGAGTCGCGCGATCTCGATCCCGTGGTGATCGCGGTCGCGGAGGACGGCACGGCGGCGCTCAAGTCGTGGGTGGCCGAGGTCGCGTCGCGCCAGTCGCTCGTCGACCCCGGCGCTCCCCCTGGCGAGCTGCGCGCGCCGCCCGACGGCTGGGCCAGCTGGTACGTCTTCTACGAGGCCGTCACCGAGGACGACATCCGCCGCAACGTCGACGTGCTCGCGTCCGAGGCGCGCGATGCGGCCGTGGTGCAGATCGACGACGGCTGGCAGGTGCGGTGGGGCGAGTGGACTGCGGGCCCCAAGTTCCCGAGCGGCATGACCTCGATCGCGTCGACCATCCTCACCGCGGGCTTCACGCCGGGCCTGTGGATGGCGCCGTTCTACGTCAGCCGCCAAGCGCCCGCCTACCTGGAGCACCCCGACTGGTGGGTCCGCACCGCCGACGGCTTGGACGAGCTGCGCTTCACCAACGTCGGCAGCGGCGACTACGCGGTGATCGACGCGACCGTGCCCGAGGCGCGCGCGTGGATGGCGCAGCAGGTGGCGGACCGCGTGGCGGAGGGGTTCGGCTACCTCAAGCTCGACTTCCTCTATGCGGGTGCGCAGGAGGGCACGCGCGCACAGGACGTCACCGGGCTCGAGGCCTACCACCTGGGCATGGCTGCGATCCGCGAGGCCGCGGGCGACGCCTGGATCCTGGCGTGCGGTGCGCCGCTGCTGCCCACGGTCGGCTACGCGCAGAGCTACCGCAGCGGCGCCGACATCGCGTTTGGGGCGGACGGCGGGCGCCCCAAGCGCGACTACCTGCGCTGGCAGGTTCGGCAGACCGCGGCGCGTGGTCTGTTCCAGCGTGCGTGGTGGTTCAACGACGCCGATCAGATCCTGATGCGCGCCCCGTTCACCGCGACGGACGCGTCCGGATCGATCGTCGCGAACGTGATCAGCGGCGGCGCGTGGCTGTTGGGCGACGACCTGTCGGATCTGGATCCGGCGTTGGTGGCGCTGGGCGCGCGCGCCGATCTGCGGCGCTTCCGCGGCGTGAGCGCGACGCCCGACGATCCCTGGTCCGCCGTGTCGGGGATCGACGGCAGCCCGCTCATCGAGTCGATCACACCGAACGACCACGCGCCCGTGCGCTGGACCATGTCGACCGGGCACATCGCCGCGCTCAACCTGTCGGACGCGCCGGTGGACGTGGAGCTGCCGTTCGGTCGCGAGCTGATCTCCGACAGCGAGTGGCTCGGCGGCGCGCGCACGCTGGCGCCGGGCGAGGGCGTGCTGGTGCTGCCGGACGGCGTCACGCCGGTGTGGCCGGTGCTCGCGGGCTGGTAGGCGAGTGGAGGCAGCGCTGTGGGCGCGTCGCGCTCAGGGGCAGGCGATGCGCTCGGGCCCCAGCTCCATCAGCTTGATCAGCGTCGACTTGCCGCCCTGCGTCGGGCAGACCTCGTCGGCGCGCGCTTGGGCCTTGGACCAGCTCGGCGTGTACTCGATGTTCAGCACCGGCTTGTCCGCGTCCAGGAACGGGTCGAGGCGCGCGCACTCGTCGTACTGGAAGCACTGCTCGTTGAGCTGCCAGTCGAACCAGTCGACCAGCTCCTCGATCTGGTCCAGGTCGTTCTTCAGCCCCACCGCGAGCCCGCGCTTGTGCGCCTCGTCGGCGAACCAGCGGTTGAACACGAGCTGGTCGGTGGCGCGCAGGCCCAGGCCGTTTGGGTTGGCGTAGCCGTCGACGTTGTCCGGATCGACGCCGTCGCAGCCGCGCGCGACCGCCACGTCCAGCCGCGCCGCGAGCAGGTCCTTCACGGCGGGCAGGCGGTAGTCCAGCCAGCGCTCGCCGGGCCAGCCGTCCAGCTTGGCGCCCAGCGCCTCCTCGGGGAACGGGTCGGCGTCGTCGCGCCAGTCCTCCCACGATCCGAACGAGACGTAGCAGATGCGCTTGCGATCGGAGAGCGCGTCCCAGACGTCGTCGGGCGTGTCGAACAGGTCGACGTCGTAGGCCTCCACGTCGACGGTCGTGTCCATCTTGCCGGAGAACTGGATCTGCCAGCTCAGGCCCGCTGCGGGTGTCCACGAGGCGGGCGGCTCGGGGTCACCGGGCACGTAGTCGACGCAGCCGTCGCCCTGATCCACCTGGCCCTCGGGGCAGGTCTCGTCGGGCGCGCAGGCGGTGAGCAGCAGGGCGGCGAGCAGCGTGGTTCGCATGGGGTGAGCGTAGCACGCGCGATACGCTGGTCGACCGGAGCCGCGCCCGTGAAGCTCTCTCGTAGGACCGACACCTGGACGCTGCCGCCCGCCGTCACGCGGCTGGTCGTGCTCGGCGATCCGCACGGCGACCTGGCGGGGCTGGAGCAGGTGGTCGTGGCGGAGCAGGGCCCGACGACGGCGTTTGTGTCGGTGGGCGACAACGTCGGCTACGCGGACGGGCCGCAGAGCTCCCGGTTCCTCGCGCGGCTGGCGGAGCTGGGCGTGCGCTCGGTGTACGGCAACCACGAGGACTGGGCGACGCTCGACGGGCGGCTCTTCCTGGTGGAGCCGCGCGGCGCGGACCGGCAGCTGAGCCCCGCGGCGATCGCGTGGTGCGAGGCGCTGCCCGCGCGCCTGGACGTGGTGTTCGCGAGCGCGCCGGGCTGGCGCGTGCGGGTGGCGCACACGGACCTGGGGAACGGCGTCGAGCCGGAGTGGCCGTTCATGAACGACGCGCTGGTGGCGTCGTTCCCGGCCGACGAGGGCGTGGACCTGGTGCTGTTCGGCCACAGCCACGGCGCGGCGATCTACCGGATCGACGCGGCGGGCGCGGTGACGAGCACGCGGCTGAGCCTCACCGGCGCTGAGCGGCAGGCCGTGCGGCTCGACTTTGGCGCGAGCTTCGCGGTGGACGCGGGGTCGCTCGGGCGGCCTGGGTACCATCCGCACCCGACGCGGCGTGGGCTCGGGACGTACGCGGTGGTGGACGCGGTGGGGCGGACGGTAATGTTGGTGGCGATCGACAAGGTGGGTTGAGGTTCGGCCTCGGCCCAATCCGAGGAGGAGGACCGGGCCGGTGGCTCCGCAGGGCGACGTGTCCGGACGGCCGACGCGGAAATCCGGGGACCCCGGTTCGATCGGCGGTCCCCCAAACGGATAGTAGAGAGACGCAGGGAGTCTTCCGCCATGTCCGAGACACAGCCTCAGCCGTGGCTCTCCGACACGACCGATCAGGCCGTCATCGACGCGGTGATCGCGCGCTGGCGCGACGTCGCGCCCGAGGACAAGCTCGCCTACATCGGGCAGCTGAACCGCATGGGCTACACCATGGCGCAGGCCCGTCAGGACATGCAGTATCCGCAGGCCACGCCCCATGAGCGGCGCATGCGGCTTGCCTCGTTGTGGCTGGACCGGGCGTCGATGATGCGGTGGTACGACTGGGATCCGGAGATCATGGGGAGGTAGGGCGTGCTCGATGAGCCATTGACCGTGGTCCGGAGCCTCGGCGCCTTGCTGGACCAACTGGACGTAGCCTGGGCGGCCGCCGGCTCGTTCGCCAGTGGCCTGCACGGGACCCCTCGCATGACAAGCGACGTGGACGTGCTCCTGCGGGCGTCACCGGCTGACGTCGCGCGGCTCGCGGCGATGACAGGCGACGAGTTCTTCGTGGACGCCGAGTCCTTGGTGGGCGCTTGGAAGCGTGGTGAGTCGTACAACCTGATCCACGCGACGACGATGATGAAGGTGGACGTGTTCCCGGCGTTGGACCGCTTCTCCCGAGGCGAGATCACGCGCGCCATCTCGGTGGCAGGTGTCCGCGTGATCAGCGCGGAGGACACGCTGCTCTCCAAGCTGGTGTGGTTTCGCAAGGGCGGTGAGCGGTCCGAGCGGCAGTGGAGAGACGTGTTGGGCATCGCGTCGGTGCAGCGCGGCCGGCTGGATCTGGCCTACGTTGACGCCTGGGCGACGGAGCTTGGGGTCGAGGACCTGCTCGCGCGAGTACGAGGCGACTCTAGCGGCGGGCTGTGAATCGGCACTCCGGGTGGCCCGCCGTGCGCTCCCTCCTGCGCCTACTCGTCGGTGTCCGCCGCGCCCGGGTTGCACAGCGCCAGCGCGGCGCGAACGCTGTCCTGCTCTGCGTCGGGGACCTGCGGCGTGAACAGGTCCAGACGCTCGGCGTCCGTCAGCCCTGACAGCCCATCGACGTGGGTGAAGGCCTCGCCGACCACGGCGACCTTACGCGCGGTTCGTACACCCTGCAGGCCGTCGAGCGACGCCAGCGCCGGGTTCCGGATGACGTTGAGGTTGCCCAGCTCGCCGCCGTCGCAGGGGCTCCAATCGACGCCGCCGAGCTGCGTCACGCCGCCCAGCCCGCGCACGCTGGTCAGCGCGCCGTTCTCCTGGATGTCGAGGTCGCCGCCGATCTCCGTCACGGCGCCGAGCCCGTCCAGGTTCGTCAGGCGGGCGTTGTCGTCCACCTTGAGCGAGCCGCCGATGCGGGTGAGCGACGGGAAGGGGCCGACGTCCGTCAGGCGGGTGTCGGACAGCGAGAAGTTGCCTTCGACGGCTTCAAGCGCGTCCAGGCCGGCGAGCGACTGGAGCCGCGGAGGCGGCGCGTTCAGGTAGGCCGAAGACACGCCGAACGAGCCGCCGACGCGCCGCAGCGCGCTGAGCGGGCTGAGGTCGGTGATGGGGCGCACCGCGATGAAGCGAAGGTGGCCCGAGATCTCGACGACACCGTCGAGCGTGTCGACGTCGCCTTGATCGGCCAGGTCGGCGTCGCACTGGGCGACCTTCTCGCCCGCCTCGTTCAGGCCGAACTTGCAGGCCTGGGCCGGGCTCGCCGGGAGGCCGCGGCAGGCCGCGAGGGAGAGGAGCAGCACGGCGCGGAAGGCGACGGTGAGGGACATGGAGGCTCCGGGCGTGTGTGCAGGTATTGGTGGAGATACCTTCCGAGACCACACCATTGATCTTTCGGAGCCACTGAACGTTGTAGAATTGTGGGGCTTCCCGGATCGACCACTCAACTACAGCCCATCAAGCGACATGCAGCTCGCGGCACGGACCCAAGGGGTCGCCGAGGTCGGCTGCACTCCCAGCTCCGGCATGCTCAGCTCCCGATCCGCCGCCAGCGGTCGACCGCTCACGCCCACGGCGGCCGTGGTCACCGTGACCGAATCGACCGCCACGCTTTCGGGGACCACGATGTCGACCGCTCGCTCCCAGGCGTGGCTGGCGCCGACGTGCTGGGGTGCGAGCGGCTCAGCGCGGCCCGCGACGTGGAGCACGATCGCGTCCGCCACGGTCGCCAAGTCCATGGCCTCGGAGAACAGCACCGTGAGGTCGGCGTCGTCGCCGCCCGTGTGCGCCACGTTGCTCGCAGACTGGACCGCGAGCGCCGCGGGGTCGGTGCTGGTGGTGAACTCCGCGACGCTGCTGAAGTACTCCGCGGGCAGCTCCACCCCCGCCGCCATCGCGGACGCTGCGTCCTCCAGCGTCTCCAGCCGGTACCGGTGTGACGCTTGAAAGGGCGCCACAGGCGTGAGGACGATCCGGAGCGCGTCCTCCGGGTGGCCGGTCCAGGACACGTCCGTCCGCACGTCCAGCACCGCCAAGGTGTCCGGGTCGCGGAGCACGACGAGGTGGGCGAAGTCGTCGTTCGAGTCCGGCGCCGACGCGAACCCGGGCAGCGTCACGGTGGGCGTGGCGTCCAGCGGGACCGAGGTCGCGCCGGGCCAGGGGTCGGTCTCCAGGGTGCAGACGGGCAGGGCGGTGCCGTGCCGGATGCAGGCGGTCAGGGTGAGGAGCGCGATCGACGTCGCGGCGCGTGCGGCGTGGGAGGGTGGGATGATCAAGGATGCCTCCGGTCGCGGGAACCATAGCGAAGCGTCGCTCGACCCGCGTGGGCGGCGGCAACAGATCGGCTTCCAGGAGCCACGCGAGCTTGGCGTCGGCGTACCCCGGCCGCGATCGTCTCAGAGGTCCACCTGAATCGTGGTCGTGCGAGTCTCGCCGCAGCCGTGGCCATTCGGCTCGCTGAGATCGTAGCTGGGCGTGAACGCGTCCTGGAAGACCTCCTCGCCGTCACGCGTCAGGTACAGGCTGAAGCTGTCGGGCGCGAACTCCGTGAGGGTCATCGACGCGACGCCGCCGTCCGCGTCAAACGAGAGGGCGGCGTTCAGACCGCAGGAGACCAGCTCCCCGTCGACGTGCGGCAGGCTCACGACGCACAGCGCGTCCTGGGTGTAGCCGTTCACCTCGAGCTGCCAGACGCCCGGCTCCCAAACCGCATCCCCGAAGTTCAGCGTCACCGTGCTGGGCGCCCACATCGTGAAGCAGCCGTGGCACGCGGTCGCCGCAGGAGTCGTCGCGGTGAGCGCCACCATGAGCCAGCGCGCGTGGAGATGGATGGCGGGCAGGGGGCTCCCGAGCGGAGAGGTCATTGCTGGCTCCATGGTCGCGCAGAGGCAGGTCGACACCACTTCCGCGTGCCTCAATGGGTACCACAGCGCTCGTGATGTCGCGCTCCAATAGTGCTCTGTGAGTTCTGAGGTTGGAGATCTGGCCAAGCTTCATTTTCTAGGTCGCACCATCACCGTCGCTCCGGCCCAGACGACCTGAAACTTGCCCACGCCGACGCCCACGCCCCCTCCGCCCCTGGCCCGCCCCATGCAACCCCCGTCCGCGGCGCGCCCCCGGCCCGACGCGCGCAAGGACGGCTCCATGCGGCACTTCGTCCCCTCCGTGCTCCTCGGCGCGCTCGCCGCCGCCTCGCTCGCCTGCCAAGACCTGCCGATCGCCGGCGACCCCAACGACACCGACGCCCGCGCGCGCACCTGCGTGGACGAGCCCGTCCCTACCGACGCCCACCCGCGCCTGCTCGTCACCGCGGACCGCAAGGCCGACCTGATCGCCCGCATGACCACGCCGCCACTCGACCTGGTGACGGCGCAGATCGAGGCCGCCGCGCAGGCGACGCCCACGCCGATCGACCCCAACGTGTGGAGCGCAGGCGCCAACGGCGACAACGCGGACATCGCCATGAACGCAGCGCTGCTCGGCTGGCTGCGCGACGACCCAGCCCTCACCCGGCGCGCGGCGGACCTGCTGCTCGCCATGCCGGCCAACTACGAGACCAACACCGACTGGGACGTGGACATCGGCATGCCCAGCCCGCTCATCGGCTATGCGGTCACCTGGGACCTGCTGGCGGCGTCGGGGCAGGTGACCGAGGGCGAGCTGGCGCAGATGCGGCAGACGCTGCTCACCGTCACCGGCGGCTTCTTCGACCAGTTCCTCAATGACGACGTGCACCGGCGCGCGGTGCTGGGCGTGGCGCAGAACAACCACCCCATCCGCGCGGCGTCCGCCATCGGCGCGGTCGCGCTGCTCTTCCCGGACGCGCCGGACGCGGACGTGTGGCTGAACTGGGCGACCAGCGAGGTGGCCTACCTGCTCGGGCCGGACGGTCGCTACCTGCAAGCGGACGGCGGCGTGAGCGAGGGGCCGTTCTACTACAGCTTCGCCTACGTGGCGGCGATGCCCTTCCTCATCGCCATGGACAACGCGCACCCGGCGGACCGCTGCCTGCACGCCGACTGCCGCAACCGAAACCCGATCGACCCGTGGCTGGTCACCGACTGCGTGGACGGCGCGCCGTTTGTGTTCCCGGACCTGCTGCGCACCGACCCGATCTTGAAGTCGATGGAGTGGTCGCTGTCGATGCGGCTGCCCAACGGCTACCGAAACGCCATGGACGACGCGCACCTGCGCGTGAGCAACGGCACCGCGCTGCTCACCGCGTGGCACCAGGCGCCGTGGCTGATGTGGGACTTCACCCACCCCGCGGAGGGCGAGCTGGCGACCATGGGCTGGGGCATGGACCTGCGCCCGTGGCACCTGGCCTACCTCGACCCGACGCAGGCGCCGGTCGAGCCCAACTGGAAGAGTCGCTTCTTCCCCAACACCGGCCACGCCTTCCTGCGCACCGGCTGGGGCCACGACGACCTGTGGGGCATGCTCGTCGCCGAGGCCGGCCCCGCGCGCAAGACGCTGCACGACCATGTCGACGGCTTGCAGTTCACCCTCGCCGCCTACGACGAGGTGATGCTGATGGACTCGGGCTACTTCAAGCCCAACGACTTCACGCTGCCCGAGACGTCCCACCCGCAGTCGCACAACGTGCTGCTGATCGACGGCAAGGGCGCGCCCGACAAGGGCCTGCTCACCGCCTTCGGCGACACCGACGCGTTCCTGGAGCACCCGATCGACGGCGGCTGGATCTCCGCCGCCGAGGCGCGCGAGTCGTATGAGGGGCACACGATCGTCCGCACGCTCGCGCTGGTCCGCGACGGCTGGTTCGTCGTGGCCGACACCGTGACCGCCGACGCGCCCGGGGAGCACACCTACCGCTGGCGGGTTCATCCGTACGCCGGCGGCGACACCGTCGGCACCGTGGCGATCGACGGCGACACGCTGCACGTGGTCCGCAACGCGTCGCGCCTGGACGTGCACCTGGCGTCCACGCTGCCCGGCCTGGCTTGGGAGGACGTGCCGCGTACCAAGGACTTCGCCGCGCCGCACGTCCACGACCTGGACGGCCTGGGCCACCATGCCGTGCTCGACGGCGTCGTCGACGGATCGGCGCCCGGCTTCCTGGCCATCCTCGCGCCGTTCAAGGAGGGTGCGGCGCCGGTGTCGGTCACGGCCGAGGACACGCCCGAGCACACCGCAGGTTGGCGCGTGGGCGACGACTTCGTGTTCCTGCGTGACCCGGGCGCGGCCGACACGTTCACGCTGTCGGACGGCACGGTGGTGGAGACCGACGCGCGCTGGGGCGTGGTCGGCTTGGACGACGGCGCGGTCTACCTGTCGCGCGGCACCTACGTGTCGGTGGACGGGGTACGGACCGACGTGGACGCCGCGGACGGCGTGGGAGTGGAGTCACCATGAGGGCCCTGTTCGCGACGCTGGCGCTGGCCGCCTGCACCTCCAAGGAGCCCGTCGACGAGCCCGTCGCGCGCTGGGAGACCCTGCCGCTCGCCGAGCGCCTGGGCGACGAGGGCATGGCCGTCTGGCCCGCCGACACGCAGGTGTTCAACTGGCTCAACGCCGTGTGGGGCTACGGCCTACTGTCGGTGCACCAAGCCAGCGGCGAGGCGCGCTTCCTCGACTACGGCGCGAGCTGGATGACCGACGCCAAGGCGCGCTTCGAGGGCGCAGATCCCATGACCTTCTCGGCGTCCGACGAGATGGCGGCGTCGGGCGTGGCGTCGATCGTGTCCGACCGCGCGGGGCTCGACCTCTCGCCGATCCTGAACGAGGCGGACGCCTACGTGGACACGCGCGCGGGCCGCCTGTCGAACGGCGCGATCGCGCACTGGGGCGAGGGCAACACCTTCCAGACCGACCAGGTGTGGGTCGACAGCCTGTTCATGATCGGCATGTACTGGCTGGCCGAGTTCGATCGCACCGGCGACACGACCCACCTGGACGCGCTCGCCACGCAGCTCGACCTGTTCTCCGACCTATGCCGCGACCCGTCGTCCGAACTGTACCGCCACGCCTACGACGACTCCGACGCGGTGAACATCCCCGCCGATGCGATCTACTGGGCGCGCGGGAACAGCTGGGTGCTGGTCGCCGCGAGCGAGCTGCTGTCGCGCGTGGAGAAGGACGGCCCGACGTGGACCAACGCGCAGCCCGCGTTCGCCTCGCAGGCCGCGGCGGTGGCGGCGCTGCAGGCTGAGGATGGCCTGTGGACCACCGTGCTCAACGACCCGCACCCCGGCGACGGCCTCAACTACACGGAGACGTCGGCCTCAGCGCTCATCGTGTCGGCGCTCGCGCGCGGCGTGGACGAGGGCGCGCTCGACGCCGCCACGTTCAACCCGGTGATCGACCGCGGCGTCGTGGGTCTGGTCGCGCGGCTCCGCGACGACGGCGACAAGCTGGTCGTCGAGGGCACGTCGATCGGCACCAACCCGGGCGACTACGACAACTACGTCGACACGCCCGCCATGGACGGGTTCGTGCTCGGCGTGGGCGCGGTGATGCGCACGCTCGCCGAGGTGGACGGGCGACCGCGCGTCGAGTGAGCGATCGCGCGGATGCGTCGCGGGCGTACGCGCCCGCTCACCAGCTGTAGAAGCCGCGCCCGCTCTTCTTGCCCAGCTTCCCCTCGGCCACCATCTCGCGCATCAGCGCGGGCGGCTCAAACGCCGGGTTGCCGAGCGCGGTCGCCAAGTAGCTGCCGATCGCCATGCGCACGTCGAGCCCGACCATGTCGGTGAGCTTGAGCGGGCCGACGGGGTGGCGGTACCCAAGCACCATGGCCTTGTCGATGTCCTCGGGCGACGCGACGCCCTGCTCGACCATCCGGATCGCCTCCATGCCGAGCGCGACGCCCAGGCGGCTGGTGGCGAAGCCGGGCGCGTCGCGCACCACGATCACGTCCTTGCCCAGGAGCGCGCCGAACTCGCGCGAGGCCAACACGACGGCCTCGTCGGTGCGCGGGCCGCGGACCAGCTCCAGCAGCTCCATGACGTGCACGGGGTTGAAGAAGTGCATCCCGATCACTCGGTCCGGGCGGGTGACGCCCTGGGCGATCGCGTCGATCGACAGGCTCGACGTGTTGGACGCGAGGATGGCGTGCGGGCCCACCGCCGCCTCGGCGAGCGCGAGCAGGCGCTGCTTGAGCGCGAGGTCCTCGGGCACCGCCTCGATCACCAGGTCGGCGCCCGCGCAGGCGTCGGTCAGCGACGTGGCGGTGACCAGCCGGGCGAGCGCGCCGTCGGCGTCAGCCTGGGTCACCTTGCCCTTCTCCACGCCCTTGCGCAGGTTGCCGGCGATCGCGGCGCGCGCGGCGTCCAGCGCCTCGGCGCGCGCGTCGGTCAGGCGCGTGTCGTACCCGGCCAGCGCGCAGACGTGCGCGATCCCATGGCCCATCGTTCCGGCGCCGATCACCGCGACCGTCTGCATGGCTTCCTCCTGGGGCGCGCGGGCGCGCCGCCGCGTCGCGTCATATTCCCCACGGCCTCAATCGTCGCTTGGGAGGGCACTTGCGCTCTGTGGTGATCATCGACGCGCTGCGCACGCCCATCGGGCGCTTCCAAGGCGCGCTGTCCGACGTCCGTCCGGACGACCTGGCGGCGGATGTGATCCGCGCGGTGCTCGGGCGCTCCGGCGTGCCCGCCGACCTCGTCGGCGAGGTGGTCTTGGGCTGCGCCAACCAGGCCGGCGAGGACAACCGCAACGTGGCGCGCATGGCGCTGCTGCTGGCGGGGCTGCCGCAGTCGATCCCCGGCGTGACCGTGAACCGGCTGTGCGCGTCGGGCCTGGAGGCCATCCACCAAGCGTCGAGGCAGATCCTGGTCGGCGACGCGGACGTGGTCGTGGCGGGCGGCGTGGAGTCGATGAGCCGCGCGCCGTACAGCGTGCCGCGCGGGCCGCAGCACACCAAGACCGGCAACCTGACGATGTGGGACACGTCGCTCGGCTGGCGCTACCCCAACCCCGCGCTCGCCGCGCGCTTCCCGCTCGAGCCCATGGGCGAGACGGCCGAGAACATCGTCGACGACATGGTCATCTCGCGCGCGGACCAGGACGCGTTCGCGCTCGACAGCCACCGCAAGGCGGTCGCGGCGATGAACACCGGCGCGTTCGCCCGCGAGCTGCACCCGGTCACCGTCGCCCGCGGCAAGCACAGCCACGTCGTGACCGAGGACGAAGGGCCGCGCGCCGACACCACGTTGGAGGCGCTCGCCAAGCTGGCGCCGGCCTTCCGCAAGGGCGGCAGCGTGACGGCGGGGAACAGCTCCACGCTGAGTGACGGCGCCTGCGCGCTGGTGCTCGCCGACGAGGCCGTCGCGCGGGCGAACGGCTGGACCATCCGGGCGCGGCTGCGGTCGCGCGCGTCGGTGGGCGTCGACCCCACGCGCATGGGTCTGGGCCCGGTCCCGGCCTCCCAGGCGGCGCTGGCTCGCGCGGGCCTGTCGGTCGCGGACGTCGACGCGTGGGAGCTGAACGAGGCGTTCGCTGCGCAGTCGCTCGGCGTGATCCGCGCGCTGGGCATCGACCCTTCGCGGGTCAACCAGCACGGCGGCGCCATCGCGCTCGGCCACCCGCTGGGCTGCTCGGGCGCGCGGCTGGTCACCACGCTGCTGGGCGTGCTGGAGCGCACCGGCGGTCGGATCGGCGTCGCCACGCTGTGCGTCGGCGTGGGGCAGGGTGTCGCGAGCGTGATCGAGCGCGTCGACTAGAGCGCGGATCGCTCTGGTTGAAGGCGCGACGAGCGCGTCGACTCACGATCACGGCGTGGGAGCGTCCGAGCCCCGCTCGCCGGTCAGACCCGCGCGACCACGAACGTGCCGCGACCGGACTTCTCGACCTTGGCCTCGCGCATGCCGACCTCGAGCACCATGGCGACCACGTCGTCGCCGTCGAGCAGGTTGCACGGGGGCGCGCTGAACCCGGCCTTGCGCATCACGTCGGGCGCCCAGAGGCCAAACACCGCACGGCCGCCCGGGCGCAGCACGCGGCGCATCTCGCGCACGAGCGCCAGCGGCTTGGGCACGAACTCCAGCGTGTGGACCGTCATCACGCCGTCGAAGGACCCGCCCATCCACGGCAGCTCCTCGCCGCGGCCGACGCGCAGGTCCAGGCGGCCAGACTCCACCAACGCCTCGTGCAACGTGCGCGCGGCCTGGACCTGTTCCTCCGACGTGTCGACGCCGGCGACGCGGCCCTCGGGCGCGGCGCCCAGCAGCAGGTCCAGGCTCACGCCCGCGCCAAAGCCGATGTCGAGCACCCGGTGGTCGCGCTCCACGCGCAGGCGGGCGACCGTGGCCTGCACGTCCGGCGTGGTGTTCGCCGCCGCCGCCGCCGACACCAGCTTGCCCAAGACCCCAAAGGGCTCGGCGATCTGGCGCTGCAGCAGGAGGGGTATACGCATTGTGCTCCACGCTCTGGCAGACTCAAGACTCCTGCTACGATCTTGCGACAGATCGTGCTACGCGCGAAAGCGCGATGAGCCGAGAGTCTACTTGCGTGGCGGGTACTTGCGCAGCTTTCGCTGCAGCGACTGCCTGTGGAGGCCCAGGCGACGGGCGGCCTCTGAGATGTTGCCTCCGGTGCCGGCGAGCACGTACTCGATGTACTCTCGCTCGTGACGCGCCAAGCTGGGGGGCGAGTCGGGGAGCGGGACGGTGGGGTCGCCGGCGATCTTCTCGAAGGCGTCCTCGATCAGGTCTGGGTCGGTCGGCTTGGTCAGGTAGTGGACCGCGCCGATCTTGATCGCCTCGATGGCGGTGGCGATGCTGCCGTAGCCGGTGAGGACGACCGCGCGAATGCCGGGGAGGCGCTCCACGAGGGCCTGCACGACCTCCAGGCCACGCTCGCCGCCGAGGCGCAGATCGACGATCGCGTACTTGGGCTTGTGCACGGCCGCAAGGCCGAGCGCGGTCCGGGGATCAGGCGCTCCGAGCACCTGGTAGCCGCGGTCGGTGAATTCCAACTCCATCGATTCACGGAACGCGTCATCGTCGTCGACGATCATCAGGCGTCCCTTGATGGGCTTGTTGTTGTTCATGCTGCTCTCCCGGATTCGCGTACATACCACCGGGCGACAGTGCGCCCCTCTTCCCGCGCGTAGCTCAGGCCGCCACCCGCGCCGGTAGCCACCGCACGTGCAACGAACACGCCAAGACCCGTACCCGCGGATTTGGTCGTAAAGAACGGCTCTCCGATGCGGTCGGCCTCTGGGGGTAGCCCAGGGCCCCGATCGAGGATCCGGACAACCCCATACCGGCCCTCGCGACGAATCTGGACCTCCAGCGGGTCGAACACCCCGGACTCCTCCTGGGCCTCACGGGCGTTCTCGAGCAGGTTGGTCAGCGCCTGGAGGAACGCGACGCCGGGCAACTCAACGGCGATGTTGTCCTCCTGGATCACCATCTTCACGTCCAGGTGGCTGCCAAGACTCCACAAGTGCACGCCGCGCCGGACGATCTCTTGCAGTGAGCCGCGCTCGATGCCCGACGACGACGGGTCGCCCGCGCCGACGAGCAGCTGCTCGACGATCTCGGTGCAGCGCTCCAGCTGGGTCTTCATGACCTCCAGGTCCGCCACGGTGTCGGCGTCGTCGTGTCGACGCGCGACGCGGCGCAGGCGCAGGCCGATCGTCGACAGCGGCGTGTTCAGCTCGTGCGCGGCGCCCGCGGCCAAGGTCCCGACCGCGCGCAGGCGGTCGGTCTGGGCGGTGCGGTCGCGCGCCTCGATCAGGCGGTGCTTCTGGTGCCGCAACGAGCGGCCGGTGCCCGCGACGAACCCGCCGACCGACAGCACGGTGACGGTGAACGCCACCGACTCGCCGATCGCCATCAGCCAGCGCTGGCCGAGCTCGTGGCGCTCTGGGTGCAGCGGCAGGTTCCAGAAGTGCAGCGCGACGTTCGCCACGATGACCACGGTCATCAGCGCGATGGCCTCGCGCGTCTCCAGCATGACCGCGGCCATGCCCACGTGGATCAAGTACACGAGCACGAACGGGTTGGACGCGCCGCCCGATGCCATAAAGAAGCCGGTGAGCACGAACACGTCGAGGAGCAGCTGCGAGAGCAGCGCACCCTGACCGATGGGCTGGTGCTCGTGGAGCTGGCGGATCGCCCACATGTTGGCGATGCCGAGCATGCCGATCGCCACGGCCATGCCGGGCAGCACGATCGCCGGGCGGTCCAGCACGCCGAACGTGAACGACACGGTGACGATCTGCGCGACGATCGCGACCCAGCGCAGGCGGACCAGCCACGCCAGCCACATCGAGCCTTCGTCGTGTCCGTCCGCGAGCTGCCAGGGGTTGGCTCGTGGGGACGACGTTGGGTGGGAGACCTGGGACATCGCGGCGCCTCCGCGGGGTCGATCTCCGTAACCGCCGTCGGAGGTCGTCGCTGTGTGGGAATTCCGCGCTACACGCCGCCGAGGCGGGTCATCTCCACGCGGAGTCCGCCGGCCGGTGCGCCGCGCGTCGTGGCGTCCGGATCCCAGCGGGCGTGGAGCTTGCGGGAGCGGATGGCGCCCAGGCCGGTGTCCCACGTGGTGGTGCCCTCGACCGTAACGCCAGGGCCGACCTCTCCGATACCCAGGCGAGCGTGGTGGTCGATCGTCGCGCGCCACGCGTCGCCCGAGGGCTCGACGCCGCTGAGGCGCGCCGAGGTGAGGGTCGCGACGTCCACATCAAGCGGGAGGATCGGCGCGAAGGCGCGCGCCAGGCCGTCCTCGTCCCAGGCGTCGCCCACGCGGAGCGGCTCGGCGGGGAAGTGGATCGCGAGCATGCGGTGCGGCAGCGACAGCCCGAAGCCGCGCGCGGAGCAGGAGACGATCGGCCCCGACAGGCGGATGGACACGGACACCGAGTCGGGCGTCGCGCGCCGGGCGGCGTCGCGCGCGTGATCCAACTTGTCCTCCTCCAGCGCGTGCCCATCGGCAGACACAGAGGCACCAAAGCCGACAAGTCGCCCATCCAGCGCGGCGATGCCGCTGCTGTCGAGCGTGCGCGCGGTGTACTGCCAGTCCTCGGCGCGGGTCCAGGTGACCGGGCCGACGTCACGGTGGATGAGCGTGCGGAAGGTCATCCGAACGCCGGGGACCCAGCGCCAGCCCAGGCGTATCGGTCCGGCCGGGTCGATCACCGCGTCGGGGATCGACTGCAACGCCGCGGGGTGCTGGCAGGCGGCGGCGGCCGCGGCGAGCCCGGCCAGGAATTGGCGGCGCGACGTGCTCACGGGCGGGCGAGCGCCGAGAGCTCGGGGACCATGCTGGCCTTCAGGCTCGCGCGGGCGACCTCGCGGTTGGGGCCAGACAGCGCCACCTTGGCCAGGGCGAGCGCGGTCGCGCGGGGCAGCTCGTCGAGCTTGGCGAGCACGGCGTCGGCGATGCCGCCCCAGCCGTCGCGCGCGACCCACAGGCGCAGCGTCGCCTCGGCGTGGGGGACGGTCGCTAGGCAGCTCGCGGCGCGGACCGGCAGCCAGGCCGGGGACTCGTGGGTCTCCACGACGTCGGCGAGCGTCGCGACGGGGTTCGGCAGCGACGCGACCAGCTCGCGGCAGGTCTGCGTCGGCTCCCGCGCGGAGAGCGCCTCCACCACGCGCGCCGCGTCGTCCCCGGCCCACGCGAGGGGACCAGAGAACCACAGCATCGACACCAGGGCGGCGAGGGTCACGGGCAGCTCCTCCTTGCGGGGTAACCGATCGATCCCCTACGGGGCTGCCCCGACTGCCAGCGGCAGAAAGTGAAGGAGTATGCTAGGGTCATTTTTCCCCCCGCGCCCTCTTCCGGAGGCGCCCTCTGCCCCCCGAATTTGCTTGGCTCGATGCGATCGCTGCCCCCGCGGCGGTCGTGAACGCGCAGGGCACGCCGCTCGCCTGGAACGCGGCTGGCCGTGCACGCTTTGTCGCGCCCGGAGAATTGCACGAGGTCGTGCAGGGTAAGGGCGTGGACCTGGCGTCGATTTGCGCGCAGATCGCGCGGGGAGAGGCGACGCCGCGCACGTGTGAGGCGCTCGACCACGCGGGCCGCGCCGTGAACGTGCGCATCGCCCGTCTGGGCGGCGACCGCGCCATCCTCGTGCTCATGACCGAGCTGGACGTCGGCAAGGACACGGCGCCGCTGACGGCCATGGCACCTGAGGTCCCGCCCGCGTCCCCCGAGCTGGACGACGACCCCACCCACGTGATCCGTGGCCGCAAGGGGCAAGTAGAGAAGGCCGAAGAGCCGCGGGTCGCGCCAGCGCGCGCGGCTGACCCGACGCCGCCGATCCCCTTGCCGTCCCCGGCGGCCTTCCGGCCACCCGCGTCGCGTGCCGAGCCCCGGGTGCTGCCCGCCGAAGACTCCGGCTCGCACAAGGTCGTCAACCTGGCGCAGGTGCGCTCGTCTTCGGCCAAGACGTCGGCCCAGGCGCGCCCGCGGATGAGCTCGGTGCTGTCGGAGTGGGGCCTGCCCTTCCTGCTGCACGATCGCGAGCGCGTGATCGACGCGAACCTGGCCGTGGCCAAGCTGCTGGGCCTGGACGACGCCGCGCACCTTGTCGGTCAGGCGCTCGCCGAGCTGTCGCCGGAGCGCGAGGGCGAGGGCCGGGCGATCGACGTGCTGTCGGTGGCCTGCGACGACGCCGCCCGGCACGGGCACCACACGGCGCTGTGGACGGTGGCCCGCGTCGACGGCACGCGCGTGCCGGTCGAGGTGTCGGTGTCGCCGCTGCGCACCCCGGGCCAGGAGCTGTTCCTGTCGGTCTGGCAGGACCGGGTGACGGAGATCCGCTTCCGCGACAGCGCCCGCGAGCGCGAGCGGCTGGCGTTGGCCCTGGCGCGCTCCATCCGGCCGCTGCTGTCGCGCTCGGACGTCGACGGCGCCATCCGCGAGGCCTTGAGCACGCTCGGAGCTGCAGTCGCCGCCGATCGCTGCTTTGTCGTGCTGCTCCGCGAGGACCCGCGCACCGGCCAACTCGAGACCACGCACCGCATCGCGTGGGCGGTGGAGGGCGTCGTCGAGACCCCCACGGTGCCGCCTTCCTACGACCGCGCCCGCAGCGCGCCGATCCGCTGGCTCAAGGTGCTCAAGGCGGGCGGCGTGCTGGTCGGCAGCGTGCGTGAGTTCCCCGACGACGAGCGCGCGCGCCTGGAGCGCTACGACGTGCGGTCGTGCGCGGTCGTGCCCATTCGCGCGGACGGCCGCCTGTTGGGCTTCGTCGGCGTGGACGCGTGCCAGGTGGAGCGCACCTGGACCCCCACCGAGATCGAGATCCTGCGCGGCATGGCCGACAGCTTCGCGGGTGCGTTCGCCCGTCAGGCCGTCGATCGCGCCCTGCGCGAAGGTCGTGACCGTTACGAGGCCGCCATCCGCGGCACGGACCTGGCCGTGTGGGAGGTGGACGCGACGGTGGGCGTGGTGCGCCACGTCGACGGCGTCGACCGCCTGCTGGATCTGCGCGACGACGAGGTCCCGCGCACCGTGCGGGACGTGCTGCGCCACGTGCACCCCGACGATCGCGGCGCCCTGCGGGCCGCCATCGACCGCGCCACCGTGGGGGCGGACGAGCGGATCGATCTGGAGCTTCGGCTGCAGATGTCGTCGGGCGTCTGGAAGTGGCTGCTGCTGCGCGGGCGCGTGACCCGTCGCACGGTCGACGGCGTCGCGGAGCGCGCCACGGGCACGCTCTTCGACATCGACGAGCGCAAGCGCATGGACGAGCAGGTCCGCGCCGCGCGCGTGGCGGCCGAGTCCGCGAGCGTCGCCAAGTCGCGCTTCCTCGCGAACATGAGCCACGAGATCCGCACGCCGCTCAACGCGGTGATTGGCCTGTCCACGCTGCTCGCCGAGTCCAAGCTCAACGAGTCGCAGCGCGACATGGTCGACACGCTGCGCAACTCTGGCGAGCACCTCCTCGCGCTGCTCAACCAGGTGCTCGACGTCAGCCGGATCGAGTCGGGTCATGTCGAGATCGCCGCGCTGCCGTTCGAGCTGCGCGCGGTCGTGCATGAGGTGCGCGATCTCTACCGCGCCTCGGCCAGCGAGAAGGGCCTGCGCCTGGACGTCGAGGTGGACGCCCGCCTGCCCCAGCATGTGCTCGGGGACGCCACCCGCATGCGCCAGGTGCTGGTCAACCTGGTCGACAACGCGGTCAAGTTCACCGAGCGCGGCCTCGTCGCGGTGCGCGTGCGCTGCCCCGTGCCGGGCGACCTGCACCGCGTCCGCATCGACGTGGCGGACACCGGCCCCGGCATCGCGCCGGCGGATGTGCCGGTGGTGTTCGGCATCTTCGATCAGGTCGATCCGTCCGACGCGCGCCGCCACGGCGGGTCTGGCCTCGGCCTGTCGATCTCGCACCGCATCGTCGATCTGATGGGCGGCACCTTGAGCGTGGACACCTCGCTCGGGGGCGGCTCCACCTTCCACGTCGAGGTGACGTTGGGCGTCGCGCCTGCGGCCCTGCCGAAGCCCGACGCCCGCGCGATCCCAGCGCTGCCCAACAACCTCCGCATCCTCGTCGTCGAGGACAACATCGTGAACCAGAAGGTCGCGCTCGGCATGCTCGGCTCGCTGGGATGCAAGGCCAAGGTGGTGGACTCCGGAGAGCGCGCGCTCGACAACTTCGACCGGGAGGCGTTCGAGGTGGTGCTGATGGACATCCAGATGCCGGAGATGGACGGCCTGGAGACCACCCGTCGCATCCGCGAGCGCGTGGGCGACGGCACCACCCCGTGGATCATCGCCGTCACCGCGGCCGCGCAGCACGAGGACCGGCAGCGCAGCCTGGACAGTGGCATGAACGACTACCTCGCCAAGCCCGTGCGCATCGAGGACCTGCAGGTGGCGCTGTCGCGCGCCGTGAACGCCGTCAGGGGCTGAGCGAAGACGCGGTCGGCGTGCGCACGTCGTGCTCGACCATCCGACGCACCAGCGACTCCAGCGCGGTGGTCGCCGTCCAGCCGAGCTGCCGTGCGGCTTTGCTCGCGTCGCCACGGAGCCAGCCCACCTCGGCCGGTCGCCAGAAGGTCGGGTCGACGCGCACGCGCAGGGCGCCGGTCGCCGCGTCGTGCGCGACCTCGTCGGCGTCGCGGCCAGACCATGCGAGGGTCACGCCGATCGCCGCGAACGCGAGGGTCGCGAACTCGCGGACGCTCGCCGCGCGGCCGGTGGCGATCACGTAGTCGTCTGGCGTGTCCTGGGTCATCATTCGGATCATCGCGTCGACGTACTCGGGCGCGTAGCCCCAGTCGCGGCGCGCATCGAGGTTGCCGAGCGCGAGCACGCCAGGCTCATCGCGCGCGACCGCGCCCACCGCGCGGGTGATCTTGCGCGTGACGAACTCGGTGCCGCGCAGCTCCGACTCGTGGTTGAACAGGATGCCACGGCACCCGAACAGCCCGTAGGCGTCGCGGTGCACGCCCACCAGGTGGTGCGCGGCCAGCTTGGAGATCGCGTAGGGGCTGCGCGGGCGGAACGCGCCGTCCTCGTCGAGCACGGCCTCGCCGCGCACGTCGCCGAACATCTCCGACGTCGACGCCTGGTAGACGCGGGCGCGCGGCGTCACGGTGCGCACGGCGTCAAGCAAGCGCGCGGTGCCAGTGGCGTTCACGTCGAAGGTGTAGGTCGGCTGCTCGAACGAGTCGCCCACGAAGCTCTGCGCGGCCAGGTGGTAGATCGCGTCGGGCTGGATGCGGTCGAGCGTGCGGATGAGGTTGCCGGCCTCGGCCATGTCGACGAGCGCGTAGCGGAGCTGCTCGTGGATCCCGAGCGCGGTCGGGCGCGAGAAGGTGCGCTCGGCGCCGCGTCGGTACGTGCCCCACACCTCGTCGCCGCGCGCGAGCAGCTGCCGCGCGAGGAACGCGCCGTCCTGTCCGCTGATGCCGGTGATGAGCACACGCGCCACGGGTTCTCCACTCAGGTCGCGTTCGACCGACGACGCGCCGGATTGGCGCGCTTGGGCTTACTCCAGGCCACCCTGCGCGACGATGTCGCGGTAGCGCTCGGCGGCGGGTCGGGCGGTGCGCGCCTTGGTGATCGGGTCGTACGAGTACAGGCCGAACTGCATGTCCATGCCGTGGTTCCACTCGTAGTTGTCGATGTAGGACCAGTAGTTGTAGCCGCGCACGTCCGCGCCCGCGTCGATCGCCGACCACAGCGACGCCAGATGATCGTCGAGGATGTCGCGCGCGTGCTCGACGTCCGGCGTGCCGTTTTCGGTGACGAACAGTGGTTTGCCGTACGTGGCGGCGATCGCTAGCACCTTGGCCAGGCCTTCGGGGTGCGGGTCCCAGCTGACGGTCGGCAGGAAGTCGAACGCCGGGACGATGTCCGGGAAGAGCTGGATGAAGTGTCGGACCTTCATCTCGTTGTAGTAGTTGATGCCAAACCAGTCGACGTGCTCGGCGAGCTCGGGCCGGGTGCGGTCGAAGGTGCCGTCCAGGTCGTCGTCCCACTCGCCGCTCGTCAACGCCTCCAGGAAGAGGCGGTGGTAGAGGTGGTCGGCGTGCTGGGCGACGGTCGCGTCGGCGACGGGATCTTCGGGCGTGATGTCCACCATGTTGAGCACGATGCCGACGTTCGCCGGGACGCCTTGTCCTGACGCGTCGACGGTGTCGCCGGACTTGAGCGCCTCGTACATTCGCGCGTGGCCTTCGATCTGGTTGCGGATCACGGCGATGCTGGGCGCGCCCTGCAGCGTGAGGCCGGGAGGCGCCGAGCGGTCCGCGCCGGGCTGGAGGTAGCCGGACAGCGCGGTGGCGAAGGGCTCGTTGAGGGTGGCCCACTGGTCGACCTGACCGCCGAACTCCATGCCCGCCCACTCGCTGAACGCGGCGATGCGCGGGATGATCCGGTCGCCGTCCACCCAGCCGTTGGCCTCACAGGTGGTGAGGTTCTTGTGGCAGGCCACGCCGTCGTGCACCCACAGCGGGAGCGTGTAGTGGTTCACCGTCACCAGCGGCTCGATGCCCGCGTCGCGCAGCGCGGCGAACATCTCGTGGTAGCGCGCGACGGCGGCGGGGTTGGCAGCGGCGCCGAGCGTGGTCGGGTCAGTGGGGTCGGCCGGCTCGGTCGGGAACAGGCGCGACCATTCGAGCGACAAACGCAGGCTGGTGTGTCCGTCCGCCTTCATCTGCGCGACGTCCTTCTCGAACAGCTCCCACATGCCGGGGCCTTCGCGGACGTCCTGGCCGGTGACGAACAGGTTCTTGTCCCCGGTGATCGCGGGGTCCGTCACCCATTGGTACCAGTCGGACGCGGTGTCCAGGCAGTCGGCGTCCGACCAGGTCGCGCAGCCCATGTCGACCTGGAAGCCGGCCACCGCGGTCCCCCAGCGGAAGTCCGTGGGGAAGGGGCGGGTGATCCCCTCGGGGAGAGCCTGGGTGCAGGCGGTCAGGCAAAGGGCAAGGGGAAAAAGCAACTTCACGGCACCCTCCGGAGGATCAGGCCGCCGGGCTCGCAACGCGAGTGCCGAGCCAGCGTGAGGTGATGGCGCGCGCGACCCACGCGAGGACGGCGACCGCGATGCCGACCTCGAACAGACGCACGCCCAGCCGCGCGAGGATCTCCTGCGCCTGGAGGAGCATCGGCGCGGCGACGGGCAGGTCGGCGGTCAGGTCGCCGGCCGCCGCGGTCCACGGCAGCACGCCGAGCGCGATCACCATGCCGGGCGTGACGTACAGTTCGCCCAAGATGGCGAGCGTGGCCGCGATCAGCGCGCCGAACGCGAGCGCGTGCGCGACGGGGAGCGGACCCCGCACCGGCGGAGGCGGGGGCAGGGGACGACCGCTCAGCTTCAAGAACGCCCCGGCGACCGCCCATGGCACCAGCGGGCCGATCCAGGTGATCGGGCCGCCGCCGGTGTCCACGCGGAACACGAGGAACGCGATCGCCAGCACGAGCACGCCCAGCCCGTCGGCGACGGCGCGCACGCGGGTCTCGGGGGCGGTGCGGGGCAGGCGCCACACGGCGCGGAGCACGAACACGGTCGCCAGCGCCGCGGAGGTGTGCAGGGCCGTCTCCCACCACCACATGGCGCTGTCCATCGAGGCGCGGGTCCCGCTGGCCCCGGCGAAGCGGGCCAGCGCCGGGGTCGCCCAGGCGAGCGCCAACGCCAGCAGGGCCTGCAGCTGCACGCCGGTCCGCAGCGCCCACTCGGTGGCTTGCGGGTCGAGCGCGCGGGGCACGAGCGAGGGGGCGCGCGGCGTGAGGCGGCCCGCGACGGCACCGGAGAGCGCGCCCACGCCCAGGGCCACCACCACGGCGGACACGCAGGCGAAGATCCCGTCGGCGACGCCGCCGCCGAGCACCAGGCTGGTCGCGTCGTCCAGGCGCTCTCGCGCGGGCGCGAGGGAGGTCATCGTGCGGGCGGCCGCGTCGATCGCGTCGGGCATGGCGGTGCGGGCGACCGCCCAGACCGCGGTGATCGAGCCGGCGAGCGCCCCCAGACGCCCCCCGCGGCTCCCGCCGGTGCGTCCCGCCCAGCCGCCCGCGGCCGACGCGAGCGCGCCCAAGATGAGCAGCTCGGCGCCCAGCGGCAGGCTCGCGCTCCAGGTCCGCCCTGCCAACGCGCCGATCGCCCCCGCGACCGTGCCCACCAGGATCGCGTCGACGGTCGGGCCGGGCGCCTCCGCGTCGGGGCGCTCGTCGTAGGCGGTGATCACGCGTGGGTCCGCCATGGCGCTCCCTAGGGTTGGCCGTTTCTACCGCATCCCCTCTGGACAGGCGACCTCGCTTCCTTTATCATGACCGTATCGTCATTGTTTTGGGGGGTCGTATGACGCTCGTGCTGGCTGCGCTTCTGGGTGTCCTGGGCTGGACCTTCACCGAGTACATGTTCCACCGCTTCTTGGGCCACGAGTACGCCAAGTACACGGAGTTCGGGACGCAGCACCTGCATCACCACCGTGACCAGGACTACTTCGCGCCGGCCTCCGCCAAGGCGAAGCTGTCGGTGGTCGTGTCGGTGTTGATCGGGCTGGTGGCGGTGCCGTTGGCGGGCTGGACGCACGGGGTCGTGTTCACGGCTTCGCTCGTCTCCAGCTACCTGATCTACGAGTTCATCCATCGCGACCTGCACGTTCGCGCGCCCACGGGCGCCTACGGTCGCTGGGCGCGTCGTCACCACATGGCGCACCACCACACGTCGCCGGGTCTGAACCACGGCGTGACCTCGCCCATCTGGGACATCGTGTTCGGCACCAGGACCACGTCCGACAGCGTGCGCGTGCCCAAGGCGAAGGCGCCGGTCTGGCTTCGTGAAGCCAAGGATGACCGTTACGCCGAGGACTACCAGCTGTTCGGTCGGTAGTCTCGGAGGGCGCCCAGGCCGGGTCGGACGGGACTTGACCCCGGCGAGTGTGGTACACCACGCGGCATGCCCTGGAGTGTCCGTGCGTTCCGGTCTCATCTTGTTGTCCATGCTGGTGGGCTGCGCCCGCCCCGCCGAGGGCCTCCGCCGAACCCCGGATGGGGACGGACCCACCGTCACCATCGACTGGGACGCGGAGCCGCTGCCGGAGCTGCCGTTCCCCAACGACCTCTCCACGATCGCCGACAGCAGCTCGCCGACCGGCCTTCGCCTGAACATCCCGACGGGCACCAAGACCGAGTACGAGCACCGCACCCGGATGAAGCTCGACGAGCTGACCGGCTTCGGCGTCTACCAACCGATCAGCGTCGGCTTCGAGGCCGCGCTTGACCTCGACAACATCGTCGCGCGTCACCCCAATGACTTCGAGAAGGAGACCGCGTTCGACGACGACGCGTTCTACCTGATCGACGTCACGCCGGGCTCTCCGGACTACGGCAAGCCCGTGGCGCTCGACGTGGGCCACGGCCGCTACCCGTACGACGTCATGGATCCGAACCGCTACTTCCCGAACGATCCGCGCGCGGGCGAGCCCAGCCTGATCTTCGAGACAGCCGACGAGGACCTCAACCACAACGGGTCGATGGATCCGGGCGAGGACACCGACGGCGACGGCGTGCTCGACGTGCCGAACGTCTACCCGGAGGGCGGTGATCACTTCGAGGACCTGTTGACCTTCTACGAGAAGGAGACCAACTCCCTCATCGTGCGTCCGGTCATGCCGCTGCGTGAGGAGACCACCTACGCGATGGTCCTCACGAACCGGCTCGTCGGCGAGGACGGCAACCCGATCCAGTCGCCGTGGGCGTACGTCAACCACACGCGGCAGACGCACGCGCTCGACCCGCTGCGCGACATCCTGCCGGACTACGGCATGTCGACCGACGACGTCGCGTTCGCGTGGACGTTCACGACCGGCCGCATCACCGGCGACCTGCGCGACCTGCACGCGGCGATCTTCGACGGCAAGGGCCCCTACGCCAAGCTGCACGACGAGTACCCGGGCACGATCACCGAGGCGCTTCAGATCCACGAGCAGTCGACGAGCGATCACTGGAACCTGCCCGAGGCCGTGCTCGCGGCCACGCTGCCCGCGCTCGACCTGGCGTCCGGCGAGGGCGTGAGCGTCATCCTCAACGCCTACGACGGCTTCGCCGATCGTATGGTCGGCGGCGCGTTCGTCACGCCCTACCTGCTGACGGACACGGACGACAACGGCAGCGACACCTCCGACGAGTGGTGGAAGCTCAACCCGGTGACCGGCTCGGTCGTCCAGTCCCCCATGCGCGTCCCGTTCACCTGCGTCATCCCGAGGGCCGAGAACGGCTTCAAGCCGCCCTTCCAGGTGGGCATCTACGGTCACGGCTACGGAAGCTCGCGCGTCGAGTTCATCGCCTGGGCGGGCACGCTCGCGCGCTTCGGCATCGCGGCCTGCTCCATGGACTTCCCTGGGCATGGCGTGTCGCTTGGCGCCGACCAGCTCCAGACCGCCAAGGACCTCCTCCAGATCACAGGCCTCACGCCGTTCCTCTCTCACCTGTTCGACTCACGCGCGCGCGACCTGAACAACGACGGTGAGGTGGACTCCGGTGGTGATCAGTGGGTCGCGGATCCGTTCCACACGCGCGATCAGGTGCGTCAGGCGGTGGTCGACTGGATGGCGTTCACGCGCGCCATCAAGAACTGCGGCACCGGCGAAATGAAGCTCGTCGGCTACGACGCGGACGGGCACCCGGTCGATACCGGCGACACGCGCGTCACCTGTGACTGGGACGACGACGGCATGGCGGACATTGGCGGCCCGGACGCCAAGATCACGCTGTTCGGTGGATCGCTCGGCGGCATCAACGCGGGCGTCGCCGCGGCGGTCATCCCCGAGATCTCCGCCTTCGTGCCGGTCGTGCCGGGCGGCGGCATCGCCGACGTCGGCATCCGCACTGAGATCGGCGGCGCGGTGGAGGCCTTCGTCGGTCGCCTGCTGAACCCGCTCGTCCTGGGCTACCCGGACGGCGACGGCGTGCGGATCACGCAGATGGCCGTGTCGATCACCGACATGAAGGAGCTGCCGATCGACCGCATCTCGTCGATCCCGGCAGGCGGTCACGTCGAGCTGGTCAACCTCAAGACCGGTGAGATGCGCTCGGCGCCCATCTTCCCTGACGGCCACTTCCGCGTCGCGATCCTGTCTGACGCGATGAACCCCACCGAGAAGCGCAAGGCCACCGGCATGCCGGACGCGGGCCCCATGCCTGAGACCCTCTACGAGATCCCGCACAACGACGGCCTCGGCGACCCGCTGGTGCTCGACGTGTTTGACGCCGACGGCAACCTGGTCAAGGAGATCGACTCGTGGTCCGCGGACGTGATGCACGAGGGCATCACGATGCGCGCGGGCTCACCGCTCGTCGCGATGGCCGAAGGCAACGGCGAGCTGCGCGGCAGCCCCACGGCGCGTCGCCTGGCCACCGTGTCCGCGATGGTGCTCGAAGGTGGCGACCCGATCGCCTACGCGCGTCACTACGTCGAGGAGCCCTTCCAGGACCTCGGCGGCAAGCCCAGCAACGTCCTGCTCATGCCGACCATCGGTGACCCGTGGGTGTGCATCAACACCGGCATCGCGCTCGCGCGCGCGGCGGGCGTCATCGACTGGCAGCACATCGACCCGCGCTACGGCATGACGGTCGACCAGTGGCTGATCGATCGGCAGGTGATCCGCGGGGCGGAGGAGCGCGGCCCGTGGCGTGACGCCGGCGGGAACCCGATCCTGTTCGACCCGGATGATCTCGACGACGGCACCGACCAGTTCGGCGCGCCGAGCGACACGCCTCTGCGCGCGTCGATCACCAGCGACTCCGGAATCACGGGCCTTCGGCTGCCCTACGTCGAGGCGACCGGCGTGCACGGCTTCTCGGTGCCGGAGCCCGAGCGGCCCTTCGACATCGCGAACTACGCGGTCTACCTGATCGGGTCGTACCTCGGCTCGGGCGGCACCAAGCTCGAAGATCGGCCCTGCATGGAGGACGGATCATGCTCCGACTTCCCACCCTTCCCGATGTCGGCGGGGGTGCGCTGATGACGACCCTCCTGATTCAGTTGGCCCTCACGGGCGCTGCGTGGGCCGATGAGCCCGCGACCGTCATCGCCGAGCCTGTCGCCGCCACAGTCGCCGTGGAGTCGGCCGCGCCTGTTTCCGAGCCTGCGCCCGTCACGACGGCGGCGCCCGAGCCGATCCAGGCCCCGTCGGAGTCCACGCCTGCGGGCGAGCCGATCGACACCACCCCAAAGCTCAGCCCGCCGCTCCCGGCGCCTCCGCCCGCGCCGCACCGCTTCGCCCACAACTTCGGCGACTCCGGCTGGTTTATCGACACCGCAGGGTCGATTCGGTACATCGGCGCGACCCATCCGGACTTCGTCGTCGACCCGTACGGCACCAAGGTCGGGCAGGACTTTGCGCTCGACAGCCGCTACCGAGCCTCGCTCGGCGCCGGCTGGAAGGGCCTGCGCGCTGAGACGCAGTGGGACTTCCTCACGGGTCAGGTCGCGGGCGACACCTGGGATCTGCCGGTCACGCTCGACGCGCGTCGCCGCGATGACCTCACCGCCACGTCGCGCGACGGCATCGTGCCGCGTCGTGCGTCGCTCACCGCGCGCTCCGATGACGGCTTTATCATCGAGGCCGGCTTGGTCCCCGCGACCACGTGGGGCCTGGGCATGCTCGCGAACGGCGGCGAGGGCGACCCGCTCTTCGGCCGCACCGACCGCGGCGACCGGATGCTGCGCTTCCGCATGACCGCGTTTCCGTTCTCGCACGGCGCCAAGCCTCTCCCCATCTTCCTCACCGTCGCGTTCGACCGCGTGGTGGAGGACGACACGGCGCGTTGGCGCGACGGGCAGATCGCCTACCAAGTAGTGGGATCGCTGCTGTGGGCCGATCCGATGGGCCGCAAGGGCGGCGTGTTCTACACGTACCGCACGCAGACCGAGCCGGGTGACGTGAAGCGCCCGACCGACGTGTCTGCGATCGACGGCTACGTCGACATGCCTCTGGCGCTCGGCGACTCGGGCTGGAAGGCGCGCTTCGCCGCTGAAGGCGCGGGTCTTGTGGGCACCACCCAGCGCATCCTGACCTACGCGGACCCCACGTCGACGAAGATCCGCTCGGGCGGCTTCGCGGCGCTCGTGAGCTTTGACGCGCCGAACAACGAGGCGCGCGTGCAGCTGCGCGGCGGTTTCGCCAGCGCGTCGGGCGATCCGGATGCGAGCAAGCTCCAGGACTTCACGTTCGACAGCAACTACGACGTCGGCATGATCCTCTTCGACGAACTGATGGGCGGCGTCGAGGCGGGTACCTACGCGCTGCTGACCGACACGACGAACGCCGGTCGCCCGCCCTACGGCGCCGATGGGTTGCTCACCGAGGGCTCGTTCCGTCGCGCGACCTACGTCCAGCCCTCCATCACCTACGCGCCGATCGACTGGCTTGAGGTGCGCCTGGGCTACGTCGCCGCGTGGGGCACGGGTCCGATCGCGCAGCCGTTCACCACCTTCCGCAACGGCGGCACGCCCACCAACCAGTTGGGTGAGGAGACGCACGGCAACTACATGGGCAGCGAGATCGACTGGGCTGTTGGCCTGGGTCGCGGTCCCCACACGTTGCCGTGGTGGTTCCGCCCGCGCCTCGTCGTGCAGGGCGCCGCGGCGATCGTCGGCAAGAACCTGGGCGGCGGCACGCTCAACCAGGTGATGATCACCGGTCAGGTCGACTGGTAGACGTGGTGGCGGGGCGTGGCCAACCGGTCGACGCCCCGCGACGCACCGCGTGGTGTGCCGAGGGTGTGAACGCCCCGGACCGCGCCACGCAGCGACCCGCGCTTAGTTCATGTCCGCCGCGCCGACGACCCAAGTCTCGCTCAGGCCGACGATGGTGGAGCGGTCCATCGGGAGCACGGCGGTGCGCTCCTGGATGCGCACGACCTGGATGTTGATGTAGTCGGTCGCGCGCTGCTTCCAGGTGGTCCACGCGTTCGCCGGGATGGTGAACGCGCCGTTGTCCGGCACCGCGCAGGTGACCTCCTGCACGAAGGTCAGCGTGCCCGCCACGTCGGTGTAGTGGGTCAGGATGAAGAGCATGTAGTCGCCGCCCGAGCCGTTCCAGCGGATGTCGAAGCTCTGGTTCACGTTCGGCGCGTTGGTGTTGGTGATCGCCGGGCTGGTGACCTCGAAGTTGTCGAGGCCCTTGAGGATCTGGCTCACGGTGAACGACGGCCACCACGCGGGCCCGACCGACGGATCGAGGTCGAAGAACGTGGCGGACGGCGCGACGGTGATCGGCTGATCCGCGGACCTGAAGAAGCCGGCGAGCGTGGCGTCCTCCGGCATGGCGATGGTGGTGCCGCCGCCGGTGACGCTGAGCTGGGCAGCGCCCGGGTCGCGGTAGGTGACGCCGACGCCGCCCGTGTAGTTGTTGGCGCACGAGCCCATGGTCGGCGCGAACAGGCTCCAGAACTGGAAGCCTGCGACCGGCTGCACGAACCCACCGTACGTCAACGCGTACGACAGGTTGGGGTTGGTCCAGTAGCCGCCGCGGTAGCGGGTCTTGTCCAGCATGAGCAGGCCGCCCACCTTGCCGTCCGCGTCGGCCCAGTAGCGGTAGGCGTCCGGCAGGGTGTCGGTGCCGCCGCGCGTGGTGACCTTCACGCTGACCTTGCCGACCACGCTGACCTGGGGCGACTCGACGACCGCGGTCGTGCCGTTGGTGGAGAGCACGGTGGCGACCTCGCCGCCGAACTCCACGTCCAGGCCCGCCACCAGGTTGCTGCCGGTGATCGTGACCTCGGTCCCGCCAAAGTTGGTGCCATAGTCCGGGTCGACGGACAAGATGGTCGGCGCGCTGGGTGCGGGCAGGTCCGTGTCGGCGACGTCCGTGTCGGCGCCGGTCGTGGAGCCGTCGGTGTCCTGACCACCGCCACCGCCGACACCGCCGCCACCGTCCGTGTCGGTGCCGTTGCCGCCGGGGAGGCCCTGGTCGGTGTCGCCGCCGCCCGACTTGTCGTTGGTGTACGAGCTGAGCCCGACGCTGTTGCAGGCGGCGGCCAAGACCGAGGACATCACGAACGTGCGAACGCGCATGCGATTTCCAGGAAACGGGGAGGAATTCCCTCTCTAGCCTGACATTCCGGGGTCTGTCACTTCCCGTGGAGGGGTGCGTGGCGCGAGGGGCTGGATTAGGAGGCGCCCGCTGTATGCCCTGGAGAACCCTTGTCTCACCGCGAGCCCGACAACAATTCCCCTGCAAAGGACGCTCTGACGACGTTCTTGTTCGTCGTCATCCCGTTCGCGGCCGCCGTGGTCGCGGGGCTGTACTTCATCGGCGGCATTGGCGCGCACCACGCCGAAGCCGAGGGCGCTCCCGCTGCTGAGGCCGCTCCTGCCGCCGAGGCCGCTCCTGCCACGGCGCCCGCCGAGGCTGCCCCCGCCGCCGCTCCGGCCGAGGCCGCTCCTGCCGCCGCTCCCGCTGAGGGCGCTGCCGCTCCCGCGGCCGCTCCCGCCGAGGGCGCCGTCGCCCCCGCCGCGGCCCCTGCGCCCTGAATCAGGGCCCGCCTTCGCCGCTGCGCAGCGTGCTGGCGGTCTTGGGTGGCGTGATGATCTCGGGCGCCGTCGTGATGGTGTTCGAGGTCGCGGGCATGTCGTTGTTTCCGCTCCCCGCGGACATCGACGTGAACGATCCCGCGTCCTTGGGCGCCAACATGGCCCGGATCCCGTTCCCGGCGTTGGCGTCGGTCGTCTTGGGCTGGTTGTTCGGCACAAGCGCCGGGGCAGCGTTCGCCGCTTGGCGGACGCCCGGCGGCGCCCGGCGCAGCGCGGTCACCGTCGGCGTGGCCATGCAGGCCGCAGGCGTGGCGGATCTGATGTCCTTCCCGCACCCGCATTGGATGATCGCCGCCGCGGCGGTGGTCTTCCTGCCGCCCTCCTGGCTGGTCGGCGGCTTGTTCGAGGCCCGAGGCGGACAGGATTGAGCCGGTTCGGGGCGTGTGACCGACCCTGACCGTGCCCATCCCTCCGGCCCGCGCTACCCGCGCTGACCGGGAGTCTCGGGATGGCGGATCCGACCCACATCGTCGTGCGCAACGCGCGCACACACAACCTGCGTGGCATTGACGTGGACGTGCCGCGGCACGCGCTGGTCGTGTTCACGGGTGTGAGCGGCTCGGGCAAGTCGTCGCTGGTGTTCGACACCATCCACCTGGAGGGCCAGCGCCGCTTCATGGAGTCGCTGTCGTCCTACGCGCGCCAGTTTCTGGGCCAGATGGAGCGCCCGGAGGTCGACTCGGTGGAAGGCGTCAGCCCCACGGTGTCCATCGACCAGAAGACGGTGAACCGCAACCCGCGCTCCACGGTGGGCACCACCACCGAGATATTCGACCACCTTCGGCTGCTATGGGCGCGCCTGGGTACGCCGCACTGCCCGATCTGCGACACCCCGGTCTCGCGCCTGGGCGCCGGCCAGATCGTCGACGAGATCATGACCCGTGGCGCCGGGCACCGCGTGTCGATCCTCGCGCCGGTGGTCCGCGAGCGCAAGGGCGAGTACCGCAAGGAGATGACCGACCTGGCGCGCGACGGCTGGGTGCGCGCGCGCGTCGACGGCGAGATGATCCGCCTGGACGAGCCGCCCGAGCTCGACCGCTACAAGAAGCACACGATCGAGGTCGTCGTCGACCGGCTGACCCCGACCGCGGCCGATCGCGGCCGCCTGGCCGAGGCCGTGGAGACGGCGCTGCGCATGGGCGAGCGCGCGGTCACCGTGCTCACCGACGAAGAGGACGCGCGCACCTACGGCACCGAACGCGCCTGCGTGAACCACCCGGAGCAGACCATCCCGGAGCTGGAGCCGCGGCTCTTCTCGTTCAACAGCCCGCAGGGCGCGTGCCCCACCTGTGACGGCCTCGGCCTGCTCGCCGCGTTCGAGCCCGATCGCATGGTCGATTCGCGCAAGCCGATCCGCGACGCGGTCCTGGTGTTCAACGCCGACGGCAAGATCCCGTTCGGCTCGCTGACGGTCGACACGCTCGTCGCCATCGCCAAGGCGCTGGGCGCGGACCTCAAGGCGCCGGTGTCGTCGTGGACCGCGGCGCAGCGCCACAAGCTGCTCCACGGCGACGAGAACATCCTCTGGCGCTCCGAGACCCGGGACGGCCGCCAGCGCCAGCGCGAGTGGGCGGGCCTGATCCCGATGATGGATCAGATCTGGCACTACACCAAGTTCCCCGGCTTGGAGAAGTACCGGACCGAGGCCCCGTGCCCCGACTGCCACGGCGCGCGCCTGAGCCCCATCGCGCGGGCGGTGCGCTTCCGCGGCCTGGCGATCCATGAGGTCTCCGGCATGACCGTGCGCGACGCGCACGCGCTGTTCGAGGGCATCGGCCTGGAAGGCGACGAGCGCCTGATCGGCGCGCTGCTGCTGCAGGAGATCCGCGCTCGCCTGACCTTCCTCTCCGAGGTCGGTCTGGACTACCTGTCGCTGTCGCGCTCGGCCGCCACGCTGTCCGGCGGCGAGAGCCAGCGCATCCGACTGGCCAGTCAGGTCGGCAGCGGCCTGCAGGGCGTCACCTACGTGCTCGACGAGCCGAGCATCGGCCTGCACCCGCGCGACAACCAGCGCCTGCTCCACGCGATCCGTCGCCTGCGCGATCGCGGCAACTCGGTGCTGGTGGTCGAGCATGACGCCGAGACCATCCTCGCCGCGGACTGGGTGGTCGACATCGGGCCGGGCGCCGGTCGCGAGGGCGGCCACCTCGTCGCGTCGGGGCCGCCGTCGCGCGTGATGCGCGGCCCGGGCCTCACCGCTGAGTACCTGCGCGGTGAGCGGTTCATCGCGCTGCGCGCCGAGCGCCGCGTGAGCGATGGCCGCGAGCTGGTCGTGCGCGGCGCGCGCATCCACAACCTGAAGGACGTCACGCTGCGGCTGCCGCTCGGCATCATGAGCGTGATCACGGGCGTCAGCGGATCGGGCAAGTCGTCGCTCGCGTTCGGCGTGCTGGAGCCTTCGCTCGTCAGCATGCTCGAAGGCGGCACGCCGATCGACTGCGACGCCGTCGAAGGCGTGGAGCACCTCGGATCGCTCGTGCGCATCAACCAGCGCCCTATCGGCCGCACGCCGCGCTCCAACCCCGCCACCTACACCGGCGCGATGGACCTGATCCGTGACCTGTTCGCCGCCACCCAGGAGGCGCGCGTCCGCGGCTACACCAAGTCGCAGTTCTCCTTCAACGTGCCCGGCGGCCGCTGCGAGTCGTGCGAGGGCGCCGGCGTCCGTACGATCGAGATGCAGTTCCTGCCCGACGTCGAGGTCCCGTGCGAGACCTGCGGCGGGCGTCGCTTCTCGCGCGAGATCCTCGACATCACTTGGAAGGGTCGCAGCGTCACCGAGATCCTGGAGCTGACGATCGGCGAGGCGCTCGAGGTGTTCGCCGGCGTGCCCAAGCTCAAGCGCATCCTCCAGACGCTGGTCGACGTGGGCCTGGATTACGTCGCGCTCGGGCAGTCGAGCACCACGCTGTCGGGCGGCGAGGCGCAGCGCATCAAGCTCGCCTCCGAGCTGCACAAGCCGTCGCGCGGCCACACGCTCTACCTGCTCGACGAGCCCACTACGGGGCTTCACTGGCAGGACGTCGACCGCCTGCTGCACGCGCTGGACCGGCTGGTCGACGCGGGCAACACCGTCGTCATCGTCGAGCACCACACCGACGTGATCAAGCGCGCCGACTGGATCGTCGACCTGGGCCCCGAGGGCGGCGACGCGGGCGGACGCATCTTGGCCGAGGGCACGCCCGAGCAGATCGCGCGGCAGGACAGCGCCACCGGCCACGCGCTCGCGGCGCTGCCTGAGCTGGGCGGCGTCGCGCCGATCGTCGCCGACGCGCCGCTCGTGTACGACGGCGCCCGCGAGGGCACACCCACCGCGATCGTCCTCGAAGGCGCGCGCCAGCACAACCTGCAGAGCGTGGACGTCCGTATTCCGCACGGTAAGCTCACCGTGATCACGGGGCCCTCGGGCAGCGGCAAGACCTCGCTCGCGTTCGACACCATCTTCGCGGAGGGTCAGCGCCGCTACGTCGAGTCGCTGTCGACCTACGCGCGGCGCTTCCTCGGTCGCCTGGATCGCGCGGCGCTCGATCGCATCGAGGGTCTGCAGCCCGCGATCGCGATCGACCAGAAGTCCGCGTCGCACAACCCGCGCTCCACGGTCGCCACGGTGACCGAGATCCACGACGTGCTGCGCATCCTGTACGCGCGCATCGGCGTGCCGCACTGCCACCTGTGTGACCGCGCGCTGCTCGCGTCGAGCCCGGGGCAGGTCGCGTCGCGGCTGGCGAACGCGCGGCCGGGCGCGGGCTGGCTCGCGGCGCGCTTGGTGCCCGACGAAGATCCGGACGAGCGCCTGGGCCTGCTGGTGCGCGACGGCTGGCAGCGCCTGCTGCTGGCGGGCAAGGGCGGCACGTTCACCGAGCTGCAGCTCGACGACAAGAAGGCGAAGAAGGAGCTGTCCAAGGGCGCGCTGCTCGTGCTCGACCGCTTCGATCCGGCCACGTCGGAGCTCACGCGCGTCGCTGAGGCCGCGCGCACCGCGTACCACCTGGGCCACGGCCACGTGCAGTTCGTCCCGCGCGCGGGCGGCGATGTGCTGCGCTTCACGGAAGGTCTGGTGTGCCCGACGCACGGCCCGGTGCTGCCAGAGCTGACGCCGCGCCACTTCTCGTTCAACAGCCGACTCGGCATGTGCGGCATCTGTGACGGCCTGGGCGTGGTCGAGCGTTTGGTGCTCAAGACGCCGACCATCGTGACCTGCCCCCGCTGCGACGGCGCGCGCCTCAAGCCCGAGGTGTTGGCGGTCACGCTGGGCGGTCGCAACATCCACGAGCTGTCGACGCTCACCGTGGACGAGGCGCACCTGGAGGTCGACGGCTGGGACCTGCACGGCGAGGCGGCGACGATCGCCGCGCGCCCGCGTCAGGAGCTGGCGCGCCGCCTGCGCTTCTTGATCGACGTGGGCCTGGGCTACCTCTCGCTCGACCGCGCCGCGGACTCGCTGTCCGGCGGCGAGAGCCAGCGCATCCGCCTGGCGAGCCAGCTCGGCAGCCAGCTCACGGGCGTCACGTACGTGCTCGACGAGCCGACGGTTGGCCTGCACCCGCGCGACACCGATCGCCTGCTCAAGTCGCTCGAGGGCCTGCGCGACTTGGGCAACACGGTGGTCGTCGTCGAGCACGACCCGGAGACCATCGCGCGCGCGGACCACGTGATCGATCTCGGCCCCGAGGCCGGTCGTCACGGCGGGAACGTGGTCGCGTTCGGCACGCCCTACGAGATCATGCAAAACCCCGCGTCGGTCACCGGCCCGTGGCTGTCGGGCGCCGCGTTCATCCCCACGCCCAACACGCGCCGCAAGGGCGACGGCGGCGTGACGCTGATCAAGCCGCGCCTGCACAACCTGTCGATGGACAAGGTGCGCTTCCCGCTGGGCGCGTGGACGGCGGTCACCGGCGTCAGCGGCTCGGGCAAGTCGTCCCTGGTGATGGACACGCTCGCGCCCGCGCTGCGCGAGAGCCTGGGTCAGGACGTCGAGGTCGGCGAGCACAAGGACCTGTTCATCGAGGGCTCCTTCGACGGCGTCGTGATCGTCGACCAGCGCCCGATCGGCGTGTCACCGCGCTCCACGCCCGCCACCTACGGCGGGACGATGGACAAGATCCGCGCGCTGTTCGCGGAGTCGCTGGGCGCGCGCGAGCGTGGCTGGACCGCGTCGCGCTTCTCGTTCAACGCCCAGGGCGGTCGCTGCTCGCACTGCGAGGGCCGCGGCGCGATCCTGATCGAGATGCACTTCCTGCCCGACGTGTGGGTGGAGTGTCCCGAGTGTCACGGCCGCCGCTTTGATCGCGAGACGCTCGCGGTGCGCTGGGGCGGTCACTCCATCGCCGACGTGCTCAACATGCGGGCGGATGAAGCGCGCGATCTGTTCGTCGCGCACCGCGCGCTCAAGCGCTCGCTCGACGCGTTGTGCGACGTGGGCCTGGGCTATTTGACGCTCGGCCAGCCCGCGACCACGCTGTCGGGCGGCGAGGCGCAGCGCGTGAAGTTGGCGACCGAGCTGATCGCGCGGAGCGGCAAGAAAGTCTACGTTCTGGACGAGCCGACCACCGGACTTCACCTGAATGACGTGGCTAAGCTCGTCGGCGTGCTACACCGCCTCGTAGACGCAGGACACACCGTGATCACGATCGAGCACAACCTAGATGTGATCCTGCAAGCGGATCTGGTGATCGAGCTAGGCCCGGAGGGCGGCGCCGGCGGCGGCAAGCTGCTCGCGCAGGGTACGCCCGCGCAGATCCAGTCCAAGAAGACGGCCACCGGACTCGCGCTCGCCGCGCGCGCGGAGCGTCTCTCGGAGACGCGCTCGTGACGCACCTCGCGGCTGAGGAGCTGGAGTCGCTGCGCGTTCGCCTGGTCGCGCGAACCGATCCGCGCGCGGTCGCCGCGCTGATCCGCCTGCGCAAGGACGAGTTCGGCCTGTGCGTGCGCTGCGGCGAAGAGCTCGAGTTCGCCATGCTCGACGCCGCGCCGGATCTGGTGCTGTGCACGGACTGCGACGAAGAGGCGCGCAAGGCTCGCGAGTCGTCTCGTCACGGCATCTGCGGCATGAAGCAGCCGTAGCGTCGCGCGCGGGACGCGGGGACCTACTCGGGCGTCGCGGTCGCCGGCGGGATCAAACCCGCGCCGATCAACGTGTCGGCCAGCAGCGTGGCGACGCGCGCGTTGACCTCGGGCGACCAGTGCACGCCGGCGGTGAGCGGCTCGTGCGCGTCGTACGCCGCGTGGACGGCGGGTGACGCGTCCACGCAGATCACCGACGTGTCCGCGCACCACGCCTGATAGGTCGCCATGTCCTGGTGCAGCTCACCGGCCGGTCCGATCGACGCGGTGACGGGCATTTGCAGCACCACCAAGCGGCCGCCCGAGGCGGTGACGTCGGCGTGCAGGCGCTGGAAGAGCGCGCCCGCCAGCTCCGCGGAGAACTTCCCTTCGTGGCGTCCGGCGTAGGTCTCGCGGAGCACTGGCAGCATCTCCAGCGCGCGCGAGCTCGGCGCGGCGGCGACGGCCTCGGCGGGCGCGGGCGTCGGCTGGCCATGGATGACGAGCTGGCCGCCGTCCAGCGTGAACCACGGCTTGGCCCACGCGTCCCACGAGAGCGAGATCCGCAGCAGCAGCGGGTCGGACTTGCCGAGGATGACGAGCGCCGGGCGCTCCTTCGCGCCGTCGCGTTCGAAGTGGAGCACGGCCTGGTCGAGCCCGTAGCCGTGCACGCCGCCGTTCACGACGTTGGCCGCGGTGCGCGCCTGCAGGCCCCAGGCCCAGGACTGCGGGTCGTGGACCTCCAGCCCCAGCGTGAACGAGTCGCCGAGCAGCCACACGTTGGGCGCGTCGGGCGCGATCGCGCGGTCGGGTGGGCGGGTGAGGCGGTGGCGGTCCGCGTCCGTCGTCAGGCCGTCGACCGTGTTGTGCACGTTGGCCTGCAGCACCCAGCCCAGTTCGGGGTCCGGGTCGACGTCGCCGATGTGGATGCGGCCGTGGTCGCCCAGGCGTCGGGCCGCCTCGATCGACACCAGCTTGCGCGCCTCCGGCCCGCCGTTGTTCAGCCGGTAGTGCGCCGCGGGGGACGCGAGCAGCGCGCGGGCCGCCAGCTCCAAGGTGCCCGCGAACAGGACCGCGCTCACCCCGAGGCCGAGCGCGACGCGGGTCGGCTTGCTGAACGCCACGATGTGCCTCCCGAGCGCGGACGGTGCGGGTGTCCGTGGGTCGGGGAATAACCGGCGCCTCCGCGCGTGGCGCACCGCCGCGCGGTCGGCCCGGTTACGCCCCGGCGATCACTCGATCTTGAGGTTCGAGAGGTTGGCGATCTTGAGCGGCACGTCGCCGAACGGCGTGGCGACGTTCATGTTCGCGTCCAGGCCGACGTCCATCTTCCCGTGGTTGGTGATGGCGCTGACGATGGTGGCGCCCGCCGCGAGCAGGTCGATGTCGATGGGGATGGTGACCTTCTCGGTGGTGCCCGCAGGCACGTCGGCGAGCGAGTGGACCATGCCCTTCACCAGGCTCTTGCCGCCCAGCTTGAACGCGTAGTCGAACTCCAGGAACTTCATCACCGACGCCTGCTCGTGGCTGACGGTGAGGTCGAGCGCGAATTTGGCGGTGTGGCCAAGCAGGTCGAGCTTGTCGACGCGCAGCTTGGCGATCTGGAACTTGGGGATGCGCAGCACGGGGAAGTCGCCGTGGCTCTGGTAGGGCAGCTTGATCTCGCCGAGCGGCGTGTCAAAACCCATCTTGCCGTGCAGGGCGAACGGCACGGTGTCCTTGCCGGTGAGGCCCGCGATGGCGGCGATGAGGTCCTTGAACACTGCCGTCACCGGGATGCGCAGCTTGGACCCGGCGTTGGGCTCCAGAGTGAAGCCCTTCTTGTTGTCGCCCTTCAGGAAGCTGTTGTCGGCCAGGTCCAGGTTCCAGGAGAACGAGCCCAGCGGGATCTTGATCGGCACGTTGTTGTGCACGTCGAATACAAAGACCGTGTCGATCTTCTCGAAGCTCAGGTCCTTCACGTTGAACTTGTCGAACTTGACCGTCGGCAGGTACTTCTCGATGCCGCCCAGACCGGGGATGCCGCCGCCCTTGGCGCAGCTGGCCAGGGCAAGAGTCGTGAGCGCGGCGAGGGCGTACGTGCGGGTCTTCATCGAGGGCTCCGGGGGCGGCTGCGCATTCTAGCGCGTTGGCAACCCGCGAGCGCAGCGGGGTCATCCGGGCGAGGTGCGGGCTTACCAGCGGATGGGCCCCCAGGGGCGCGCGGAGCTGGGCCTCGCGCGCGCGGCCGGAGGCGGCCAACCTGGTCGGGATCCGGGCCACCCCGCGGACGTGCTCGACCACTTGGTTTGAAGGGGCGGTGCCTCTGCGTCGATGTGGTCGACGACGTCGCGAACAAGGTCCGGACCTTGGCATCGACGAGCTGTTGGACCCAATGTCCGTCAAAGCGGAGTAAGCTCACATCTGCTTCTGGACCCATGTCGCGAGCACCCTGTTGCCTTCCGACTCAGGCCTTGGAGCGTCAACGCGAACGCCCCCAGCTCGGGCATCTGGGGCAGGGCGGGGAAGGACGCACCGAGGATCACGAGTGGTGCATGCCGCGCTGGCGCCGTGGCCGCTGCGGCGATTCGATGGCGCCGCGGACGGGCTTGGGTGGGGCGCTCACCGGCGCGTGATTTCGGGCTCGCCGCGGCGGACTGTCTTGGGTCCTCCTCGGGAAGTGGGGGAGGGGATCTTGAGTCGCCTGCGCTCGCGCGCGTGGTGCGAACGGCACAGGCTTCGGTGTGCCGGCACGTGCCCCCGCCTACGCCGCGCCGACCGTCTCCCACACTTCGGCGACCCTGTCGCGGAAGGCGTCGTCGACCCCGGCGACCTCGTCCCGCCGCGTGTCGCCAAGCTCCGCGTCCCGCAGGTCGGCGCCGCCACCGATCAGCGCATCGACAAGCAGCGCCGAGGACACGCCCTCCGGATCGCCCAACAGGTGATGGAGATAGGACAGGTTCCCCAGCACGTAAGGGTCGTCCGGGCATCGACGCATCGCGTCGTCCAGCTCCGCACGGGCCGCGGTGAGGTGATCGCGACGTGTGCGCTCGTCGGACCAGGCCCGCTTGGCGCGAATCAGGCTGCGGAACCCGAGGCTGTTGCGTGCGCGCCCGACGGCCTTGCGAAAGGGCTCGTCGGGCGCGGCCTCGTAGCGCGACGCCACCTCTTCGAAGACCTCGTCGGCCTCGTCCTCGCGACCGCACAGATCGAGCAGGTTGCCGCGACCGAATATGGCGCCTGCCACGAGGTGCTGGAGCTCCGCTTCGTCCGCGGTCCCGTAGCGGGACTCGACCTCGGCCAGCGCGGCGAGCGCGTCGTCGGCGCGTCCGAGCGCGTACAGGGCGCCCGCCTGTCTGGAGAGCGACTCGGCGATCCAGCGCCGGTGCCACAGGTCTCCGCTCCCGTCGAAGCGCGCGATCACCTCGCGAAGCGGCGCCAGCGCCTCCCCGTGCCGGTGCGCGACCGCGAGGTGCCGAGCCCGCGCCAGCAGGGCCATGGCGACCTGCCGACGGAGGTGCACGCCCTGCGAGTCCCCGAAGCGTGCCACGATCTCGACCAGCGGGTCCTCCGTCTGGTCGATCCGACCGGCCATGGCGAGCACCGCGGCCCTGTTGAACAACGCCATCGCGACCCGCTCGTGCAACTGGGGATCCGGCGACTCCCCGAAGCGTGCGACGACCTCCGCGAACCGTGCGAGCGCCTCCGCGCCGCGGCCGGCGGCACCGTGATCTGCGCCTTCGGCGAGCAGCTGCGTGGCGATCTCAAGCTCGGTCAAATCACACCCCACGCTGCTTCCCTATACCCATGCCGACGCGCGTCACAGGAACGTGTTTGGGGACGACCGTCAGGGCGAGGCATGCCCGGTCAGCACTGCCCGGAACTGCGCGTCGTCGGCCAGCAGGCGCTCGATCACCCAGCGCGAGCCATCGACGTTGAAGTGGTCGGTGTCGCGAAACAGCAGGACGCCGTCGTGGGTCATGTCGCAGCTCGCGTCGTCACAGAAGTAGTGCGCGATGTGCCGAAGCCGGGCACCGGGGACCAGCGCGACCGCGGACTCCAGCGCGGGCTCGAACTGCGCGAAGCGATCCCAGAAGCGGCGTGAATTCATCGAGCACTCCGCAGGAACCAGCCACGAGGTCACGTGCTTGCAGCGGAAGGCATCGAATGGAAAGTCCGGCCGATCATCGAGCACGAACACCGTCTTCCCCGATGTCGTGAGCGCGGCGAGGGTGTCCGCGATTCCATAGACAGGCACGCCGTGATCGCTCCAGTGCGCGTTGACGATCACGGTCCGGATGGAGGTGCTCGACACCACCTGATCCAGGATGGGCGCGAAGTCGGGGTTCGTGCGCACGGGGATGCCGCCTGCGATGTACGCGACCACGTTCTGCTCCGGCAGCGCCTCGGCGAGGCCGACGAACAGGTCCTCCGCGTGGCTGTCGCCGAGCACCGCGATCGTCACCGCCGCGTCGCCCTTCGACTGCGGGCAGCGCAACATCCCTTCCCAGCGCATCGCGTGATCCCGCATCTGGGGCGGCGTGCACGGCGCGAAGTGCTGGCTGACGTAGCTGTGGTAGGCGAGCTGTCCGATGTCCCCCGCATGGACGGCGGCGACGTCGCGCCCGTCGACTTGCGGAAGCCAGTACACCTGGGAGACGACCAGCAGCGTCGTCGCGAGCGCCAGCGTGGGTCCGAGGACGATCCCCACCAGCCGCGCGAGGCGCGCCCCCGTCAGCCCGCGTGCCTCGCGCACGGGCCGCTCCACCCACGCGTACGACGCGATCGCAGGTGCTGCGGACAGCAGCGCCGCCACCCACGGCGCGCGGGGTGCGTCGGGCCACAGCGTCGTCGCGAACACGATGAGCGGCCAGTGCCACAGGTAGATCGCGTAGGACACGTCGCCAGTCGCCACAAGCAACGGCGCTCCGACCACGCGCGCGATCACCGACCGCTCGTCCGTAGCGCCGACCATCACCAGCGCGGTGCCCACGACCGGCAGCAGCGTCCACGTGCCCGGCGACGGGGTCGCGCTGGTGATGCACCACGGAGCGGCGGCCAGCATCACCAGGCCGATCGCGCCCAGGTAGGGCTCGGCCCGGCGAAGCCTCATGGTGGACAGCGCCACGAGCGCCCCCACCGCAAACTCCCACGCACGAACCGGCGCCGCATAGAAGCCGTTCAGGCCCACGATCTCAGGGCTCGGCCCCGTGAACGTCCCGAGCACGGTGAGGCCGAACGACACTAGGCCGCCCGCGCCGACCACCACGATCGGCAGCCAAGCGCGCCCCTTGCCCCGTCCGAACGACCACGCCGCCGCGAGCGCCAGCGGAAACACCAGGTAGAACTGCTCCTCCACCGAGAGTGACCATGTGTGGAGCAGCGGGTTCGTCGCGGCGGGCGGGTCGAAGTACGTACCGGTCGACCTGGCGATCACGACGTTCGCGCTGAGCAGCATCGCGCCGATCGCCGTTCGTGCGACCGTCTGCTGCGGGCCCAACGGTGAGAGCAGAAACACCGACGCCAGCACGACCGTCGACACCATCAGGGCCAGCGCCGGCCCGAGTCGCTGGAAGCGGCGCGCGTAGAAGGCGCCGAGGCGGACACCGCCCGTCGCCGCGGACTCACGACGCAGCATCGCGGTGATCACGAAGCCCGAGATCACGAAGAAGACATCGACGCCGACGAACCCGCCGGGGATGGGCAGGCCTGCGTGGTACGCCACGACCATGAGCACGGCGATCGCCCGCAGGCCCTGGATGTCGTCGCGCCGCGTCGTCGGGGGCGGACCGCCCATGACGTTCCCCCTCGTCGCGCCGAAGCTAGCACATCGTCGCCCCGCACCATGCGCGCGTCGCGCCCGCCCGCGTCGGCAAGGGGCGGGGGTGGAGGCGTCTGAACGGTGGACGAGCCGGCACGCCGGGGGGGGGGGGGCGGCGCGTGGTAGACGCTTCAGAAGGGTAGGTAGGAGCTTGAGATGCGCTGTGCTTAGCGCTCGTCCTCCAGCACGCGCGCGGGCCGGGGAGGCGGGGGGAGGAAATTGTTTTGCCTGTGCTCGAGGCGGTGTCGGGGGCGTGTCGCACGTCACGGCCAAGTCGTGGCTCTCAGTCCTGGAGACGAGCTTCCTCGTCCACCGCGTCGCGCCTTGGCACCACAACACGCGGAAGCGTCTGGTGAAGACGCCCAAGCTGCACTTCCTGGACACTGGGGTGGCGTGCTTCCTGCTCGGTATCCGAACGCCGGAGGAGCTCAACCTCCACCCGACGCGGTCTTCGAGAGCTGGGTGGTCGCGGAGGCGTACAAGGCCCACGTCCACGCTGGGCTGGTGCCGCAGCTCTACCACCTGCGCGAGACGCGCGGCGCCAAGGTGGACCTGGTGGTGGAGCGCGGCGTGGAGCGCTTGCTGGTGGAGGTGAGGTCGGGCGCCACCGTCGCCTCCGACGCGCTCGGCGGCGTGCGTGCGGCCCTCGCGGACGGTGTGGGCACCAAGGCCCGCCTCGTGTACGGAGGTCACGACGCGGGCGTGCGCTCGGGTGTGGAGCTGTGGCCGTGGGCGGCCTTGAATGACGCGGCCTGGGTGGGCTGATCGCTCGGCCAGCACGCTCGCCAACACGGCCGCGTCGCGCGCTGGTCGAGCCCATCGCGGGCCTTGTGCCCGGAGAGGCGTTACTGCGCGGGGCTTAGCTGGAGCGCTGGATGCCTTTCCTCCCCATGACAGCCGACGAGGTCGGCGACACGCCGCTCGACGTCATCCTGGTCACGGGCGACGCCTACGTCGATCACGCGTCGTGGGGTGTGTCGGCGATCGGCCGCTGGTTGGAGGCCCACGGCTACCGGGTCGGCATCATCGCGCAGCCGGACTGGGACGACGTCGAGGTGTTCCGCGTGCTGGGCCGCCCGCGCCTGTTCTTCGGGGTGACGGCCGGGAACATGGACTCGATGGTGAACCGCTTCACCGCGTCGCGGCACCTGCGCTCGACGGACGCCTACGCGCCAGGCGGCGAGTTCGGCCTGCGCCCGGACCGCGCGACCATCCCCTACGTCGCCAAGTGCAAGCACGCGTTCCCCGGCGTGCCGGTGGTGATCGGCGGCATCGAGGCCTCGCTGCGGCGCCTGGTCCACTACGACTACTGGCAGGACCGCCTGCGCGGCTCCATCCTGCTCGACGCCAAGGCCGACCTGCTGGTGTACGGCATGGGCGAACGGCAGATCGTGGAGATCGCGAAGCGCCTGGACGCGGGCCTACCGATGAGCGCGTGCCGCGACATCCCGGGTACGGCGTACGCGACCGGCAGCAAGGAGGCCCCGCCGCCGGTGGGGGACGAGGTGATCGAGCTGCCCACGCTCGACGAGTGCCGCGCCGACCCGCTCCAGTTCAACCGCGTCACGGTGTGGATGTACCGCGAGAGCAACGCGCACTGCGGCCGGGTGCTCATCCAGCGCCACGGCGAGCGCACGGTGGTGGTGAACCCGCCCGCCGAGCCGCTCGACACCGCCATGCTCGACCGCCTGCACGAGCTGCCCTTCGAGGGCACCCAGCACCCGTGCTACCGCAAGCCCATCCCGGCGCTCGCCAGCATCCAGGGCTCGATCGCCGTGAACCGCGGCTGCTCCGGCGGCTGCAGCTTCTGCGCGCTCACCATCCACCAGGGCAAGGACGTCGTCAGCCGCTCGCCCGAGAGCGTGATGCGCGAGCTCAAGAAGATGACCGAGCAGCCCGGCTGGAACGGCATCGTGACGGACCTGGGCGGGCCCACGGCCAACATGTTCCACATGCGCTGCAACTCGGAGGCGGCCAACAAGGTCTGCCGTCGCGTGAGCTGCCTGCACCCGGTCCGCTGCAAGCACTACGGCACCGACCACAAGCCGTTCATCGACCTGCTGCGCAAGACGCGCAACATGCCGGGCGTGCGCCGCGTCTACGTGAACTCGGGCATTCGCTACGACCTGGCGTCGGTCGAGCCGGAGTTCATCGACGAGCTGGCGACATACCACGTGCAGGGCCAGCTCTCCGTCGCGCCGGAGCACGCGTCGTCCAAGGCGCTGATGCAGATGCGCAAGCCGGAGATCAAGTACTTCGACGCGTTCATCGACCGCTTCAAGAAGGCCACGGCCGCCGCGGGCAAGGAGCTCTTCCTGGTGCCGTACTTCCAGTGCGCGCACCCGGGCGTCGGGCCCGAGGAGGCCATCGAGCTGGCCCACTACATGAAGGCGCGCGGGCTGCGGCCGCGTCAGGCGCAGATGTTCATGCCCACGCCGGGGACCATCGCCACCGCCACCTACGTGTCGGGCATCGACCCGTACACCAAGGACCCGGTCTACGTGGCCAAGGGTGACCGCGAGCGCAGCCGCCAGCGCGCGCTGCTCTTCTACTGGAAGCAGGAGGAGTGGCCGCACGTCCGTGAGGCGCTGATCTCCTGGGGCCGCCGCGACCTGATCGGGCGCGGGCCTGAGTGCATCGTGCCGTCTGGGCCGTCGTACGGGGCTTGGCAGAAGCCCAAGTCCGAGCGGGACGGGGTCCGGTTCGACACCCACATGGGCATGAAGGTCGAGCGGGCCTCGCCCGACGAGGAGCGCGCCGAGACCTGGGAGGCCGTGGCCGAGAGCCGTCCTTCCGCCTGACGAACCCAACTACGGGCTAGACAACTCAATCCTTGTGGTATCGTTCCGACTCTTAGAATGGAGAGGGACGCATGCGGCAGCTTCGGTTTGGAGTGGTGGTCTTTGGCGCGCTGGTCGGCTGCAAGCCGGCCGAGGTCGCGGGCGCGGTCGAGGGCACCAACCCCGGCGAGTGCGAGGACGGCGCCGACAACGACGTCGACGGGTACTTCGACTGCGACGACAACAACTGCTGGGGCGCCCCGATCTGCAAGGACGGCGCGGGTGGCAGCGGCGGCAGCGGCGGCGGCGTGGACACGGACACCACCGGCGCCGACACCGACGAGCCGACGTTCAGCGGGCACGGCATCTTCGACAACCTGCAGTCGTTCTCCATGACCTACCTGGTGACGTACGACTTCGACAATTTCGGCGACACCATCTGCAGCCAGTACTTCCACAGCACCAACTGCAACTGCTCGGCGGTGTACTCGGGTCGTGGCGTGCTGATCGAAGCCGAGAACCAGCGCAACACCTACGAGGGTGAGTGGAAGCTCGAAGCCTCCAACTGCCTGGTGCTCGACGACATGCGCGTGGAGACCACAGACCCCACGTTCAATGACGGCTCGATCTGGCGTCCGAAGACCACGACGAGCGCGTACCACACGTTCCACTTCAAGTCGGACAAGACCGGCATCATTGACTGGATCACGCACGCCGATCTCTCGGCGACCGATCGCGTGACCCAGAACATCATGGAGTCGGAGCAGTACTGGATCCGCGCCACCGAGCTGCACGCGCTCGACGAACTGACTTGGACGCTCCACTACCACGAGAGGGAGGTCAAGTTCGCCGACCTGATCGCCGTGATCAACATCAGCGACGTGGACTTCGCGTTCTCCGAGACGACGACGCCGCCAGAGCTCACGCTGCCCGAGCTGATCATCCCGTAGTCGCGGCCGACGGCGCGGCTACCAGCCCGCCGTCAGCATGAACTGGAACGCGACCGGGCTGGGCTCTGGGTCCAGCATGGTGTCCTTGAGCAGCTGGAACCCCACCCAGGCCTCCAGACCGCCGAGCGGCGTGCGACCCACGCCGCCCACGCCCGCGACCGGCTGCAGGTCCTGCAGGTGGATGCCGCGCTGCACCACCGCGCCGCCGTCGACGTGGTCGTTCACCGCCTCCCAGGTGCGGCCCACGTCGAAGAAGGTGCCCAGGTACAGGTCGGGGTGCAGGCGGAAGCGCGCCTCCAGGCTGGCGTAGAGCACGGCGTCGCCGCCGGGGAGGACCTCGCCCTTGGCGCCCGGGGAGCCGGGCGGGCCCAGCCGGTGGTAGCCCCAGCCGCGCATCGAGCCTGAGCCGCCCAGGAAGAAGCGGTTGATCAGCATGCCGTCCTGGTCGCCGTCGTCGGGGGTCTCGTTGAACCCGAAAGAGAGGCGAGACACCAGCACGAGGCGGTCTGGCACCGCCGACGCGTACCATACCAGATCGCCGGCGAGGCGATGGTACTGGACCCCGTTGGTGAGGCCGATCGGGATGCCCTCCAGCCCGATCATCACGCCCTTGGTCGACAGGCGCGCGCGCTCAGTGGAGTCGTAGGCCATGGCGATCACGAGCGCGTGCAGGTCGTTGTGGTCGGCGAGGCCTAGGCCGCCCGCGCTCTTGGGCGAGAAGCCCCGAGCGAACGCGTCGGCCTGCCAGGGCCAACCGAACTCCCACACGTAGCCGCCGCGGTACGACACGCCGAAGGACAGGCGCGGGCTCGGCCGCCACCGGAAGCCGCCCTCGCCGAACGCGCGCGCCTGGAAGTACCCGCGGTAGGTGTCGAGGGCGCCGAACGCCGACGCGAAGATCGACACACGGTAGATCGGCAGCGGTGCGACCTCGATCTCCACGCGGTGGTCGGTGGCCGGGCCGTGCTGGGCGCCGGTGAAGAAGCCGTCGCCTGAACCCTCGAAGAAGCGGTAGCCCACGCGCGACACGCCCGACACGCTGGCGAACTTCCCGCCGATGCCGCGGTGCGACCACTCCGCACCAAAGCCGAGCGCCAGCAGCGCGCCCGACGTGGAGAGCGACGTGGTGAACCGGCGCGAGTCGCGCGGCGCCTCCACGATCCGCATCGTCCACGGCAGGCTGCCGTCCGGCGCGAGCTTGGAGCCGGGCTCCATCGTCACCGACGCCACCTCAGGGTGAGCCTCGATCTGACGGGCAAGCCAGCGGAGGTGATCGCCGAACCACGGCTTGCCCGCATGGGAGACGCGCGACGCGTGCTGTCCCAGCAAGCGGGTGTCGAGCACGGTAGCCCCGACGATCTTCAACGCGCCGATCGGCGGCGTCTCGCCCGGGTCCACATGGTAGCGCTCCACGCGCGCCTCGACGGGGCCGGCCACCTCGACCCACACCCGCGCCAGCGGCCACGCGGCGTTCTCCATGGTGGCGCGGAGCTTGGCGAGCACGTCGCGACGATGGGAGGCTGAGGTCGCGGTCTTGGAGGGCGGCATGGCGCGCGCGAGCGCGTGCTGCACCGGGAGCGGCAGCGCCTTCGCGCCGAACAGGTCGGCGTGGGCGAGCACCTCGCGCGGGCCTGGATCCACCGTGAACGTGATGTCGATGAAGCGCGTGTGCTGGCGGTTCATCAGCCAGGTGGCGTTGGCGTGCACGGGCGCCCAGCTGATCGTGGCGTCGGCCCAGCCCTCGTCGGTGAACCACCGCTTCAGGCGGTCGACGTCCTCGTCGAGGAGCGCCTTGTCGAGGAGAGGCCGCTTCTCGATCAGCGTGCCGCCGGGCGCGAACTGCCACCAGTGGGAATTGCGGTGGGTGACCACCTTGCGGGCGAGCAGGGACGTTCGGCGGGCTTGGGTGGGCGTGTCGGCCGACGCGGGCTTGAGCGGGGGCAGGTCTGGGTCGCCCAGCGGGTCGCGGCCGGTGGGGGATGGCCCGCGGACGTGGATCTGGCCCACCCACGGCACCGGCACGGGCTTGGGCACGCAGCCCAGCAGCAGCACGGTGACGAGGAGCAAGACCCGCACTCAGACCTCACGACGTGGCCTCCTGACCCGTCTGGCCCCGGCGCGCACCGCGATGGGCGGCGTGACCTGCGAGGAAACCGTGCCACGCTGGCGCCGGGCCCGTTAGGCGACGGAGCGGAGGTCGGATGAAGCTCGCGACCATCGACAACGGAACCCGCGACGGCGCCCTCGTGGTCGTTCGCCGAGATCTCGCGGCCTGCGCCTCCGCCGCGGACGTCGCGCCCACGCTGCAAGCCGCGCTCGACGATTGGGACGCCCTCGCGCCCCGCCTGCACGCGCTGGCCGAGGCCCTGGAGCAGGGCGCCGTGCCCAGCATCGGCTTCGAGCACTGCCGCTTCCGCTCGCCGCTGCCCCGCGCCTACGAGTGGGTGGATGGCTCGGCCTACGTGAACCACATCGCGCTGGTCCGCAAGGCCCGCGGCGCGGAGCCGCCCCCCGGCCTCTACACCGACCCGCTGGTCTACCAGGGCGGCAGCGGCGTGCTGCTCGACCCCAACCAGGACGTGCCCCTGGTCGACCCGGCGTGGGGCCTGGACTTCGAGGGTGAGATCGTCGTCATCCTGGGCGACACGCCGATCGGCACCCAGGCCACCGCGGCGGGCGGGTCCATTCGACTGGTCACGCTCGCCAACGACTGGACCCTGCGCAACCTCATCCCGCCCGAGCTCGCCAAGGGCTTTGGCTTCTTCCAGAGCAAGCCGGCCACCGCGTTCGCGCCGGTCGCCGTCACGCCCGACGAGCTGGGCGACGCCTGGAAGGACGGCCGCCTGCACTTGGCCCTGCTGGTGGACCACAACGGCGTGCGCGTGGGGCACGCCAACGCGGGCCCTGAGATGCACTTCTCGTTTCACGACCTGATCGCGCATCTGACCAGGACGCGCGCGTACGTCGCGGGCACGATCGTCGGCAGCGGCACGGTGTCGAACGACGATCCGTCCATGGGCTACAGCTGCGTCGCTGAGATCCGCATGCGCGAGACCATCGCCGACGGCGCCCCGAAGACCCCCTTCCTCAAGGCCGGAGATCGCGTGCGCATTGAGGTGTTGGACGCCCACGGCAAGAGCGTGTTTGGTGCCATCGACCAGCGCGTGGTGTCCGCATGAAGCTCTACGGCTACTGGCGCAGCAGCGCGACCTGGCGCGTGCGCATCGGGCTCAACCTCAAGGGCCTCGCGTATGACTACCAGTCCGTCCACCTGGTGAAGGACGGCGGCGAGCAGAAGACCGACACGCACCGCGCGCGCAACCCGCTGGGTCAGGTGCCCGTGCTGGAGGTTGAAGCCGACGGCAAGCGGGTGCACTTGTCGCAGTCGCTCGCGATCCTGCAGTGGCTCGACGAGGTCTACCCGACGCCCGCTATCCTGCCGGCGGACGCCATCGCGCGCGCCCGCGTTCGGCAGCTGTCCGAGGTGGTGAACGCGTGGATCCAGCCGCTGCAGAACCTCGACACCCTCGCGCGCGTCGCGGCGCTGGGCGGCGATCGCAACGCATGGGCGCGCTCGGCGATCCACGACGGACTGACGGCGCTGGAGGCCACCGTGCGCGACACGGCCGGCACCTTCCTGGTGGGCGACTCGCCGACGCTCGCGGACATCTGCCTGGTGCCGCAGCTCTACAACGCCCGCCGCTACGGCGCGGACCTGACGCCGTTCCCCACGCTCCTGCGGGTGGAGGCCGCGTGCAACGCGCTGCCCGCCTTCCAGGCTGCGCACCCTGATGTCCAGCCCGACGCTACCCCGACCTGACGCGGAGCCTTTGATGACCCGACTCGAACCCCTCGGCATTCGCCGACTCGACTCGCTGCACTTCTACGTCCGTGATCTGGAGCGCACGCGCCGCCTGCTGGTCGACACGCTCGACTTCGCCGAGCTGGGCGAGAGCGACGACGACCTGACCACCCGCGGTCGGCAGAAGTCCGTCGTGTTCCAGGCGGGCGACGCGCGCGTGCTCGTGAGCACGCCGGTCGGCGACGGTGGCCGCGCGTCGCGCTGGCTGCGCAAGCACCCCGAAGGTGTCGGCACGCTCGCGTTTGAGGTCGAGGACATCGACCGCGCGTGGAAGCTGCTGAGCGAGCGCGGCGGCACGCCGATCGACGAGATCGCGCGCTTTACGGACGCGGCCGGCGGCACGCTCGCCACGTTCTCCATCACCACCGCGTTCGGCGACACCACGTTCCGCTTCTTCGAGCGCAAGGGCTACAGCGACCTGTACCCGGGCATCTCCGCGTACGCGGAGCCGCGCGGCGGCAAGAACCAGTTCGGCTTCAAGAGCTTCGACCACGTCACGTCGAACTTCGAGACGATGAAGCCCGCGCTGCTGTGGATGGAGCATGTGCTCGGCTTTGAGCAGTACTGGGACGTCGAGTTCCACACGGTCGATGTGGCCGAAGACAAGACGAACGGCTCGGGCCTCAAGTCGATCGTCATGTGGGATCCGTACAGCGGCCTGAAGTTCGCGAACAACGAGCCGTGGCGCCCGTTTTTCAAGCGCTCGCAGATCAACGTGTTCGCCGAGGAGCACCGTGGCGACGGCGTGCAGCACGCGGCCCTGCTCACCGAGGACATCCAGACCTGCGTGCGCGGGCTGCGCGAGCGTGAGTTGCCGTTCATGCCCACGCCTCAGGCCTACTACGACATGCTGCCCGATCGCCTGGTGAAGCTGGGCATCGGCACGATCGCGGACGATCAGGCCGAGCTCCGCGACCTGCAGGTGCTGGTCGATGGCTGCGCGCCCAACGCGTACATGCTCCAGATCTTCCTGCGCGAGATGTCGGTGATCCACGGCGACGCCGAAGGCGGCCCGTTCTTCTTCGAGATCATCCAGCGCAAGGGCGACAAGGGCTTTGGCGCGGGCAACTTCCGCGCGCTCTTTGAGAGCATCGAGCGGCAGCAGGTCAACGAAGGCCGCGCCACCTAGGAGTCGCCATGCTCGATCGTCTGGTGGTCGGCGAGGTCGCGACCAAGCACCACATCACGCTCCACGGCCCGGACGGCGCGCTCCGCTACGAGGAGTGCCTCACCCGCAAGGGCTTCGACGGTCCGTACTCCATCCTGTACCACGAGCGTCGCCCGCACTTGGCGCAGGTGGGGGCCGGGCATCGGCATGGCTGGCCCATGCCGGTGTCGGCGGACGCGGTAAGGCCGCTCGCGCGCAGGCACTACCAGGCGCAGAACGTGAACCGCGCCAAGTGGCTGCCGTCGTCGAACGCCGGGCCGGTGGACGCGCGCTTCCCGCTGATCTTCAACGAGGACGTGGTGATCGCGACGGTGGTGCCGATGGGCCCTGACCCGGTCTACGTCACCAACGCGGACTCGGACGAGATCCTGTTCATCCATGAGGGCGGCGGCGTCCTGCGCACGATGTTCGGTGACCTGCGCTTCAACGCGCTCGACTACGTGTGCGTGCCGCGCGGCGTGCTGCACCGCTTCATCCCGGACGCCGACACGCGCCAGACCTGGCTGTCAATGCAGTGCCTGGGCGGCGCGGGCCTGATCGACAAGTGGCGCAACGACGTGGGCCAGCTGCGCATGGACGCGCCCTACTCGCACCGCGACTTCCGCCGGCCGGAGTTCGTGGGGCCGATGGACGAGGGCATCCGCGAGCTGGTCGTGCTGCGCGAAGGCCGCTGGCACACGTTCCGCTACGCGGACAGCCCGCTCGACGTGGTGGGCTGGGACGGCACCGTCTACCCGTGGGTCTTCCCCATTCTGAACTTCCAGCCGCGCGCGGGGCTGGTGCACCTGCCGCCCGACTGGCATGGAACGTTCGCGGCGCGTGGCGCGTTGATCTGTTCGTTCGTGCCGCGTGTGGTGGACTTCCACCCGGACGCCATCCCGTGCCCGTACCCGCACAGCTCGGTCGACTGCGATGAATTCCTCTACTACGTGCAGGGCAATTTCACGTCGCGCCGCGGCGTGGGGTCGGGCAGCATCAGCGTGCACCCCTACGGCATCCCGCACGGCCCGCACCCCGGGTCGTACGAGCGCAGCCTCGGCACCACGCGCACCGACGAGCTGGCGGTCATGGTCGACACCTTCCGGCCCATGCACGCCACGCCCTACGCGATCGGCGTCGAAGATCCGGGTTACCACGACAGCTTCCTCACCTGAGGTCTTCGGGTGCGTGTAGCGGCGGTGCAATTCAAAGCGGACCGCGTGAACCCAAAGGGCGCGCGCGCGTCGCTGGCCAGGTGGGTGGGTCGCGCCGCGATCGGCTCGGACCTTGTCGTGTGCCCCGAGATGGCGGCCACCGGCTACATCTTCGCCAACCGCGCCGCGGCGTCGTTGGTGGCCGAGGACCCCACCGGGCCCACCTTCCAGGCGCTGCGCGTGCACGCCAAGGAGAACGCCGCGTGGGTGGTCGCGGGCTTCCCCGAGCGCGCCGGCGACACGCTCTACAACAGCGCGATGGTGATCGACGCGCGCGGTGAGCTGGCGTTTGTGTACCGCAAGACGCTGCTGTTCGAGGCCGACGAGACCTGGGCCTGCCCGGGGGACTCCGGCTACGTCGCGTTCGAGACGCCATTCGGACGCTTCGGCGTCGGCATCTGCATGGACCTCAACGACCCCATGTTCTTGGAGTGGTCGACCGACTCCGAGCTGGACGCGCTGGCCTTCCCGACGAACTGGCTCGACGAGGGCGGCGACGTCTGGCCCTACTGGCGTTGGCGGGCGTCGCAGGCGGGGACGACGCTGATCGCCGCCAACACCTACGGGCACGACGCCCCGCTGGACTTTGTGGGGCGCAGCGCGGTGGTGACGGCGGCGCGTGTGCTGGCGGGGGCGCCGAAGCAGGGGGATGTGGTGGTGCGGGCGACGTTGAAGCGGTGAGGGGCGCGCCGTAGGGGCGGCGCGGGCGGCCGCGCTGGGGCCGTTCGTGGCGCTGGCGCGCCGTGTGCGCGGTCGGCGGTGTGTGCGCCCGTGTCCGAGTCGCGGTCGGTGTTGTCGCACTGGCGTCGGCCGAGTCGCGGCCGGTGTTGTCGCGTGGATGGTGCCTGAGTCACGGTCTGCGTTGCCTTGCGGGCCACGGCGGGTGCGGTTCGTGCGTCGAACGGCGATGCGCGGCGGCTCGCGCGACGGTGGGTGCGGCGCGTGAGTCGCACGGCGGTGCGGAACGGCGCGCGCGTTTGTCGGCGTGGCGCGTGTGCGAGTGGCGCGTCGCGCGGCGGAGCGATCGCCGATTGGGCGTCGGATTGGATCGCGTGCGGCGTGGCCGACCTGTGGGACGTAGGGATCGCGCTGCGCGGTCCGGATGCGCGGTGCGCCGCTCGGGCAACCACCCCCGGCTGCGATTGGCGCGCGGCTGGGGCGCCGCGCCGCGGGATGGCGCGACCGTTTGCGTGCTCAACCGGCGCGCGAAGCGCGCGGCTCAGTGGGGACTTCGTGATTGTCATTTGTGAAGGGTTGTCCTTGACAGTTTCGCGGCCTTCGACGCGGACGAGGCGCTGCCGCCATGCGCGCGCCGCGCCTGGGGCACCTCCCGCGCGCCGCGCAGCGCGGATCGACACTCCTCCGCCTCGCGCGTCGTCTGACGCCGTCGGGAGCGCCCGCAGGCCCCAACGGAGGCGCCGAAATTCGCGGTGATACCTCGTCTCATCCCGAGGCCACCATGAACGCCGTCCCCGATCGCGCACACCAAATCCAGGCCGAGCTGATCGCCGCCCTTCGCCAACGTCGCGCCGCCGAGCACACCGCCGCGCGCCTGCTCCGTCAGGTCGTCGATGAGTCACTGCACCACGCGCTCGGCTACGCGTCGATCTACGACTACGCCGAGCAGGCGCTCGATCTGTCTGTCCGCCAAGCGCGCGGCTTGTTGCAGGTCGGCGGCATGTTGCCGTCGCTCCCCGCGCTCGACGCTGCCTTCGCCGAAGGCGCGATCTCGTGGACCAAGGCCCGCGAATTGATCCGCGTGATCACGCCCGAGACCGAGGCGGCCTGGGTCGCGGCGGCCACGGAGAACACCAGCCGCACGTTGGAGGCGATGGTGTCGAAGTCGGTTGTCGGCGAGGCGCCGCGCGCGCTGAAGGATGACCCACGTGGGTCAGCGCGTACACGCGTCGTCGTGGAGATGGAGGCGTCGGACGCCGCGATGCTACGAGACGCGCTCGCGCTGCTGCGGGCCCAGGCGGGCCTGCACGGCGTGGAGATGGACGAGGGCACAGCACTCGCCGCGATGGCGCAGCGTGTGATCTTCGACGCCGAGGGCGACGCAGCGCCGATCGCTGAGCGCTACCGCGTGATCGTGACGCGCTGCCCCGACTGCGGCGTTGCGCGCGCCGCCAACGCCGAGGTCAGTGAGACCGTCGAGGCGCAGGCAGTGTGCGACGCCGAGGTCGTCGATCTGCGGCCCGGTCCGAGCCACGGTTACCTCACGCGCACGATCCCGCCGGCGATCCGGCGCGCCGTGCTGCACCGCGACGGGACGCGCTGCGCCGTGGCAGGCTGTCGATGTCGGCTGTGGTTGGACGTGCACCACCTGCGATCGCGCGCGGCTGGCGGGACACACGACGAGGAGAACTTGGTGACGCTGTGTCCGCTTCATCACCGGCGCGTGCACGACGGGCTGCTCGCGCTGGAGTGGGTCCGTGACCCACATGGGAGCGTCGGGGTCGAGGCGACGCACGCGGACGGACGGACGGCCGTGCGTTGGCTGGGGTGAGCGCGACCTCCGCGGGCGGAATGGCGCCGGCGCGACGCATCTGGAGCACCGGGGTGCCGGCGAGCATCGGCGACACTCTGGGGCGCGCGCCGTTCGGTGACCTGGGGATGCGCAGCCAGGCGCGGTGGTCGTCGAACCCGCGACCCAGTCGCAGCCCTAGTACGCCACCCGATACACGTACTTCCGGTAGTCGAACGTCCCGTTGCTCTGAAACACCACGTCGTCCGTGTACTGTACGAGCGCGCCGGTCGCGTCTTGGTAGTACACGGCGCCGTACGTCGACGAGAAGAACAGCTTCTGGTTCGGCAAGACCTGGGGGAGTCCACCGAGCGATGCGAACACGCCACCGCACGTCTGGAGGTCCGAGTAGGTCCCTGGGTTGAGATACGGCAGCTCATCCACGCGCGAGTTGATCGCGAGCTCGAAGCCGAAGGCACAGGACGGGCAGAGCGCGGCCGTCGTCAGCGCGCGCACCTGATGGGTGGTGTACCGGATCTGGCAGTCCACGCGGATCGGCGGGGGCGGGTTCGGGTCGGTCAACGCGCTCGCATGGATGACCTGCACGGAGCGCGTGAGGGTGCCAATGAATACGGAGCCTGGCGCCACGGTCGCCTGGCCGCGGACCATGGCGACCTTGAAGATCGGGACGGCGGTGTCGGTGTCCATGGCGACGTCCGTATCGGCGGCCACGTCTGTGTCGGTGCTGAGGTCGGTGTCGACGGCGGTGTCGGTGTCGACGGCGGTGTCCGTGTCTGCAGCGTCCGTGTCGGCGGCGAGGTCCGTGTCGGCGTCGTCGTCGGTCTCGGCGGCGAGATCCGTGTCGGCGGCGACGTCCGTATCGGGGATGGCGTCGGTGTCCGCTGCGGGGTCGGTGTCGCCGGACGGGCCTGTGCCACCGCCCGTGGTTCCGCAAGCCGAGAGCGCCAGCGCCATCGCGGCGCTAGCGGCGAGGCGCGAGTGGCCTTGAAGCCAGACTTGTACGGCTGCGGTGATGCTCGCCCTCTCACGGACGACTTTATCGGCGAGGGGAGCCGAGCCGCGAGGAAATTCGTGCGGGCCCGGCGGCGCAGGGGCGGCTCGCCGCGTCCTCGGCGCTCAGGACGCCGCCGCGCCCATGGTCGGCGCTCCGCCCGCGCGCGGCGCGGAGGTCGCGATGCGCGGAGACCGATCGCCGTCTGCCGCGCGCGCCCCTCACTGCGCCTCGACCTTCCCGACCCGCGCCTCCAGCTCCTCGATCTTCTTCTCCATCTCCTCCAGCTTGGCCGTCGCCGCGACCAGCGCGTCCGGGTCCGACTTGTCGCCGTTCGCGCTGCGGATGGACGTAATCGCCGCGTACAGGCTGTCGCGCAGCGCAGCCACCGTCGTCGTGGCCGCGGTCGCGCGCAGCGCGGGGAGGGCCGCGTCGCTGCCCAGGCGCGCGAGCAGGCTGATGCTCGCCTGGCGCATGCGCATGTCGTCGTGGTGCAGCCAGGGGATCAGGGCCTTGGCGGCGTCGTCCTTCGCGGACTTGGGCGCCTCATCGAGCTTGGCGAGGGCGACGAGCGCCGACCCGGCGCGGTGCTGCACGCCCGCGAGCTTGTCGCTGGTGAACCGCAGCACGGTGCTCGCGTCGCCGGGCTTGCCGTGCTCACCGAGCACGTCGAGCGCTGCGGCGTGACGTGCGCCCTGCATGCTGTCGTCGCCCGCGCCCAGCACGTTGAGCGCGTCCTGGCGGGCGACCGACGGGCGCGCCTCGGCCAGGCCGTCCAGCGCGGCGGCGACGACGGACGGGGAGCGGTCGCGCTTGATCAGCTTGTCGAGCGCGGCGACGGCGCCGTCGTCGAGCGCGAACTTGCCCAGCGCGCTGGCGATCTCCTCGCGCACCACGGCGGGCGCGTCGGGGAGCGCGTGGAGCAGCGCGTCGCGGGCGGCGGGCGTGCCCAGCTCACCGAGCGCGTCGGCGGCCTCGCGGGCCAGGCGGAAGGTGTCGTGCTCGGGCTCGGGGATGACGGCGGCGCGCAGGCCGCCCTTGAGGGCCTCAGCCAGCACCGGCACGGCGACCTCGGCGTCGCCGTCGGGCTTGCCGAGGGCGCGCGCGGCGAGGATGCGCGCGTACGGGCTGGTCGACTCGCGCAGCTGCGCGGCCCAGTTGGCGGGCGACTGGTGGCGCGTCCAGTTCGCGAGCACGCCGCCCTCCGGGTCGACCATCACCCAACGCACCTGCGTGGCGGTGCGGGTCCACTCGGCGGTGTCCTGGGCGAACGAGCCGTGGGCGACGTGCTCGCCGCTGTCGTCGGCCCAGGTGATCGTGACGGGGCCCAGGTAGGGCTGCTCGCCGGTCTGCTTCACGACGATCGACAGCGAGCCGGACGACTCCGACCAGCGCGTGTCGAAGGTGGGCGCGCCCCAGCCGTGGATCCAGCGGTCGAAGAACCACGACAGGTCCTCGCCGGCCTCGGCCTCGAAGGCGCGGCGCAGGTCATCGGTCTCGGTCAGGCGGCCGGCGCTGGCAGCGACGTAGCGGCGGATCGCGTGGTCGTAGGCGGCGTCGCCCAGCCAGACGCGGAGCATGTGCAGCGCGGTGGCGCCGCGGATGTAGACGGCCTGGTTGTCGGGCGCGTCGGCGGGGGACCACCCGCGCTTGGAGACCGGCCCGCCGGTGGTGGCGGCGCCGCGCGCCCAGTCGAGCACCTGACCGGCGTAGGCCTCGCGGCCGAGCGTGTGCTCGGTCCAGCGCGCCGCGTAGAAGGTGGCGAAGCCCTCGTTGAGCCACAGCTCGCGCCAGCCGTCGCAGCTGATCAGGTCGCCGAACCACTGGTGGGCCAGCTCGTGCGCGGCGGTCGACTCGGTGTGCGCGTAGTCCACGCCGTCGTCGTCGCTGAGCTGGTTGTCGCCCATGGTGGTCATGGAGGCGTTCTCCATGGCGCCGTACATGAAGCGCTGCACGATCACCTGGCGGTACACCGGGTACGCGTAGGGCGCGCCGAGCAGCTCGCCGAACCAGGGGATCATGGCGCCGACGCGATCGAGCCCGCGGCGGGCGTCCGCGATCTTCATGCTGCGCGGCGCGATCAGCTCGACGGGGATGGTGTGGTCGCCGGCCTGCGCGTCGCCGAGCGGGATGGTCTGGTAGTCGCCGACCGCGAACGCGATCAGGTAGCCGACCATCTCCGGGTCCATCGTGTAGCGGGTGGTGGTGAAACCCGGTCGCGCGGCGGCGACGCGGTCCACCAGCAGGCCGTTGGCGAACGCGGTGAGGTTGGTGGGTGCGGTGATCGCCATCGACACGTGGAAGCGGTCGGACGGGTAGTCCCACAGCGGCAGCCACGCGCGGTTGTCCTCGTCCTCGCCCTGCGACCACGCCTCCACGACGCCGCGCGAGCTGTCGCGGCCGCGGAAGTGCGCGCCGACCTGCGGGGCGCTCTCCCAAGTCAGGTGGACGACGTGTCCGACGCCCGGCGTCACGGGGATGTCGATCGCGTCCGGCAGCGTGCGCCACGATGGGATGGTCACGCCGTCGACGTCAACGCCGGTGATGTGCAGCGCGACCTGGTGCAGGCGGAGCGTGTCGCTGGGCACGCCGAGCGGCGCGATGGTTTGCCAGACCTGCCCGTTCACCGTGTGCGCGGCGGGGTCGACCGTCACGTCCACGCGCACGTCGGTGATGTCCCAGCGGTGCGGGGGCGCGGCGACGCCCGGCGCGTCGGCGGCCCACGCGGACACCAGGGAAGACAAAAGGAGCGTGGCGATCATGGCGTCTCCAACAGGGCGTCGAGGGCGGCGGCGAAGCGCGCAGGGATGGGGGCGGCGCTGACCTTGCCGTCGACGCTGCGCGAGCAGACGGCGACGACGTGGCCGGTGGCGCAAGGCTTGTCGTCGCCCTGGCGCTGGAAGGTGAACGCGTAGGTGATCGAGCGGGTGCTGCGCTTGCGGACCGAGATCGTGACGTCGACCAGGTCCTCGAAGCGCAGCGGGCTCGCGTACTCGGCGTGCACGGCGACGCGCGGGAACAGGCGCTGGCCTTGCTCGTCGGTGGTGTGCACCGACTCGCCGAGCGAGCGGAGGAGGGCGTGCTCGGTGTCCTCCATCCACACGAAGTAGCGGGTGAAGTGCATCAGGCCCGCGGCGTCCGTCTCGGAGAAGGCGACCCGGCGTGTGATCGTGAAGCCGCTCATCCGACTCTCGGTTTGGACCTGCCCGCTAGCACGCGCGGCGTCGGCGGGGCCGTACGGGGGACCGTGTGTCGCGGTGAATCCGCTGCAAACACGGGGCGCGTTGGGTGCGGGTGCTGGAAATCCACGGCATTTGACGGGTGTGGGTCGTCCTGCCTGGAGAGGTCGAGATGTGGTTGTTGCTCATCGTGTCGGCGTTTGCGGGCTACGGCGACGCGGTGGACGGCCACCCCAGCCGCGGCGAGCGTGAGGTCCACCTGTGGACCAACGGCGTGCGCATCGCGCCCCGCGCCTACGCGGACGACTACGGGTACGGCGGTGGCAGCTGCTTTGACGACGCCAGCTTCACCGCTGAGCAGAAGAAGCCGCACGCGCCGCTTGCGTGGCACGACGGGCTCGCGGACATCGCGCGGCAGCACAGCGAGGACATGAGCGCCACCGACGCCAAGGACGGCGGCGGCAAGGGCAGCTCGCTCTCGCACAACAGCTCGGACGGCACGTCGTTCGCCAAGCGGGTCAAGCCCTACTACCCGGGCACCGCCTTGGGCGAGAACGTGGCGTTTGGCTTCACCTCTCCGTTCTCGGTGGTCATGGGCTGGATGTGCTCCGAGGGCCACCGGTCGAACATCATGGCGACGGAGTTCGTCGAGCTGGGCGTGGGCCAGGCCGACGTGTTCTGGACCCAGGACTTTGGCGGTCGCAGCGTCACCACGCGCACGCTGAACATGGGCGTGCACCTGGAGGACAGCCCCGCAGGTACGGTGACGCTGGCGGTGGACGCGTGGAGCCCGACCGACCCGGTGGTGGCCGTGCTGGACGGCGAGGCGCACGACATGGACGAGGCGCGCGTCGGCGACAGCGGCGGTGTCTACCAGATCGAGCTGCCGCTCGACGCGGGCTGCCACCTGTACTGGTTCGCGTCCGGCGCGGACCGCTTCCCCGAGGAGGGCGCCTACGGGTTTGGCGACTGCGCCTTCGACGACGAGGAGGCCGGCTGGGTGACCGCGGACGGGATCCACGCGCTCCTGCCCAACGCCGACCTGGACGGCGACGGCAAGCCGGACCACGCGGGCGGCGGCGGTGGCGGCTGCGCCCAGGCGCCCGTGTCCATGGGCTGGATCGGGCTGCTGGGGCTGCTGGCGGCGCGGCGGCGTCGGGCCTAGCGAGCGGCGCGGCGGCCCCGGGGCACGCCGAAACGCCCGCCCGAATCGCGCTTAGCTGGCCTGCTGGGCGAGCCACTTGCGGCGCAGCGCCGCGGTGCCGTCCTGGGCCTTGGCGAGCGTGTCGGCCACGGCGGACTCCACCTTGCTGCCGACCATGAAGATGGCGCAGGTGACGTCGCCTTCCAGGATCTGCACGCAGCCGTCGGGCGTGGCCTCGACGCGCATGACGCCGGACGCCTTGATCTTGTCGGGCAGCACGGGCGGGACGACCTCCCAGCGGATCGTCATCTTGGCGTCGTCGATCTGGCTCTTCTGCTCGTACTGGACCTTGCTGGTGCCGAGCACGCTCGACACCGCCGCCGGCAGGACGATGTTGGAGGTGAAGCGCTGGCGGCGCACGCGCAGGGCGCCCTCCTGCTCCTCGGACAGGACCTCGCGCTGGATGCCCGACACACGCTGCAGCTCTGCGTCAAAGCCCGGGTCCCAGTAGGACTTCCAGTACGCTTCCGGGGTGCACGAGAACGGGTGGCGCATGGACAGCTTCACGGATCCTCCGACGGGGACTGGGGTGTGGACGCGCAGCCCTAACCTCGGGCGTGGGGCGGTGGGCGCGCTGTCGCAGGCCGGACGTGGGCTCGACGTGGCCCGGCCCAAGCCGGTCGAAGGGGCGCCGCGCGCCTCGGGGTGTGGTCGTCTGGCCGGATCCAGCGGTCGATCCCGGGGGGAGGTCGCCTTCCCCCGGGGATCGTGGGAAACCCTAGACGGAATTGCTGCGAGGTGGGCGTCACCCGCGGTAGAGTGAGGCGACTCGGAGTTTGGGCCATGAAGCCGGTTCAGTTGGGTGCGTGGGCGTTTGCGGCGGTCTCGTTGCTGGCGGGGTGTCAGGACACCATCGGCGGCGTGGAGCAGCGCTGCATTCTGAGCGTCGAGAACGAGGTCGTCACCTTCCCGACCGCCGCCGTGGGCGTGGCCACTGCGGTCACGGTCAAGGTCAGCGCCGCCTTCGCGGACTGCAAGGTCACCACCGTCAACGTCAGCAACCAGGACGGCACGTACTTCTTCGCGTCCGACGTGGCGGTGGGCGACACCGACGCGGGCGACACGGACGCCGGGTCGTCGACCACAACCACCATCACCGTCCCGCGTGACGGCAGCGCCGAGGTCCCGCTGATCTACTACCCGCGCGTCGCGGGCTACCACACGGCGCTGGTCACCCTGGGCGTGGCCAACGGTCAGGCCACCAGCACCAACGTCGAGCTGCAGGTCCGCGCCCGCGCCGACGTGCCCGAGTTCGCGATCTACCCGTACTCGATCGACTTTGGGGCCGTGGACGCCGGCGAGACGGGGCATGCGCTCGTCACCGTGCAGAACAAGAGCGACCTCGATCTGGTGATCGACGACTTCCTGTTCAGCGCGGAGGACGGTCAGACCACCACGTCTGAGCTGGGCAAGGTCACGGTCTTCCCGCACACCGTCCAGCCCAACTCGTCCGAGCAGCTGGAGATCACCTACCGGCCGATCATCGTGCGGGCCATGCTGGCCAAGCTCGTGGTGCAGGTGGGCGGCCAGGTGGCGCAGGAGGTCCGTCTGCTCGCCAACGACTGCAACGGCCAGGGCGGCTCGGGCACGGCCTACGACCGCGACGAGGACGGCATCACCAGCTGCGCCGGCGACTGCGACGACAACGACGCGCTGGTCAAGCCGGGCGCCCAGGAGATCGCGGACGGCAAGGACAACGACTGCAACCTGCTGATCGACGACACCACCAAGGGCTACGACGACGACGGCGACGGCTACTGCGACCACCCGTCCACCTGCGCCGGCCTGGCGAAGCCCGGCGACTGCAACGACGGCGACCCGGCGGTGAACCCCGGCGTGACCGAGATCTGCCCGAGCTCCGACCCGCTGTGCTTCGACGGCATCGACAACGACTGCGACGGCACCGTGGACGGCGGCACCGAGGACCTGGACGGCGACGGCTACACCGAGGCCGCCGACGACTGCGACCCGACCGACCCCGCGCGCTACCCGGGCAACCGCGAGGTCGCGGACGCCAAGGACAACGACTGCGACGGGCTGATCGACGAGGGCACCGTGCTCTACGACGACGACGGCGACAGCTACTGCGAGGGCCTGGCGGGCACGTCGGGCTGCACCTACGGCACGGCCATCGGCGACTGCGACGACAGCGTCGACCCGACTGATTCGTCGAACCCTTTCCCGGGCGCCATCGTGAACCCGGGCGAGGTGGAGGTGCCGGACCGCATCGACAACAACTGCAACCGCAAGGTCGACGAGAACACGCCGTACGGCGACGACGACGGCGACGGGTTCACCGAGGCGGCCGCCGAGCCCTACAAGGACTGCAACGACGCGGACGCCGACATCGGCCCGCAGATGTTCGAGGTCCCGGGCAACGGCGTCGACGAGGACTGCGACCCGACGACCGGGCCCTGACGGTCTGCGCGGCCGCGGCGCGGGTCGTTGGATCCGTGTCCATGGATCGAACGTCCCTGGAAGGGTGCGTCGGCTTGTCCGATAGGGGGCCCTTGTACAGTCCAACCCGTGAGGGACGGTCCGTACGGCGTCACCCCTAGTGCAGCGCTACGGGTTCTTGTTCCTGGGGAGGAACCCATTCTCGTGACTACCACGAACCCGCCGTGCGCGATCCACGAGGCGGACTGCGCTCCGCTTGCGGCGCCCTGGGTGGAGCTGCTGGCGCAGATCGCGGCGACCCACCCCACAGTGGCGGCCGTGTTCGGCGAGTACGAGGCGGCGTGCCGCGCGCGCGCGCCTGGCGCGGTCGGGGTCACGCCTGGGCAACCGACGGTCTGCCTGGAAGAGCTTGCTCTAGCTGCGCAATTCGCCGGGGTGCGCGTCGACCCAGCGGCGGTGGGCGCGCTCGCCGACGCGCACCTGCGCCTCCTTGCGGGGCAGGCGCCGCCCCCCGCGCGCTGGCTCGCGGCCGAGGTCCTCGCGGCCGTCGCGCAGCTGCGCACCTCAGACCTCGAGTCCGCCCTCCCACGCCTGCTCAGCGCAGAGCGTCGCTGTCGCGAGCTGGGCCTGGATCAGCTGCTGCTGCTCACCCTGTCCGAGGTCGCGCGCGGCCTGTCGCAGAGCGGTGAGCCGCTGCGCGCGATCGAGCTGCTGCAAGAGGCCGTGGAGCTGGCGCGCGCGCGCGGCGACCTGCGCGCCGAAGCGATGAACCTGGGCAACCTGGGCTTTGTGTTCGGCGACCGGGACGACCCACAACAGTATGCGTCGTACACGCGCGAGGCGCTGGCGCTCCACGACCACTTTGACGACCCCTACGGTCGCGCCATGGCCCACTGCAACCTGGGCGGCGCGCTGTCCCGGCTGCGCAAGATGGACGAGGCGGAGGCCAACTACCGCACCGCCCGCGCGCTCGCCGAGCGCTACGGCATGCGCTTTGTCGAGGCGCTATGCCTGGGTGGTGAGGGCGGTGTGTACTGCGAGCGCGGCGACTGGGAGAACGGTCGCGCGTCCTACGCCGCGAGCAACGACGTGCTCGCGGAGCTCGGGAACCGCTACCAAATCTGCCGTCACCACTACCTGTTGGGGCAGTACTTCCTGCGGGCCGACCGGCTCCCCGACGCGTCCGCGCTGCTCACGGCGGCGGTGGACGAAGGACGCAAGGGCGGTTTCGGCACCACGCTGTCGATGGCGCTCGAGTCGCTGTCGGTGGTGTGTGAGCGGAAGGGAAAGCACGAGCAGGCCCTGACGCACCTCCGCGAGCACCTCGCCACCCAGAAGCGCGTGGTCGAGACCGCGATGGAGGACCGCGTCCGCGCCGCCGAGCGCCGCGCCCACGCCGAGTCCGGCCGCCGCGAGGTCGAGTTCGAGCGCCGCCGCAGCGACGAGCTCCACCAGGTCAACCACGAGCTGCGCGCCGCTCTGGCCCGCCAGCGTGAGCTGCAGGCCGAGCTGCTCCGCGTGTCGCAGACCGACCCGCTCACCGACCTGTCCAACCGGCGTCACATGCGCGAGCTGCTCGACCGCGAGGTGCAACGCCTGTCGCGTCGGTACCGGCCGCTCTCGCTGCTGCTGATCGACGTCGACCACTTCAAGACCGTCAACGATCGCTACGGACACGACGTCGGCGACGAGGTGCTGGTCGAGTTGGGCGCGCGCCTGCGCTCGTCCGTGCGCACGATCGACCCCGTCGCTCGCTGGGGCGGCGAGGAGTTCTGCGTCGCGCTGTTCGAGACGGACGTCGGCGCCGCCTTGATCCCCGCGGAGCACGTTCGCGCCTGCATCGCCGAGGCGCCGTTCCGAACGCGGGTGGGCGACCTCTCGCTGACCGTCAGCGTCGGCGTGGCGTCGCTCGCGCCGCAGTCGCTGGACATCGACGAGGCGCTGCGTCGCGCCGACCAGGCGCTCTACGCGGCCAAGGCTGCCGGTCGCAACTGCGTGGTCGCGGCGGACTAGACCCTCCGGAGCCGTTCGCGCCGTAGGACGCCATGGGCGCGACTCGGCGGGCCGAACGTGTCGGCTACCGCCGCGGCTTGAGCCTCGCGCGGCCCTCCTTGGGCGTCGCCATCACGTCGTCGAGGGTCTCGCCGGACGGCGGGCGCGGCGTGGTCGGCGTGTCGTCGGTGGGCGCGGCGAGGACGGCAGATGGCGGCGCGGCCGGGGGCGCGGTCGGGGCGGACGCGGCGTTCGTGGACGTCGGCGCGGACGGGCCTGCGCCCTGCGGCGTGGTCACGCCTGCGCCTTGCGGCCCGGACGGGCCTGCGCCCTGCGGGTTGGTCGGACCCGCGCCCTGCGTCGTATGCGCCGCGGACGCGCCCTCGGTGCGCGGCGTCGGCGGCGTGGAGCCCAGCCCCGCGGGCGTGCGTCGCACGGTGCCGCGCATGCGCCCGCTGGGGCTGTAGACCCGCTCTGGCGGCGGTGGGGTGGGGGGCGCGGCCGGGCGAGGCTTGGCCGCAGGCTTGGGCGCGGGCGGCGGCCCGGACTTGGCGGCGGGCAGCGAGCGGAAGCCCTCGGGGATGAGCGCCTCGCCCTTGTTGCCGTCGCCGCGCTCCACCTTGCGGGGCGCGGTCTCGGCGGCGGCGCGGTCGATCCGGACGAAGCGCCCGTCGGCGTAGACGGTGCGGCGGGTGACCACGGCGCGCTCGGGGCCGACGAACGGGTCCTCTCCTGCGACGCGCATCCACAGGCGCTTGGAGCAGCCGACCGGGCGCCAGCCCAGGCGCGGCGCGGCCAGGCGGTCCCACATCGGCTCGCCCAGGACGCCGCGCGTGGGCAGGGTCCCGGCCTTCACCAGATCACGGACCCGGGGCTCGTCGGCGGGCGGCTCCGCTTCATCCTCGTCCCACATCGATCCGCCCCCCACGTTGCGACGGTCGCGCGGTGAATGTACGGGGGCGGCCCCGGAGGCGCAATGCACGTCCTCGACGAGCTTGAATGGCGTGGTTTCATCAAGCAGTGCTCTGACCTGGCCGCGCTGCGCGAAGCCATGGACAAGGGCCCTGTCACGGTCTACTGCGGCTTTGATCCCACCGCTTCGTCGCTGCACGTGGGCAACATGGTGCCCGCGCTCGTGCTCGCGCACCTGCAGCGCGCGGGGCACCGCGTGGTCGCCGTGGTCGGCGGCGGCACCGGCATGGTCGGCGATCCGTCCGGCAAGACCGAGGCGCGCATGCTGCTCACGCCTGAGGTCATCCAGGGCAACCTGGAGGCCCAGCAGCGCCAGCTCTCGCGCTTGCTGGACTTCTCCTCGCCCGACCGCGGCCTGATGGTCAACAACGCCGACTGGCTGCTGGGCCTTGGCTACATCGAGTTCCTCCGCGAGATCGGGTCGTGCTTCTCGGTGAACAAGATGCTCACCGCCGAGGGCTACCGGCAGCGCATGGAGAAGGGCCTGTCGTTCTTGGAGTTCAACTACCAGCTGCTCCAGGCCTACGACTTCCTGGTGCTCAACCAGAAGTTCGGCTGCACGCTGCAGATCGGCGGCGACGACCAGTGGGGCAACATCCTCGCCGGCGTGGACCTCATCCGCCGCAAGCAGGCTTCGCAGGCGTTTGCGCTGACCCAGCCGCTGCTGCTGACGTCCAGCGGCCAGAAGATGGGCAAGACCCACGCGGGCGCCGTGTGGATCGACGCCAACCGCATGTCGCCGTTCGACTTCTTCCAGTACTGGGTGAACACCGACGACCGCGACGTGGTGCGCTTCCTCAAGCTCTACACCTTCCTGTCCGCCGAGCGCATCGCCGAGCTGGAGCAGCTCCAGGGCGCCGACATCCGGCTGGCCAAGGGCGTGCTCGCCTGGGAGATCACCGCGCTGCTGCACGGCGAGGCCGCCGCGAACGAGGCGCGCGACGCCGCCGTGGCCATGGTGGCGGGTGCGGCCACCGACGACCTGCCCACCTTCTCGGTGGCCGAGGACGCGTTGCAGCTTGGGATGCCGATCTTCGCGATCCTCGCCGACTCGGGCATCGCCAAGAGCCGCTCCGAGGGCCGCCGCCTGATCCAGGGCGGCGCGGTGCGCGTCGGCAACGACAAGGTCTCCGATCCAGACGCCGTGCTCCGCTCGGAACAGGTGGATGCATCGGGGATCGTGGTCCGCGTGGGCAAGAAGCACGCCGTCCGCGTGGTCCGATCGTAACAATTCCGTAGGGGCCCGTTCCTTTCCGGACGAAAAACGGGTAGAGTAAGGGGCGATTTTACTGGCCGGGACGTTCGGCCGCCTTCCCTCAGGAGCCTACATGCGCGCAGCTTGGTTGGTCGTCGCCGCTTTCACCGTCGCCTGCAACTCCGACGCAGACGGGGACGGCCTCGACGCCGCCGCTGAGAAGGCGCTCGGCACCGATCCGGCGCTGGCCGACACGGACGGCGACGGCATCGACGACGCCAAGGAGGCCGACACCAACACGGACCCCCTGCTCGCCGACACCGACAAGGACGGCATGAGCGACGGCGACGAGGTCCTCTACGGCTTCGACCCGCTCGACGAGAAGTCCGACGGCTACAAGGGCGGCTGGCCCATGCAGGAGGTCGCGGTCAAGGACGGCGTCGAGGCCGACGGCAAGCCCGGCGCCGACGTGAAGATCGGCAAGCGCTTCCCGCGCTGGCGCTTCACCGACAACTTCGGCGACGACGTCGACCTGTACGACTACGCGGCCCAGGGCAAGAAGGTCATCATCGACGTGTCCGCGCAGTGGTGCCCGCCCTGCAACGCCATGGCCGACTACATGGACGGCAACGACGGCGTCTGGGGCGACGACGCCTTCGCCGCCTCGCTCAAGCCCCTGCGCGACCAGGTGGACGCAGGCGACCTGCTGTGGGTGACGGTCCTCCCTGAGCAGAACGACTCGTCCCCGGCCACCGTCAAGACCGCCAAGGAGTGGCACAAGGCCTACCCGACCGAGCCGATCGCCGTCCTCGCGGACACCGCGGGCGCAACCGGCAAGGGTCCGATGTCGGCCGAGGACTACGTGGTCCGCGTGACCGGTGGCTGGCCTACCTTCATGCTGCTCAACGAGAACATGACCGTGGTCGAGATGGGCGTCGGCGTGGACTTCTCCACGATCATGCCGAAGCTGTAGTCGCCGCGGGGCCCGGCTCGCCGGGCGCCAAACGACAGAAGGCGGGGCCTCACGGCGCCCGCCTTCTTTGCTTTCTGGAGGGCGCTCGGGTCCCGGTCGCCCGGAACCCGCGCGCGCGCCCGCGGACCCACTTAGTCGCCGGCGACCGAGTCGCCAGCGACCCAGGGGCCGACTCAGCCGCTGATGCCCTGCAGCCGCTTCTCGAGCGCGTGCTTCTCGTCCTTGAGGTTGGCCTCGCCCGCGATGCGGACGGCGTCCTCGAGGATCTTCTTGGCCTTCTCGACGTTGCCGCCGCCGGCCTCCACGGCCGCTAGGTTGTCGAGCGCGGCGAGGAGCTTGCGCGCCTCACCGGCCTGACCGAGCGGCTGCAGGGCCTTCTGGAGGAATTCGCGCGCGGTGGACGGCTGGCCCGCCTGACGCGCCGCGAGGCCGATGGTGTACCAGAGGTCCTTCAGCAGCGGGTGACCGGCCTGGTTGGCGACGCGCTGCTCGGCCTGCTGGAGCAGGGGGAGCGCCTGGGCGCCCTGGTTCTGCGCGAGCAGGATGGAGCCCACGCGGTACAGGTCGACCGGGATGGACGCCTCGATCTTGAGCTGCTGGCTGAGCTGAAGCGCGCGCTGGGCGAGCTGCAGGGCCTCGGGGAAGTTGCGCAGCGACGCCTCGACCTGGCCGAGCAGGTCGACCGCGGCGCGCTCGCGCTGGCCCTGGCCGAGCTGACGGGTGGCGTTGGCCACGCGGCGGAGCACGTCGCGGCCCTGGTCGAGCTGCTGAGACGCCAGGAGCGCCTCGCCGAGCGACAGGCCCGCGTCCAGGGCGAGGGGCCCCAGACCCGCGCCGCCGGCGGCCTCGTTGGCGGTCTTGAAGTGCTCGACGGCCTCGGGGATCTTGCCGGAGCGGCGCGCGACGACGCCGCGGACCATCTCGGCCTGCGCCGTGACGGACGCGGGTGCTACCGGCTTGCCGTCCTCACCGGTGACGGTGGCGGAGGCGACCGACGCGTCGGCGGCGAGGAGCGCCTCGTCCGGCTTGCCGTCGGCGAGCGCGATGGCGGCGAGCTGCGCGTGCGTCTCGGCGATGCGCGCGGTGTTGCCGAGCACCTCAAACAGCTTGAGGGCGTCGCGGGCGCGGTCGCGGGCGCGGAACAGGTCCTGGCGGCGCAGGTCGAGCTTGGCGCCGTTGAGGAGCAGCCACGCGAGCAGCTCGCGGTCGTCGTGCGCGGTGGCCCACTCGGTGGTCTCGGTGTGGACGCGGTCCGCGACGGCGAGCTGACCGCCGCCGGCGAGGTGGTCGAGCAGGGTCATGGCGACCGTGCGGCGCGTCGCGTCGGTCCAGGGGACCTCGTCGAAGTAGCGCACGATCTCGTAGGCCAGGCCCCAGGAGTTGGGCTGGTCGTTCGTCAGGGCGACGGCGCGCATGTTGGCCGCGCGGTTGGGCGCGCCATGCTCGGCGTAGAGGCGCGCGGTGCGGGTCATGAAGGCCACGCCGCGGGGGGCGAGGAAGCGCTCCATGAACACGGCGACGTTGCGGGCGAGCTGGTTGCCGTCCGTGGTGTCGTTGAAGGCGAGGATGCCCTCGCGCCAGCAGCCGCGCTTGAAGCGGTAGATCCAGGTCTGCATGTCCTCCTGGAACGAGACCTCCTCGAACAGGTCCGGCATGGCGTCCATGAGGTCGTCGATCGACTCACGGTCAAAGCCGCCCATCTCAGCGACGAGCTGCGAGGGGAAGGCCTGGCCGAGCAGCGCGGCGAAGAACGCGACGCGGTCGGCGTCCTCGGCGGCGGCGTGCTTGGGCTTGCCCTCGTCAGGCGGGCCGGACGGCACGTCGAGCTCGTCCTCGTCGACGGTCTTGGGGGTGAGCGACGCGAGCGTCACGCCGTCCAGGTCGGAGTCGAGCGTGCCGGCCTCGACGAGGATCTCGACGAGCTCGGCCAGGAAGCCAGGGCGACCGCCGGAGATCTCGGCCAGGCGGGCGGCGTTGCCCTTGAGCTCCTTGCTCTCCAGGAAGGCGCCAGCCTCGGCGGCGCCCCACGGCGCGATGACGACCTCGTGCAGGTCGGCGGCGCGGCGGGCCCACAGGTCGATCAGCGGCGCGGGGTGCGAAGCGCGGCGGATGTCCGACTCAGGCTCGTCGAACACGATCGCCAGCAGGTGGGTGTTCTTGGCCTCCGACAGGAGGGCCTCGAAGAACTGCGACGGGATGATCGACGGCACCATGTAGGGGTGCTGCATCTCGAGGATGACCGGCAGCTTGCGCGAGATGCCGCGGACGATCTCGACCAGCGCGATCAGCGGGTTGTCCTGCGGGATCTGGAGCTGGATCTGGCCTGTCTTGGCGTCGGCCTTGGCCTCGCGCAGCGAGTTGGTGAAGGCCTGGAACCAGCCCTGCACGCGCTTGGTCTCGTTGGGGAGCTGACCGTTGAGGATCATCTCCACCTTGCCGCGGAGCAGCGGATCCGACGTGATGGTGCCGACCAGGCTGCCGTACATGCGCACGATCCAGCCAAAGCCGTCATCCTGGTCCGTGCAGGACACGCGCCAGGGCAGGTGCTCGACCGAGCTGGCCCGCACGGTCCGGAAGAGCTCCGCGACCAGGGCACGACGACCACCGCCGAACGGGGCGACCAGACGCACGACGCGGGATTGCCCAGCGCGGGCGGCGGCCCAGTGGGCATCAAGCTGTGCGAGGTCCTCGGACCGCGCGACGAACAGGGGACGTTCCTCAGCCAAAAGAGTCTCCAGGAGTAGGGGCGCCCGACATACACACCGAACGGAGGGCGGCGAGGGTCTCCCTGTCATGGGAACGTCTCGCGTCGTGGCGCTCGAAAGTCCCGGGGCTATATTGACGCCACCTGACGGACGCAACGCGTGCGGCCGGTCCGAAACCTCGTCCCCGACGGCATCATGCACCTCTTCTCTGCCGCCTCTTCCCCCTGGTCCAACCGCGCTTCCGGCGCCCGCACGGCGGCCCTGCTGCTGGGGCTCGTGGGCTGCTCGGCCAAGGATCTCCCGGGCGAGTACTTCGACATCACCGTCGAGAGCACGTCGGACGAGTGCAATGACCCCAAGGTGGTCGACAAGGAGACCTTCACCTACCGCTTGGTGGTGGAGGGCTCCGCGGTCACCCTCTTCATGGACGACTCGCTGCTGGCCACCGGGTCCCTCCAGGGCTGCGACCTGACCTACCAGTCGCCCATCTGGACCGACAACCGCGACGACGGCAACGGAGGCACCACGCAGGCCATCGGCTGGTCGATCCACGGCGACGCCACCGTCGGCCTGTCCGACCTTTGCGACGCCGGCGACGGCTGGGTGGGTGAGGAGCGCATCGACGTCCTCAACTCGACCGACCCGGACGTCCCCGCGGGCTGCTCGTACTTCCTGGACGCCACCGGCACCTACACGGGCTCGGTGGAGTGAGCCTGCGCCGCGCGCCCCGGATCGTTCGGTGAGCGCGGCCTCGCTGGCCGCGACGCTGCGCGCGTCCATCGCCCAGAGCTGGCGGGGATCGGACCACACGCTGGAGCTGGTGATCGCGGCGGTGTTCGCGGGCGGCCACGTGCTGCTCGAGGACGTGCCGGGCGTCGGCAAGACCACGCTGGCGTCGTCGCTGGCGCGCGCGATCGGCGGCCGCTTCATGCGTGTGCAGGGCACGGCGGATCTGCTCCCGGGCGATCTGACGGGCATGGTCGTGCTGGTGCCGGGTCAGGTGGAGCCGGCGTTCCATCCTGGGCCCTTGTTCGCGAACGTGGTGCTGGCCGACGAGGTGAACCGCGCGCCGCCGCGCACGCAGTCGGCGCTGCTCGAGGCCATGGCCGAGGGCTCGGTGACGGTGGACGGCGTGACGCGCCAGCTGCCGCAGCCTTTCTTGGTGATCGCGACGCAGAACCCGCACGATCACCACGGCACGTACGCGCTGCCCGAGTCGCAGCTCGACCGGTTCTTGATCCGCCTGTCGCTCGGCTACCCGACGCGCGACGACGAGCGGGCGATCTTGCGCGCGTCGCCCAAGCGCGCGTCGACCGCCGAGAGCGTGACCGACGCCTCGCACGTGCTCGACGCGGCGCGTGAGGTGGACGCCGTGCGTGTGGCTGACGCCATCGAGGACTGGATGCTGTCGGTGGCGGCGGCGTCGCGTGTGCACCCCCGGCTGCTGCGCGGCGTGTCTCCGCGCGGTACCGCGGCGTGGCATCGCGTGGCGCGCGCGCTGGCGCTGGTGCGCGGGCGCGCGTTTGTGATCCCCGAGGACGTGCGCGATCTGGGCGTGGTGGTGCTGGGGCATCGCGTGGTCACGCGGGCCAGCGAGGACGGCGCCGACGTGATCGCCGCCCTGTTGCGCGAGCACGCGTCTCCCGGATGAGCGCCGAGCGCGTGCATCGTCGCGCGCGGCTGACGCGCGACGGACTCGCGGTCACGACCTTCGCGGTGGCGCTGGCGATCGTCGCGTGGGTGGGCGCGGGCGCGGCGGTGAACCTGATCGTCGCGGGCTTGATCGCGCTGTTGATCGTCGAGCAGGTGGCGGGCTGGCGCAACGTGGCCGGGCTGACCGTGTCGCGCCGCGCGCCGATCGAGCTGTTCGCCGAGGACACGCAGCCCGGCGAATTCGTCGTGTCGCGCGCGGGCGGCGCGTGGGACCTGTGGATCGAGGATGCCGTCGTGCCCAGCGCACGCGCCCACGTGCCTGTGGTGCCCACGGCACAGGCGGTGCGCGCGCGGGCGCCGTGGAGCTTTGCGCGGCGCGGGGTTGTGTCGCTCGACGTGGTGACGGTGCGCTCCACGTTCCCGTTCGGCCTGGTCGAACGCACGATCATCTTCCTCGATCCGGCCGAGGTGTGGGTCTGGCCGAGGCCGCGCGTCGGCGGCGCGACGGCGGTGGACGCGACCGGATCGACCGCGCGACGCACCACCGATCCCGAGGAGATCGACGACCTGCGCCCGTACCGCACCGGCGATCGCCTGCGCGACCTGCACGCGTCGACCACCGCGCGCACCGGCGAGCCGCACGTCGTGGTGCGCCGCGGCCACGCCGACGCCGCGGTGTGGATCGACGTGCCGTCGGGTGGCGGCCCTGCGCGTGAGGTGGAGATCGAGCGCGCGGCGGGCAGCGTGCTCCAGGCCACCGAGGCGCGACGCCCCGTCGGCTTGCGCGCGGAGGGCCGGACCTGGGCGCCGCGCACCGGCGACGAGTGGGAGCGCAAGCTGCTGTCGATCTTGGCGGAGCTGCCGTCATGACGCAGGCGCGCGCCACGTCGGTGGTGGTGGGCACGGCGCTGCTGGCGGTGCTGGTGCGCGGCGGGCCCGTGGCCTGGGTGGTCGCGGCGGCGCTGCTCCCGGCGCTGTGGGGCGCGACGTTGGGCGCGCGCGCGCCGCGTGCCGTGTGGGACGCGGGCCTGGTCGTGGGCGTGCTCGCCTCTCCGCTGCCCTGCCTGTGGGGCGCGCCGCTGGACGCGGCGGTGACGGTGACGTTGGTGGCGCTGCTGCTTCACCAGCGGCTCTCGCCGTCGGGGGAGGAGGGACCGCGCGCGTCGATCGCGATCAGCACGCTGCTGCTCGTCGCGTGCGCCGCGCACACGCCCGACGCGACCGTCGGCGTCGCGTGGCTGGTGTGGCTGCTCGCGACCCCGATCGCCGCGAGCGTGGGTGGTCGCGGCTGGGTGCACGCGCGGCTGGCGTTGGCGACCGCGGCGGTGGCCGTGCCCGTGTTCTGGATGCTCCCGCGGCCTGCGACCCATGAGGTGTCGTGGACCACGCAGATGGCGCCGGGCGACGTGGACGCGCAGCGCGACGACGCGTCGGTGGTGGCGACGGTGCGCTTCCCGGGGCCCGCGCGCCCGCTGGTGCTGCGCTCGTCCGGCCTGACGGTGTTCGACGGCGTGCGTTGGGGCCTGGACGACACACGTCACGATCCGCCGTGGCTCGCGACGGGCGACGGCGTGACGCTCCGCGTGCACCACGCGGCGCTGGGCGGCGTGGCGCTGGTGCCGCCGGGCGTGGTGTCGGTCGGCGATCCGTCGCTGTGGCAGGACGGCGCCGAAGGCTGGCACACGCGCGCGGAGGGCCCTGTCGATCTGACTTTGGTGGCCATGCCGGACGCGCCGATCGGGCCGGAGTCGCTCGACGCGTCCGCGACGGCCCGCGCGCTGGCGCTGCCCGGGCTGGATCCGCGCATCACTGCGCTCGCGCGCAAGGTGACCGAAGGTGCGTCCGATCCGATCGCCCGGGTCGAGGCAATCTCGGCTGTGGTGTCGACGCGTCGCTACGCACACGGCGCGCCGCAGGCCGCCGATCCGCTCGCGGCCTTCCTGTTCGACGACGCAGGTGGCGACTGCGAGCTGTACGCGTCGGCGGTGGCGACGATGCTGCGCGTGGTCGGCGTCCCGGCGCGCGTGGCGACCGGCTTCGCGGACGGCGAGGTCGACGGCGACACGCTGCGCTTTCGTCGCGAGGGCGCGCACGCCTGGGCCGAGGCGCACTTGGACGGCGTGGGCTGGGTGCCGGTTGACGCCACGGCGCCCGCGGCCGATTCGCCCGTGACGCAGTCGCCCACCGAGGGGCCAGAGTCGCCCGCGCCCGCGCCGCCGCCCGAGTGGTCCAAGGCCGCGCGTCCTCCGGTGGGCGCGCCGCCGGTCGCGAGCGCGTGGCATGACCCGGTCGACGCGCTCTGGCGTCGCTGGGTGCTGGACTGGGATCGGGCGCGGCAGGCGGAGGCGTTGGCGGCGCTGACCTCGCTGATGGGCGCGCTGGGGGCGGCGCTCTCGGCGGTGGCCGCGGTGGTGGGCTTTGTGGGCGTGCTGCGCTGGCTGGTCAGCCGTCGAGCCGCGCTCGTGACGCCGCCGCGCGCGGGCGTGGCGGGCGCGTGGGATCAGGCCGTGCGGGCGATGGGTCGGGCAGGGTGGGTGGCGCCGGATGGGCTGCCCCCCTCGGACACGGCGTCCTGGTTCGCCGCGGAGCTGGGCGAGTCGGCGGCGCCGCTGGTGCGCCTGGCTTGGCTGCACGTCGAGGTGGCGTTTGGCGGGGCGGAGGAGGCGCCGCGGCTGGACGAAGCGCGCAGCCTGGCCGGTCAGGTGGCCCAGCTCGTCGCGACCCTAGGACGAGGCACGGGGGACGACCTCGGGCCCATTCCCAAGATCGCCCCCCGTCCACCAACGCGACCTGTTTAAGGGTGGGGCACGGGCTGTCGCGTCGGCGAGGAGCACGTGGGCAGCCCGCGTGCCACAGGCCGACGATCGCGTCGTGGACGGCATCGTCGGGGAGTTGGGGTGCCCGGGCCCAGGCGTGGTCGCGACCCGCGTGTCACGGTGTCGCGCAACCTGGCGCGGCAGAATCGCGGATTTGAGGCGTTGAAGCTCGGCGCTTCGCGATCGCGACAACGGTGTCGCGGCGGCGCTGCGGCGATGTGCGCGCGCGCGGGGGCCCTACGGCAGGGTGCCGGGGTCCTCGGCGGGCTGCAGCGAGCCGCCGTTGAGCGGGTCGACGTTCCCCGCGCGGTGCACGCGGATCGGGCCCTCCTCGCCGGCGGGGGCGGTGGCCGTGGTGGGCTTGGCGCCGCCCTTGTGCGGCCCGCCGGTGGCGGGCGCGGGCGTGACCACGGGCTCCGCGGGCGTCGCGGCCTCGATCTGATCGGCGCGGCCGCGGGGCGGCACGCCGATGCAGCGGGAACCCTCAGCGTGGGACATTGTGATCTTGCCGCTCTGGTCGGCCTCGATCACCGTCAGGCAGTCGAACGCGGTGGGGTTGGACGTGCCGATCCGCCAGTCCCAGGAGTAGCGCTTGGCGTCCGCGGGCAGGTCCTCTTGCAGCGTGGGCGTGCCCAGCCACTCGGTCGCTTCATGGATGCGGTGGCCGAGCAGCGCGTCGATGCGCTGGGGGTAGCTGGCCCAGGTGGGCTCCGCCTGCTCCGTGGTGGAGTTCCCCAAGCCGCTGCAGCCGAGCACGAACGCGACAGTGAGGCCGAGGACCGGGACGAGGGGGCGCATGGGCTCTCCAAGAGGGCGCGGGGGGGATATCCGTTCCCGTTCGCGCGCGTGAGCAGGTGGCTATCCCGCGCGATCTGGGAGCGTCGGATGCGTCGACTCGTGGCCGCGTGTGTGTTCCTCGCCGGGTGCTGGGGAGATCACGCGTTCATCGTAGAAGGGACGGTGGTGGACGTGAATTCGCCCACGGAGATCGTCGTCGACCACAAGGACATCCCCGGCCTGATGGGCCCGATGATCATGCCGTTCCGCGCGCACGACGCGACGGTCTTTGGCGGCGTGAACAAGGGCGATCGGATCCTCGCGCGGCTGCTCGTCGAGGACGGCGGCATATTCATGGAGAAGGTGCGCGTGACCGGCCACGGCCCACCCCTCGCCGCGCTGGACGCAGGCGCCCCGCTGCACGCCGGCGACACGCTCGATCGGGTGGACGTGCCGGTCACCGGCGGCGGCACCTGGACCCTGGGCGCAGGCCAGGGCGCGCCGACCGCGCTGGGCTTCGTGTTCACCACCTGCCCCAACCCCGAGTTCTGCCCCGCGACCATCACCCGCATGCAGGCGCTCCAGCAGGCGGCCCCCGCGGGCGCGCGCATCCTGCTGCTGACGATCGACCCCAAGGGCGACACGCCGGAGGTCCTGCAGGCCTACGCGGACAAGGTGGGTGCCAAGCCGGACGTGTGGCGCTTTGGCCGGGTGGAGTCGGCCGCGCTGCAGTCGCTCGCCGCGCGCGCTGCGCTGACCATCGACGCGTCGTCCGGCGCGATCGTGCACGCCACGCGGCTGCTGGTGCTGGACGGGCAGGGGAAGCTCATCGAGCGGTACGACGACAACCGCTGGCCGCAGGAGCGGGTGGTGTCGCAGCTGGGGACGGGGGCGCCGCTGGCGCCGGCGGGGTCGGATGGGACCAGCACGCCGGCGGCGGGGGCGCCTTAAGTCAGAGTACGAACGGCACCCTCAGAGGGTGTCGACGCAGACGCCGCCGCCGTCCGCGGCGGTGTGCGCGCAGTGCGTCTCGGCGGACAGGGTGATGGCCGCGCCGAGGTGGTAGGTGCGGCAAGCGAGCGAGTTGCCGCCCGCGTCGCCCGGCGTACCGGCGGCCCAGCCGTCGGCCGCGTTGGTGCAGGCGGCGACGTCGGCGTAGACCGCGTTCGCGCCCGAGCAGACGTGCAGGTCGATGGCGCAGAACACGTCGTTCGGCGTGCCGCACACGCCGCCGCCCAGCAGGCCGGCGTGGGCGCAGTGCATGGTCTTGGCGGCCGCATCGCCGGCATACGCGAGCTCCGCGTGGGTGTCGCGGCAGCCGAGCGTGTCGCCGGTCGAGTCCGCCGACGTCCCGGCCGGGATGCCGGTTCCCTCGCACAGGGCGATGCACGCCGACTCGGAGGGGTACTGCTTGTTCGCGTCGGTGCACGCGTCGGTGACGTGGATGCAGTAGGCCGTACAGTTGGGCCCGTCGGTGACCTCCGTGTCGGCGACGTCGGTGTCGGCCACGTCGGTGTCGACGACGTCGGTGTCCGTCACCTGCGCGTCGGTGTCGGCGTCGGTGTCGGTGTCGTCCTTGCTGCCGGCGGTGCAGGCGAACAGACCGAGGGTCAGGGTCGCGGTGAGAAACAGGTCGCGTGCGTGCAAAATAGGCTCCTGCGCCAAGCGGCGCGGCGCCCCATAGCTCCTTTGTGACGGTTGCGACGCGGACGGTGCCAGCGGCCCGGGCCGTGACGCGTGCCACGAAGCTCGTCTGCGAGGCGGATTCGAGCACGACCCGCGGACGTGCCCGGGGCGCGGCGGCCGAATGGGTCACAGCGCCGACTCGCTCGGACGTCGACAGGTCCGAGCCGTACCCGTCTCCCGAAGCGTGAACGAACCCCCTCCCCACCGCGCGCCCGTGCTACACTGAACCCGTGGAGCACGAGCGATGACAAACCTGACCATTACGGTGGATGAGGAGACCCTGAAGCGGGCGCGGATCCGGGCGATCGAGGCCGGAACGTCGGTCAACATGGTCCTGCGGAACTTCTTGGAGTCTTGGGCCCGTTCTCCCGCTGAGGCGCCGGGAGGGGACTTCGTGGCCATCGCGACGCGAGCCTCGGGCGAGAGCGGCGCCGCAGGACGCACGTGGACGCGGGACGACCTGCATGACCGGTAAGGTGTTCGTAGACACCAACGTCCTCGTCTACGCGATGGACGACGCGGATCCGGCCAAGCAGGCGTGCGCCCGTGAACTGATGTCGTCGGCCCGCGCGGAGTCGCACGCCGTCAGTCCGCAGGTCCTGCAGGAGTTCTACAACGCCGTCACCCGCAAGCTCGCGCGGCCCGTCGCGCCGGAGGATGCGGCCCTGGCGGTTCGGGCCCTGGCCAGACTGACGGTGGTGCCGGCCGACGCCGAGCTGGTCATCGCGGCGATCGAGATCCATCGGCGCCACCAATTGTCGTTGTGGGACGCGCTGATTCTCCAGGCGGCGTTGAACGGTGGATGCGGCCGTCTCCTCAGCGAGGATCTACAACACGGCTTCCGGATCGGGAGCGTCGTCGTGGAGAACCCGTTCCACGGCCTCGGCTGATCGGCTTCGAGCGGTGATGGTGCGCACGCGCCAGCCCGCTGCCGGACTTCACCATCGGCCCGTACGATGCGGTGGCGAGGCTCACCGTCGTGACGCGAGACTCGGCCCGGTTCCGGACCTACTTCCCGAGCGTCGCGCTCAAGGTGCCGTGACCGTCGCCTCGCCTTCCTTCACCGGGTCGTTCCCGTCGTTCAAGTTGTCCCACCGCCGCCACACCGTGACCGACTCCGCCTCGGGCGACTCGATCGTCGCGTCGATCCGGTACAGGCAGTCACAGCCCGCCACCGCGCGCGGGTTCATGTCGATCGGCTGGACCAGCAGGTCGACAGCACCCCCCGACGCCTTCCAGAAGCCCTCCACGTCCTGCGCGCAGCGAAAGTCGAGCGGCTCCGCGGACACCGTCACTGCGCCCGCGTCCGCGGTGGCGGTGACGGTCACGTCCGGCACGTCGGAGTCGTAGGGGCTGCCGTCGCAGTCGGCCTGGGTGAAGTCGGACACGCGCTTGGCGTCCTCCCAACCGGCCGGGAGATCGACGCAGGCAACCGTGCTCAGGGCGGCGACGACGCTTAGGATTCGACGCATGGGCTCCTCCATCTTGGTGTCCTCTTGTATACACGGACGGGCGAGGGACACGCGATGCGCGGTGCGGGCCAAGGCGACGCAGAGGGCGCGACGGGCGAGCGGCGCCTGATCGGAGCGGTGCGGCCGCCGTCCGCGTGGCGGCGGCTGTGGGTCGCCTGCGTCGTCGTGCTGCTGATCGTCAACGGCCTGGGCGGGGTGGGGCGCTCGCTCGCGCACCTCGACACAGCCCTGGTGCTGGCCTGCGTGGGCGCCGTGCTGCTCGCGCTGCCGCGGGACCGCGCGGCGTGGGCCTCGTTCGCGCTCGCGCTCGCCGCGCGGTGGGAGACCTACACGCCGCGGGTGCAGATCCACGCGGGCAAGGCTTACAACGAGCTCGACGCGGGCGTCATGATCGCCACGCGCGACCTGCGCTACGGCGAGGGCTGGCCTGCGCTGGTGGGGCTGGTCTGGCGCGCCACCGGCGGTGATCTGGACGTGGTCCACCACCTGCACGTCCTGGTGAGCGCGCTGACCGTGCCGCTGCTGGTGGGCGTGGTGGCGCTCGTGTCGCGCGACCGCTGGGCGCCGTGGGCGGCGGGGCTGATCGCGGCGCTCCTCCCTGCGTCGTTGGCCATCGCGCCGACCGAGAACCGCTACGTGATTGTCGCGATGCTCCAGGTGGCGGCGGCGCTGGGCTTGCTACGCGGCGACCGCCTGGGTCTGTGGCTGGCGGCGCTGGCGGCGGGGATGGTCGGGGACACGCGGCCCGAGCAGCTGGCGTTCGCGGGGCTGGTCGGCGCCGCGCTGCTGTGGCGGCGCGCGTGGGCGCCCGCGGCGGTGCTCTTGGTGGTCGGCCTGCTGCGCGTCTCGGACCTGGCGACCTTCGCGCAGGAGGGCGGGACGCTGGGCGGGTATCAGGCCGGGATCTGGCTCCTGCCGGATACCTGGGTCGGGTTCTGGACCGCGCAGTCGCCCGCGCTGCTGCTCGACCCGCACTGGACGCCCCGGGTGCTGCTCGCGCTCGCGGGGCTCGGGCTGATCGGCGCGACGCGCCGTGGTCGCCGCGCGGGGCTGCTGCTCGTCGCACTCGCGGTGATCGACACCATGGCCTTCATCCAGCTCCCACGGCCGGACCTGTCGCGCTTTCAGGTGGCGGCGTGGCCCTGGCTGGCGGCGTCGGCGGGCCTGGGCGTGTCGTGGGTGGCGTCGCGCTCGCGCGCCTTGGGGCTGGTGGCGCTGATCGCCGCGGTGGCGGCCTGCGTGCGCGCGCCGGACCCGTTCGACCCGCCCTGGGCCTGGCAGCAGGAGCACATGCTGCTCCGCGAGTCGCTGCACGACGTCCCGGCCGGCGCGGTGGTGACGGTGGGCGCCGGCTGGATCGACCGCGGGCACCCGTGCAACTGGGCGTCGCGGCGCAGCCCCGGCCTGTGGCGTGTGTCGACCGGGCCTAGGGACCTGGGCGACTACCGCTGGGTCGGCGACAACGACCTGGCCCCGGACGCGCCGCCGGTGCCCTGGGATCGCCTGACGCCGGTGCGCGCGGCGACCTTCCCGCCCCACCGCGGCGGCCTGACCGATCGCCCGGATGTGCAGGTGAAGGCTGGCCTGTACCGCGTTCGGCCGCCTGGGTTGGACAGCGGCGCTGGGCGCCCATAGCGGGCGCGCATGACACAGCCCTGGACCCTGCTGGCGACCGAGACCACACCCGAAGGGAAGCTGGAGCTGCGCCGTCGTGGCGACAAGGACTTCGTGCTGACCATCGACGGCCGGGTGCTGATGAACAGCGCCTCGCAGCGGTCGGAGGAGGCGCTGGCGACGCTGGGCTGCGCGCGCGTCGCCGATCGCCCGTCGCCGCACGTGCTGATCGCGGGCCTGGGCATGGCGATGACGCTGCGCGCGGCGCTCGACGCGCTGCCGCGCAAGGCGGTGGTGACGGTGGCCGAGCTGACGCCGACGGTGGTGGCCTGGTGCCGCGGACCACTTGGGCCGCTGACCGGCGACGCCATCGCCGACCCGCGCGTGCGGGTGATCGTGGGGGACGTCGCCAAGGTGATCGCGTCGGCGCCGCCGCGCTCGTTCGACGCCATCCTGCTCGACCTCTACGAGGGCCCCCACGCTGCCACCCAGCGCAAGGAGGATCCGTTCTTCGGCCCGAACGCGCTCGGGCGGGCCAAGGCTGCATTGAATCGTGGCGGGGTGTTTGGGGTGTGGTCGGAAGAGCCCGACCCCCAGTTCCCAAGTCGGCTTGAGAAGGCGGGTTTCGACGTGTCGGTCCACAGGCCAGGGCGCGTCGGAAGGACCCACGTCGTATACCTGGGATCGGTCTAGAAATCTGCGCGTTGCACCTCGACCACTCGCGTTGAAGAGTCCCATCGACAACACGATGGGCGCCAAGAAGGGGGATGTCATGAGCGTTCAGTTGCGGTTCGCCGCGGACCTGAGAGACCGGGCGGAGATCGCGCGCTTTCGGCGCGAGGTTCGGACCCTGAATTACTCGCGGTCGGGGCACGACCCGGACAACGCTGCGGACCCCAAGAGCGACGGCGCCACGCTGTGCGCGTGGTCGGACTCGCACGTCGTGGGCATGATCGACGTACACTGGGGTGGCGAGAACCCGCTCCCCGCCGACCGCTGCAAGATGCTCGGCGTGGGCGACGTGCCCAGCGCGTCGGCCGACCCGCGGAACACGGTGGTGCTCGACGAGGCGGTCATCCACCCGGACTGGCACTCCGCGGGCCTCGAGATGGACCTCAAGCACGGCGCCGTGCGCTACGCCGCCTACCGTCGTGCCCGTTGGGTGTTCACCACCTGCGTCCCGCGCGAGATCTCGACGTACCGGGTGGTGGGCTTCAAGCCTAGCGGCCTCCCATCGTCCGATCGCGACGTTGGCACGCGCCTGCCGGTGGCGCTCGATCTGATGGACGTGGAGGGCCTCTCGGCGATCAAGTCGCCGTTCCTCCCGCTCGCCCGTCAGCTCCGGGTCACCATCCCGGACGAGGACGCCGTGGCGCCGTCGGGCCCCACGCCGGACTCCAGCCGTTGGAAGGAGCTCACGCGCGCGTCCGAGGGCACGGCCAAGCTGCAGGTGTCGTTCCTGGCGGGTCTCTCCGCCGCGACCAAGGCGCGGCTGCTGGCGGACGGCCAGTACGTGAAGCCCGCGAACGGCGACACCATCGTCAAGCAGGGCGACCGCGGCCGCGAGATGTTCCTGATCATCCGCGGCGTGGTCGAGGCGCGCCGGGACGGCAAACGCGTGGCCGTGCTGGGCCCGGGCGAGGTGTTTGGCGAGATCGGCTTCCTGCTGGAGACCGAGCGCACCGCCGACGTGGTCGCGGCGACCGCCGACGTGGTGGTCCTCAAGATCTCCCACGAGGCGCTGACCCGCATGATGAGCGATCATCCGGAGGTCGCGGCGAGCGTGGCGATCGGCATCGCGCACGGCCTCTGCCTGAAGATCATCGGTCACCCGTAGTCGGCGCCGGTTGCTCCCTGGCCCTGCGGGGGGCTACAATCCAGGACTTGCGGGATCGCCCGCCAGGAGCCGCCTCGTGTCGGACGCTGGTGCTGACTCTCGCGAACTTGACCCGCTGACCCCGTACCTGGCCCCCAAGCTGGCCGAGGCGGCGGCGGCGTTCGTCGACGCGCTGCGGCCTTGGCTTGGCGTGGACGAGCGCTGGGTGATCACGCCCAGCCGCCGCTACACGGCGGGCACCAAGGCTCCGTCCCATGTGGACGTGCGCGGCCCGGGTGGGTCGCTGCTGTCCCTGCGCCTGCACACGTCGGGTGACGTGCCCGGATGGACCGCTGGCCCCCTGACCTTCACCGTGGCGCGCCTGGAGGGCGTGGTCCCGCCGGACCAGGACCGGAACCTCAAGCCCATCCTGCGGCACCTGGTGGGCCTGATCCAGGGCACGGACGTGGCCGAACTGGCGCTCAAGGCCAAGGCGCTGGCCAAGCTGCACAAGACCTGGGCCACGCTGGCGTCCATGGACGACCGCATGTTCCGCCACCTGGAGCGCGCGCACAGCGGGTTCGCCGGGCTCTTGCGGACGGGCTTCACCTGCAACCAGGACTGCCACTTCTGCCCCGAGGGTCGCGACTGGCCCAACCCTCCCGACGAGCTGGTCTTCCAGTGGCTCGACGAGATCGCGGCGGCGGGCGCGCAGCGGCTCAACGTGTGCGGCGGCGAGCCGACGCTGTGGCGTCACCTGCCGGACCTGATCCGGCGCGCCACCACCGTGCACGGGCTGTCGGTGCACATGAACACCAACGCGATCAAGCTGCGCGTGCCGACCTTCACCGCGTCGCTCAAGGAGGCGGGCCTCAAGTCGGTGCTGATCTCGCTGCACGCGGTGGACGAGGCGCTGTCCGACTCGATCACGCGCAGCCCGGGCACGCACCGCCGCACGGTCGAGGGCATCCACGCGGCGCTCGACGCCGGGCTGTTCGTGATCCTCAACTGCTGCGTCGACACGGCGAACGTGCACCACCTGCCGGAGCACGCGCGCTTCGTGCGCGAGCAGTTCGTCGAGAAGCACCCGGACAACCCGGTGCGCATGGTGAACTACAGCCAGCCCGGCAAGTACTACAACTTCGACGAGTACAAGCGGCGCCTGGTCGACCTGGAGGCCGCGCGCCCCATGCTCACGGCCGCGGCGCGCACCCTCGACGAGGTCGGCGTGCTGCTGGAGATCGCCGGCACCTGCGGCTTCCCGAGCTGCGTGGTGCGCGACATCGCCGACCTGGTGCCGTGGCGCCCCAAGGACACCATGGACGCCGACCACCGCCGCTCGCGCGCGGACGATCCCGAGGTGTGCCGCGGCTGCGCCGCCCGCGAACAGTGCATCGGCCCGCGCCGCGAGTACCTGGAGGTCCACGGCACGCGCGGCCTCAAGCCGTTCGAGGCGTTGCCCACGTCCGACTGGTACGCGCGCCTGTCCAAGCTGCCCGTGGGCGACGCGTGGACGATCGGCCTGGACGACGGCCCGCCGGAGTAGCGGCGAGGCGCGCTCACATCCTGAGGAGCGCGCACTTCTCCGCTTGCAGATCGTCGATTGTGCTCACGCTGGCGTCGGCGCCGATCTGCACCCAGCCCGCGTCGATCGTCGGCCAGGTGGCGACGCCCGCGATGCTCGGCGTGCCGGACGACATGCTGGTCCACGCGGCCTGCAGCGTGGTCGACAGCGTCAGGTCCTCGGCCGCGGCGAACGGCGTGATCGTGCCGAACACGTAGGGCAGCTCGGCCCCATGCATGGCGCCCAGCGGCTCGGACCCCAGCAGCGGCCGCGCAAAGACCATGCCGTACGCGGGCGCGTGGGGCGCGATGAGGTTGAGCCACTGACGCGTCGGGCAGACGAAGAGCGCGTCGGTGTTGAAGGCGCGGAACGCGGCGTTGGCGTCGTCGCCGTAGTCGACCGGGTCCCACGCGTCGTGCAGCTGGTTGACGGTGGCGCGGTAGAGCAGCGCGTAGACCCTCAGGGCCGTGCGGTAGGCGCCGTCGTCCGCGATCGAGTCCGCCGGGATGAACAGCGACGCCTCGTCCGCGTTGACGGTCAGCAGCATCGGCACGTTCGGCACGTCGCCGTCGGCGGCCGCGTTCTTGGCGCTCTTGGGCAGAACCTTGCCGTCGATGACGGGGCCGTAGTCCTCGCCGTCGCCGATCGGGCCCTGACGGCCGGGCAGGTAGCGGAGGATGTCGTGGACGGTGCGGGTGCGCAGGCAGGCGAGCACGTCTGTCTCGGTGTCGCAGCTGGCCTCGGTGGCGAAGCGCTGGCCGAAGGACTCGCCGGAGTTGAGCACACCCTTGAGCGGCGTGCGCAGGCTGGTGCAGGGGCCGGACTCGCCGATCACGCCCGCGAACCAGCCCTGCGTCTCAGGCGAGAGCCACAGCGCGCACGCGTCGATGCTGCCCGCGGACTCACCGAACAGCAGGATCTTGTCGGGGTCACCGCCGAACGCCGCGGCGTTGTCGCGGATGAACTTCAGCGCCAGGATCGAGTCGCGCAGGCCCTGGTTGCCGCTCACCCCTTCCGGGTCTTCGAGCGACAGCTTGGGGTGCGCCAAGAAGCCCAGCGGGCCCAGGCGGTAGTTGTGCGTGACCAGGATGGCGTTCTTCGCGAGGCCGGGGTTGTCCAGGTACAGGTCCTCGCTGCCCGCGCCGTCCACATTCCCGCCGCCGTGGATGAAGAACAGGATGGGCAGACCGGAGGCGCCTGCGGGGCGCAGCACGTTGAGCCGCAGGCAGTCCTCGTCGCCGTCGAGCGGGTCGAGGGTGCCGGTGGGGGTGCCGTTGGTCTGCGGGCAGACGGGGCCCGGGTCGCTCGCGGTCAGCGGGTCGGACCAGGGCGAGATGGACTCGGGGCGCTTCCAGCGGCGGTCGCCCACGGGCGGCTTGGCGTAGGGGATGCCCAGGAAGGCCTCGCCGTCGTCGGTGGCGGTGCCCAGGACGCAGCCCTTGGTGGTGTACACCGCGTGCTCGGCGCCGCCCGGGCATGAGGGCTCGTCCGTGTCCACGACGTCGGTGTCCGCCGAGTCCGTGTCCACGAACACCGTGTCGTCGGTGTCGGCCTTGTCGTCCGACGACCCGTTGGAGCACGCAGCGAGCAGGATGAGCAGGGGGATGAGGCGCACGGGACCTCCGGTGACGCGAGGGGTTGCGTCCCTTGTGCCGCGTTCCGCGCTGACGGGCTACGCGGGGCGCCTGGAGACCCCATGGACACCACCGTCGTCACCACCGTCGCCGAGCGCGTCCGCGCCCAGCTCCCCGCCGCCCTCGACCAGCTGCGCGGCTACCTCACCATCCCCGCCATCTCGTGTCAGCCGGCGAACCACGCGGACGTGCGCCGCCTGGCCGAGAAGATCCGGGACGACCTCACGGCGCTGGGCATGGCGCGCGCGCGCGTGCTCGACGTCACGGTCGAGGGCGACGTGGCGATGCCCGCCGTCGCCGCCGAGTGGATGGGTGCGGGCCCCGGTAAGCCCACGGTGCTGATCTACGGCCACCTGGACCTGCAGCCGGTGGGCGAGCCGGAGTGGGCGACCAGCCCCCACGAGATGGTGCAGAAGGGCGACCGCGTCTACGCGCGCGGCGTGTCCGACGACATGGGCGGCTGGCTCTCGCACCTCGCGGCGATGAAGGCGTGGTTCGATGTGACCGGCAGCCTGCCGTGCAACGTGCGCCTGCTGATCGAGGGCGAGGAGGAGATCGGCAGCCCGTACCTGGAGCGCTTCATCGACGCGTACCCGGACGCGTTCGAGGCGGACGTGATGGTGCTGACCGACTGCGAGAACCCGGCAGTCGACGTGCCCGGCCTGACCGTGTCGCTGCGTGGCCTGCTCGAGGTCGAGCTCACTTGCGACGCGCTGCAGGCCGACGTGCACTCCGGCATCTGGGGCGGCATGGCGCCGGACCCCACGCTGGCGATCTTCCAGCTGGTGAACCGCCTGATCGACGGCGATGGCCGCATGAAGGTGGCGCGCGTGCCGGTGGACGAGGCCCGCAAGCAGGCCGGTCGCCTGGTGCCGCTGGGCCCCGACACCGTGCGTGAAGGCGCGCACCTGCTCGACGACGTGTCGCCGCTCCCTGAGCGCGACCGCTCGGCCGCGGAGTGGGTGTGGTGGCAGCCCGCCGTGACCGTGCTCGCCACGAGCATCCCGCCGGTCGAGAAGAAGAAGAACGCGATCCGCCGCCGCTGCTCGGCCACGCTGTCGGTGCGCCTGGCGCCCGGTCAGACCGGCGACGAGATGCTGGCCGCGCTGCGCGAGACGCTGCTCGTCGATCCGCCGCAGGGCGTTCGCGTCACGCTGGAGGCCAAGCCGGGCTGGGGACAGAGCTGGCTGTACACCCCGCAGGGCCCGGCCTTCGAGGCCGCCGACCGCGCCTACGAGCGCGCCTGGGGCCGCAAGCTGGTGCAGATCGGCATCGGCGGGACCATCCCGTTCGTCGCCATGTTCGGCCGTCGCTTCGGCGACCTGCCGCTGATCCTCAACGGCGTGCTCGACCCGCTGTCTACGGCGCACGGGCCCAATGAGAGCCTGCACCTGGGCGTGTTCGAGAAGATGCTCGTCACCAACGTGTGGCTGTACGCCGAGCTGGCCGACGCGGTGAAGGCGAAGTGACGGGATAGGGTCGGGTCAGGGGGGGCTCCCGTGATCCGATCCAGCCGCCTGCTCGCCGAGCGCACGCTCCTCGCCGACGCCGTGTTCGTCGGCTTCCCCGCGCCTGCGCGCCACCCCTACAAGCGCCTGCTGCGCCAGCTGGCCAACCCGGACGGCAGCGCGGGCAGCGGCTCGCTCCACGTGTCGCGCTGGGCGGAGGGCCTGGACCCGGTGGTCCCGACCACGCCAGTGGAGACCGAGGTGCGCGTGCGCGCGGAGGGCTTCGTCTACGAGCCGCCCGGTACCGGCGAGGTGCACTGGCACGTCAACTTCGCCGACGCGGACGTGTTCGGGTTCCACGCGGGCGCGCTCTTCGCGCAGGACGAGATGCAGATCGCCGAGCACCCGATCCTGGCGTCGGTGCGGGACTGGATGCTCGACGAGCATTTCCCGGCGCTCACCGAGGAGGACGGCCGCGCGACGCCCATCCTGGTCTCAGGCGCCGAGCGCCGCCTGAGCGTCGACACCGCGCCGCGCCCCGGGGCGCCGCACGGCCTGTACGGCCACCGCTTCGCCGCGGCGCCGTGGGCGGTGGTGCGTGAGGCGACGACCGTGCTCCAGCCTCCCACCGTGTCGAACATCGCCGCGATGGCGGCGCCCCAGGGCGGGTACGGGCGCTACTCGCGCGACGAGATCACCCACGTCCTGGCCACCGCCGTCACCACGTTCTCGGCGGCGCGGGTCGTCAGCCAGCACCTGCACGGCGAGGGCGTGCGGGTGGTGATGCACTCGGGCTTCTGGGGCTGCGGCGCATTCGGTGGGAACCGGCAGCTCATGCCCGCGCTCCAGATGTTGGCGGCGCGGCGCGCGGGGCTCGACCGCCTCGACATGCACTCGCTCGGCGTCGGAGGCCCTGAGGCGATGCAGCACGCGATGCAGGTCGCGCAGGAGATCGGCGCGGGCGACGACGTCCGCGCCTGGATCGCCGCCGCCTACGCGCGCGGCTTTGAGTGGGGCGAGAGCGACGGGAACTAGTCGACCGATCGCGGCGGGCGTCGTCCGTGGGCGCCACCGCGCCGGGCGGGCGCCACGCTGCGGCGCGACGGGTGCCGTTCGTGGGCACCGCCGCGCCGCGCGGTCACCGCCCTAAGGCGCGACGAACAGGCAGCGCGTCAGCGGCTGGTAGATGTCCTTGAGCGCATACACGTAGTAGGTCGTGCCGGACACCAGCGCGGGCGGCGCGCCGGACGCGGGCACCTTCTGGGTCATGCCTGCGGGCACCGTGCCGTACTTCAGCGGGCTGGCGACGGCGTCGTCGGTGGGCGCCACGTCCAGGCGCCACAGCGTGCCCGCGGGCGTGTCCAGGTTGGGCGGCACGCCCGGCGCGTTGGCGTCGGCGGTGAGCACGTAGAGGTAGCGGACCACGCCGCCGTTCCAGGTGACCGTGCCGTCCGCGGCGACGCCCTCACCGGCGGTGCAGGGCGAGGGCTCGTAGACCAACTGGTCGTAGAGCGGGCCGCCGAACGGGTCGGTGTTGGCGAAGTCATCGCGGGTCAGGCCCCGGCGCGCCAACTCGGACTCCAGGAAGGCGAGCATGCGGGAGATGTCGTTGGTCGGCAGGCCGGTGGTGGAGCGGTCGAAGCCGTTGTTGTCCTCGGGCGGGAACGCGCCGAAGGCGGTGGAGTCCACCCAGCCTGCGAGCACGGCCAAGCCGTCGTTGTCGAGCATGTCGATCCACAGCGGGCCGGCGTCGATGTTCCAGCCGCTGGGGCCGTCCGGCGGGAGCGCCGACGAGTGGCAGCACAGGCAGGCGCATGACTTGACCTGGTCGGTCACCCATTCCATCTCGCCCATGTAGGCCGAGTCCGACAGGCGCGGGTCGTTGGCGGGCGTGTCGTAGGGGATGTCGGCCCCGTAGTACGGGCGCTGCGAGAGCACGGCGTCACACGACGCGTATTCGTTGAAGTTGCGGCCCTCCTCCGTGCAGGCGGAGATGGCGCCCCAGGTGCAGACCTGGCCGCCCTCGCTGGCGCCGGTGGGCTCGCCTGGGAGCGGATCCTGGCAGGTCTGCTCGAAGGGGGTGAACACGGCGCCGCCGCCCCCGCCGCCGCTGGACGTCCCGTCGCACAGGGCGGAGGGCTCGAACACGCCGTTCGCGAAGCCGCAGCCGAGCGCCGCGCCGGAGCAGTCATCGGCGTTGGTGCCGGGGCTGACGATCGCGTACTCGTCGCTGTTGCCTGTGTTCACGCGGCACTTGCCGAGGATGGCGCTGTCGTCGCAGGCCACGCCTTCGGTGAACAGGCCGGGCTCGGCGCCCACCAGCGGCGCGGCGCAGTCGGCGGTGGCGGAGTCGGTGGTCCAGCCCGCGCCGACGTACTCCTTGCACTCGTCGGCCTTGGAGAACGTGTTCACGTACGCGCAGCTCCCGGCGACGGTGACAGCCACGTCGGTGTCTGCGTCCGTGTCGCCGGTGGCGTCGTCGCCCGTCTGGCAGCCGGCGAGCACGCCAAGGATCAGCGCGGCGGCGGAGTGGCGAAGGGACGGAGGCATGAGAGCTCCACACGAGTTGAACAAGGTTTGGATATGCTTTGAAAATCCCGTCTAGACTGTCTCAAGCGCGCGTGCACGTCTAGAACCTTCACGCTGGCCCGAGGTCGGCTCGGCCGCGGTGCTAGACTCGGTCGTCGCGTGCGTCCCGGAGCCCGCCTGTCCCAGCCCACCGAGCCGTCCCAGCCCCTCAAGCGCGTCGTGTACGTCGCGCTGCTGCTGACTTTGTGGGCGGCCCTGTTGGAGCTGTTCGTTCGCATGCTGCTGGTGGTGTCGCCGTGGCACCTGCCCGTGCTGGGCGACGCCAAGGACCCGCTGGTGCCGTCGATGGTCTGGAACGGGACGCTCGGCCCCTATCGCAGTTGGAGCCCGACGCTCGGCTGGGAGAACGAGCCCGGCGCGCATGTGCGGCTGGGCGAGGGGAACGTGCGTTGGCCCGCCGAGACCATCGAGCCGAGCGGCGCGCGACGCACGCGACCGGTCAGCCTGGATCGCATCCGCGGCCTCCGACGGGCGGTGGCAGTGGGGGACTCCTTCCTGTTCGGCATGGAGGTGGGCGACGACGACGTGTTCACCGCGGTCGCCGAGCGGGCGCTGCCCGACTGGGAGATCTTGAACTACGGGGTGCCCGGCTACGGTCAGGATCAGGCGCTGTTGCAGCTTCGTCAGCGCGGCCTGCCGCTCCACCCGGACGTCGTGATCTTCGGCCACGTCTACGCGGACATGGAGCGCAACGATCACGACTTCATGTACGCGCGCAAGCCGCGCTTCCTGCTCGGCGATCAAGGCTTGGTGCTCACCGGCGTGCCGGTCCCCGACTTTGAGGCGATGGCGGCCGCGGACCGACGCCGGATCAAGACGTTCGACGTGTTGGGCGCGCTCGCGCGACAGACGGGCTGGGTGAAGCCAGACTGGCGCGCGTCCAACGCGCTGTCCGAGGCGATCCTGCGCGCCGTGGTGACGGAGTCGCGCGCGGCGGGGGCGGTGCCCATCCTCGTGTTCATGCCGACGCCCACGCCGGGCGGACACTACGCCGACGTGCCGACGGCGCCGTTCAACGTGGTCTGCCAGAGCCTGGACGTCACCTGCCTGGACCTGCGACCGGCGTTCGACGAGGCGGCCGCCCGCGGCGAGTCGCTGATCGTCGTGCAGCACTGGTCGGCGGCGGGGCATCGCATCGCGGCGACCGCGCTGGAGAAGGCGCTGGGCGCGCTGCCCCCGTAGGCCGCGCGCTCGATCCGATCCTACAGCGGAGCCTCAGGCGAGCCGGCCTCGGGCAGCGACGGGTCACAGAGCAGAACGTACCAGCCCTTGGTGATCTTGTCGTCGTTGTCGAGCCAGCGCGCGTACTCAGGCAGGCGCTCGCCCTTCGACGCCTCCTTGAGGCTGGGCTGCTCCTGACCGTCGCGCACGCAGCGCTCGAACTCGGTGCGGAACTTGCGGACCGTGAGGTCGACCGTGTCGCGGCACTTGCCGAGCACCTTGCGGTTGCCCTTCTCGCAGATCGAGATCTGCGCGTCCTTGGCGAAGGAGAACCAGCGCTGCGTGGTCGCGTCGCCCTTGGCCTTCTCGGTCTCGACCACTTGGCCGTCGAGCTTGGTCTGCGTCTCGGCGAGCTGCACGACGAGCTGAGCCTTCTCTTCCTCGGCCTGCTGCAGCTGTTGCTTGAGCGAGCCCAGCTCCTTCTTGGCCTCGTCCAGGCGGCGGGCTTGGTCGGCGGAGAGCTTGGCGCCCTTCTTGACCTTGGCCTCCAGCTCGGCCACCTCGGTCTCGCGGCTGGTGACCTGGCCCTGGAGGTCGGACACCTTGGCGTTGACCTCCTCCATCTTGGCGTCCGCGGTCTGCAGGAGCGGCGCGCAGGCGGCGGTCAGCTCCTCCGCGTTGAGGTCGCGCGGCTTCTCGACGATCTTAATCTCCGGCTCCTTCATGTACATGCCGAGCTCGCCGCCGACGCCGAGGCCTACGCCGAACGCGACCACTCCGATCACGAAGGCGGCGACGCCGCTGATCCCGCGGGGCCGCATCATCAGGTCGTCGTCTTCGGGGGTCGTGCTCATGGTCTGGCTCCTTCAAGCTGCCTTGCCGGTAAGACGCAACGCCCCGATCGCCAACTCCGTGGGTGGTAGGCTACGATGCGCTGGGGCCGCGGGGAGGTCGTGATGCGTAGGAGCGCGTGGGTGTGGCTGGCGCTGGCGGCCTGCCACCACGGTGTGGACGTCTTCCACGACACCGGCTTTCTGTTCCGCGACACGGCGGGGCCGTCGCCCGGGTTCGACTCGGACGCGGTCGTCGACGCGGACTGCCCGCCGCAGCTCTCGGCCGACTGCCACATCGAAGAGGGCGTGTGCGTCGACGAGGGCACCAAGCTCGACCTGCCTAGGCCGGATGCGTCGGCGATCGACGCGATCCGCGCGGCCCACGCGGCGGGCTCCTGCACCCCTGAGCTGCTAGCGCCGTGCACGGCGGCGGACGGCACGGAGGGGCTGCTCCACGCCACCGTGAAGGCGAACGGCTTCGCGGTCGACGTCTACGACGCGCACGGGTGGGCCGCCGGCTGGGTGCCTGCGGGTCCGCAGCTGTCCTACGTCGACTGCGATGAGACCTGGTGGCTGGGCGACCTGCGCTGGCAGGACTGCGCCAAGTCCGCGATGTCGGCGCTCTACGGGCTGACCGGCAGCTGCTTGGCGGGCGTTGAGGGCACCTGCGCGGCC
>CAIOSP010000055.1 GCA_903861005.1 uncultured Pseudomonadota bacterium
GCCGCCCTCGTCGTCCGCGCGGTAGCCAAACGAGTGCACGTAGATCAGCTCGACGTCCTCCGTGAGCGTCTGGATCCCGTGCGCGCAGCCCTCGGGGATGAGCATCGACGTGGCGTTGTCGTCCGACAGGATCTCGGCGTGCCACCGCAGATAGGTCGGCGAGCCCGCGCGCAGGTCGACCGCGACGTCGAACACCTGACCGCGCGTGCACGACACCAGCTTCTGCTCCGCGGATGGAGGCCGCTGGAAGTGCATGCCTCGCACCGTTCCCGCCTTGGCGGTGCGCGTGCGGTTGACCTGCACCACCGGGCCAGTCCAGCCCAGCCCTGCCAGCTCCTCGGCGCAGAAGATGCGCTCGAAGCTACCGCGTGCGTCGCCGAGCCGCAGTCGCCGGACCACCTTCACGCCGTCGATCGCGGTGTCGGTGATGGTGAACCGCGCGCTCACTCGGCGCCCTGGTAGGCCGCGAGGTCGGCGCGGCAGAGCTCGACCGCGGACACGCCGGACGCCTGTCGACGGTACCAGTCCATGGTCCGCGCGATCGAGGTCTCCAGGTCCCAGCGCGGGGACACGCCCAAGCGGTCGCGCGCCTTGGCCGACTCGACCATCAGCAGGCCGGCCTCGTGGGGGCCCTCCTCCTGCGTCGCGTAGACCACCTCGCCAGAGCCGTAGGCAACGCGGGCCAGCTCGACGACCTCGCGCACAGGCGCGACGCGGTGCGTGTTCGGCCCGAAGTTCCAGGCCTCGGCGAGCGACGCGTCCGCGGCCAGCGACTCGGCCAGCACCAGGTACCCGTTGAGCGCGTCGAGCACGTGCTGCCACGGGCGCAGCGCGCGCGGACGGCGAACCTCCAGCGGCGTACCCGCCTGCCAGGCGCGCACGGCGTCCGGCAGCAGCCGCTCGCCCGACCAGTCGCCGCCGCCGATCACGTTGCCGGCGCGCGCCGACGCCAGCCGGATGTCGCCCGCCTTCAAGAAGGAGCTCCGGAACGACGCGACGACCAGCTCGGTGGCGGCCTTGCTCGCGCTGTACGGGTCGTGCCCGCCGAGCGTGTCGTCCTCGCGGTACGGGTAGGACCACTCCGCGTTGCGGTAGACCTTGTCGCTGGTGACCACCACCACGGTGCACGGGCGTCCCGCGCGACGGAGCGCGTCGAGCAGGTGGGCGGTGCCCATGACGTTCGTGTCGAAGGTGCGGACCGGATCGGCGTAGCTCGGACGAACCAGCGCCTGAGCGGCGAGGTGCAGCACGAAGTCCGGCTTGAACGAGTCGACCAGCGCGCTCACCGGCGACGGGTCGGTCAGATCGGCGAGGTGGCTGTCGGTGCTGTCGGCCACGTGGGCCAGGTCGAAGAGGCTCGGGAACGTGGACGGCGCCAGGCCCAGGCCCGCGACCTGCGCGCCGAGCTCACGGAGCCACACGGCGAGCCACGCGCCCTTGAACCCGGTGTGACCGGTGAGCAGCACCCGCTTGCCCGCGAAGGTGCTGCGGAGCGGGAGTCGACCGGACAGCGGCGCGCCCACTACCAGACCTTCCAGGGCGCCTTGCCCGACCGCCACATCTCTTCCAGCTGGTTGCGCTCGCGCAGGGTGTCCATCGGCTGCCAGAAGCCGCCGTGCTCGAACGCCATCAGCTCGCCGTCCTCGGCGAGCGTGGCGAGCGGCTCCAGCTCCCACACGGTCTCGTCGCCGCGGATGCGGTCGATCACCTTGGGCGAGAGCACGAAGAAGCCGCCGTTGATCCAGCCGCCGCCGCCCATCGGCTTCTCCAGGAAGCCCGTCACCTTCTCGCCGTCGCGGTCCAGCGCGCCGAACCGACCCGGAGGCCGCACCGCCGTGACCGTGGCCTGCTTTCCGTGGCGACGGTGGAAGGCCAGGGTCTCGGCAATGTTCACGTCCGCCAAGCCGTCGCCGTAGGTGAGGCAGAAGGTGTCGTCGTCGGCGAGGTGCTCGCGAATGCGCTTGAGGCGGCCGCCCGTCATGGTCGCGTCGCCGGTGTCGACCAGCGTGACCTTCCAGTTCTCAGCGCGGGGCTCTAGGACCTCCACCCGCCCCGTGGCGAGGTCGACCGTGACATCCGCGTTGTGAAGAAGGTAATTCGCGAAGTACTCCTTGATCATGTAGCCCTTGTAGCCACAGCAGATCACGAACTCCGTCACACCCGCGGCCGCGTAGATCTTCATGACGTGCCACAGGATCGGCTTTCCGCCGATCTCGATCATCGGCTTGGGTCGGAGGTGCGTCTCTTCCGAGATGCGCGTGCCGAGTCCCCCTGCCAGAATCACCGCCTTCACGTCGTCTCCAAGGCAGACACGCCGCGTCCGCGACCGGGCGTTTGAGCGTGTCGGGTGTGGACCTAGCACAAGTGCCCGCGGCGAGCGAGCCAGCGACGGCGCCGCCCGGGGCTGGCTCCGCTCGGTCGCGCCTCGGCCCGCGACGGGCCACCACGCCTAGGCTAGAATGCGGCACGCCTGGGGTACGCCGTTGTCACCTGCTGAAGCCCAACCGTGGCTGACCGTCGTCATGCCGACGCACCGCGGTGAGCGCTGGATCGGCGACACCCTGGAGTCGCTGTCGACGCAGTCCGAGCGCGGCTTCGAGTGCGTGGTGATCGACAGCAGCCCGGACTCCGGCACGCGCGATCTCATCGCCCGCTACGCAGAGGCGCCGCACGGGCTGGACCTGAAGTTCCACATCCGCCCGGACCTGGAGCACTGGCGCTCCAAGACCAACTTTGGGTTTCAGGTCGCGCGCGCGCCGTTCGTGTCCATGCTCCACCAGGACGACTTCTGGCTCCCGGACCGCGCGGCGCACCTCCGCCGGTGGCTGCAGGAGCGTCCGGACGCGGTGATGCACCTGCACCCGTCGCACATCGTCGACGCCAACTCCAAGCGCTTGGGCACCTGGCGCGCGCCGTTGCCGACCGGTCCCGTCCCGTCCGACCTGCTGATCGAGCGGCTGCTGGTGCAGAACTTCATCTCGGTGCCCGCGCAGGCGATCCGTCGCGACGCCTACCTGGCCGTCGGCGGCTTGGACGAGTCGCTCTGGTACACGGGCGACTGGGACCTGTACCTCAAGCTCGCGCGCGCGGGGCAGTTCGTGTACCACCCGGACGTGCTGTCCTGCTTTCGCATCCACGGGCAGTCTCTCACCGTGTCGGGCAGCAAGAGCGCGGATGACTTCGCCCAGCAGCTACGCGGCGTGCTGGCCGCCCACGAGGACGCGGTGCGCCCGGAGCGCCGTCAGGCCGTCCTGCGACGCGCGCGCGCGTCGAATCAGGTCAACGTCGCCCTGGCGGCGGCGAACCAGGGCGACTGGCAGGACGCGGCCCGTGCGGTCGGCGCGGTGCTGCAGCTCGGGCCCCGAGACGCGGCCGCGTACCTTCGAGACTCAAGGATCGTCGAGCGCGTGTGGCCCCGGCTCAAGGCCCGGCTCGCCAAGACGCTCTGACGCGGACGCCGCACCGGGGGCTCCGCCTGCGGCGGGGCATCGAGCACAATTCGTGTCCGTATTTCTCCACGTATAAGGTATGATCGGCTGATGAAACCCCGCAGCTTCCTCACCCCAAGCTGGATCATCGCCTTCCTGGCCGCGTGCGGGACGGGCGACGCGCCCACCGACAAGGTCACCGAGACCCCGGAGAGCCCGTGGTGTGCAGGACACCAGTGGTTCCCGGACGAGGACCAGGACACGTTCGGCGACATCGCGCGGATGGAGACCGGTTGCCTGGCGCCGGACGTCGGCTGGATCGAGGCCGGAGGCGACTGTGACGACGCGCGCCCCGACATCCACCCCGGCGTGGCCGAGCTGCCGGATCGCGTAGACCAGGACTGCAACGGGCTGGTCGACGACACCACCAACCTGTTCGACGACGACGGCGACGGCTTCTGCGAGGACGAGGTCGGCCCGTGCTCGGGCGAGGCGCTCCCCGGCGACTGCGACGACACCAACTTCCAGTTCGCGCCGGACGCGCCCGAGCTGTGCGACGGGCTCGACAACAACTGCGACGGCGCGCTGCCCGACAACGAGCTCGACCTGGATCAGGACGGCGTGGTCGCCTGCTTGGACTGCGCGGACGACGACGCCACCCGCTACCCGGGCGCGCCCGAGACCTGTGACGGCGTCGACGACAACTGCAACCTGGTGATCGACGACCGCGACGCGGACGGCGACGGCTTCCCGGGCTGTGGCCCCAAGGCCGGTCGGCTGGACGTGCTGGTCGTGGTGGACGACAGCACCCACACCGAGGACGAGCAGGCCGCGCTCGCGACCATGGCGCCCGGGCTGATCACGCAGCTGCAGACCCGCGCGCTGGATTGGAGCGTCGGCGTGATGGCCGCGAGCGGCACGACGCTGGTGGGCGCGGCGTCCAACCCACGCACGACCGACCCGGCCGGCAAGCTCGCCGCGCAGGTGCTCGTGGGCACCCAGGGCGACCCGCACGAGCACCCGCTCGACGCGGTGCGTGCCTTCCTGGCATCGGCCGCGGGGCAGGGCTGGCGTCGCCCCCACGCCGCCCTCGCCGTGATCGTGATGAGCACCGAGGACGACCAGTCGCTCGCCACGCTGCCCGCCACGCTGGCCGACCTCACCGACTCAATCCCCGCCGACGCGATGCGCGTGAGCGTGCTGTCCGGTGGCTGGGACGGGTGCGACACCGCCATCCGGCACGCCGTCCCCACGCCGCGCCTGGCACGCCTGGTCGACCTGACCTCCGGCGCGCGCGCCGACGTGTGCAAGGAGCTGTGGGAGGGCGCGCTCGGGCCCAACTGGATCCCTGTCGTCCCCCGTGACTGCGACGATGACGACTCGACCGTCCACCCCGCTGGTGAGGAGCTGTGCGACGCGGTCGACAACGACTGCGACGGCACGGCGGACGAAGATCAGGATGGCGACGGCGCCAACAGCTGCGACGGCGACTGCGACGACAAAGACGCGCGACGCCACCCGGGCGCCGCCGAGGCGTGTGACGGCGTCGATGACGACTGCGACTTTGCCGTGCCTGCCGACGAGGCCGACGCGGACCACGACGGCGAGCGCGTGTGCGACGGAGACTGCAACGACGCCAACGCGAAGATCAACCCGCACGCCGCCGAGGTGTGCGGCGACGGGATCGACCAGACCTGTGACGGCGGCGACGGCACCGTGGCTGACCACGCGGACCACGATGGCGATGGCTACTCGGCGTGCGCGGGCGACTGCGACGACAACAACCTCCGCGTGTTCCCGATCGCGCCCGAGCATGCGTTCGACGGCATCGACAACGACTGCGACGGCAAGATCGACGGCGCCGACAACGAGATCGCCACGCCCTACCCGTCCGTCGGCGCGTCCACGGTGATGCAGCTCACGTCGACCAACACGATCTTCCGGATGTGCGGGCAGGACTTCGACGCGATCTCCGCGTCCGTCGACGGGTTCGCGATGGCCGGGCTGCGGTCTCGCTTCGACGGCACGCCGACGGTCGCCGAGATGCAGACCTTCGCGCCGTTCCTGGCGGCGGGCTGGGCCGACCTGGACGGCAGCCTGTGGACCGACGGCTACCTGTTCGAGGACTACGGCACCCAGGCGCCGCTGTGGTCGATCCTACGCGACGGCGGGCTGACGCTGGTGTGGGACCACGTGCCCTACTCGATCGGCGGCGGCTTCATGACCTCGGTCGCGCACCTGGGCACCGACACCATCGACGTGGCCGTGCTCGAAGCCAGCACCACCCGCCCCACGCTCGTGGGCTACGCGTGCGGCGCGGGCGCGGCCGACACGTTGGTGCTCGATGCGTCGTCGGTGTGCCTGGACGTGGGCGCACCTGCGCAGGCCGCGTTCCTGGGATCGGGCGGCGCGCCCGCGGCGCTGTCGACGACCTGCACGCCCTAGCGGACCGCGTCGGAGCGGCGCTCCGCTGGTCCGCTCGCCCCAAGTAGACGCCCCCAAACGAAGCGCGCGCCGCGAGACCGGTGAGGGTCAAGCGGCGCGCGGAGCGCCTGGAGCGTAGGCGATCAGGAGTGCGAGCAGCTCCCGCCTTCGCCGCTGTTCGAGCTGTGATCGCCGGGGCTGCTGCCGCCGTAGTTGTGATCGCCGCTGCCGCACGAACCGCCGCTCCCGGAGCCGCTGCCCGACCCGCTCCCGCAGGACCCGCCGCTGTTGTACCCGCCGCCCGACCCGCTGCCGCACGAACCGCCGCCGCCCGAGCCGCCGCCGTCCTCGTCCTCATCATCGTCGTCACCGCCGCCCGAGCCGCCGCCGCTATTGCCGCCGCCCGAGCCGCCGCCGCCCGAGCCGCCGCCCGAGCCGCTGGTCCCGCCGCCCGGCACGTCCGTGTCGGGGGTCGAGCCGCCCGTGTCCACGCCAGGGTCAGGCCCGACCGGGACGTCCGTGTCCGCGCCAGGTCCGACGGGCACGTCCGTGTCGACGCCCGGCCCCGCGGGCACGTCGGTGTCGGTGCTGGGACCGGGGCCTGGCACCACATCGGTGTCCCCGCCCGGGTTGACCGGAACCATCGGATCGCCGCCCGGCAGCTGGTCGGGGTTCGTCGGCCCGCCGTAGCCACCGTCGGTGGGGATCTGCGGGAGCGTGGTGCGCGGGTCCTGGGTGCTCCCCTGGATCCACGGGTTGGCCTCGATGAGCGTTCCGTCGGACGGCGCGGTGTCGAGCGCGTCCGGGGTCGCGTTGTCGGTGTCCAGGCCGGTGGCCGGGTCCACGTTGCTGATCAGTCCGCCCTTGGACGCGCCGTCGGGCACGCAGGCGCCGGCTCCCAACATCCACAACATGACCAGTCTACGCATGACTCACCTCGGGTGTGCTTCGGATTGTACACAGGATGTCCTGCGGTAAATCCGAAGCATCACCAAAGCAGAGTTTGAACCGGCAAAAGAAATATGCACAAAACCCGAAGCGCCGAATCGGTTGCGGTGCGGGTTTACCGCAGAACGTACTGCGGCACATACACAGGACCCGCCACGAGGCAGGGTCCGGTGGGTGGCCTAAGGCTTGTTCACGATGTGGATGGCCTCGCCGATCGCGGCCTTCGCCGCCTCCATCACGCCCTCACCCATCGTGGGGTGCGGGTGGATGGTCAGGCCGACGTCGAGCGCCTCCGCGTGCATCTCGATCGCCAGCGCCGCCTCGGAGATCAAGTCGGACGCGTGCGCGCCGCAGATGGTGACGCCCAGGATCTCGGTGGTCTTCGCGTCGACGATGACCTTGTAGAAGCCGTCCGTCTCGCCGTGCGTGATGGCGCGCCCGATGGCGCCATAGGGCACCTTACCCACCTTGATCTCGCCCTTGGCGCGGGCCTGGGCCTCGTCCAAGCCGGCGATCGCGACCTCGGGATCGGTGAAGACGACCGCGGGCACGGTGCGGGCGTCGTACACGCGCTTGTGGCCGGCGATCACCTCGGCGACCAGCTCGCCCTCATAGGTGGCCTTGTGGGCCAGCATCGGCTGGCAGGCCACGTCGCCGATCGCGAAGATGCTCGGCACGTTGGTGCGGCGCTGCTCGTCGACCTTGATGAAGCGGCCATCCTTCTGGATGCCCACGGCCTCCAGGCCCAGGTTCTCAGAGTTTGGGAAGCGGCCGACCGTGACCAGCACGTAGTCCGCGGGGATCGCCTGCTCGCCCTTGGGCGTGCCGACCTTCACCACGATGCCGTCGTCGGTCTTCTCCCAGCCCAGCGCCTTGGTGGAGAGCAGGACCTCGACCCCGGCCTTCTTGAGCTTGCGGGCGATGAGCTTGACCGCGTCCTCGTCAAAGCCGGTGAGCAGCGACGGGAGGGCCTCGACCACCGTGACCTTGCTGCCGATCTTGGCGAGCATGCCGCCGAGCTCAAGCCCGATGTAGCCGCCGCCGATCACGACAAGGCGCTTGGGGATCTCGGCCAAGGCGAGCGCCTTGGTGCTGTCGAGCACGGGGCCGTCCGCGAACGCAAACCCGGGGATCTCGATGGGGCGCGAGCCGGTGGCGATGACGATGTGTTCAGCCGTGAAGCGCTTCTCGCCCTCTGCCGTCTGCACCGACACCTCGTTGGGCCCCACGATCGTCGCCGTGCCGATCAGGCGCTCGACGTTGTTCGCCTTGAGCAGCGTGGCCACGCCGCCGGTGAGCTTGCGCACCACCTCGGACTTCCAGGCCTGCAGCTTGCCCATGTCGATCGACACGTCGCCGGTGACCGTGATGCCGAAGTCGCCCGCGTGCTGGATGTCCTCGAACTTCTTGGCCGCGGTGATCAGCGCCTTGGACGGGATGCAGCCCACGTTGAGGCAGACGCCGCCCCAGTTGTCCTTCTCGATGACGAGCGTCTTGACCTTGAGCTGCCCGAGGCGAATGCCGCACGGGTAGCCGCCAGGCCCCGCGCCGATCACGATGGCCTGGAAGTGAGTCTCCGACATGACCAGTGTCTCCTAGGCCCAGCGTACGGGCCGTGGGTTCAAGCGTTGAGCACCGCGGCCACACACGTAGGGCCGATCTGTTCGCGCGCCTGGAGCACCGCGTCGCGCACCGCGCTGGCGTCGCGCCCGTCCACCTCGACGCAGCGCACGCCGTAGGCCTGTGCGAGCGCAGACACGCTGGCCGCCGACTGACGGGGCACGGGCGCGCCGGTGAGGTCGATCAGCGCGACCACGAAGATCACGCGCACCTGGCGCAGCGCAGCCAGGTTCAGCGCCTCGGTGAACGCGCCGTCCGCGAGCGAGCCGACGCCCAGGTGGACCACCACCGCCGCGTCCGGGCTGGCCGCAGCTAGGCCGACGGCGTGCAGCGCGCGCAGCGCGGGCGTGGGCGAAGCGGGCGCCACGTGGTGCGAGCGAGACCCAGCGGTGCCGTCGCCGATCGCGTCGAGCGCGACGCCGCGCAGCACGGCGCCGGCCCGCTCACGCAGGCCCGGGACCCACCAGTCGCCGTCTGCGAGACCACGCACCGCGCCCACCACCACCGACGCGAGCGCGCCGATCGGGAGCGGGACGGGCGACGGGATCGCTGCGTCGGCGTCGCGCAGCGCGGCCAGGTCGGCGTCGAGGCTCACGCGAGCTCCAGCACGAGGCACTCAGGGTTCTCCAGGATCTCCTTGAGCTTCGCGGTGAAGCGCGCGCCGACCGCGCCGTCGATGATCCGGTGGTCGAAGGACGGCGACAGGTAGGTCATCTGGCGAACGACGATCTGGTCGTTCTCGTCGACGACCGGTCGCTTCTTGATCTGGTTGATGCCCAGGATGCCGACCTCGGGCACGTTGAGGATGGGCGTGGCCAGCACGCCGCCGATGTTGCCGACGCCGGTGATGGTGAACGTGGACCCGCCCAACTCATCGCGCGTGGCCTTGCCCGCGCGCGTGCGGTCGAAGAGGTCGTTCATCTCAGCCGCGATGCGCAGGATCGACTTCTGCTCGACGTTGCGGACGACCGGCACCATCAGTCCCGTGGGCGTGTCGCACGCGAAGCCGATGTGGTGGTCGGCCTTCACGATCAGCTCGCTCGCCTCGTTGTCCATCCACGCGTTCACATTCGGGAAGTCGCGGAACGCGAGGCTGCAGGCCTTGGCGAAGAACGGCAGGAAGGAGAGCTTCACGCCGCGCTGCGCCGCGCGACCCTTGAGGCGATCGCGCATGTCGACCAGGCGCGTGCAGTCGATCTCTTCGACGTAGGTGAAGTGCGGCGCCGACTGCTTGGCGGCGACCATACGCTCAGCGATCTTGCGGCGGACGCCGACGATCTTGATGCGCTCCTCCGACCCGCTGGGGCGCACCTGGGGCAGCGCGACAGGCGCCTTGGGCAGCGGGGCGGCGGCAGTCGGCGCAGGCGCGGGCGTACGCACCGTGGCGAGGGCGTGGTCCAGGTCCGCGTGCGTGACGCGACCACCGGGGCCGGTGCCGGGCACCGCGTCCAGGTTCACGTCCAGCTCGTGCGCACGACGGCGGACCGCCGGGGCGGCCTTGGCCGGGGTGCCCGGAAGCACCGGCGGCGGCAGCGGCGCGGCGGAGGGCGTCGGGACGGGCGCGGGCGTCATCGACGCGGGCACGGACGCCGGCGGCACGTGCGTGACCGGCGCGGGGGCGTCGCCCTCCAGCTCGATCTCGGCCAGCGGGGCGTGGACCTTCACGATCTCGCCGGCGTGCGCGAACAGCTTGGTGACGCGGCCCGAACGCGGAGAGCTGATCTCCACGCTCGCCTTGTCGGTCGTGATCTCACACAGGGGCTGATCGGCCTTGATCAGGTCACCGACGCCCACCTTCCAGTGCGCGACCTCGGCCTCGACCACGCCTTCGCCGACCTCCGGCATCGGGAACACCCACGCCATGAAGACCCTCCGAGCTCAGTATGCGAGCGCGGCGCGCACGGCGTCCGCGATCGACTCGGCCCGCGACGTCACGATCGTCGGCGGAGCCTCAAGGTACAAGAACGCGTCTGCGAGGACCGCGGCGACCACGCGAGCGCCGAGCGCCGCGTCGTTCGTGGCGACCACCAATCGACCGGTGTCGACCACCTGCTTGAGCCACGCGGCCGGCCGCAGCGGCGCCACGCAGACCAGGTCGACGACGGAGACCTCGACGCCGGCGCCAGCCAAGCTGTGCGCGGCGACGAGCGACTCGTGCACGCCCACGCCGGACGTGATGATCACGGCGTGATCGCCGGTGCGGACGACCTCACCCGCGAACGATCCCATGCGCTCGTCGACGTGCGCGGTCTCGCGCTGCAGGGCCCGGGACTCCAGCAGGATGGTGGGCGTGCTGCTGGCGAGCGCTGAGCGGAACAGCGCGACCGCCTGCCCGGCGTCCCGCGGGACCACCACGTTGAGGCCGTCGATGCCGGTGAGCAGGTCGATCGAGGCGGCGTCGAGCACGCCAGCCTGGGCGCCGGACGGGATGCGCAGGACGATGGTGGTGCGCCAGCCCGGGCGGGTGCGGCACGCCTCGACCAAGGCCTCGGCCAGCGCGGGCAGGCGGCCGGTGCTGGCGATCTCCATGACGACGCGCTTTCCGGCCCAGGCCAGGCCCGTGGCGAAGGCGACCGCGGCGCGGTCGGCGACGGGGAGCGCGATCACGCGCGACGCGTCCACCTGGACGCCCGCGGCCGACGCGAGGGAGTCTCCCTCAGTCAGGACCACGACGGACGGATCGACCGTCATCACGTCGACGAGCGCGGTCACCATGGCTTGGGCAAACGGGAGCGTGGCGTTCATGACTCACCGAGGTGGCGTCTACTAACCGGCAGGGGCCGTCGGTCCAGCGTTCTGGGCCCGTTCAGGTCGCGCTGACGCCGGAGTCTTGGGCGTGTACCCGGACCCGCTTGATGCGGCGGGCGGTGGCGTCCACAACCTCGATCACCACGCCGTCACCCAGGTCAAAGCGCTCCCCCGCCGTGGGGATGCGGCCAGCGTGCTCGATGCACAAGCCCGCGATGGTGGAGAACTGCTCGGCCTCGGGCAGATCCACGCCCAGGGCGCGGGCCACCTCGTGGGCGGGCATTCCGCCGTCCACGATGGCCGATCCGTCCGGTTCGATCTTGATCTGTACGCTGGGCTTGTCGTTCTCGGACAGGATGTCGCCGACCAGCTCCTCGACCAGATCCTCGATGGTGGCGATGCCGCGCACCGTCCCCACGTCGTCGAGCACCACCGCGAGGTGGGCGCGCTGGCGCTGCATCTCGCGCAGCAGCATGGGCGCGGACATGGTCTCGGGCACGAACGGGACGGGCCGGACGGCGTCCTTGAGGGTGAACCCGGGCTCCTGCGAGGCGCGCGCGAGCGCCTCGCGCAGGTTCACGAAGCCCACCACGTTGTCGTCGTCGCCCTCGTAGACCAGCACGCGGCTGTGGCCGTGCTTGAGCGCCACGTCCGCCAGCTCGGGCACGGCCGTGCGGATGTCGATGGAGATGATCGACGGGCGCGGGACCATGATGGTGGCCACGTCCAGGTCGCTGAAATCCAGCGCGCGCGAGGCAATCTCGCCGGCGCTCTGGTCGACGGTGCCCGCGGTGGCGGCCTCGTCCACCAGCTGCTGGATCTCGTCGCGGGACAGGCGGCCCTCGGTGAACGACGTCGAGTCGCCGAACACGCGCAGCACGACGTTCGACACCCCGGTCAGCACCCACACCACGGGCCGGGCGACCTGGCTCAAGGCCACGAAGATGGGCGCGACGGCCAGCGCATAGGACTCGCCCGCGCGTAGGGCCAGCGACTTGGGCACCAGCTCACCCAGCACGATCGTCAGCGACGAAACCGTGACCACGACGACGACCAGCGCGATGCGCTCGGCGTAGGGGCCGACCAGGGGGAGCGGCGCCAGGTACACCGCAAGCGCGTCGCCGATCGACGACCCACCGACCGCGGCGGCGGTCACGCCCAGCAGCGTGATGCCGACCTGCGCGGTGGCCAGGAAGCGCTCAGGATCCGAGCGCAGATCGGCCACGGCCGCGGCGCGCGCCGATCCGGTCTCCGCGAGCTCCTCGACGCGGGTGCGCCGCAGCGCCAGGATGGCGATCTCGGCCCCTGCAAAGACCCCGTTCAGCAGGATCAACGCGACGACGATGAACATTTCGGTGAGGATGACGGCCCCTTGCGCCGCCATTGTATGCGCGCGCGGCCAGGATTCAAGGGCGACGCGCCCTTACGGTGCGCCACCCAACCCTGACCGCGCCCTGCCCTACGCGTTCTTCTGACCCGGTGAGGACGCCTGAAGCTGCGCCAAGAAGTCCGCTCCGCGCGGGATCATCCGCACGTTGAGGTTGGGGCTCTTGAGCAGGTTCTGAGTCTCCAGGACCTCAAACAGCGCAGCCGCCACCTCGTCGTCCTTGCTGATGGTGCCGAGCGCCTCACCGACGATGCGCGGACGCATGGTCGCCGCCTTGGCGAACTCCACCGCCGCCAGCCGGTCGGCCGTGGAGCGGATGACGTTGACGCGGTTGGCGCCGTCCTGCTGGATGGCGGCGGTGACCTGGCGCAGGCGGTTGACCACCTTCTGCTCGATCTGGCCGATCATGCCGACGTCGCGGAAGTGGACCTTGCGGATGTAGACGCTGCCCGTCTTGTAGCCCCACTCGATCGACTGCTCGCTGACCTCCTCGCGCACCGTTTTGGACATGGCGTGGCGGTCCTCCAGCATGCGCTCGAGCTTCATGTTGGACAGCGAGCGCACCGTGGAGTTGCTGACGTTCGCGCGAAGCGATCCGGGCGGGTCGGCGTTCTTGTAGAGGAAGGCTACCGGGTCGGCCACGATCATCTCGTACCAGATGCCGATGCCCATCGGGGCGCCCTCTTCCGAGTTGACCGGCTGGCTGCGCAGGTAGGTCTGGTCCAGGCGCATGTCGACCGTGTGCTTCTTGCCGAAGAAGGGCACGAGCCCCGCGAACGGCCCCATGCGCAGCCACGGCAGGTGCAGGCCCGGCTCGTCGAGGACCAGCCGCACCTGGCCGAACAGCTCGAGCACGATGCACTCGCGCTCCTGGACCACCAGGTACACGTTGAAGCCGCGCATCACCGCCAGCAGGACCGGCATGCCGATGAAGCAGACGATGAACGTGAAGAACAAGGAGATGAGGAAGTCCATCAGCGCGCCTCACGTTCGATGGGGAGGACGACGAGGCCGGCCTTGCTCAGCAGCTGGAGACGGGCGTTGCGGACGTAGGCGACCAGGCTGTTGCGGTTGGTCGCCTTGAGCTGACGCAGCTCCTCGGCGAGGGCCAGCAGCGGCTCGACCTCGGCCTGCGCGTTGAGCGTCTCGATCTCCACCGCGCGGCGCGACTGCACGATCTTCTGATCCGCGCTCGCCTGCGCGAGCGAGATCTCGCTCGACACCTGGTTGTGGGCGGTGTTGATCGCCGCCAGGGCCGACTCGACGTCCTGCGGAGGATCAATGCCGGTGATCAGCGCCGCGTCGAGCGCGATGCCGTAGCGGGCCGCCGCCGACGCGCACTCGACGCTCATGCGGTCGTTGAGGTTGCGCAGGTGCTTGCGCAGGTCATTGATCGAGATGTTCTGCGCGCCCAGGTCCACGCTGTCGGGCGCGGCCGCCGTGCCGAGCGCGGCCGCGTCCGGATCGGGCGGGGCCTCAAAGTTGGCGATGCGGTCGCGCAGGATGGAGATCAGGTAGCCCATGACGTGCGCCACGGGGTGCTTCACGCCAAACAGGTAGGCGTAGAGGTTGCGCTCCGACACCGTGAAGCGGATCTGCCCGGACAGCCCAATGTTGAGCTGGTCCTTGGTGACGGCCTCCAGGACGCGCCCGCCGTGGTTGGCGGTGGGGTCCTCAGGGTCGTAGGCCACGGACAGCGTCACCGTGGCGATCGACACCTTGCGGACCTCCTGCCAGGGCCACTTCCAGTAGAAGCCCGGCCCCGTCACCCGCACCTGCGGGTACTCGTAGCGGGCCATCTCGTCGTCGCGCAGCGTCTGCGAGATCGGGTCGCTGTGGGTGGTGGACTCGCCGATGCGCGCCGCGCGACCAAAGGTCGTGACGACGGCGCGCTCGTTGGGCGCGATCGTGTAGAAGCCACCCACCGCGTAGCGGAGGAAGAACCACCCGACGAAGCCGAAGAACATGCCGAGGATGACTTCCATGCAGACCCCCTGGGAAGTGCCAGGAACGTAGCACGTTGGTCTGAGGCGACGAATCGGCGGGGCGACGATCGGTTGACATTGCGCCGACACGGCGCGTTGTGTCTGGGTCGCGGGCCCTCGACCGGAGCGAGCGGTAGGGACCGAGGTCACCCACGATTGGAGCGTCCCCGATGAGCAAGATCCCTCAGATCACGCTGGCCTTCTGGGTCATGAAGATCTGCGCGACCACGCTAGGCGAGACCGCGGGCGACCTGCTGTCGATGACGCTCCACGTCGGCTACGCGGCGAGCTCGCTCATCCTGATCAGCATCTTCCTGGTCGCGCTCGTCACCCAGCTTCGCGCCAAGGCCTTCCAGCCCGCGCTGTACTGGACGGTGATCCTGGCCACCAGCACCGCCGGCACCACCATGTCCGACTACATGGATCGCACGCTGGGCCTTGGTTACGCCACGGGCAGCGCGTTCCTGGCCACGCTGCTGCTGTGTGTGCTGCTGTTCTGGCGTGGCACGGTGGGCTCGCTCGCGGTGACCGGCATTCAGTCGCCGCGGGTCGAGCTGCTGTACTGGACCGCCATCCTGGTCTCGAACACGCTCGGCACGGCGCTGGGTGACTACCTGGCGGACGACTCGGGCTTGGGCTTCGCGGGCGGCGCGCTGCTGATCTCCGGCCTGCTTCTCCTCGTGGTGCTGGCGTCGTTGATCCCGCGGGTGTCCAAGGTCGCGCTGTTCTGGATCGCGTTTGTGCTGACCCGGCCCCTGGGCGCCACGATGGGCGACCTGCTGACCAAGTCGCACGCGAAGGGCGGGCTGGACTTGGGCACGGTCGGCGCGTCGGCGACGCTCGCCGTGATCCTGGTGGCTTGTGTCGCCTACACCAGCCGCAGCGACGAGCCCAAGCCCGCGTAGCGGAGCGTGGGCGACGTACGCGACGTGAGTACGAAACGGCCGCGGGCGGACGACACGCACCTCCACTTCGGCCGCCGATGCTCGATGGGCCTACATCCCCCACCCCGAGGATGTCCATGCGTCGCTTCTTCCCCATCGCCTTCGCCGTCACCGCCTGCACGTCCGGCCAGGTCACCCTCGACGCGGCGCACCCGCTCGCCCTGTCGGTGGGCGCCGAGGGTGGGACCATCCACGCGGACGGGGTCCAGATCGACGTGCCCGCCGGCGCCGTCGCCGAAAACGTCACCATCACCGCCTACCCCAAGGACCGCGTGGTCGATGGCTTGGCGACGGCGTCGCAGGCTTGGACCTTCGGCCCGGACGGCCAGACGTTCAAGGTGCCGCTCACGGTGCATCTGAAGTTCACGAACCTGGACGCCGACGCCACCGTCTGGTGGACCAAGCCCGGCGACCACAACACCTTCACCGCGCTGGAGACGACCGTGAAGGACGGCTGGGCCATCGCGCAGGTCACGCACTTCAGCGAAGGCTTGGTCGGCGAGGACGCCTGCGGCGGTCGCGACGACGAGGACACCGACGCGCGAGAGGGCGACGAGGACACGGGCGAGCGCGAAGGCGCGGAGGGCCCCGAGGACACCGACGCCCGCAGCGACGACCATGGCGGCCACGGCCACGGCCACGAAGACGAGCGCGGCCGCGGCGGCCAGGACGACACGGCCTCCGAGTCGGACACCGACGCGCGCGGCGGCGAGCACGAAGGTGACGAGCCGCACGGCACGTGCGAGGGGGCCGGGCAGCACAGCGGGCACGGCTCGGACGACAGCGACGCCCCCGAGGGAGCGGACACCCGCGGCGAGCCGATCGACACCGCAGAGTAGCGCTCTGTGACGCGCGGATCTTCCACGTGCGTTGGCAAACCGTCACCGAGTGAC
>CAIOSP010000056.1 GCA_903861005.1 uncultured Pseudomonadota bacterium
CGACAGGCAGCTACGACGGGTTGACCGCGAAGGCGTAGGTGCGCGCGCGGGTCGGCGAGCGGGTTTGCGGTCCCGGTCGGCGCGGAGCGGAAGGGCTCGACAGGTCGGTGAGCCGGGGGTGCAGAAGGGGATCGCGGTCGCCAACTGGCTGTGGTAGAGCTTCGGAAGCGCGGGGGAGGATTTTGAACAGCCTGTCGTGTGGCCTGGGGGCTCGGTCATTGACCGTATTCCTGCTGGCTTGCGGAGTCCGGGGACCTGACGACGGCGATTGCCTAGCGGTGATGGACAGTGATTTGCGGCCTTTTGCGGCCACCCTCAATAATCGCGTGTGCGAGGCTTGCGATGCTCATCCGTTCGCATGGCCTCGCGGACTGCGGCGTATGCCGGACGGTACCATGTACGCTTGGCTTTCGGACAGTTCGGGTGGATACAATACAAGTTTCTACGCGGCAGACGGTCGTCAGGTTGCCTACCGAGCGTGTGGCGATGCGGGCGTGCCAATACCGCCCGAATGTCGGGCGCCTGGGGACACAGCGGAGGAGACGTTTTGTGCCTGGAAGGGCCTAGACCTTCGCGCCGCCGTTGTGACCTGCGAAGACCGATCCGCATGCGACGTCGAACCCGCCAGCGGAACGCTCACCCTTCCCGATAGTTGCGGTCTGGCGCAGTTTTTCAACTCGGACGTTCCGTCATCGTGTCTGGCGCCGTAAAGCGCCCCAACCTAAGATGACGCTATCAAGCGTAGAGGTTCGTCGGGATGCCCAGCCGAGTGACTTGGCTTCCCATCGGATCGGCCTCCTGATCCGTATTCGACGTCGGGAGGCGGTCGGAGTCACCAGTCCGTTCGTCGGGCCGGACTCCGACAGCGCGGGCACGGTGGCCAAGTTGAGGCCTGACCTTGCCCCCAAGTGCCGGACCGTCGGGTAGGTTCGACCCCTCTCGGCCGCGAAGCCTCATCCCGAGCGGCGACCACCACCCGTACGACTCTCCTCCACAGATGGAGTGACGTGGTGGTTGGCGACGGTCGGCGGCAGCGTGTGGCCGCGCGCCTGCAGATCGAGCGCATGGGGATGCCGGGCGTAGTGCTCGCGAAGGATTCGGCAGAACGCCAGCTTCTCGGCGTCGCCCACGGCGCCCGAGGCCGGCAGCGCGGCGACGAGGCTGCGCAGGAGCTCGTTCTGCGGCTTCGGCATCGCCGGCTCCCAGGACGCGAGCAGCGCGCGATCGACGACCGCCGGCAGCGATCCGAGGATGCCGAGATCGTTCTGATCGTGGACGAGCAGCCCGCTCGTCGTACCGCGATCGAGCGTCAGCACCTGGAAGAGGTAGACCGTGTGGTAGGCGCGCTGCGCTGCGGCCTCCTCTGGCGACGCCGGCTTCGCCGTCGCCAGCTTGTCGCGGAGGATGTCGCCGTACGCGTCGATCATGACCTCGCCGAACCGCCGCGGGAGCTCGTCGCCTTCCGCACGGAATTGCTCGAGGTAGAAGTGCGCGACGCCGCGATGCCGGCCCAGGGCCGGGATGCCGAAGTAGCGGTCGCCCTGCGCGATGCCTTCGTCGAGGTGGGCGCCGGATGCCGCCTTCAACGCCGCGAGGAAGCGGCTGGTGTCGGCATCGTCGGGCATCGATGGGTTGAGGTCGGCCATCAAGCGCCAGTAGCCGCCCCCCACCTTCATCTCGGTCCAGCTGATGTGGAGGTGCAGCGACGGCGCGCGCGGGTGCGCGGGGTGCACGATCGAGGACAGCGCGCTCGCCGAGCCGAGCGGTCGCTCCGGCCGATCGTCGTAGTGAACGTGCGAGACGTTGAGCGAGGCGCGGTTGAACCGCTCCCCGCCGACGTACGTGAGGCGCGTGCCGCCACCGTGGCGACCGTCGTCGCGCTGCCAGCTGAACGGCTCAAAGCGACCCGGGTCGGCCCCGTCGTTCAGACGACGCAAGAGCTGGGTCTGAAGCGCCTGAATGAGGGAGAAGGCGGCCTGTGCGCGAAGGGAGCTTGAGAACGTGGTCATCGCGGCATCTTAGACGGTCTGGTCGCGCGCGTAAAGGCTGGGCCGCGGCGACGGGACTCAGGGGTTTACACGGCTACCGGGACACTCTCGGTTTACACGGGCCGTCTGACAGACTCGCGCTCACGGTCGCGTCACGAGCCAGAACACGTCCCCCGTCGCGGGACGGACGAGCGCGTAGAGGTACAACCACTGTGAGCGCGGCTTGTGATCGCCGACGCGATGGTACTCGCGAGGCACCCACACGCGCCGGAAGATCGGCTTCAGGCTCATGCGCGCTTCGTCTTGCGCCCAGGTCTCCACGCGCGCGTTGGGGTGGTCTCCTTGGATCTGGTTGACGGCGTCTACGAGGCTCTCATTGTTTGAAGGCTTCCTGCTCCTCGTTGCCGGCGGTCGCATGACGCGGGCGAGGAACCCTCAGGCTGACCTTGGCACCCGGGTGTCACCCACCTCGTGGCACGGGACCTTCTACGTAGACCTACGGATGTCGCCGCCGTTGAAGTCGGAGCGCAATCGGGTGTAGCGGTCTAGTCGATCTGGAGCGCGCGGAGGGGCGTATGAACGTGGGCGGCGGGTGGCAGGTCGTAGGCGGAAGGTTCGTCCTGTTGCTGATCTTGGCTGGGAGCGCGCCACGGTCCGCCGACGCCGCAGGCCGGACATCGATGAAGGTTGTGTGCAAGGACCCGTCGACGGGCGAGCGCTGGCCGACCTTCGTGATCACGGATTGCCGCTCCAACTACGAGCAAACGGTCAAGACCGTCTCGACGCAGGCGTTTACGAGCATCGAGGTCCTCCGGCAGACGGTGGTCGCGGGTGGGGGGAGCACCGAGAAGGTGGAGAGCATGGCGAAGAAACTGGAGGGTTGGGTGAGCACCCAACGCGACCAGCTCGTCTCGTCGTGTGAGGCGCGAATGCATGATCCGTGCAATCGCCCTCGGCAAGCGCTCCTTGACCAAGCCGACGCGTCGATGCGGCAGACCTTCGCGTTGATTGCCCAGCAGAGCTTGGTGCTCTCCGATGCGCTCGATGAGGCGGATTCTCCGGTGTTTGGCAGCGCTGATGACGGAAGCGGCGGCCTGATTGCTCCGCCGGTCTCCCGCTCACGGGCCGACGCAGCTCACGCCCTCGTTGGGCTCCGCGCCGCCCGCGAACACGCGCAGGCCCAGCCGGTCGTCGTAGCTCACGCCCATGCCGCAGATCTGGTCCGCCGTGAGCGTGGCGACCTCGTCGGCGGTGAGGTTCTGCAGGTTGGCCCCCGCCAGCGACACGGAGCCGGTCGGCGTGGTGCCGATTGGCACACCGATCTCCCGGTTCCACGCGGGGAGAACGTGGAAGCTGACATACGCGCCGCTGTCGTTGACCACGATCGCGATCTCTCCGGGAGTGGCATCCACCCAGGAGGTCGCGGACACCCGCTTCTTCCAGATCCACGACGCGCCGGTGATCGCACCCGCGGTGGTGTCGAGCCGGACGAACGGCAGCAGCGTGCCCTCGTTGGTGAACGACGCGTGCGAGCGCGTGATGACGTTTGAGAAACTCAGCGCGGTCAGACTCTCATTGAGCCACCAAGTCAAGGTAGCCGGCCCTCGGCCGGTCGAGCCCGACATCTCCTGCTGGACGGCGTCGTTCCAAGCAAAGTCGAGGCCCCAGCCCCGCAGGCCTGCGAGGTGCAACTCGCTGAAGCCGGATACGTAGGTCGGCCCTGCGTCGGAAACCAGCACGTCGCCGCCATTCTGGTTCGTGCCGGTCTCGCTGACGTAGTCGGTGGGATCGAGCGCCTCATCGTAGATCACGTACATCGACGACAGGTTGAAGGCGGGTGTGGCGACGTCGGCTCCGTCGGAGGCCGGCCACGCGTCGACGAGGTCGTCGACCCGCAGGAGCGGTCCGTCGACTCCTTGGTGAAGCTGCGCGCGCACGTGGACGTCGAAGGTGTAGTCGTGGCCCTGGAGCGCATCGATCACGCCGTCGCGGTCGATGTCGGGGTTGGCGTATCGCAGCGAGAGGTCGTCGAACTCACCCAACCAGGCCGCCTCCGATACGGAGAGGCCAAGCGCCAATCTCAGCGTCGTGAAGTCAACACCGGCCGTGGCGACCCCGCCCGCCAGGGTGACGGCGCCCAGGTCGAGCGTCGTCGCTCCGCGCGCGGGGAGGGAGTCCAGCGTGGACGAACGGAAGATCGCGACGACCATGTCGACACCGACGGCGGTGCCATCCACGAACACCAACACGTACGGCCGACCCGGTGCGAGCTCGAGGTGGAAGCTTCCGTCTGCGCCGACCTCGGCGATGCTCCGCTCCGGGCGGCTGGTCTGCGGATCGACGGCCATCACATGCGTGACGGTGGTGCCGGCGTCGACGCCGAGGCGAAGCGACGCTGCGGTCGGGACGCGGCCCTGCACGACGAATGCGGCGCCTGCTGGCGCGTCGGTGTCAACCGGCTCGTCGTTGACCGGATCGGTGTCCACGGTCTCCGAGTCGCCGACGCCAGCAGTGGTGTCGCCCGGCGCGTCGGGAGAAGGGGCGGAGCAGGCGGCGAGGCCGGAACAGACGAGGAAGGCCGGACAGAAGCGACGCATGGGCGAAATCCTCACGAAAATTCCTATCGTTCCCCTTCCGTGTCAACAAGGGTGAGACACCAGCCCCACCGATAAGTACTGTGCAGGGCGTCGCGGCAGTTCACCGGGACCCCGTCCGAAAAGCCGTTGCCGAAGCCGACCCCGGATCCCGAGGTGGCGGACGTGGCGCGCCGCCGATCGTTCACCGCCAAGTACAAACTCCGGGTCCTGCGTGAGCTCGACGCCGCGACCGAGGCTGGCCAGGCCGGCGAGTTGCCGCGCCGGGAAGGGCTGTACACGTCGCACGTCACCGACTGGCGGCGGAAGCGTGAAGCGCGACGTCGCGCGGACGTGCCCGAGGTGTACGTGGACCGCCCGCGGCGGCGCTGGATCGCCTGGGGTGAGCTGATCCTGCGGGTGCTCTTCCAGCCGGCTTGAAGCAAGACTCGCAGACCTGCCCCGGCTGCGGCGGCTGAATGCGGCAAGCGGCGACGTGCTGCGCTGGCTGGACGACGAGCGCGTCCTTCCGACCGGGCTGGCCCGGGGCGGCCTGGTTCTGATCGGGGCGCGGGCGCGCCGAGACCTACAGGCGACATCGTCGGTTCGGTGACGGGGCGAGGCGGCGCGGACATCGACAGCCAGCTACGGCGCGGTGACCGCGAAGGTGCAGGTGCGCGCACGGGTTTGCGTTACCGGTCGGCGTGTCGCGCAAGGGCTCGACAGGTCAGCGAGCCTGGGATGCAGCAGGGGATCGCGCTCGCCGACTGGCTGTGGTCGAGCTTCGGAAGCGGGTGGAGGAGCTTGAACTGCCTGTGCTCGTGGTGGTCTCGAGGGGCATGGGGGTTAGTAACGCCGCCCCCGGACGACGTATGCCCTCCCTTCGCCTCCTCGTGGTCGGTGCCTCCCAGGGCACCGGTGCGCTGACTGTCTCGGCCGCCCTGGCGCGCGGGCACCAGGTCACCGCCTTCTCGCGCAGCCCGCAGAAGCTCACGATCGAGCACGCGTCCCTCACGCGGCGAGCGGGGAGCTTTCACGATGCCGCCGCCGTGGATGCCGCGGTGGTGGGGCACGACGCCGTCATCATCACCGCCCATTCGTCGCTCGCGGGGTTCAAGGAGAACCCGACCTACGTCTCGTCGGGCATCGCGCTCGTGATCGAGGCGATGAATCGCCACCGGGTGCCGCGGTTGGTCGTGGTCAGCGCGCTCGGGTCAGGTGAGAGCCGCGTGCTGCTTGGCTGGTTCATCCGGACGATGCTGAAGGACGGTCTCCTCAAGCTGCCGTCGCAGGATCACGAGCGGAAGGAGGCCCTGACGCGGGCGTCCGACCTGGAGTGGGTCATCGCGCGTCCGGGTCGCCTCACGAATGGGCCGGCGCGCGGCCGCTACGTCAAACGGGCGGAGATATCTCCGGTCCCCGGCTCGATCTCCCGGGCGGACTTGGCGGATTTCTTGGTCACCGCCGCGGACTCGGACGCCTGGGTGGGCAAGGCCGTGCAGATCGGCGGATGAGCGCAGAGGTCGGCGAGCGGCTGCGGGTGTTGCAGGCGGAGCTGCGCGGGTGTGCAAGGTGCCCCGCGATGACCGGGCCGCCCATCGTCGGGCGACCGACCCTGAGCCGCGTCTACCTCGTCGGGCAGGCCCCTGGACCGCGGGAGGGTGCGTTGGGGCGGCCGTTCGGGTGGACCGCGGGGCGCACGCTCTTCCAGTGGACGGGCTCGGTCGGGCTCGACGAGGAGTCGTTCCGCTCGTCGGTGTTCATCGCCGCCGTGTGTCGGTGCTTCCCGGGGACGGCGCCGAGCACCGGGGGCAAGGCGAAGGGCGACCGCGTGCCCGCGCCCGCAGACCTGCCCGGGCTGCGGCGGCTGGATGCGGCAAGTGGCGTTGGTTCTCGCGGCGAGCGGCGACGTGCTGCGCTGGCTGGACGACGAGCGCGCTGCCCAGGGCGGCCTGGTTCTGCTCGGGGCACGGGCGCACGGAGACCCACAGGCGACGTCGTCGGTTCGGTGACGGGGCGGGGCGTGGGAGGACATCGACAGGCAGCTACGGCGCGGTGACCGCGAAGGCGGAGGTGCGCGCGCGGGTTGGCGAGCGGGCGGGGCGCGGTCCGGTCGGCTGCGTCGCGGCGCTCGACGCGCGCGTGAGTCGGGCGCGCAGAAGAGGAGCGCGGGTGCGGACGGGCTGTGGTAGACCTTCGGAAGCGTGGGGAGGGGCTTGAAATGCCTGTGGTCGTCGGACACTCCCGTTTTGTCTGGTGCGTCCAGTCGATCCTGGCGATGAGCCGGGGCTTGGGCATCGAGGTGGTGGCCGAGGGCATCGAGACGGCCGACGCGCTGCGCACGCGCGGCCGCACCAAGTACCAGGGCTACCTGTTCAGCCGCCCCATCCCGAACAAGGACTACGAGAGCCTGCTGCACCAGAGCTGACGGGCATGGCGCCGGGCGCAGGCGCCCTGGTGCTGGCGACGCGCTGCGCTGCCTGGACGACCGGGGAGTCCTATGTCGACGGAGGGCGCGGAGGCGCATCCGACGGCGCGTCCAGGCCTGCGACGAGGCCGTGAGCGCGACGCCTGTGGCCCGCGCACGTTAACGACCGCGCCACGGTAGGAGCCGCATGTCGATCAACTGGTTCCCCGGTCACATGTCGACGGCGCGCAAGGAGATCCGGACGGCCATGCCGTCGGTGGATCTGGTCATCGAGGTGCTAGACGCGCGGATCCCCTTCAGCAGCGAGAACCCGCTCGTCGCCGAGCTGCGCGGCCAGAAGCCGTGCATCCAGATCCTCAACAAGAGCGACCTCGCCGATCCGTCGGTCACGGCGGAGTGGCTCGCCGCGATCGCCGCGACCTCCGACATCCGGGCGTTTACGCACCACCGGCAGGAGTCGAACCTGCTGCAGACGGTCACGCAGCTCGCCAAGAGCCTGGTCACGGCCAACCGGATGCGCCCCATGACGGCGATGATCGTCGGGATCCCGAACGTCGGGAAGTCGACGTTGATCAACTGCCTGTCCGGTCGGACCATTGCCAAGACGGGCAACAAGCCCGCCGTGACCACCATGCAGCAGCGCGTGCAGGTCGGGAGCGATCTGGTGTTGCTCGACACGCCCGGCTTCCTGTGGCCGAAGCTGAGCCCGGAGGAGTGCGGATACCGGCTGGCGGTGACCGGCGCCGTCTCGGACCGGGTGATCGACTTTCATGACATCGGCACCTTCGCCGCTCAGTTCGTGGCCAGCCGTTACCCCACGGCGGTGACGAACTTCTACGGCTTTGCCGAGCTTCCGACAGGCGAAGAGGCGCTGTTGGACGCGATCGGCCGACGCCGAGGGTTCCTCGGGCGAGGTGGCATCGTGGACCTGCCTCGGGCGGCGGAGCGGCTCATCCTCGACCTGCGTGCCGGGGCGTTCGGGCCGATCAGCTTGGAGCGGCCGAGCGACTGCGGGGGCCGGTAGCGACTCGCGCCCCTCCCGCTCGGGTCAGTCCTGTCGCGCCGCCGCGCGGGCCTTCGCGCGCCGCTCGGCCTTTGGCGCCTTCGGCTTCTTGACGTTCGTCGGGAGCAGCAGCGTCCAGGCGAGCGCCTCAGCCGCGAGGCTCTTGAGCAGCTCAGCGTCGGCGGGGACGTCGACCTGCACGTAGTCACCCCAGGCGCGCTCCGGCGTGGGCGTGAACACGCGCATCCCGGGCTGGCCCGCGAGCGCCGCCACCCGCGCGGGGCCGATCCGCGCGACCACGGTCTCCTCGAACGTTCCGAAGAACATCTGGCGATGGACGAACGCGCAGGGCACGCCGAACATCTTCTTGCTCTCGACCCGCGTGTCGGCGGGGAGGGCGGCCGCGAAGGCAGCGGCGGCGGCAGAGATCGGGTCCATGTTCACTCCAGGTCGCGCCGTCTATCCGGATTACGGCGCTCCGGAGACGGGCGCGGCAAGTTGGCGGGGCTGTCGCGCGACGCACCGAGCGCGGAGCTTGGGCGCAGACCCGGTGCGGACTCGCGGCGATCGGGTCAAGAGCGCGCCCCGCCAAGGTCGCGGCGGATCCCTTCTCGACCGCAGCGAAGAAGTCTGGCATCCTGCAAACCACTCGCAGCCCGCGACGCTCGGGAACCCCACACTCTCAGGACCGAGCCATGTCAAACCGCCCGCACACCTCCACCGCCGCGGCATGCAGCTCGCCCCTGCGTCCAGCTCTCCCCGCGCTCCTCGCCGCCCTGCACGGATGCGCGCTCGCCGAACCGCCGACTTGCACCCCAGAGGCTGACACGGCGTGCTTCGTCGGCGCGTTTCGATCGCTGCTCGGTCAGCCGATGGACAGCGTGGAGGTCTGCACGCCCGATCTACCGGACGTGCCATGCACCACAACCGGGCCGGACGGGACGTGGCGGCTCCCAGGCCTGCCGCGCGACACCGACGTCGTCGTCACCGCCTCGCACGAGGGCACGGTGGAGACCGTCTTCCCCCAGTCGACGACGTTGGATTGGTACGACTGGTACAAGGTGATGGTCCCGCTCTCGATCATGAACACCAACGCCTCCAATGTCGGCGCCACGCTCGACCCGGCGCGTGGGAACATCCTGTTCATCGTCTGGGAGGGCTTGAACCTCGACGGCGTGGACACCGCGCGCGTACCCGACGTCACGGTCCGCTCCCTCAGCGGCGAGGGCGCAGTGTTCTACTCCAGCTCGATCGGCCTCGCGTCCGCGAAGGCCGAGGCCACGACCTCCAACGGATCCGGCGGCGTGCTCAACCTCACGCCGGGCGTTCACGAGCTCGAGTTCACCGCGCCGGGCGGCCCATGCTCCGAGCCGATGTTCCACTGGTCCTACACAAGCCCGAACGTGATCCCTGTGCCGGTGCTGGCCGGACACACGACCGCGATCGACGTGCTCTGTCCGACTCAGGACGGCGGCTGAAAGCGGAAGCGGGCCCCAAACCCGGGAAAGAGGTACCGCTCGCCCCCGGGCTCGGCGCGCAGCGTCTCGCGCAGCTCTGGGAGGTCCACCTTCACGCCCTCGCGAGGGGCCTCGTCCACCGTGCGGAAGAAGTTGTCCCAGTGGCAGAAGATCACGTGTCGCGGATCGATGTGATCGAGGACCGACGGCGCTCCAAGCGCGCGGAAGTTGGCCGTGTCCATCGCGAGCAGCGCGACGTCGACACGACGCTCGTCGAGGATGTGCTTGGGCGCCACGCCTGAGGGGGGGCCGGTGCTGGACGTCTCCACGAACACCCGGTGCGCGATGGCCCCGTCGGCGTCGAGGAGGTCCACGAGCCACGCGGTGGTGTGCCCCTCTTGGTAGTGCGACGCGCGTACGGGCGGCTCGGTCCGGTCCTCGGTCAACACGTGGCGGAACAAGTGCACGCCGGGGATGTTGCACGGGTGTCCCGAGCGGATCGGCAGCACGCGGATCCGGCCGTCCGCGAGCAGGATGGGCGCGCCGTCTTCGGTGGGCGAAGCGAGTCGATCATCCACGAGCGCCCACGGACGCTCGAGGTGCAAGGGCGCGAAGATGTGGGCCACCGAGGCGTCGCCGCACAGCACCGCGTCGGCGTGCAAGTGAGGCACGACCACCGGAAGGTCGAGGCAATGGTCGTAGTGGCCGTGCCCGATCAGCACCGCGCGCACGTCTCCCATTCCCGCGACGAACGGCGCTGAGACGCTGGGGTCCGGATGGGTCCGGCTAAACGCCACCCTAGGAAATCGGTCGCGGGTGAAGAAGGGATCGGTGAGCACGCCGAGCCCGCGCCAGCGGAAGACGAACGCCGCGACCCCGAAGAAGGACACGTCGAGCTCGTCCCCCTCGTCCGCGCCGAGTGGCCCCCAACCATCGAACGGGAACGTCGCGAGGGGCGCTCCGCAGGCACTGGCCGCCACGGCCGCTAAGCCCGAGACCAAGATCGCGCGACGACTCACGGACACGAGGGCCTCCAAGGGGCGCGTGGCAACTTCAGAGAAAACGCCCCTCGCCGACAAGCTACCACAGCCCGCGGCACTCCCACCACGAACGCGCAGAAGCGGCCGTGTCGTGGTGAGTCCGGCGACGGGTTCCGCTCACGGCGCCTGCGCGTCCACGCCCTCGTAGATGAACACAGTCTGCGCCTCGAACGCGAGCGTCGCGCTCATGTGGGTGCACGTCGCGCCGCCGTCCAACGAGATGTCGGCCTTCTGGAACAACACGGTCTCGAGCACGCCCAGCAGCTGCGTGCCGATGCCACCCACGTCGCCGATCTGGGACCAGAGGTCGTCCACCGAGATGGCGCCGCCGGCTTCACCGGAGCCGGTGCCGTCGTCGTTGAGGTGGATGCGCAGCGACGCGAGCTCAAGCGTGAGGTTGATCGGCACCTGGAAGATCGACAGCGACAGCGGCAGCGAGAGCCCACGCGCCACCACCGTGTGCTCATCCTCGTAGGTGGCGCACTCAGTCGTGAGCAGCGGGCCGCCGTCGCGCACCGGGAGCGTCTGGCCGGTCAGGAGGTGTCCGTCCGCGCCCACAAGCGGCGGCTCCGACGCGCGGAACACGTCGAGGCCAGCGCACTCGGTGCCTTTCTGTCGAACGCGAACCACCAACAGGAACTCGCCCGAGTCGACCGTCCCCTGGATCAGGTCCTCGAACGCGGCGCCGCCGACCTGCTCCATCAGCGGGAGGAGCGTGGCGAAGACATTGTCGATGCCTGGGCGACCGTCGGGATCGACGTAGTCGTTGAACCCGCACGCGCCATCCACGCCGTCGAGGTCGAAGCCGCGGGCGACGCCGTCTGGTGTGGCGCGCGCGAAGTCGAGCACGTCCATGGCGCCGACCCACTCCGTGGCGGCCCCCGACGCCGCGTCGGTGTCGTCGTCGTGCGCGCTCGGCGCGGTGCAGCCAATCGTCAGAAGCAAGGGTAGGACGTGTCTCATGCCTCAAGCTCTCCAATGCTCTCGGTTTCCATGCAATCGTCCTCGCCGAACGAGGCCGCCCGAACCCCGACCGCGCGCATCAACGTGAGCGGGATGGCCGCCGCGCTCGCCCCGACCTCAGACCGCACGTGAATGCCGGTGCGAAGTGCGCCGTTGGCGCCGCCCGCGATCATCGTCGGAAACTCATCCAACGCGTGCAGGCGGCCGAGCGACACGTCCGACGAGCACAGCAGCGCGCAGTGATCGAGTAGGGTGCCGTCACCCTCGGGCACAGCGCGGAGCGCGTCGAGGAACAGCGCGAGCTGCTCCATGATCTGCAGGACACACTCCTGCACGCCGGGCTGATCGCCGAGCTCGTCATGCGTCATCCGGTGGTGCCCGTCCTTCAGGCCGTCGTACACCCAGTTGTTGTTGTGCTCAGAGAACACGTAGGTGAACACGCGCGTCTGGTCGCACGCGAGCGCCGTCACCATCAGGTCGGTCATCACCGCGTGGCGCTCCTTGAACGCGGCAGGGTTGGACGGCTCCACGGTGGGCGGCACACACGCGTCGAGGGCGGGGGTGGGCAGCTGGAGCTGCGCGATCCGACGCTCGATCTCGCGGATGCCGTCCAGGTGCTGCTCCAGCCGCGTCGCGTCGTCGCGTCCGAGCTGACCCTTCAACGTCCCGAGGTGCCCCGTCACGACGTCGAGTACGCTCTGGCGCAGCGCGAGCTTGGGGTCGGGCGGCGCGTCGCTGCCTGGCGGACGGAAGCTGTCGCCGAACAGGCGCCGGAAGAGCGCGGCCGGATCCGCCTGGGTCGGATTGCCAGCGTTCGGGCCGTTCCACGAGATCACCTGCTCGCTGGTGACGCCGCACTCGATCGACCGGAACGGGGTGGTGCCGCCGATCGCCGCCGCGATGATCTGGTCGAAGGTCGGCCCCAGCGCGTAGGTGCCGTCGCCGGATCCACGGTTCGGATCGATCCCGGTCAGGAAGCCAAACTTGCCCGACGTGTGCGGGCTGATGTTCGGGACCTTCACCTCGTAGCCGGACACCACCGACAGCACGTCGGTGTGCCGCGCGAGCGGGGCGAGGAGCCGCGACGGGGCCCAGCCGGCGCCGGTCGTGGCGGGCGTCCAGTGCTCGGGCACCATGCCGTTGCCCCAGTTGAAGTTTCCAAACCGCGTCGGGAACACGCCCTCGGCGGCCCGAGCCTGACCACGACGGCCAAGCGAGGGGAGGAAGGGGAGCGGGACAGTGATCAGCGCGCTGCCGAGCATGCCGCGGAGCACTTGGCGTCGGGACAACGGCTTCATGGGCTCTCCAGGCGGCGGAACATCGGGCTGCGCACCAGGTCAAGCCAGAGCGGCTGAAGGCGCGCGTCCTGCTGATCGAATCGAGCGCGGAGCGCGTCCACCATCTCGTCCTCGCCGTCGCCGGGCGCGCGGCCAAGCGCGCGACGCACCACCTGCAGCACCAGGCAGTCGGTGAGCATTGGATCGGCGGCGAGCAGGTCGGCCATCTCTGAGAGCCCGCGAAAGTCGACGCCGTCGAGCGTGCCGCTGGCGTCGATCGGGTAGCCGGCCTCGTCGTCGCGCCAGCGTCCGATCGCGTCGAAGTTCTCGAGCGGCAGCCCGATCAGATCCATGCGCGTGTGGCACGACGCGCAGGACGGATCCGCGAGGTGCGCCGTGACCCGGTCTCGGAGCGTAGGCCGCTCGGCGTCGGTCGCGGGGATGGACGTGTTCACGCCTGCCGGGGGCGGCGGAAGCGGCGAGCACAGGAGGGACTCCCGGATGGCCTGCCCGCGGAGCGTCGCGCTCGTGGCCGTGCTGTGGCTGTGGCTCGCGAGGAAGGACACCTGCCCGAGCAGGCCACGGCGCTCGCCCTTGGCCGGCAGCTCGATCTGCGCGAACGCGTCGAGGGATGGCGCTTGCACCCGGTACACGGCGGCGAGCTCGCGATCGACGAACGTGGTGCGGGTGGTGAGCAGTGTGCGCAGGTCCGTGTCCTTGTCGAACGCGACATACTCGCCGAGGCGCAGCGTCTCCTCGCGCGCGGACGCGCCGAGCGTCGCGCTGATGTTCGGGAAGAGCTCCGGATCCTTGTCCAAGTGATCCAGTGCGTCGAGCTTGAGGACGTCGGTCAGCCAGGCCCGCATCCCGCGGCGCGCCTCCGGCGACGCGATCAGGCGTCGCGCCTGCGCCTCCAAGCCCTCGGTGGTGTCGAGCTCGCCCGCCTCGGCGGCGTCGAGCAGCGCTGAATCGGGAGGCCCGTCGGTGATCAGGTAAGACAGGCGGGTGGCCAGCTCGAACGAAGTCCGGCGCCGCCCTCCATTTGGATCCGCCTCGCCGATCTCCGGACGGTAAAGAAAGTAGGGCGACTGAAGGACCGCGGCGATGCCGTACTCCAGCCCGCCCCAGAAGTCGTTCAGGGTTGACGCGGCGCCAGAGGTGACGGCCACTAGCGCGTCGACCTCTCCGTCCGTGACCGGACGACGCCACGCGCGCCGCGCCAGAGACGCGAGGGTGACCCGCGCGCAGTCCTCGTCCACGGTCGCCGCGGGCACGCACGGCATCCAGGCCTCGCGGCGCTCGGGGCTGAGCGCCTGGGTTGCAACCTCGTACGAAGCGACCTCGTACTCCTCCACGCCGCTCGGCGAGGTGGCCGAGATGCCCGCACCGAGCGCAGCGAGTCCGTCCACCCGCGTGTCCGGCTCCAGCGCGACTGAGAGCGTGATGCCCGAACCGAACAGCGCCTCCACTGAGGCCGCGTATTGCGCGCGGGAGAGTCGACTGGTGACCGCGGGGCCAGGATCTAACGGCACGTCGCCGAGATCGACCAAGGGCTCCGCCGGCGGAGCGGCGGTCCCGCAGGCCGACAACATCAGGACAAACAGCGCTGCTCGCACTCGGAGCTCCGGGAAAACCACGAGGACCATAGCACACGCGCTTGGTGGTGCCGGGCTGACGCGCCCCGCATAGCAGGAGAGTAGCGGCTGCCGCGCCAGAGAACGGGCGTTGCGAGGGCAGCTCGCGCGCCTAGCGAGACCTCGGGGGTGGAGAAGCTCGCGCGCCTAGCGAGACCTCGGGGGTGGAGAATTAGGGTGCAGCTCCGCGTCCGCACGACCGCGCGTGCCGTTGGCGCGACCCGCCCATCTGGCGCCACGTCCGGCGGGACCCACGCGACGGTGACCCGTCCGTGGCGTGCACGGCGGGCGTCGAATTGCACGGTCGGCGGACGTCCTGATGCCGTGGAACGACGACGCATGTGCGGGCATCGACGCCAAGGGTTCCGCCTTCGCGTCTTCCGTCGCCCGCTTTCAGGCTGAGGATGACCTCGCGGCGCCGCCGAGCGGACTCCTGGTGATCACCGGCAGTTCGTCGATTCGGCGGTGGGAGACCGCTTCGCGCTCGCTCGCCTCGTGGGGTGTCGTGCAGCGCGGCATCGGTGGGTCGCACATGCGCGACATCGCCGCGTGGGCGGAGCAGCTCGTCCTGCGTCACCATCCGCGAGGGGTTCTGGTGTTTGCGGGCACCAACGACATCGCGGACGGCGTCCCGCCGGACGAGGTCGTGCGGTCCTGGCGCTGTCGGGTGCAGAAGGTGCGCGGCGCGCTTGGGCGCGTGCCGGTGATCTACATCGGCATCACGCCCGCCCCGTCCCGGTGGTCGTTGAGGGAAGAGAACGACGCGGTCAACTCGGAGATCGCGCGGCTCGCGCGCCTGCATTGTGCGGGCAGCTCTAAGTCGACGTGCAGCAGGTGGACGGAAACCCGGCCTGCCTGTCGCTGATGGAGCTTGAGATCGTGGCGCGGTAATCCGCGGCGCGGCCCGGCTGCGCTCCGAGGGGGCGGCGCCGTGCTGGTGGCGTGCGGTGAGACCGTAGGGGAGCGAGAGCGCGGGTGAAGAGCGCCCGTGGTAGACCCGCCCGAACGGGCGGGGGATCTGGAAACGCCTGTGCGCTGGAGTTGTTCGTGATCTTGTGGCTCATCTCGCTCCCCAGCGCGGTGCTCTTTTGCATCATCTCGCTGATCACGGTGGCGGTCTCCGTCGGAGGCCTCCTGATGGCGCGCCCGATCGCGCGGAAGCTCCATCGAGGAACCGACGACGAAACCGAATTCGTGGGCTCATTCCTTCAGGCGACCAGCGCGCTCTACGGGATCCTGTTGGGGCTGGTCGTGGTCGCGGTGTGGAGTGACTACAAGGCGGCCGAAGACATGGCGTCACGGGAGGGGGCTGCGCTTGGAGCTTTCTACGCGGACGTGTCTGGCCTCCACGAGCCCGTGCGCGGCGCGCTCCGCGCCGTGACGGCTGAGTACGTCAACTACACGATCGACGTAGCCTGGCCCGCTCAGCGGCTTGGGGAGAACCCGCTCGAGTCCAATGTGTATGTGCGGCGGATCCAGGGCATCCTGCAGGCCTACGAGCCCGAAACCGCTGGCCAAACGAGCCTTCACGCGGAGGCCTTGCGAAAGATGAACGAGCTCATCGAGCTCCGACGAATTCGAGCCGAGATGCTCGGGGCAGCGCTTCCGTCCGAGGTCTGGGGCGTCGTTCTCATCGGGGCGCTCGCCACCCTCGCGATTACCTGGCTGATGCCGCACGACGGGCTCGCCCTTCACGTGTTCCTGGAGTCGCTGCTTGCGATGTACCTCGCACTTTCGTTCTTCATCCTCCTGGCGTTCGATCGTCCGCTCGTCGGAACCACCGCGATCGACGCCGCCCCGTACGTGCTCGTGCGCGATCGCCTGATCGCCCTCGACCCTCCCTGACGTCGAGCGCGCGTCGCCGTCGAGGAAGGTCGAGCTCGGCGAGCACGTTCGAAGGATCTTGATCAGACAAGAGGTCGGCGCGGCGTCGTAGGCGGTGTGCACCCCGGGGTTGATCCCGGGGATTTACAGCGCCGAGGTCAGCGGCCCGGTGTCGGTTGTGCCATTGACCTTGCCGGCAAAGGTGAACACCGGCGCTGACACGGCGCTCCCGGCGGTGCCGATGGCTCCGGCGGTGGTCACGCCCCCACCGTTCGTGGTGCCGGGAGGCGCGCCCGCGCCGCCCTGGCCTCCGGTCGCGACGAAGGCCCCAGCCTTGGTGCAGCCCTTCAAGGTGAGCGACCCGGCGTTCACAAAGATGGCCGGCCCCGCGGCCGCGCCTCCGCCTCCGCCGCCGGCGCTGTTGAAGTCGGGATGTCCGGTGCCGACCTCGCCGCCGGACCCTCCGAAGATCGTGGCGAGCGCTCCGCCCGCGCTGCCCACCGGCGACACGTGGGTTCCGCCCGCGCCGCCGCCGCCCGGACCGCCCGCGCCGCTCTGGCTGTTCCAGGTGCCGCCACCGCCGCCCCCGGCAAAGCCGCCTTCGCCACCGCTTGAGCGGCCCGCCTGGTTGTCGGCCGCGGCGCCGCCTCCGCCTCCGCCGATGGCACCTCCGCCGCCATTGCCGGCCTGACCGTCGGCGCCCGCGCCGTTTTCGGACGCGCCGAAGGCTTCACCTCCCGCTCCGCCTGCCGGTGTGGAGGCCCCTCCCATGAGGCTGAAGAGCACGCCACCGCCGCCGCCCGCGCCACCTGGGGCGCCCGCGCCGCCTGCGATCGTGGTCGGGCCGCTCCCAGCAGCGAGCACGCCGCCGCCACCGCCGCCCGCTCCTGACGAGCCGAGGAACGACGCGGCTCCGCCTGCGCCGCCCGAGGCTGCGGCATGGCGGATGGTCAGGTTTTGGATGGCGACGGCGCCGGTGTCCACGAAGAACGCCCGGTACTGGTTGTTGCCATCGAGGATGACGCGGTCGGTGTCTCCACCGTCGATGGTGAGGTCGACGCTGATTGGCGGAAGTGCCCCGGAGAGCGTGACGGTGCAGCCGCCTCCGATCCGTGCAACGGACACGCGCCCCGGCGGCGGTCGGACCGGGCGGATCGCGCGGACGTCGAACGGGGGCGCGAACTCACCCCTTGCCGCGCGCCCCTTTCGCGCCTACTCCCACGGCCCATGACCCCGTTCCGCCTCACGGTCCGATCCCACCCGCGCGCCGACATCCCTGCGGACGTCGGCCCTGAGCGCTGGCTGTCGGGCTTGGTGGAGGCGGCGGTGAAGGCCGGGACGGCCGGCCCCGCGGGCGTCGTGCTCCGCGAGCGGCAGATCGACGTGGTCGAGTTGGCGGGCCCCCGGGCGGCCGGCGTGCGCACGGGCTGGCTGCTCGCCGGGCTGACCACCACCGAGACCCTGCCCGGCGGCCGCGCCGAGGCGGTGGGCGTGGTCGGCCGTCACACGCGCAAGCACAAGGGCGTGGACGTCGAGCTGGCCATGGTCTTCCTGGAGTGGTCGGACTGTTCGTGGTGGCTTTGGGAGGCCCGCCTGGACCCCCAGGGCAGAGCGCTGCTGGGCGCGCCCGCCATCTCGTCGGCCTCCGAAGGCGACCCGCTCCCGCCCGGCATCGGCCGGTGGTGGAGCGCCGCGCGCCGGGCGGGCATGCGGGTGGAGCTGGCCGCCGCCACCCAGGCGACCGACACGTCTGCGGTGCACTGAGGCCCGATCCCCGATAGTCGCGGCCGTTGCGTTCTCGTCCTGCGTCCCCTTGAGGTCCCCATGTTCCCGCGCCTGTCCTCGCCAGTCCAGCTTGAAGAAGAGGTCCGCAAGACCTGGGAAGAGAAGGGCGTGTTCGCCAAGTCGCTGGAGGCGTCCGAAGGCCGCCCGGCCTGGGTGTTCTACGAGGGCCCGCCCACCGCGAACGGCACGCCGCACAATGGCCACGTGCTCACCCGCGTCATGAAGGACGTGTTCCCGCGCTACCGCACGATGCGCGGCTACCGCGTGCTGCGCAAGGCCGGCTGGGACACGCACGGCCTGCCGGTCGAGGTCGAGGTCGAGAAGGAGCTGGGCGTCCACGGCAAGGAGGCCGTCCTCAACTACGGCCTGGAGGCGTTCAACCGCGCCTGCGTGAACAACGTCTTCACCTACATCCATGAGTGGGACGAGCTCACCCGCGACATCGGCTTCTGGGTGGATCTGAAGGACCCGTACGTCACCTACCACAAGCCCTACGTGGAGTCGGTGTGGTGGGCGTTGGCCCGGCTGTTTGAGAAGGGCCTGCTCTACCAGGGCCGCAAGGTGGTGTGGTGGTGGCCCCAGGGTGGCACCACGCTGTCTGCGGCTGAGGTCGGCCTTGGCTACAAGCAGGTCGACGATCCGGCGGCCACGGTCCGCTTCCGCGACCTGGACGATCCGACCGTCAGCTACCTAGCCTGGACGACCACCCCCTGGACCCTGCCGAGCAACGTCGCGCTCGCGGTGAACCAGGACGTCGACTACGCCTACTGTGAGGATCCGGACGGCGGTGAGGTGGTCCTGGCGGCCGCGCTCGCGGCCTCCTACGAGCTGGTGCCCAAGCGCATCGTGAAGGGCCGCGATCTGCTCGGCAAGCGCTACACGCGCCTGTACGACTTTGGACCGCTGGTGGAGCCGGGCGAGCAGGGGATCATCGTCCACGGCGCGCACGTCACCACCAAGTCCGGCGCCGGCATCGTCCACACCGCGCCCGCCTACGGCGAGGACGACATGCTCGTCGCCCGCGCGCAGGGCCTGGGCATGCACCAGTGGGTCGGCACCGACGGCAAGTTCGTGCCGGGCACGGGCTTCGTCGAGGGCATCTTCTGCAAGGCCGCCGACGCGCCCATCCTGCGCGACCTCAAGGAGCGCGGGCTCCTGTTCAAGCGCGAGACCATCCGCCACGACTACCCGTTCTGCTGGCGCGCGGGCGATGACCCCTTGATCCAGTTCGCGCGGCCCGCGTGGTTCATCCGCACCACGTCGGTGAAGGAAGGCGCGCTCGCCAACAACGCCGCGGTGAACTGGCATCCCGAGCACATCCAGGAGGGCCGCTTCGGCGACTTCCTGCGCAACAACGTCGACTGGGCGCTGTCGCGCGAGCGCTTCTGGGGCACGCCGCTCAACATCTGGACCTGCGGCGCCTGCGAGCACCGCGTGGCCCCGACGTCGCTCAACGATCTGCGCGCCCGCGGCGCGTCCGGCCTGCGCACCGACGTGGAGGAGAACCTCCAGGTGCACCGCCCGTGGATCGACGGCGTCACGCTGCCGTGCCCCAAGTGCTCGGGCACCATGACGCGCGTGACCGAGGTCATCGACTGCTGGTTCGACTCCGGCGCCATGCCGTTCGCGCAGTGGGGCTTCCCGCACCAGAACGTCGACAAGTTCCGCGATCAGTTCCCCGCGGACTTCATCTCCGAGGCGATCGATCAGACGCGCGGCTGGTTCTACACGCTGCTGATGATCAGCACGCTCGTGTTCGACGACGAGACCTGCGCTGAGTTCGACATGCCGCCCGTGGGCTTCCCGCGGCCCTACAAGAACTGCGTGGTGCTCGGCCACGTGTGCGACAAGAACGGCCTGAAGGAGTCCAAGTCCAAGGGCAACTACACCAGCCCCAACCTGGTGATGACCGGCGTCACCTGGCAGGACGCGGTGGCGGACGCCTCGCTGACGCCTGGGACCATGGGCATCAAGAAGGGGGCGATCGAGTCGCTCGACTGCGGCGACAGCCCGATCACGCTGTCGTCGGAGCGCCACGGCGGCACGCAGATCGCCTTCAAGGCGGTGGCGGCCAAGGTCGAACGCAAGGACGCGGTGCACCTGCACCCCGACGACCTCGAGCGCATGGGCCTGGACCGCACCCGCGGCGGCCGCCTGTGGTTCCACTTGCCGAGCGACCCGCCCGGCGCCGACGCGTTCCGCTGGCTGTTCTGCCATGCGTCGCCGCCATGGACCAACACGCGCCTGTCGCTGCGCGCCATCCGCGAAGGCCAGCGCGAGTTCCTGCTGCGCCTGCGCAACGTCTACCAGTTCTTCTCGATCTACGCGGACATCGCGCAGACCAAGGGTCAGTTCGATCCGACCGGCGTGGCGCCGCGTTCGCCGTCCGATCGCACGCTGCTCGACCGCTGGATCCTGGCGCGTCTGGACGCCACCGTTCGCACCGTCACCGAGAACCTGGACGCCTACCGCCTGTACGAGGCGAGCCGCTCGCTCGCCGAGTTCGTGGACGACCTGTCGAACTGGTACGTCCGCCGCTCGCGTCGGCGGTTCTGGGGTGAGGGTGTGGAGCTCGAGGACTCGCTGTGGACGCTGTACGAGGTGCTCGTCACGGTGTCGCACCTGATCGCGCCGTTCACGCCCTTCCACGCCGATGGCCTGTACCAGGCGCTGGTCGTGGTGCCGGGCCGCGCCGACGCGAAGCTCAGCGTGCACCTGTCGTCGTGGCCGAACCCGGATGACGCGCGCGTCGACCGTCAGCTCGAGGCCGACATGGCGCTCGCCCGCGACGTCGCGTCGCTCGGCCTGTCCGCCCGCACCGCGTCCAAGATCAAGGTGCGCCAGCCGCTGCAGGCCATCACCGTCGTGCTCGCGGACCCCACGCGCGCCACCACGCTCAAGCCGCTCGAGGATCTGATCCTCGACGAGCTGAACGTGCGCGAGGTGCGCTTCGCCGCCGACGCCGCGACCTTCGTTAACTTCACCGTGAAGGCCAACTTCAAGTCGCTGGGCGCGCGCCTGGGGCCGAAGATGAAGCCGCTCGCCGCCAAGCTTTCGGCGATGGATCCGGTGGAGGTCAAGCGCGCGCTCGACGCGGGCACGCTCGCGATCGAGGTCGACGGCGAGTCGATCCCCGTGACCCCGGCCGACGTCGAGGTGCGCGTGGACGCCAAGGGCGGTTTTGAAGCCGCTTCCTCGCCGGGCGCCGTGGTCGCGCTGCACACGCAGCTCGACGACGACCTGCGCGCCGAGGGCTTCGTCCGCGAGCTCACCAACCGCGTTCAGACCGTCCGCAAGGACGAGGACCTGGGCTACACCGAGCGCATCGCGCTCCGCCTGGTCACGGACGCCGCGAGCGCCGACGCGATCAACCGGTTCGCCAGCTGGCTGACCGAGGAGACGCTCTGCACTGAGCTGCAGATCGACGCGACGCCGCTCGACCTGCTGGCGCTGGCACCCGAGTCGGTCGCGATCGTCGCGGGCGACGGCGTGACGTGGATGGCGCGCGACTGGGACGTGGACGGGCAGGTGGTGCACGGGTTCGTGCGGCGCGCGTAGGTGGTTGTTCGGCAGCCCCGGACCTGAACGTCGACGGTCCGGGTACCCTTCCTCAAGGAGCGAGAATTTCGTGAGCAACCCCTTGATTGTGTCGACGGAGCTGCGGCCTGCAGCGTTGAATGTCGGCGGATTCCTGATCACCGTGCTGGCCTCGCACGGCGACGCCGGTGGGTACGAGATCTTCCATCAAGCTGGTGCTGAAGGGAAAGGCCCGGGCCCTCACTTTCACCCATGGGATGAGTCGTTCTATGTGCTGAGGGGCGAGCTGCACTGCGGCGTGGGGGACCGTGAGGCGGTGGCCCAAGTGGGGACGTTGGTTCACGTGCCTGGCGGGGCCACCCATTGGTTTCGCTTTGGTGAGGGGGGGGGCGAGGTCCTCGCGATCACCTCGAAGGGGAACGCGTCGAGCATGTTTGCGGACTACGACAAGGGCGTGAACTGGGAAGCTCCAGACCGAGAGGAGCTGATCGCGCTCGCGGCGCGCCACGGACAGGTGGTGCTGCGGTAGGGGGCAGGCGGGGCGGCGCCCATGATGCAGCGCCTGCCTCTCTGGCCACGCTAGCGTGATGGCTCCCGTGGTCGTGCGGTGCTGGTAAGTACAAGCGCGTATCTTCGGCCCAGGGCCCGTGCGTCGCTGGTATGTCCCAGGTATTGCCGTTTCAGAAGCTCTTCGGAGCCGGGGGTCGATTGACCCGTGGCGGGTCCGATGCGGTTTTCCGCCCTTCTCGGAGCCGATGAGAATGCGCCTGCACACCGGTCGCGGCTTCGGATGCGTTGAGAATGGCACCCGCCGCTGTGCAGGGCTGAACGGACGTGCGCGGGTGCGTGAGTCGTCGACGCATGTCGGGGAAGCTCTCCGCGGTCGTGACTCTGGACGGCGGCTGGTTGCCCCGGAGCGCGTTCATGCGGTGGGCGGTCGGCCGTGACCGATTCGGCGCAGCTGCCCCGCTTGACCTACTTCGACTTTCCCGGAAGGGGGGAGGCTGTACGCGACGCGCTCCGGATCGGGCATGTCGCGTTCGAGGACGTGCGCGTCTCGGCGGCCACGTTTCGCGAGCTGCGCGCCGCGGGCAAGCTGCCGACAGACACGCTCCCCATGCTTGAGCTGCCGGACGGGACGCGGATTGGCCAGAGCAACACCCTGCTCCGGTGGGCGGGCGCTCAGGCGGGGCTCACGCCGACCGACCCCGTCGAAGCCCTTGAGGTGGAGTCGCTGCTGGATTGCATCGAGGACTATGGTGCGCGACTGAGCGTCAGCATTCGTGTCGAGGACGAAGCTGTCCGCGCTTCGCTCCGATCCGCCTTGGCGGCCTCGTGGCTCCCTCACTTCTACGAGCTCCTGGACCGCCGCTTGCGCGATGGCGAGGCGTGGCTGGCGGCCGGTCGGCTCACCGTCGCCGATCTCAAGGCCGTGCACCTGCTGGACAAGCTCATCAACGGTTCGCTCACGGGCCTGCCTACGGACGCGCTCGTGGCGTTCCCGAGGGTGGTCGCCTGGCGGGCTCGCGTGCACGACGAGCGTCGTCTGCGGCTCGGGGAGTGAGCGGATGGCTTCAGGGATAGCGGCCGAACCAACACCTCAGGGCGATCGCAGCGCGTGGCGAAACGCCGAGCGCTACTCGACCTCGGACGCGGGCGGGCGGGCGGTCTTGGAGCAGCTCGACACCGACCTTCGGGGGCTTCGCATCCTCGATACCCCGGTCTGGGTGTTCGACGCCGAGAGGTGCCAACTTCTCTGGGCCAATGCGGCCGGGCTGGAGGTGTGGCGGGCCGAGTCCGTGGCCGAGCTGCAAGCGCGCGACATCGCGACGAAGCAGTCCGAGGCGGTCTACGCGCAGCTCAACGACTATCTGGCTCGTGTCCTCGCTGGCGAGCAAGTGGGCGTGTGGGTCAAAGTTGAGCCGAAGGGCACGAGTCGGCGCTTCTACCAGAGCCATCATGCGCTCCGTCTCGCCGACGGTCGCCAGGTGTTGCTGATCGAGGCTCGAACCGAGCCGCCACCTGAGGAGATCCTCGCGCTCGCCTCCAGCTACACACTCACGCTGGGCTTGTATTCTGAGGACGGGAGGCTCCTTAGCGGCAACGCGGAGTTTGGCGCTCTGGCGGCCGTCAACTCGCTCGCCACGTTGCAGGATGTGATCCCACGCGACGGCTCGCTCGCCGATTGGCCCTCGCAGCTGGATCTCAATGCCCGGCTTCGCTTTCAGGTCGACCTCGTCACGGATCGCGGGACACGGATCTTTCGCGCGGACCTTCGACGTGTCCGGACGCGCGGCGAGCCCCCCCGCGCGATGCTCACGCTCTACGACGTGACGGAGGAGCGGGTCGCCGAAGCCGAGCGGGGCCGGGCCAAGGCTGAGGCCGCGATGGCTGCCCGAAGTGAGCTCATCGCGTGGATGAGTCACGAGCTCAGGACGCCGCTGAATGGTGTGCTGGGGTACCTCAATCTGTGCCTCGCCACCGACCTCGGGCCGAAGTCACTCGGCTACGTCCGCAACGCAGAGCGTGCGGGGCGCAGGCTGCTTGGCGTCGTCTCGGACGTGCTTGACCTCTCAAAGGTCGAGGCGGGCGCGATGGTGATGGAACAGGTTCCGTTTTCGTTGGAGTCCACGCTCGGTGACGTGGAGTCGACCGGGGCGCCGATCGCGAGTCAGAACGGCGTGGAGCTCCGCGTGGTGCTCGTGGCGGACACCCCGTTTCGCACCCGCTACGCCGTTGGCGACGCGGCGCGGCTCGTCCAGATCCTGCTCAACCTTGTCGGCAATGCCCTCAAGTTCACGGAGCGCGGCCACGTGGAGCTGCGGGCGGAGGTCCACGCGGCCGAACCCTCCGCCGATCTCCGGGACGCTGTCGACCGCGCCGCCGTGACCTTCACCGTGACCGACACGGGAATGGGTATCGAGCCGGCCGACCTCCCACGGATCATGGAGCCCTTCGCCCAGGCGGACGGCAGCATCTCACGCCGATTCGGCGGCACGGGCCTCGGGTTGTCGATCGCCCGACGGCTCGTGGAACAGCTTGGGGGGCGGCTGTGGGTCACCAGCACCCCTGGGGTGGGGAGCCGATTCGGGTTCACGTGGATCATGGAGTTCGTCGAAAGCCCCGTCGCCGAGACATCTTCAGCCGAAGCGTGGGTTGAAGATCGCGACCGGCTGCGCGGCGTCCGGGTCCTCGTGGTCGAGGACAACCCCTTCAACGCCGAGGTGTTTACCGAGCTGCTGCGCCATGCGGGCGCCGCCGTGGACACGGCTTGCAACGGTGAAGAGGCGCTCGCGAAGTTCAAAGAGCTGCCGTCGGCGGTCGACGTCCCCTACGATGTGGTCATCATGGACGTCCAGATGCCGCGGATGGATGGCTACGAGGCGACGCGTCGGCTGCGCGCACGGCCAGAGCTCGGCGAGCTTCCCATTCTTGGCATGACGGCGAACGCGGGCCTCGAGGACCTGCGGAGCTGCATCGCGGCCGGGATGTCTGAGGTGGTCACCAAGCCGATCGTGCCGGCCAAGCTGTTCGACGTCGTCTCACGTTGGTCGCCGGTCAGGTCAGCACCCCGGACACACGAGAAGAAGCCTTCGCACCTGCCGGACATCACGGTGCTGATGGCGCTCAGTCAGGGCGATCGCGCGAAGGCGCGGCGGCTGGCGGAGCTCTACTGCCGCACCACAGGTGAGGGGCTGGAGGAGCTGTCCGGAGCGGTGGCGGAAGAGAGGCCGGCCGAGGTGTCGCGCATTGCTCACCGCCTTGTCTCGGCGTCGGGCACCGTAGGCGACTACCCCTTGGCCGCCACGCTAAAGGCGATCGAGGCGAACATGTTGAGCCTCGCGTTTGGGGAGGCGCGACCACTCCTGGACGTGGCTTCCCGACAGCTCTCGAACAGCGTTCAGGTGTTCAGGGACGGACTGGAATGATCTTGACTGGACCGACTGAAGCCACGATGGGGGCCTCAGATTCATATGCCAGCCTGCGCGTGCTGGTGGTGGACGACGACGAGCTTCTGCACGCGGTGGTCCAGCAGATCCTCAACGGGTTGGGCGTCGTTCATGTTGGCATCGCGCTGTCGGGCGCCGAAGCGCTCTTGGCCGTGGACCGTGCCGAGTGGGACCTGATCCTGTGCGACCTTTGGATGCCCGGGATGGACGGAATCCAGTTCGCGCGGCACCTTGGCGTCCGCGGCTTTGCCGGCGGCGTCGCCTTGACCTCCGCCGCAGACGGTCGACTGCTCGCGACGGTCGGTCACCTCATTGAAGCGCATGGCTTGAGGTTCCTGGGGGCATGCGAGAAGCCCTACGGCTGGCGGGGAGTCCGAGAGATCCTCGGCGCGGTGAACGGGCAACGTGCTCGCGCTTCATCCTCGGTGGTGCCCGAGCTCCTGCCGGTGGACGTCGTTCGCGAGGGGCTCTGCCTTGGCGGTCGTCTGCAGGTTTGGATGCAGCCGACCCTGGATGCGCGCTCTGGAAAGGCCCTCGGCGCGGAGTGTCTTGTCCGTTGGCAGGATCCGGGAGGGGCGCTGCACCCACCTAACAGCTTCATCCCCGTGGCTGAGCAGCATGGTCTGATCGATCAGCTCACGGACCAGATGTTCGTGCAGGCTGTCGCGCACATCGCGCGGTGGCGTGACGAGGGGCTGAGGGTGAAGGTCTCGGTAAACCTGTCCATGGAAAACCTGGCGGACATTGGGTTGACGGACCGATTGCTGGACGTGGTCTCCGCGGCCCGGCTCTCGCCGTCCATGTTCACGTTGGAGCTGACCGAGACGAGTTTGTTGGAGCGGCTGCAATCCTCTTTGGAGGTGCTCACCCGCATGCGGCTGCATGGATTCGGCCTCTCGATCGACGACTTCGGGACCGGACACTCCAGCCTCGGTAGGCTCAAGCTCCTCCCGTTCACCGAGTTGAAGGTGGACCGCGCGTTCGTCAGCGGAGCGGCCCGGGACCGGAGCGCGCGCGTGATCTTGGCGTCGAGCGTGCAGATCGCTCATTCGCTCGGAATGACGGTGGTCGCTGAGGGCGTAGAGACCACGGACGACGCGGCGATCGCCACCGACCTCGGCTGTGATGCGCTCCAGGGCTACGGGATCGCGCGACCGATGCCTGCGGTCGAGTTCGAAGGCTGGTTCCGTAGGCACGCAGGGGCTGGGCCTGTGCTGACGCGCTGAACCTATTGAGGGTCGCAAGGTCGAAGCATTCAAGTTCACCCCGCTGCGCCTTGTGGTTCTGATCGACGTTGCGCCGTGAGCGACGGCGAGCCGGACGCGGGGGCGGGTGCCGCGCGGTTGGGCGCGCCCACCGGCTGCGGCACGCGGGCGGTCGCGCGGGTAGAGCCTCAACCGCGAGGTCGCGTGGCCGCCCCCGTCTCTGTCGAATCCGCTCTGCATACGCCGGACGCGCCGCAGGCCATGGCGCGCGTCGCTGCTTGGATTCTGGGCGCGATCGCCGTGCTCGCGTGCGTGGGCTGGGCGGTCGTCCACGCTTGGATGGATGCGTCCCAGCCCGGCGCGTTGTGGTTCGTGGCGCCGCTGTTCAACGGCGTGCTCACCTGCCTCGCCGTGCTAGGCGCGGCGCTCTGGACGCAGGCTCACTCTGCCTCGATCTCGCCCCGCGCGGCCAGGCTGATCGGCCTAGGCGCGGTGGGCGCGGGCGTCACGGTCACCGCGGCCACGTTGCTCGTACCACCCGCGTGGCTCTCGCCGGTGTGGCTTCAGCAGCTGACGCTGCGGTCGGTCGACGCGATCGTGCACGCGCTCTACGCGGACGCGGTGTCGGACCTGTTGGTTGCGCGGGTTGGCACCAGCCTGTTCACGGTCCGGGTGCTGACGACGTGCTCGGGCGTCGAGAGCCTCACGCTGGGGGCTGGGCTCAGCGCGCTCTATTTGTGGCTCGCTCGCGCGCGGCTGCGCTTCCCCCGGGCGCTGCTGCTGCCGCCGCTCCTGCTGGTCACGTTGTACGCGGTGAACGTCGCGCGCATCGTGCTGCTCATCGCCTATGGACGACATGCGTCGCACGCGGCGCTCGACGCGTTCCATTCGTCGATCGGCTGGCTGCTGTTCGCGACCGTGGTGGGCGTCGGGATCCCCGCGGCGGAGTCCATACTGGCGCTGGCCAAGGCGAGCGGGGGCGAGGAGACCCGAGCGGCAAACCCGGCCTCGCCCTACCTTCTGCCGTTCATCGCGACGCTCGGAGCCCAGACGACGCTGGCGCTGCTCAACGCCACGAACGGTCCGTGGGCGGCGGCGCGCTACGCGGCGGGCGTGGGGGCGGTGCTCGCGACGCGGCCGCTACGCTCGATCTGGGTGGGCGCGCGGTCCCCGGTGGCGATCGCGCTGGGCGTGCTCACCGCGGCCGCCTACGTGCTTGCGTTGGCGCCAACCGGAGCATCAGACGGTGCGCCGATCGTGGAGCAGGCGCTCCACGTGCTCGGCTACGCCCTGGTGACGCCGCTGGTCGAGGAGCTGGCGTTTCGCGGCTACTTGATGCGCGCGCTGTCGTCGGCGCGGTTCACGTCGGTCGATTGGCGCCAGGTCGGTCCGGGCCCGCTGCTGGCCTCGTCGCTCGCGTTCGGGCTGCTCCACGGCGACGTCGGGCTCGCGTCGCTCGCGGGGCTGGCGTTTGGGCTGGCAGCGCGGTGGTCTGGCGGTCTCGGCGGCGCGATCGTGGCGCACGTTGTGGCGAACGGCCTGCTCGCCGTGGTCGCGCTGGCCTGGGGCGCGCCCGGACTGATGCGCTGAGTCGGGCGCCGGGCGGCGGATTGCGGGCCTCGTGCGCGCGCCGCCTGCCACGCCCGCCCGTCCGCGTTACCCGGGCGGCCCGAAGCTTGGAGCCCCCATGTCGAACGACCTCCCCACGCTCAACCTCATCCTGACGCACTACCAGAACTTCAACGCGCGCGCGCTGAAGTCGGCGACGGTGTCCTACTGGCGCCACATCGAAGGCGGCGGGAAGATGTTCTGGGCGGTGGCGGGCGCCATGTCCTCCGCGCAGCTGGGCCTGTCGCTCGCCCCGGCCATCCGTGAGGGCCTGATCCACGGCCTGTCCGTGACCGGCGCCAACCTGGAGGAGTCGCTGTTCCGCCTGGTGGCGCACCACGGCTACAAGGACTTCCCCGAGTACCGCTACCTGACCAAGCACGACGACACCGTCATCTTGGAGCAGGGCATGCGCCGCGTGACCGACACGTCCATCCCCGAGGACCAGGCGTTCCGCGCGGTCGAGAAGGTGATGGTGCCCATGTGGCAGCGCGCCGCGGCCTCAGGCGAGCGCCGGTTCTGGCACCAGTACTTCTACGAGCTGATCACGGTCCTCGACCCCGCGATCTACGAGGGCGACCCTGAGGCCTGCTGGCTGCTCGCCGCCGCCCGCGCGGGCCTGCCGATCGTCGTCCCCGGCTATGAGGACTCCACCTTCGGCAACATCTTCGCGAGCTACGTCCACACGGGCGAGCTCAACGCGCAGATCGCCAAGTCCGGCATCGAGTACATGGTCGACTTCTACGCGCGCTACCGCGAGATGTCTGAGGGCGCCGGCGTCGGCTTCTTCCAGATCGGCGGCGGCATCGCGGGTGACTTCCCGATCTGCGTGGTGCCGTCCATCCGTCACGATCTCCAGCAGGAGGCCAAGCCGTGGGCCTACTTCTGCCAGGTCAGCGACTCCACGACGTCCTACGGGTCGTACTCGGGCGCCACGCCGAACGAGAAGATCACCTGGGACAAGCTGACCGAGGACACGCCCATGTTTGTGGTCGAGTCCGACGCCACCATCGTCGCCCCGCTGATGCTGCAGGCGCTGCTGGAGTGCAAGCGCAACCCGGTGGCCGCCAACGCGCTGCTGGCCAAGCACGGATTCTAGGACAGCGTCCGTGCGTTGGGGCGGGCGGGCGCGCGTCTCGCGGCGGTCCAGTGCCGCCCTTGCTTGCCCCGCCGCTAGACGCCACGGTCGGTTCTCGAAGCACTCGTGGACCCAGGGGCAGCCGTCGGGTGAGTCCGAGTCGGCGGCCCTGCCTTCGTGACAGCACAGCCAGCCTGGTCGACAGTCGTCGTCGATTGGGTGGAGCCCAGCGCGCGGGGCGCGACGCCCGCACGCCCGAGGAAGGCTAGGGAGCGACAGAAGCATGCGTGTGGCGCGGCGCAGTCCGAAGCGTCCGCCCCTTGGAGACCGCGATGATCGACCTCAGCCCCGCCGGCACCTTCACCCTCGGCGACCGGACCGTGCGCCGCATGGGCTACGGCGCGATGCAGCTGGCGGGGCCGGGCGCGTTCGGGCCTCCGAAGAATCGGGCCCGGGCGGTTCAGGTGCTGCGCGAGGCGGTCGCGTCGGGCGTCAACCACATCGACACCAGCGACTACTACGGGCCGCACGTCACCAACCAGGTGATCCGCGAGGCGCTCCACCCATACCCGTCCAACCTCACGCTCGTGACCAAGGTCGGCGGCGCGCGAGGAGCAGACGGCTCCTGGCTGCCCGCGCAGCGCCCGAAGCAGCTGATCCAGGCCGTGCACGACAACCTCCGCAACCTCGGCGTCGACACGCTCGACGTGGTGAACCTTCGGCTGATGGGATCAGGCCTTGGCACCAGCGAGGGCTCGCTCGCGGAGCGGTTTGAGACGCTGGCCCAGCTGCAGCGCGAGGGGCTGATCCGACACCTCGGCGTGAGCAACGTGACGCCGACGCAGGTGCGGGAGGCCCAGACGATCGCGCCGGTGGTGTGCGTGCAGAACCTGTACAACCTGGCGCGCCGCGAGGACGACGCGCTCGTCGACGAGCTTGCGGGGCAGGGGATCGCGTACGCTCCTTACTTCCCGCTCGGCGGCTTCTCGCCCTTGCAGTCCTCCACGCTGTCGGACGTCGCCGCCCGCCTGGACGCGACGCCGCTCCAGGTGGCGCTGGCGTGGCTGTTGCGGCGCGCGCCCAACGTGCTGCTCATCCCGGGCACCTCGTCGCTCGCTCACCTGCGCGAGAACCTGGCGGCCGTCGCGTGTGTGTTGTCGGACGACGTGATGTCCGAGCTGGACGGCGTCGGAGGCAGCCACTCCTGAGCGTCGTCGGGACGTTAGAGGTGTCCTCGCCTCGAGTTCACGATGCTCCCGTCTCGCAATGTCCTTGGTCAGCCTCTGGTCCCTTGCTCACACGCGCCCCGCACGGGCTGGCGCAGGGACGGGTGCTGCAACACCGACGCGCAGGACCGCGGCTCCCACACCGTCTGCGCGCGCGTGACGGCGGAGTTCCTCGCCTACCTAGCGTCCCAGGGCAACGACCTGATCACGCCGATGCCCGACTACGACTTCCCCGGCCTCAAGCCGGGGGACCAGTGGTGCGTGGTGGCGCGCAGCTGGCTCGACGCGTTCAAGGCGGGCAAGGCGTGCCCCGTGGTGCTGGTGTCCACCCACCAGGCTGCGCTCGACATCGTGCCGCTCGACGCGCTGCTCGCGCACGCGTACGCCGAAGAGACCTGATCGCGGCGGTGGGCGTGGTCGCGCCGAGAAGGGCTGCATCTTGCCCGCTCCCCACGCCGCTCCGGAACAACCGTGGTAGGGCTTGAGGGTAGGTAGGTACCCCATGAACTCCCAGAGCCCGATTCGAGCGGCCTTCCAGCAACAGCGGGCGACCGCGCTGCGCCTCCGCACGTCTACGGCTGCCGAGCGGATCGCCAAGATCGTTCGGCTGCGTGACGCGGTGATCGCGCGTCGTGAGGTCTGGTACAAGGCCGGCGAGGACGACTTCCGCAAGCCGCCCGGCGAGGTGGACCTGGCGGAGATCGCGCCGGTGATCGCGGCGGCCAACCACGCCATCCGCAACCTGGCGTCCTGGATGAAGCCCAAGGGCGTGTGGCCCACGATGATGCTGCTCGGGACGCGCTCGCACCTGCGCTACGAGCCACGCGGGCGCTGCCTGATCATCTCCCCGTGGAACTACCCGTTGAACCTGACGATCTCGCCGCTGATCTCGGCGATCGCGGCGGGCAACACGGCGATCCTCAAGCCGTCCGAGCTGACGCCCCACTTCTCGACCGAGATCCGCAAGCTCATCGCCGATCTGTTCACCCCCGACGAGGTCACGGTGTTCGAGGGCGACGCGGTGGTGTCGACCGAGCTGCTGGAGCTGCCGTTCGACCACATCTTCTTCACGGGCAGCCCGGCGGTCGGCAAGATCGTGATGGCGGCCGCGGCCCGCAACCTGACCTCCGTCACGCTGGAGCTGGGCGGCAAGACGCCGGTGGTGGTGGACGCGAGCGCGGACCTGGACCTGGCGGCGCAGGTCGTCATGTGGTCGAAGTGCAACAACGCAGGCCAGACCTGCATGGCGCCCGACTACCTGTTCGTGCACGCGTCGGTGAAGGAGGCGTTCCTGGAGAACTGCCGCAAGCAGCTGACGGCCGCCTACGGCGTGACGAACGATGGCCGCACGCACGTGCCGTTCTTGGCCCACGTCGTGAACCGGCGGCACACCGAGCGCCTGAAGGGCCTGCTCGACGACGCCATGGCGCGCGGCGGGCGCGCCCTGACCGGCGGCGTGGTCAGCGTAGATGACTGCTTCGTCGCACCGACGATCGTCGACGGCGTGGACTTTGACGCGCGCATCCTTCAGGAGGAGATCTTCGGGCCGCTCCTGCCGATCGTCGAGTTCCACGATCTGGACTCGGTGATCGACCGCATCAACGCGGGCGAGAAGCCGCTGGCGCTCTACATCCACAGCACGGACGACCGCGCGATCCAGTCGCTGATCGAGCGCACGTCGTCGGGCGGCGTGTGCGTGAACCACGCCATGATCCAGTACTTCCACGCCAACCTGCCGTTTGGTGGCGTGAACCACTCGGGCATGGGCACGGCGAGCGGCTTCTACGGGTTCCGCAGCTTCAGCCACGAGCGCGCGGTCGTCCGTACCCAGCTGTCGATGGCGCCCAAGCTGTTCAAGGCGGGCGAGGTGCCCGGCTGGCTGCGCAACGTGCTCAACCGCTTCATCACCTGGATCTGAGCGACGACGCCGGGCCTAGCACCCCGTCACCCCGCCGAGGAGCTTGAGCTCACGATGACCGAGACGTCCCCGCCCGCGCCGATGTTCTTTCGCAAGATGGCGTCGTTGAACGCCTACCTTAGCCAGGACTTCCTCGGCGGCCCGCGCCTGCTCAAGCTGGCCTGGGTGGTGAACTTCCAGAAGACCGGGACCTTCGCCTGGGTCCTGCTGCTGATGACGCTGTACGGCCGCTGGACCACCGACGCATGGGTCTACCTGGCGCTGCACGGCACCTACGGCATGCTCTGGCTGATGAAGGACGTGACCTTCCCCGACCCCAACTGGCAGAAGCGGGTGACGTTGGGCGGCGCGTTCATGAGCTTCGCGCTGGTGCTGGGGCCGTACTGGTCGTTCTCATGGCTGCTGATCTCGGACGCCATCCGCGTGCCGGCCTCCAACCTCACGCTCTGCGCGGCGATCGTGCTGCACACGCTGGGCGTGGGGATCATGCTCGGCGCGGACGCGCAGAAGTTCTTCACGCTGCAGGTGAAGCGTGGGCTGATCGACACGGGCTTCTTTCGCTACGTCCGCCACCCCAACTACCTGGGCGAGATGATGATCTACGGCGCCTACGCGCTGCTGGTCGGCCACTGGTTCCCGTGGGCGGTGCTGGCCTGGGTGTGGCTGGGCGTGTTCCTGACGAACATGGTGATGAAGGAGGCGAGCATGTCTCGCTACCCGCAGTGGGCCGCCTACAAGGCGCGCACCGGGATGCTCCTGCCCAAGCTCTGGTAGGCGACCGCGACGACTACTGCGCCGGATCGACCAGATCTTCCCACAGGGCGTCGGCGCGCTTGCGGCCGATGCGGACCTCGCCGCAGAACCATTGCCACAGGGCGATCGGGTCGCCGCCTTCGGGCGGGAGCGCGTCGCTCACCAGCACAGCGTGGGGCTCGGCGTCGACGAAGCGGCCGCCGAGGAAGCGGAACACCTGGAGCATCTGGCCGTTGGCGTCGCCGTCGCCGTCCGCGCGCAGCGCGTCGCGCAGCGCGAACGCCACGCTGTCTTCCGCGGCGCCAAGCGGCGGCAGGATGCTGTGCACCGGCAGCTGTGCCAGGTGGCCCGCGATGTCGGCCAGGGCGTGGAGCAGGACCAGATCACGGCCGTCGTCTTCCGCGGCGAGGGTGAGGGCGGTCGACACCCACTCGTCGACGCGGTCGCGGATGGCCGGGGTGATGCGGTCGAGGATCCACTGGAGATCGCCGCGCTGGATGGCCTCGGCCAGGGCGGTGGGGGTCATGGTGGGATCGATCGGATCGCGGGTGGTCTCCATGCCGCCGACCAGGAAGCGCGTGACCGACTCGCCACGGCCGCCGCTCATCGCGCGGCCCGCGCGCAGCGCCAACGCCAGGCGGAGCAGGGGCGGGACGGGGGCGCCGAACAGCACGTCGAGCACGGCCGCCTCGGGCGCCATGCCGAGGGACTCCAGCGTGCGGCGAAGGTCCTTGGCCAGCTTGCGGGCGGGCACCCGCGGGTCGACCGACATGCGCGTGTAGGCGCGGGTGGCGGGGTGCGCGCCGTGGCCGGTGCGGTCGACGACGAACCAGCCGCCGACGCCGTGCGGCGCGACGGTGACCAGCAGCGACTCGCCAGGGGGCCCGGGGACGACGACGGTGGCGCCCGATCCGTGCTCGCGGCCCACGCCGCACGAGGCCAGGACGGGCGCGTAGATCACGGCGGGTCCGCGGATCGCGGTGACGGTCTTGGCGTCGCCTACGATGCTGACTGTGAGCGGGAACCCGAGCTGGCGGGCGCGGGTGAGCAGCATGATCCCTGCGGTCACCGTGCTCGGGCTGTTTCCGGTCAGCGTCACGTCCATGATTGCGGCCTCAGGGTCAGGTGGCTTCGCCGTAGGGGAATGCAGGGGTCAGGCCAAAGCGCTCGATGAGCGCGCGGGCGCGTCCCATCGCCGGCTGCAGGCTGGAGTGGGTGACCATGTGGCACGCCTCAGCCGGGGTGAACCAGCGCACGGCGCCGATCCCTTCGCGCTCGCTGGGCTGGAAGTCGTCCATGGAGCCCTGGGGCGTCATCAGGAACAGGAAGATGGTCTTGAGGCGCGGCGCGCCGCCGGGCGCAAGGAACCCGTAGCGGATGTCGGCCACGTGGCGAATGACGCGGAAGGTGGCGTCGACGCCCATCTCCTCGCGGACCTCGCGGACGGCGCTGGCCTCGGGCGGCTCACCGGGCTCCAGCTTGCCCTTGGCGACCTCCCAGGTCACGCCCGAGCGACGGGTGACCTGGATGAGCGCCAGCCGGATCTGTCCGTCCGGATCACTCCGAACGGGGATCCCGCCCGCCGACCACTGCTCGGCGTAGCCGTCCCGAAGGTTGAGCAGGTGGCGGTCTGGGATGGGGGAGGACACCCAAAGGCCGGGCTGCTGTCCGCGACCAAAGCGCACCCCAGCGCGACGCGCGCGCAGCGTGTCGACCACCACCACGCGGGGCGGGCCGTCCAGGCGGTGGGCCGCACGCCAGGCGCTGTGCTCGTCCGCCGACAGGAAGATGCGACGCCGGCCGCCGATGCACAGCTCGCCCGCGGCGCGGATGCGGCTGAGGCCCGCCTCGGTCGTGGCGTGGAACAGGATGTCGGGCGGGTGGATGACCGGCGCCCACACGCGGATGTGGGTGCGGGTGACCTCAAAGCCCCGCGTGGACTGCGTCACGCCGTAGACGTGCTCGGAGCAGACCTGGATCTGCAGCACCTGCTGCATCACGTGGACCAGCTGATCGATCGGGGCCCAGCCGTCCTCATCCACCGACAGACGTGCCGGGGCAGGCTCGCGCAGCAGCTGCTGGATCGTGTCTGCGAGCAGAGCGTGATCGAACGAGGTCACGACGAACCGGGAAGGATGCTACTTCATTTTGCGGGTAACCCGGCGGGGCCTTGGGGTCGATCCGCTCGTCCGCCAGCCCCCGCATGGATAGCTCCAGGCCATGATCGACGCCCAGACGCCCCTCGACGCGCTCGCGAGCGCCCTCGCCGTCGCCTTCCCAAGCTGGGAGGACCGCGCCGAGCTCGCCCGTGAGGCCGGCCTGGGCGACGTGCAGCTCACCGGGGACGCGCTCGCCGTCTGGAAGGACCTGGTCGACGAGGGCAAGCAGCGCGGTCGCCTTGAGGCGCTGGTTCGCGCCGCGGACGCACGGCGCGCGGGCTGGCGCAACGCGCGCTGGACGCGGTTCTTGCCGCTGGCCGGCCTAGTGGTGGTCCTGGGCGTGGTCGCGCTGCTCTACCGCTCGACGGCGACCGTGGAAGACATGGCCGCCGAGGACGTCGGGACCGCGCGGACCCCGGTCGAAGCGACGGCCGCACCCGACGCGCTCCCGGCGGACGGCGCAGGCGGCGCGGCGTCTCCTGGCGCGTCGGCCGATGAGGCGCGCGACAAAGCGAAGCCTTCCGATCGGCCGAACGGCGCGCCCGCGGCGGGCGTCGCGGCACCCGACGCCGCGTCGACGCCTTCGGCGGCGCCTCCGTCCGCCGCGCCCTCCGCTGCGACGACGACCAAGCCGACGCCGGTGGGTACCGCGCCCGCGACCGTCGCGCAGCCGTCCGTCCGCGACCCGGTGACCCCCGGCAACTGCGGCGGCAAGCGAGGCTGGGCGTACCTGGGCGAGACCACCGACGTGGTCGCGTCGGACGCGTGGACCGTGACCCGCTCGTACAACGTCCGCACCGACTACCCGCGCCACGACAACCACTACGCCATGGCGCCCGCGATCTGCGTGCTCCATCCGGGTGATGTCGCCGCGATCCCGGACGGTCCGACG
>CAIOSP010000057.1 GCA_903861005.1 uncultured Pseudomonadota bacterium
GTGCTTCCGCCCAGACGGTCCGAACGCAGGTACCCGCGCCACGTAAAGATCAAGATGAGCAACTACCAGCGAAACCGAGGCCGCCGACCTCCCAAAAGGGATCGGCGAAGCCTAGGAACTGGCCTAAGTGACCGGCATTGGTCCTAGGCGGGCGCGCTCACGGCGGCGTTGCGCTGCCGCGCCTTGCCCAGCTGACCACACGCGGCCGACACGTCGATGCCGCGCGTGATGCGGATCTTCGTGAAGTAGCCGCGCTGCATCAGCAGCGCCTGGAAGGCCGTGACGCGCTCGGGCGCAGGGCGGCGCAGGTCGCGGTCCGGGTTCTCGTTGTACGGGATCAGGTTGATCTTGCTCGGGATGCCTTCGAGCAGATCGGCCAGCCGCACCGCGTCCTCGTCGGCGTCATTGAAGCCGGCGAGCATGACGTACTCGAACAGGATGCTCTTGCCGGACGGCAGCGGGAACGCGCGGCAGGCGTCCAGCAGCTCGGCCAGGCTGTGCTTGCGCGTGATCGGCATGATCTGGCGGCGCTGCTCTTCGGTGGTCGCGTTGATCGACACGGCCAGGTTCACCGGCAGCGCGGCCGCCAGCTCCGCCATCTTCGGGACCAGCCCCACGGTGGACACGGTGATCTTGCGGTGGCCGAAGTTCAGGCCGTGATCGTCCATGCACAGCGTGAGCGCGGGGACCAGGTTGTCCAGGTTGTGCAGCGGCTCGCCCATGCCCATCAGCACGAGGTTCGCGATGCGCTTCTCCGGCGGCAGCGAGAGGCCGACGAGCAGCGGCTGCATGGCGATCTCGGACGCCTTGAGCTGGCGCTTCAGGCCCATGTCGCCGGTGAGGCAGAACGTACACGCCATGGCGCAGCCCACCTGGCTCGACATGCACAAGGTCAGCCGATCGTTGTCGGGGATCAGCACCGACTCGATCACGGCGCCGTCTTCGCAGCGCCAGAGGAACTTGGTCGTGCCGTCCTCGGACTCGATGACCTGCTCGGTCTGGAGCGTCGGCACGTAGGCGCGCTGCTCCAGCATCCGCCGCGTCGCGAGAGCCAGGTTGGGGATGGCCTCGAACGACGTGAACGGCTGGGTCCAGAGGTGCCGGAACACCCGACGCGCGCGCGTCGCCGAGTCGCCCCACTCGTCGACCATCAGCGCCCGGAACGCGTCCCAGTCCAGCGAGCGCAGGTCGATCCGGCCTTGGTCGTCGTGGGCGAGAGCGTGGGGGGGCATCGGCTGGGTCCAGGGAAGCGGCCGAGGTAGCGCGGGAATGGGGCGTCGTCGAACGCGGCCCACGGCGTCGGGCCCGCGTCGATCAGTCCCACCAGATCCGCGGCGCCACCCTGTAGGCGACGCCGTCGACCGACGCGACCACGCGAGTAGAGCCCGGGTAGGAGGGCGCGCGGATCGTGGCGATCCAAGAGCCGTCGGTCTGGAGCCTGGGCGGGTCCACCACGGCGACCGGGGTGCCGCCCAACGTCACGCTGACGGTCGACGCGACTGCCACGCCGCCGACGCCGTCGCGCGGCCAGATGGTGACGCGCACGGTCGCGCTGCCGTCCGCCGTCACGTGGCGGTCGACCTCGGAGAGCGTGACGCTTGCGGGCTCGGTGACGGTCCACGTCTGCCCGGCGGCCAAGCCGGTGACCTCCTGCACCACGCCCGACGGCCAGCGCACCCGCACCACACGCGCCTGCGTGTTCGCGCCCAGCCCGAAGAACAGGCGCTCGCGCGGCAGCGAGTCCATGTTCGCGTCGCCGCCCATGAGTTGCGCGCGGCTGGCGATCCCGTCGGCCTCCAGCTCGACCAGGGCTCCCAGCCCGAGCGGGTTGCTGGTGGTTCCGCGCAGGCGCAGCGCGATCGCGTGGTTGCCCACGTCGATGTCGTCGCGGAGGACGAGCGGCGCGTTGCCATACCCGACGATCGCCACGTCCGGATCGGCGTCGTCGTCCAGGTCGTCGAGCGACATGCCGTGCCAGCTGCCGCGCGCGGTGATGCCGATCGGCGTCGTCACGTCCTCGAACGTGAAGTCGCCGCGGCCCCAGTAGGCGCGCGGCGGGAACAGGTCACCGGCGTACCCAAAGAACGACATCGCGTCATCGCCAAAGCCGACCAGAAGGTCGGCGACGCCGTCCAGATCCAGGTCGGGCGTGACGACACCCCACGGCGTGTCCGACTGGCCGTAGGTGAGCGGAAACTGCAGCGAGGTCGCGTCCTGCAGGCTGCCGTCGGGCATGGACCGAAGCACGGCCAAGTACGCGCTGCCGAGCGAGAGCACCAGGTCGGGGCGCAGGTCGCCGTCCAAATCTGAGCTGAGGCCGCCCATCGGCATCGCCGCGGTGTACGGGGCGCCCGCGGTCGCGGGATCCATCTTCCAGCGCGCGCCGGCCGGCGTCAGGTCGACGTCCGTCCAGCGCACGGTGTCGTCGTCCGCGCGCGTCGCGGCGCGCTCCAAGAACCCGCCGGGCGGGTGAGCCGCGCCGGGGCAGACCGAGGCCGACGTAAGCACGCCAAGCTCTCCATCGCCACGCCACAGCGTCGACGCGCGCACAAGCCGCATCGGCATCGGCGCGTCGAACAGGTCGGCGCGCACGTCGAAGGTGCGCGGGCCGGTCTGGAGCAGCGCGCGCAGCGACCACTCGCAGCGATCCGACCCGACCAGCATGTCGATCCAGCCGTCTTCGTCGAGGTCGAGCACGCTGAGCGTGGTGTAGGTCCACCGGCTGGGGAGGTCGGAGTGGGTCAGCGTCACACCGCGCTCGAACCCGCCGTGACCGTCTGGCCACCAGATCAGGTCTGGCGACTCCTGGAACAGCTCCTCGCGCCCGTCGCCGTCGATGTCGAATCCAGCCATGAAGGCAAGATCCTCGCCCTGCGAGAGCGTCTCCTCCAACGCCAGATCGCGGACCAACACACGCTGTACGCGGTCGTAGCGAAACACACGCGGCGCGCGCTCGGTCGCCGAGGTGGCGTAGCTCGACTCGTCGACGAGCACCTCGACCTGCCCGTCGCCGTCGAGGTCCGCGAACACCGCGCGCGAAGTCTGCGGCGCGCCTTGGATGCTCGGGTCTCCCACGAAGAACGGGATCGCTGCCGCCGCGAAGGGCGCCGCGCTGATGTCGACCAGACCGTCACCCCAGCTCGCGGGCGGACCGGGCACGGGGACGTCGGTGTCGGGCGGGGCGTCCGTGTCCGCGGGCACGTCCGTGTCGACGGTCGGGGCAAGGTCGGTGTCGGCGGACACGTCGGTGTCGACGACCGCGTCCACGCCGCGCTCGTGGCAGGCGAAGAGGGCAAGCATCGTCGCGCTCGAAACGCAGATCCGCACCGGCAGCCCTCCCTCCCCATCATACCGCGCGCGGTCGGCGATTGCGGACGACGCCGGTCAGTCCTGCGAGAAGTACGGATCCAGGTCGGGACAGACCAAGCCCAAGTCGACGAGCAGCTGGGCGGCGGTACCCAGGTCGATGCGCGTCGCGCCGAGCTTGCAGGTCCGGAGGTCGATCGCGCAGCCGCGCGTGCCAGTCAGGTCGGTCTCCAGCAGCGTCGCCTGACGCACGATCGCGGCGGTCAGGTCACTCTGCGGGAAGCGCGCTCCGGACAGGTCGCAGCCGGTGAAGTCCACTCCGACCAGGCCGCACTCGATCGCGGCCAGCTTCTTGAGCTTCATCCCCGCGAACACCGAGTTGTCCAGACGGCACTGCTCAAAGCGCATCGACAGGGTCAGCGGGCGCACCGTGGTCCAGTTGATGCCCATCATGCGGCAGCTGAGGAAGGTGACGTCGCGCAGGGTGCAGTTGGCGAAGCTGGCGGTGGTCAGCTCGCAGTGGGCGAACACCACGCGCTCGAACCGGCAGTCGTCGAAGCGGGTGCCGGTGAAGGCGCCGCGCTCGAAGCGGACGCGCTCGTACTCGCCGCCGGTGACGCGCTCCCCCGCCGCTTGCGCGCCGACCCACGTCCGGTCGAGGTGCTCGCCCTGGATCGACTCAGACATGGGGCCTCCGTGGCGCCGAAGGCGCGCGGCGTCATGGCCCGGGCGCCGAACCGCCGCCACCCGACCGCCTCGGATGCGGGCCCCCGACCCACGGGGCCGTCCTCCGCACGCCGAGGATGCAAGAACCGACCCATGCAAGCAGGAAATTTGAGCGGGTTGCTCCTCCCCCCCAGCAGCGGTCCGATATGCGCAAAAGGCAAGGAGGTCCGATGTTCGAAGACCTGTTCCCCGTCCTCATCGTGGTCATGCCCATCCTGCTCGTTCTGGTCGTGATCGGCTCGGTGGCGTCACTCTGGGTCGTGAACGTCGGCCCCACGCGGATCGCGATCACCGAGCGGCGCTACCTGGGCAAGAAGCTGCCCGCCGGGCGCGCGTTCGCCGCCAACGGCGAAATCGGCATCCAGGCCGAGTACCTGGCGCCGGGCCTGCACTTCATCCCGTGGCCCTTCGTCACGGTGATCCTGAAGGTGGACTTTGTGAGCATCGCGGCCAACGAGCTGGGCGTGGTCACGGCGTCGGACGGCGAGTCTATGCCGTCGGGGCGCGTGTTCGCTGAGGACAAGGCGGGCGGCACCCACGACAACTTCCAGGACCCGGTCGCGTTCCTGAACCACGGCGGCATCCGCGGCAAGCAGCTCCGCTTCCTCACGAACGGCACGTTCAAGATCCACCCGCTGCTGTTCAAAGTGGAGAAGATCAAGAAGACCTTCATCCCCGAGGGCATGATCGGCGTGGTGACGGCGGCCGACGGCGGGTCGCTGCTAGCCAGCCAGCTGCTGGCGCGCAGCGTGGACGGACACGACAACTTCCAGATGGCCGAAATCTTCCTCAAGAACGGCGGTCAGAAGGGCCCGCAGATCGACTTCCTGCGGCCCGGCACGTACAACGTGTTCACCGACATGTTCCGCGTGGAGACGCAGCCCGCCGTCACCATCAGCGAAGACTCCGTCGGCATCGTCGACGCGCGCGACGGCCAGCCGATGGCCAAGGAGGACGTGGTCGCCGCCACGCCCGACGTGACGAAGCACAACAGCTTCCAGGACGGCCAGGCCTTCCTCACGCTCGGCGGCCGCCGCGGTCCGCAGGAGGCGGTGCTCCGCCCCGGCACCTACTACATCAACCCCTACTCGTTCGCGGTCACCATGCGTCCGCTCACGGTGATCCGCCAGGGCGAGGTCGGTGTGCTGATCTCGAACATCGGGCGCGACCCGTCCGAGCTGCACCGCGGCGACGAGGACGTGCAGGAGTCGGGCAGCGAGGACACGTCCACCGGCGGCAAGAGCTTCCGCACCCGTCACGTGGTGCCGGAGGGCTACCGCGGCATCCAGCAGAACGTGCTCGGGCCGGGCAAGTACAACCTCAACCCGCTCGCCTACACGGTGCTCCCCATCCCCACGACCACGCGGTCGGTGGAGTGGGCAGGCGATCAGGCCAAGAACGGCACCTTCGATCCGTTCCGCGTCGTGTCGCATGACGGCTTCGAGATGCAGGTCGAGGTGCGGTGCCAGTACCGGGTGCTCCCGGAGAACGCGCCGTACGTCGTGCAGAAGCTCGGCTCGATCGAGGACCTTGAGCGCAACGTGATCCACCCCCAGATCGACGGCATCTTCCGCGCGCAGGTCTCCAAGTCCCCCGCCATTGCGTACCAGCAGAACCGCGCCGCCGAGCAGGACGCCGCGCAGGCTGCCGTGAAGAACGATCTGGCGAGCTACCGCGTGGAGGTGGTGTCGGTCATGATCACCAACATCCACCTGCCCGAAGCGCTGATGAAGACCACGCAGGAGAAGAACCTGGCGGAGCAGCGCAAGTCGATGTTCGACGCGCAGGAGCAGGCCGAGAAGCGGCGCATCGAGTTCCAGAAGACCAAGGCGCAGGCCGATCAGCAGGACGCGCTCATCAAGGCGCAGGTCGGCATCGAGATCGCGCGGCACGAAGCGAACCAGGTGCAGGAGCGCGCCAAGGGCGAGGCCGAGGCGGTCAAGACCAAGGCCGAGGCCGAGGCCTCGCGCACCAAGCAGGTCGGTGACGCCGAAGCGGACGTCATCCGCTCGAAGGGTGAGGCGCAGGCCAAGGCCTACAAGGACCAGGTGGACGCGCTCACCGCGCAGGGCGTCACCGCGGTCGAGGTCATGAAGCAGATCGCCGGCGCCAGGCTCGACATCGTGCCGCGTGTGCAGGTGAGCGGCGGTGGCCACGGTGACGGCGGCGGGCTGGTGCAGCTGCTGCTCGCCAACATGCTCGAGAAGCGCCTGGACGCCGACGCGACAAAGCCCGACGCGTCCTGAGGTTGAGCCCAAGGGGGCGGCGATTGGACCGTCCCCAGCTCCCTCACGCAGTTCTCATCTGTGAATCATGAGACTCCGATCGGGCCAGCCTATGAAGGGGATGGGTGCAGCACGCACCCCCCTGGAGTGTCCATGCGTCCCCTGCTGCTCGCCGTCAGTCTCCTCGCCGCCTGCAACGCGACCCCGTCGAACCCCGACGTCGCCCGCATCGCCGCGCTCACCCCCGACAACGCGAACGGCACCACCGTGTACGCCGACAACTGCGCGGTCTGCCACGGCGCCACCGGCGGCGGCGGCACGGGTCCCAAGCTGGCCGGCTCGGCCTACGCGCTCGACACCGTGATCGGCACCGTGCTCACCGGCAAGGAGAGCATGCCCGCGTTCAGCGGCACGCTGACCGATCAGGAGATCGCCGACGTCGCCGCGTACGTCACCGAGGATCTGTAGCCAAGACTTGGTGCTCCCTGCGGAGCACCACCCCGAGCCGTGTGTGACGCGCGTCCCCTCGCTGCGCGCGCACGGCACGTGACCACGCCTGAGCGTCGCCGATGCCGCAGAAGAACCGGCGCGCGCGCGTGATGGCCGTGTAGGCCAGGTTTCGCCTGAGCATGATGCTGTGCGACGAGTGGAGAACCAGCACCACCGCCGGGTACTCGCTGCCCTGGCTCTTGTGCACGGTGATCGCGTAGGCGAGCTCAAGGTCGTCGAGGTCCTCGCGCAGGTACGGGATCAGCCCCTCGTCGAAGCGCACCGCGAGGCTGCCGGGGTGGGCCTGCTCGACAGTGCCCATGTCGCCGTTGAACACGCCGAGGTCGTAGCGGTTGCGCGTGCCGATCACGCGGTCGCCCACCGCGAAGGACTTGAAGCCGAAGGTCAGGCGCGGCGCGTCGGGGTTGAGCGCGTCGCGGAGCAGGTCGTTGAGCGCGCCGGTGCCGAGCGGCCCCTTGCGCGTGGGCGTCAGCACCTGCACCTCGTGCCGAGGATCAAGCCCGCGCTGCGGCAGGCGGCGCGTGACGATCTCCACGAGCGCCGCCGCGACCGCCGACGGGTCGTCGCGCGACACCAGGAAGAAGTCGTCGTGGCCGGTGGACTGACCTGAGCCCGGCACGCGACCCGCGTGCACCTCTTGGGCGGCGGCGACGATGCCGCTTCGCGCGCCTTGCCGGTGCACGTGCGCGAGCCGCGCGACGGCGACCGCGCCGGAGTCCACCAGATCCCGCAGCACCTGGCCTGGGCCCACGCTCGGGAGCTGGTCTGCGTCGCCGACGAGCACCACGCGGAATGGGCGGTCGCTCGGGCAGGCCTCGAGCACCGACGCCATCAGCCGCACGTCGACCATCGACGCCTCGTCGATCAGCAGCGCGTCGGACTCGAGCGGCGACCCAGGACCACGCGCGAACCCACCGGTGCCGGGCTGGAACTCCAGGAGGCGGTGCAGCGTGGCGGCGTCGTGCCCTGTCGCCTCGGCCAGCCGACGCGACGCGCGGCCAGTGGGCGACGCGAGCGACCACGTCTCGCCGCGCGCGCCGGCGAGGTGGAGGAGCACCTTCACCAGCGTGGTCTTGCCGGTGCCAGGCCCGCCCGTGATCACCGAGAACGGCGACGTGGCGGCCAGCCGCACGGCGTCGCGCTGCCCGGGGTCGAGCGTGATGCCCACCGCCGCCTCCGCGCGCGCGAGCAAGGCGTCGTCGAGGTCGTCGGGCGCGTCGCCCATGCCGCGCAGCGCCAGGCCCGCCAGCACCCGCTCCTCGGCGAAGGCCAGGTCTGGGTCCGCGAGCAGGCGCGTGTCGCCGTCGCTCACGTCCACCAGCACGCCGCGGTCGAGCAGCGCGTCGATCGCCGCCGACACGTCGCGCGCGGGCACGTCGAGGCGCTCGAGCGCAGGCGGGATCTCGGGCTCCGGCAGGTGGCAGTGGCCCTCGTCTTGCGCCCGCGAGACCACGTGCGCGATCGCGGCCTGCACGCGCTCTGGCGCGTCCTTGGCCATGCCCTGGCCGAGCGCCAGCTTGTCGGCGATGCCGAACCCGATGCCGCTGATCTCCTCCGCGAGTCGGTAGGGCGCGCTGTGCACGACCGCCCATGCCTCGTCGCCGTAGCGAGCGCGCACCCGGCCCACCAGGCGCGGCGACAGCCCCAGGCCACGCAGCAGGATCGACAGCGCGCGCCCGCCTGCGTCGGCACGCCAGGACTCGGCGAGGGCCGCGGCCTTCTTGGCGCCGATCCCGGGCACCTCGGCCAGCCGCTCGGGCGTGCTCTCCAGTATTGTGGTCGTCTGCTCGCGGAAGTGATCGACGATGCGATCCGCGAGCGCGCCTCCGATCCCCTTCACGCCCGACGACGCCAGGTAGAGCCGGATGCCCGCCTCAGTCCGCGGGGACGACAGCAGCATACCGCTCGCCTTGAATTGCCAGCCGTGGAGCGGGTGGTGCTCGTGCTCGCCCTCGAACGACGCGAACGGCAGCTCGTCCGCCACGTCGGCCACCGCGCCGATCGGACCGACGACCATGGTGGAGCCCTCGGCGGTGCGCACGCGGATCACGGCCCAGCCCCGGTCATCGGCCACCCACAGCACACGCTCGACGCGGCCTTCGATCCAGGTGCTCACGCCTTGTCCGCCATGGCGTCGAGCACGGCGGCGGGCACCCACGCGCTGACGTCCTCGTCGGCCACGATCCGCGCACGGATCATCGTCGACGACACGTCGGGGAAGGTCGGCGCGCCGGGCACGTCGGGCCAGCCCGCGCGGCCCACGACGATCGGGCGGTAGGTGGCGGCCAAGCGCTCCCAGTCGTGCCACTGCCAAGTCGACTCGAGCAGGTCCGCGCCGATCACCAGACGGACTTCATGCTCGGGGTGGGCGGCGGCGAGCGCGTCCAGAGTGAGCACCGTGTAGCTGGTGCCACCGAGCTGCCGCTCGATGTCGCTCACCTTCACCCAGGGGCCCACGGTGGTGGCGAGCGCTTGTGCCCAGCGCAGGCGGTCCTCGAAGGGCGCCAGCCGCTTGCCGAACGGGTGCGTGAAGGTGGGGACCAGCCACACCTCATCGACCCTATCTGCCCAGCGCAGCCATGCCGCGACCATCCCATGGCCGACGTGCGGCGGAAAGAAGCTGCCGCCGTAGACCGCGACGCGCATGCCCAGCCTCCGCGGTTCACGTTAACGCAGCCACTCCCCGGGCGTGCGCCCGGCGGCGGAGGTGGCGTGCGGATCGGCGTGTTCGACTCAGGCATTGGCGGACTCACTGTGCTGCGCGCGCTGCGTGAGGCGGTGCCCGGCCACGACCTGCTCTACTTGGGCGACACGGCGCGCATCCCGTACGGCACCCGCTCACCGATCACCGTCGTGCGCTACTCGCTGCGCGTCGCGTCCTACCTGGTCGACGAGGGCGTGGAGGCGCTCGTCGTGGCCTGCAACACCGCGACCGCGCACGCGCTGCCCGCGCTGCGCCAGGCGGCGGACACCCTCGGCATCCCCGTGTTCGGCGTCGTGGAGCCGGGCGTCAACGCGGCTCTGGCGGCACGTCGCGGTGGCGCGATCGCCGTGCTCGGCACGCCTGGCACCATCACCGCTGGCTCATACCAACGCGCGATCGCCGCGCGTGACCCGTCCATCCCGGTGTTCGCCGTCCCCTGCCCCATGTTCGTCCCGCTGGTCGAGGAGGGCTGGACCGACGGGCAGGTACCCCTGCTGATCGCCGAGACTTACCTGGGCGCGCTGCGTGGCAAGGCCGACGTCGCGATCTTGGGGTGCACGCACTACCCGCTGCTGGTGTCGACGCTGGCCGAGGTGCTGCCGGGCACGGTGCTGGTGGACTCCGCGCGCGCCACCGCGGCCGCCGTCCTGGAGGCGCTAGGGCCGGGTGATGGCGCGGGCACCGTCGAGTACCGGGTCACGGACAACGTGGAGCGGTTTCGCGAGGTCGGCTCACGTTTTCTTGGCTACGCCCCCGATCCGGTGAGCTGGGTCGATATCGGGCCCGCATCCCCTCCTTTTATCGAGCCGTAGACCAGTCCGGAATTACGGACTGTTGCGATCTCGCGGCCCATCGGTCACCCTTCGAACGGATTCGAACAGGATCCGACGTACGGACGCGGCGCAATCCGTGGTCCTACGTACAGGGGGGGCCATCATGTTCTTGCTGGATCAGCCGGAGACCGAGCCGACGCTCGGCGACGTGCGCATCACCCTGCGCCCGCCGCCCTCGATCGACCCGCCCCCCGCGGTCAAGGTGTCCAAGGACACCCGCGTGCACTACGCGCGCGTGATCGTCGGGTTCGTGTCGGTGACCGTCGTCTTTCAAATGGCCTTGGGGCGGCTGCTGAGCTGGTGGTTGGACGTCTAGCGCGCGGCCGACATGTCCCTCATCGCCGCGCGGCGGTTAGGGGCATGTCGAGGGGCCATGCACGCGAACCATCGAGCGACCGCAGGGGTGATCGCGCTCTTCACGGGCGGCCTGCTCGCGGGCGCCTGGACCGCCACGGCCGCGGCGGACAACACGACGGACCCGTACGCGCCGGTCGACACGTTGGTGCGGGTGCTGGGCCTGGTGCAGAGCCGCTACGTCGACGACCTGCCCACCGATCAGCTCGTCAGCTCGGCGATCGACGGCATGGTCGACCACCTCGACCCCCACTCGCAGTGGATGGACGCCAACACCTGGCGCGCCATGCAGAACGAGACCTGGGGCACCTACACGGGCATCGGCGTCGAGGTGAAGCTCACCGAGCACGGCGCGCAAGTCACCCGCGTGATGCCGGGTAGCCCCGCCAGCCGGGACGGCGTCAGCGTCGGTGACACCATCCTGTCGATCGACGGGCGCGCGCTCGACGGGTCTGACCAAGGCGCGGTGGAGGGTGCGCTGCTCGGCCCGCGCGGCGAGGCGGCGACGCTCCAGGTGCTCCGCGCCGGCGCCACGGCCCCGGCCACCATCCAGACGGTGCGCGACCAGGTCCGCACGCCCGCCGTGTCCTCGGTCCGGCTCGACGTGGACGTGGTCTACGCGCACATCGCCCAGTTCCAGGAGGGCGCCGCGGCCGAGCTGACGGCGGCGCTCGACAAGTTCTCCAAAGACGGCGGCTTCAAGGCGATCGTGCTCGACCTGCGCGACGACCCAGGCGGGCTGCTCAAAGAGGCCATCTCCGTCACCGACCTGTTCCTCGACACGGGCGTGATCGTGTCAACCTGGGGTCGCGTCGAGTCGGAGCGGCAGGAGCACCGCGCCACGCCCGGCGGCTACACGCAGCCGGTGATCGTCATCGTGAACGGCCTGTCGGCGTCCGCGTCCGAGGTGGTGGCGGGCGCGCTGCAGGACACCGGCCGCGGCAAGCTCGTGGGCACGCACACCTACGGAAAGGGCACGGTCCAGCAGATCTTCGAGCACCGGGACGGGTCCGCCCTCAAGCTGACGGTCGGTCGGTATTACACGCCGTCTGGCAAGCCGGTCGCCACCAAAGAGGGCCGCGCGCCCGACGTGCTCGTCCCGTGGCCGAGCGACGGCTCACCGCGCGCCCGCCTGATGGACGATTTGGTCGCGCTGGATGCCGCGACACCCAAGCGCGCCGAGATGCTGGCGCTGGTGGCGCAGCTGCCGGACGTGGAGCTCAAGGCGCTGCACACCGACATCCCGTGGGAGGCGTCAGTGCCCGAGCGGCTGGCGCACGACCCCCAGCTGGCGGCCGCGCTGGACTTGGCGCACAAGGCGCGCTGAACACGAACGAGAGCGCCCAAGGGCCGCCGCCACGAGGGGCGGCCCGGGCGGCCGGATCAGTTCGTGGTGGCGCGGACCACGTCGACGCCCGCCGGGACACGGAACTCGAAGATGGCGTCGTCGATGGCGGGGTTGAGCTGCACGGCGGTGAAGTTCATCTCAGTCACGTTGTCGAACGTGTCGGTGATGATGACCTGCTTGATGAGCAACGCGGCGTCGAGCGTGAGGCGGACGCGCTTGAACTGGCCCTCCTCGTTCGGGATCATGTCGAGCACGTTGCCGGTAGCATCGGACTTCACGACGGTGATCTTGAACATGCTGGTCAGCTTGTCGAGGCTGCCGAGCAGCGACTCCGCCGTGGTCTGGCCCGAGGACAGGTCGTCGTACTGGATGACCTGCTTGTCGGCGACCGTGTAGATCCAGAGCTTGCTGCCGTTGGTGATGAACAGCTTGTCCTTGCCGAACTCCCAACGCATCTTGGCCGGGCGCTTGACCGTGATGATGCCGGTCACCGTCTCGTCGCCGAACACGGCGTTGCGCGAGATCTGGGTGAACGAGGCGCGCAGACCGGCGACAGACTTGTACTTGGTCTCCACGGCCTTGATCAGGTCGGCGGCGGTCACGGCGTAGGCGGTGGTGGCGTGGGTGGGGACAACCACGAGCGCGGACATCATCCCGACGGTGACGAACAGCGAACCGAAGATCTGCTTGAGGGGGCTAAGGGCCATCAGGTGCTCCTGGGGTCCATGGGTCAGGCGGGTCAAGTCCGCTCGAAGGTCAGACGACGCAGAGGCCGGGGCATTCAACCTGGGCCTCAAAAAGACCCGCACGTCGGTTTCTTAACGCTGCCCAAGTAGCACTTCGCGGGGACGGGCGCCATCGGCCGGTCCGACCACGCCCGCGGCCTCCATCGCGTCGATCAGACGCGCCGCGCGGTTGTACCCGATCTTGAGGTGGCGCTGCACCATCGACGTGCTGGCCTTGCCCTTCTCGACCACGATCTGCAGGGCCTGGTCGTAGAGATCGTCCTGCATCTCGGGATCGTCGAACAGGGCGTCCTCGCCATCTGCAGACGAAACAGGACGGAGCGTCTCGATGTACTCGGGCTCGCGCTGCTGGCGGAGGAACGCGATCAGGCGATGGACCTCGTCGTCCGAGACGAACGGGCCGTGCACACGGCGGACCTCGCCAGCGCCCGGGAGCCAGAGCAGGTCGCCGCGACCGAGCAGCTTCTCGGCGCCGCCCTGATCGAGGATGGTGCGGGAGTCGATGACCGAGCGCAGCTTGAAGGCGATGCGCGTGGGCATGTTCGCCTTGATCAGGCCGGTGACCACGTCGACGGACGGGCGCTGCGTGGCGCAGATCAAGTGCATGCCGCAGGCACGGGCCATCTGCGTGAGGCGAACGATGCTGTCCTGCACGTCCTTCTTGGCGACCATCATCAGATCGGCGAGCTCGTCGATGACGATGACGATGAACGGCAGCGACTCGGCCTTGGGCGGCGGGATCTCGTCGGGCCAATCGGCGGGCGCGTAGCTGCGGGCCTTCTCGGCGCTCCAGCTCTTGAGCTCGCGGGCGACCTTCTTGTTGTAGCCGGAGATGTTGCGGGTGCCCCAGCGCGCGAGGAGCTCGTAGCGGCGGTCCATCTCGCGGCAGGCCCAGGCCAGCGCGGCGGCGGCGATCTGCGGGTCGGTGATGACCGGGTGGAGCAGGTGCGGCACGCCCGAGTAGGCCTCGAACTCGAGCTTCTTCGGGTCGACCAGGATCAGGCGCAGCTCTTCCGGCGTGCGGGTGTAGAGCAGCGACATCAGCATGGCGTTGACGCCAACCGACTTGCCCGAGCCCGTGGTGCCACCGACCAGCAGGTGCGGCATCTTCGCCAGATCGTCGACGACCGGGCGGCCCTCCACGTCCTTGCCGAGCACGACGGGGAGGTCGGCGTCAGACGTGCGGAACTCGGAGCTGGCGAGCAGCTCGCGCAGGTAGATGGTCAGGCGGTCCTGGCTGGGAATCTCGATGCCGACCACGCCCTTACCGGGGATGGGGGCCACGACGCGCACGCTGCGGGCCTTGAGCACCATCGCCAGGTCGTCGGCGAGGTTGGAGACGCGGCGCACCATGATGCCCGGGTCCGGCTGGAACTCGAAGATGGTGACGACGGGGCCGACGCGGACGTCGGTGACCTTGCCGGTGACCTTAAAGCTGGCGAGCGCCTCCTCGACCGTGCCGGCCATGCGGCGCAGCGCGTCCTCGTCGATGTAGGCGGTCTGCTCGGGGACGGGGTCGAGCAGCGAGAGCGGCGGCAGCTCGAAGAACAGCGAACCACGGTCCGACACGGACTGGCCGTCGTCGGTCTTGGGCGAGGTCTGCAGGCCGCTGGCGGGCTCGACGCGGATGTCCATGGCCAACGAACGGTGCTCGGCGGTCGTGGGCATGTTGGCCGGGTCGATCGCCTCGAAGGGGTTGTCCTCCGGGCGGTGGTTCGAGGCGGGCGCAGACACGACGGCCGCGAACGATCCGGTCTCGACCTCGTCGTCGTCGACGTCAGAGTCGTCCGCGGGGGCGAGCGTGCGCGGTTCGTGCACCGCGGCGACCACGACCTTGGCGCGACGCGTCGGACGGCGGGGCGTGGCGGCGACGTCGGCCAGCGCGGGCGCAGCCGCGGGGGCCACGGGCGCGCGGCGAGCCACGCGGACCGGCTCGTCCATGTCTTCCGCGTGGGGCCCGTCGCCCTTGCGGCGGCGGCCAAGCTCCGGGAAGAGCTGAAGCACCTGCCCGGCCTCAGCGCGGGTGGGCTCCCAGGCGACCTCGGCCGACGGGGCCGTGTCGTCGTCGACCTCGGTGTCGGGGCCCGCGAACGCCGGCACCTGCGAGAGCACCGGCAGCACAGCACCCTTGGCGCGCTCCGGCTCGATCAGTCCCGACGCGCTCCAGGCGCCGTCGTCCTCGTCGGCGTCCGTGCGGGTAACGGCGTCCTTGGCGCGCGCGACGACCGTGTTCGCGCCACGGAACACGCCCTTCACCGAGCCGATCGACACGTCACCGATGCGGACCAGCAGGCCAAACACGCCACGCCCCACACCCTTGGCGCCACCGACCGCGAGGCCGCCGACCTGACCGCTCGCGGCGACCGCCTTCTCCTTGACCGCCGGGAGCTCGGCCTCGACCCGACCGAGCACGCGGTGGGCGACGGAGCTCCACGACACGCCCGCGAGCAAGCCGCCGGTGCTGACGATGGTGGCGACGAGCGTGATCGACGCGCCGACGACACCGACCACGCCGGTCAGCGAGTTGCAGACCCACGCGCCCAGCAGGCCGCCGGGGCGAAGCTCGACCTCGGCCGCAGGGCCGAAGGTCAGCTCCATGAAGCCGAGCGTCATCAGCCACAGCCAGCCGCTCATCAGGGCCTTGGGCCACGGCACCAGCGGTCGACGCGCGAGGACATAGACCGGCACGACCAGGCCGAGCGCCACAGGCGCCCACGCGCCGTAGCCGATGGAGCGGTACAGGAGGTCCGAGACGTTGGCGCCGAGCGGGCCGCACGGGTTGGTGACCACCACCGACGCGTCCAGCACCGGGTGGGCCCAGGTGGGGTCTTGCGCCGACCAGCCGACCAGCGCGACCGCGGTGAACGCAGCCGAGCCGAGCGCGCCGATGAGCAGCAGTTCGCGACGGTGCTCCGACACGGCGCCCTGCACGGTGGAGACGACGCTGGTCACGACCGTACCGACGGACGTGGGCGGCGGGGTCTCGCGCTTGAGGCGAACGGTCTTGGGACGGGGCGCCGCGGGCGCAGCTCCGCCCTGCCCGCTGGGGGCGGGCGTGCCCGACGGAACGGGCTTCGGCTTGACCGGCCGCTTCGCCGTCGCAGCCAATTCGGGGTCACGATTCTTGGTGGTCGTTCCGTTCATGATCGCGCTCGCGCCGAGATCATAGCACCTCTTGACGTGTCATGGGAACACTTCAAGTGACTTTCGAGCTCCTGGTCCAGGCGCTCCGCGATGAGTTAGATCTGCGGCTCATTTGAGGGGCGTCGATCATGGCCAAATTGTTGATCACGGGTGGTGCTGGGTACGTCGGCGCGGTGTGCGCGCGGGCGGCGCGGCAGGCCGGACACGACGTGGTGGTGTTCGACTCCCTGGCCGGCGGGCACCGGGAGGCGGTCTCGGGCGAGCTGGTCGTCGGCGACCTGCGCGATCGACCGGCGCTCGACGCGGTCCTCGCCCGGGGATTCGACGCCGTCCTGCACTTCGCGGCGCGCATGAGCGTCGGCGAGTCCAACGAGGACCCGGTCGGCTACTTCGACGTGAACGTCGGCGGCACCCTCACCCTGTTGGAGGTGATGCGCGCCCATGGGTGCAAGGTGCTGGTCTTCTCGTCTACGTGCGCCATCTACGGCCGCCCCGCGCGCGTCCCGCTCGACGAGGACCTGCCCCACGCGCCCATCTCCCCCTACGGCGAGACCAAGGCCGTCGTGGAGCGCATCCTGGCGCTCGCGCGCCCGGCCAACGACATGCGCGTCACGTGCCTGCGCTACTTCAACGCCGCGGGTGCGGCGTCCGACGGCTCGCTCGGCGAGAGCCACTTCCCCGAGACGCACCTCATCCCGCTGGCGCTCGAGGCCGCCGCCACCGGCCGTCCGATGACCGTGTTCGGCACCGAGCACCCCACCCCGGACGGAACCTGCGTGCGGGACTACGTGCACGTCGAGGACCTGGCCGACGCGCACCTGCGCGCGCTCGACCGCATGCTGGCCGGTCACCCGGGCGGCGCGTGGAACCTGGGCACCGCACACGGCGCGAGCGTGTTCGAGGTGATGGACACCATCGAGCGCGTCACCGGGCACCGCGTCGCCCGCACGCTCGGCCCCGCCCGCGACGGCGACCCGCCCATGCTGGTCGCGAACGCGTCGCGCGCCTACGCGGATCTGGGCTGGCGCGCCACGCGCAACCTGGAGACGGTCATCCGTGACGCGTGGGGCTGGTACCAGAGCCCCCGCTACGGCAAGCGCTAGAAGGCGCCTCGGGGCACGATGACGTGGTCATCGGCCTTGAGGACCGGATCGGCGCTAGCGCCGCGGGCGGCCTTGAACGCGTTCACGATCTCCTTGGTGCCGTCGGCATGGCGCAGCACGACCCGGCGTAGGTTGGCGTACTCGTCCGAGCCGCCCGCCAGCGTGAGCGCCTGCGTGACCGTCAGGCCCTCCTTGAGGGTGACGACGCCGGGGCGCTTGATCTGGCCCTCGACGTAAACCAGCTCGCCCGGGCGCAGCATGACCTTGTCGCCGGGGAGCACCCACACGGCCTGCCCGCTCGTGGTGAGCTCACGCAGGTCATAGGTGTGCGAGGAGCCGTCCTCCGAGACGACCTCGACAGTGACGACGTTGTCGGCCGTGGGGCCGCCGGCGAGGCTGACCACCTCGACCAAGCTGGTCTGCCCCTCCAGATAGAGCGGGCCACGCTTCTGGACCTCGCCCAGCACGTCCACGCGCTGGCTGTGGTAGCGCGCGACCTTCACCGCGACGTTCGGGTTGACCAGGTAGCCGCTGGCGTACTGGCCCGCGATGTTCGCCTCGAGCTCGGCCGTCGAGTGACCGCACGCCTCCACCCGGCCGATCAGCGCGAGAGTGACCGTGCACGTCTCGCTGACGACCACGTCGGCGGACAGGGTGGGCTCGTCGTAGACCAGCACCGAGAGCGAGTCGCCGGGACCCACCTGGTAGTCCGCGGCAAACGCCGAAAGCGGCATCAAGCCAAGCACCAAGCTCCACACCCGAAGCATCCGACCCTCCGCTGGACCCGGCGTCCTGCTGCGCATCCGACGTAGAACACGCGCGGGCGCCCACATCATCGCCTTCTAGTACGCGAACGTCGCCAGAAAACGTCCCTGTACGTTGTCATACTCGACGCCGGGGTCGCTGGACTGACGACGCGCCCAGTAGCCGCCCACCTGGAACGTCAGGTAGCGCGTGGGCGTCAGGTTCAGCGCGCCGTCCACCTTCGCGAAGATGTCGCGACGGGTGACCTCACCGGCGTAGCTCTCAAACCGGACGCTGCCCTCGAAGCGCGTGTTCACGTACTGGCCGAAGCGGCTCTCCAGGAACAGCTTGAGGTGGTTCTCCGCCACGTAGTTGGTGAAGAACGAGTCCTCGAAGTCCTTGCGGTACTCGAACGTCAGCTTCTGGCCGAACTTCTGCTTGTCGTCGAAGCCGAAGTTCGACGACACGCGGGCGCTCGCCAGGATGCCCTCGACCGGCGTGACGTTCGCGTCGAAGCCGACCGCCGCGCCGTCTGCTTCCGTCGCGGCGCCGCCGTTCGCGTTGGCCTCGTCGACGACGGAGGCGACGTCGTACTTGCCGAAGCCCCAGCCGGCCGTGAGGACGACCAGCACGTTGCGGCCCAAGCGACCGCGGATGCCGGTGCTGGCCTTGAAGAAATCGGAGTCCGGCAGCGCGAGGTACTCGCCCACGGCGCCAGCGTCACCGGTGTCCGGGTCGGCGGCGGTGCCCGTGTCACCCGTGGGGAGCCAGTGCTGGTCCCAGCGGTTGAACAAGTACGAGGCGTCGACCACGAACGCCGTGTTCGGGAAGAAGCGCCACGCGAGGCCCAGGCGCGCCTCGTAGGTGTTCCGGTTGTCGAACGGGACCTGGCCCGTGACGCCGGGGATCCGGTAGTCATGGTAGGACCAGCCGCCACCCGGGACGATGTCGAGCTCAGGCCCGGGGCGGAACTTCAGGTCCAGGCCGAGGTCGTTGCGGAACTGGGTGTTGAGCGAGTTCGCCGAAACCTCTTCGTCCGTGGGCCGGTTGCGGAGCTTGGCCTCTTCATGCAGGCCAAACCCAAACACGCCCTCGGGGAGGACCTCAAGGCGCGTGTCGACGTGGAAGTCCGAGAACTGGTCGAGCCGCGGCGCGATGTCCTTCTCGAAGAACTTGCGCATCTCGTAGCGACCATCCAGCGTCCAGCGGATCTTCTTGCCCTTCACGTCGATGCCGAGGGCAGGCGAAAGGTAGAAGTCCCAGGCCGGGATGATCGGCGAGTCGTGCCCGCGCGCGGGATTGTCCGTGGGGTCCGCGAGGTAGGCGTTCGAACGGCCTTCCACGCCCGCGGTCACCTCAGGTGTGACCGTGGCCGCGCCCGTGACGATGTGGTCTCCCGGGGCGCCAAACGCGGCCGGAGCCCAGCCCAGGGCGCAACAAAGCGACACCTGAACGGCCTTCCATCGGCGGAGGGTCTGGGTAGACACGAAAGTCATTCGGCGCGCACTTACCCCAAAACACGCAAACGCGCTTGCTCGCGCTGCGTGCAGACGGTGTTCAGGGACGGATCAGAACGGCGAAACATCGGCCGGATCGAATCCGTAGTCGAAGACGTCGCTCGAGAGCGCGCGAGTGTCGACGATCGCGTCGCCCACGCCACCCGTGACGTTGAGACGGGTGTTGCCGTCCTGAGCGCCGACACCGAGCGCACAGGTGGTGCCCTCCTGGCCCATGCGACGGCTCTCGCGGAGCGCGATGGCGATCTTGCGGAACTGGAAGTCCGCCTGCTCCTTGTTGCCCGCGGCCAGCGCCGCGTTCATGGCAGCCTCTGCCGCCTCGGAGACCTGCAGCAGCGCCTTGGACGCGGCCAAGCTCTTCTCCACGCAAGGCTCACCCGTGCCGCCCGCCGACTTGCGCTTGGCGTCGTCGGAGAGGTGCGTGAGCGCCTTGACGATGCGCCGCTGCTCCTCATTCGCCTGGAGCGTGGCGGACTTCATCGCCGCCGGGTCGGCAGAGAGCATGCGCTCGAGATCGAGGGTGACCCCAGGGTCATCCGCGCGCGCCTCTTGCACAGGGCCAGCGACGGTCGCGAAGACAATCAAAGCCGCGATGATCCGGAACATGGTGATTCCTCCGACTAGGTCTGCCACTAGCTTTGGATAGACGACGATCGCGGTTCCGTCAAGCTGTGAACGCCGCGTTCACACACAAGATGTTTCGGTCGGACGAGCACGCCGTTTCAGCCCAAATTTCCGACGCGAGATGCCTTCACTCCTCGTGGGAGGTCAGCACGAAGGGCACCTTCGCGTCGCCGTCTTCGACGCCCGTAAAGTCCCAACGCATCACCTTCTTGCGGATGCAGTCGGACAGGGTGTCGTCGCCGGTGGTGTTGTCGGCGATGAACACGTCCTTGGGCACGCCGCCGGTCACCGTCAGCGCCACGACCACGCGGCCGGAGAGCTTGGGGTTGGCCTTGAGCGAGGTCTCGTAGCAGAACTGAATGTTGCCACGGTACTTACGGACGATCTTGCCGACGCTGGCGACGTCCGCCGGGCCATCGATGTCGCCGATGTCCGGGGTGTTCGCCTTCACGACGCGAACGCTGGCGCTGCCGCTGACGCGACTGACGCCGTCTGCGCCCGCGGTGACGCCGCCGATGCCGCGGTCGCCGCCGGGGGGGCCGTCGCCAGTGCGGATCAGACCGCCGGAGGTGGAGCCCGCGATGTTGGAGGCCTCGGCGAGGCGCGCGGCCATGCCGTTGTCGTACGCGTCCGCGTTGGACACGACGAGGCCGGAGCTGTTCTCACCCAACGAGCCTTCCAGCTTGGCCTTGAGCAGCTTGAACAGCTCGGAGTTCTGCTGCATGTCGTTTCGCGCCTGAGCGACCGCTTCCTCGCGGTTCTTGGGCGGCTTGGGAGTGGAGTCCTCGGCGGGAGCGGCCTCAGCGGGCTTCTCCTCGTCCTTGGGCTTGTCCTCAGCAGGCTTCTCCTTAGGCTTCTCGGTGACCACGGGCGGCTTGGCCTGGTACTCGGCGATCATGCCGACGTACTTGTCGAACGAGGGCGGCGGGATGGTGGCCGTAGCCGCCCACACGCCGACCGCGGCGCCGATGGAGTAGAAGAGCAGGATAAAGCCGAGGAACGTGGAGTCCTCGAACGACACCAGCGGGCGCCGGAACGACTGCGGCGCGATGGGCTGCGGCGCGGGCGCGACGACGGCCTGGCTGACGAACTGGAACAGGACCTTAGCTTCACCGATGGTGAGCTTGCCCTTGTCGCCGAACGTGAGCGCGACCTGACTCAGGCCGGTGGCGTCCTTGGCGAGCGAGCCGTCGCGGCGCGACTTCTCCAGCACCAAGGGGGCGCCGGAGGCCGTGACCTTGCCGCGGATGGTGTCGGTGGCCTGGAGGATGTAGGCGCCGTCCTTCCAAAGGAAGAGCGCGAAGTCACCGGTCTGCCCGGGCACCTGGACCGGGAAGGTGGCTGTTGGCCCGACGCCGAAGACCACGGACTCGCCCGGCGTGATCACCCGCTCCTCGACGAGCTTGTCGTCGCGGACGAGACCGACGCGGAGGACCTTGGTTTCGAGCGGAGCCGCGCTCATGCGTTTCCTTCCTGCCCGCGACGCGGGACTTCCTGATCCGTCGGTAACCCGAGGAACAGACACGCTGGTTCCAGAACGGTTCCCGCTTTCACTCGGTCTTTTCCGTGGCCTTCATGACGACCAGTTCGTACTTGGCAAAGTGCGCCTGCCCTGCGCTGTGCAGGACGGCGTTGAGCAGCTCGTAGGGCGTAGTCTCATGGGCGACCAGGACCAGCTTGCCGTCGAAAGGAGGACCGCCGGCGGCCGCGACCTGGTCGATGCGGTTCTTCTCGAGGTCGAGCGCGTCGCGCACGGGCGCGATCAAGCCGTCCACATCCACCGTGGTCGGGAAGGAGGCGACCGTCATGACGGGCTTGTCGTTGACCAAGATCTGCTCGGCGGTGACGGTCACCTTGGTGGCCGCCTCCATCAGCATCTTGGTGGTCGACGCGGGCGGGTGCAGAGACAGGTTGACGTTGATGTTGCCCGGGTCGGTCGCGAAGCTCTGAACCAGGAACACCAGCAGGATGGTCATGATGTCCATCATAGGCGTCAGGTTCAGGTGCGTGATGTCCTCACCGGGGATCTTGTCCTGGTGACCACCGCGACGACGATGACGCCGATGCGCCTGCGCGTCCTCTTCCGAGTGGGAGGTGCGGACCAGCGCGGACAGAGCCGACGGGGTCTCGGGCTGTTCGGGCTCCATCATCCGCCTCCCGTCGCGGCGACAGGCGCGCCGAAGAGGATCGCCGGGAACATGATCTTGTCCTCGTCCATGCGGACCGAGTCCATCGCCGAGACGACGTCACGGTAGGCCGTGCCAGTCTCGCCCACGACGATGAGGGACTCGCCGAGACGGTAGTCCTTCTTCCACTGCTTGAGCGTGTCGTGAAGCTTGACGACGTCGAACGTCTTCTTTCCGGCCGCTTCGGGGTCCGCGATCTTGGGAATCTGGATGGTGGCCTGGAACTGCGTGGTCTCTTCCGCGGCCAGCAGCAGGTAGCCGTCTGCCCGCATGAACAGAGTGACCGTCGCCTCAGGGTCCTTGGCGGCGGCCGCGCCCGCCCCACCCAGCTCGGGCGGGAGGAGTTCGATCATGCGGAACTCGATCACGATCTGGAACGTAAAGACCAAGTAGATCACCAGGGTGGTGATCATGTCCAGGTAAGGCGTGAGGTTGAGCTCGCCGTCCTCACCCTCGTCCTCAAGCTCGTCGTGACTGTGCCTCGACCGTCTCATTCCCTCTCCCATCAAGCTGCGGGAATCAGACTACGACGCCTGGGGAGCAGACTTGGCCGCTTCACGGCCCTCTTCCTCAAGACGGCGGCGCGTGAGAATGTTCTCGATGCGGATCGCCGTGTGGTCCACCGACGCCAGCAGATTGCGGACGAGCGTGGAGAGGATCATGTGGAAGAAGATGCACGTGACGGCGATCGACAGGCCGAACGCCGTGTTGTTCATGGCGTGCGCGATGCCGCGGGTCAGCAGAATCGACTTCTGGTCAGGTGCCGCTTCACCGATGGCGGCGAAGGACTCGATCAGACCGAAGACGGTGCCAACCAGACCGATGAGGGTGGCCAAGTTGGCGATGCCGAAGAGGATGCCCGCGCGCTTCTGGATGCGGGGCTTGACCTCCATCAGCGTCTCGTCAATGGCCGAGCCGACCGCGTTGGCGCCCAGGCGAGCCTGGTTCAGCGCGGCGTGGACGACCGTGGCCGCCGCAGCGCCGTCATTGATCGTGCACAGCTTGACCGCGCGGTCGATGTTTCCGCCCATGACGGAGTTCTCGACCGCGTCGAGGAACTTCTTCTCGTCCAGGCGCAGACGGCTCGTCAGCACCACGAGCCGCTCCGCAACCACCGCCAGTGCGAACACCAGAATGGCCAGATTGACGTACATGATGTTGCCGCCGTCCTGGAAGAACTTCGCGATGCTCGTCATGGGGCATTTGCTCCGAGTGTAAAGGGCGATTCGCGGACCGTGCCGGGCGCTTGGCATCCGGGCGCCGACGATGGGCCCCCAAAGCGCCTCGGTCGTATCACACGGTTTCTCAATCTGCCAAAGCGATTGGAGTCCTCGACGGGCTCCTGACGCATTCCCCATCGTTCGGAACGAGGTCCACCCGCATCCCTCTCACGACAACGTGACACAACGACACCACCGGGCCGCCCCGCCTTCCAAGGCCAACGGGAAAACGCGCAGGGGATTTGCGCTAGAACGGAGGATCCTGGACGGCTTCGACCACGCGGTTGAGGAAGTCCTCGCTCAGCTGGAGCTGGAAGCCCTTGTCGAGGTTCTCGCGGCGGATGACGATCACCACCTCGGGCTTCTGGACCTTACCGACGATCTTGAAGCCGCCGTCCTCGAAGACGAGCTTGTCGTCCTCGGGCTTGGCCGCGTCCTGAGCGTGAGCGGCCGGCGCCCAGGCGAGACCGACGAAGAGCGCCGCCGCGAACGTGAAGAGCTTGGTCATCACTTTCCTCCACCGACGTCCCAGGGGGACGGCTCGGGTGCGGGAGCGGGAGCCGGGGCAGGTACAGGTGCCGGGGCAGGTGCCGGCGTCGCGGCGCCGGTCGACCACGGACTGTCGGCCGGAGCAGGCGCGGGTGCAGGAACCGGAGCCGGTGCGGGCTTCGGGGCGGGCGCGGGCGCCGGAGCAGGAGCGGGCTTCGGAGCGGGCGCGGGGACAGGCGCCGGAGCAGGAGCGGGCTTGGGCGCAGGCGCGGCGGCCGGAGCCGGGGCGGCCACGCCGCTCGACCACGGGCTGTCGGCGGGCACGACCGGAGTCGGCGAGGGCGCGGGCGCGGGCTTCGGCGCGGGGGCTGGAACGGGCGCGGGGGCCGGAGCGGGCTTCGGTGCGGGAGCCGGAACAGGCGCCGGCGCAGGCGTCGCGGCAGGAGCCGGAGCCGGCTTCGGCGCAGGAGCCGGGACAGGCGCCGCAGCCGGAGCAGGCGTCGCGGCAGGCAAGGGCGCGGGAGCCGGAGCCGGCTTCGGCGCAGGAGGCGGAACAGGCGCCGGCGTCGCGGCAGGCGCGGGCGCCGGTGCAGGCGCCGCGGCAGGCGCGGGCGTCGGTGCAGGCGCAGGAGTCGCGGCCTGCTGGGCGGCCTGAGCCGCACGTGCCGCCGCGGCTTCCGCCGCCTTGCGAGCGCGCTCGGCGTCTCGGACGGCGCGCTCCTTGTCCTTCTGCACGGCGGTCACGTACTCAGCCGCGCGCTTGGACTCGACGCCGCCCATGCTCACGTACTGACCGAACCGCGCGATGGCGCCGTCGTAGTCGTGTACGTCGTCGGCGAGCAGGATGCCCAGGTTGAAGTTGGGCGTGGGGTCCGTGGGCTGCAGGGCGAGCGCCTGCTCCCAGATCCGCTTGGCGTCCTGCGTGCGGCCCACGCCGCGGTACGCGGCGCCGAGGTCGAGCATGACGGCGTGGTTGCCGGGAGACCGCTCGAGCGCGCGCTCCAGCAGCGGCACGGCGTCGGTGAACGCGTGATCGGTCAGGTAAAACCGCGCCATGTAGACGAGGCCCGCCATGCCGTTCGGGTCGAGTTCGACCGCGCGCTTGAGGCGGACCTCGGCCTGGTAGCGCTCGCCCTGGCGGTACTGCGTCCAGCCAAAATGCGCCTGGAGCGCGGCGTCCGACTCTGCGCCGGGGACGGTCTCGGCCTTCTCGAAGATGAACCGGGCCAGGCCGAGTTCATTGAGCTGAAGCCAAGCCTGCCCCATCAGGTCGTACACGCGCAGGTCGCGCGAGTTCACGCGCAGCGCGGACTTGGCCGCGTCGATCGCATCCTTCGCGCGGCCAAGCGCCACGAGGGCACCGAGCTTCGCGACGTGCGCGTCGATCGACTTGGCGTCGAGCGCGATCGCGCGCTCGTAGCGGGACAGCGCGCTGGACGCGTTGCCCGCGGCCTCTTCGGACTGACCGAGGCCGATCCACGCGGGCGCCATGTTGGCGTCGAGCGAGGTGGCCTTGGTGAAGGCATCACCGGCCTCACGGAACATCGCCGAGCGGTATCGGGCCACGCCCAGATCGTACCAGCCGATCGCGCTGTTCGGCGCGGCGGCGACGACGTCTTCGAGCAGCTTGCGCGCGCGGAGCAAGTCAGGCTCCTGGCCCGTGCCGAGCAGCTCAAGCGCGGTGCCGACGCGCTCCCCCACCGACACCGGCGCGGGCGGCGCCACGGGGGCGTCGGTCGTCGCGGCGGGCGCAGCGGTGGGCGCAGGCGCCGGAGCAGGCTCACCGACAGCGGCCGGCGGCTTCTTTGGGCAACCGGCGAGGAGCGCGAGCAGCAGCAGCCAACGGGTGTTCGTCATGGCGCACCTCCCGCAGGCGTCACAGGCTTGGGCGCGTCTTCCTTCGGCGGCTCAGGCCACGGGACGGTGGCGAGGTCGGCCGGCGCGTGCGCGTCGACGGTCCCCAGCAGCGGGTCCTTCTGGCCAGGGTGCGCGATCGGGTCGATGTCGTGGAGCGCGTCGATGCACTTGTCGATCCAGGGCGAGTGACGCTTCTGCGACTTGCCGAGGTCGATGCCCTTCTGGAGGTAGAGCGCAGCGGCCTGCTCGACCTTCTCGAACTGCGGGAACAGGTTCTCTTCCAAGAGTTCCCAGTAGGCTTCCGTCTGCTCTTCGGACAGGCCCGCCGGCGGCACGACGCTGAAGCCGAGCTTGGCGTACATGCGCCGCGTCATGCCCTGCAGGTAGATCGCCGCGATGGTGTGGTCGAACGAGAGGTAGCGGTCGACGTAGGCCTGGGCGGCCGCGTCGAACGCAGCGATCTCCGCCGGAATCTGCGTGAGCAGGAGGTCCGTGTCCTTCTTCTCGTTGCGGATCAGCTTGTGGTCGACGATCTTCTGGTACTGCGCCTGAAGCGCCGGGAAGGCGGCCTCCGCGGCGACGTCGCGACCGGCAGGACCAACCTTGCCACCCGCGGCGACTACGCGGTCGAACAGCGTGACGATCGCGGCCTGATCGGCGGCGGCCTCACGCGTGCGGCCCGCGGCGCGCTCGAGCTCGGCGATGCGAGACTGCGCTTCGATGGCGTGGTCCGGGTTCTTGGTGCCGAAGCTCTTGAGGTAGCCACGGTAGAACGTGATCGCCCGGTCGGAGTCGACCTCCTCGTACTGACGGCCCGCACGGTACGCGACGTCTTCGCGGTCCGCGGCGGTCGTGTAGCGCGTGGCGTACGTGTCGTAGCCCACGGCGGCGCCGAGGTGGTCGCCGATGCCTTCCTTGAGGAAGGCCAAGTCATACTGGGCGTTTGCCGCGTTCTTGTCCGTCGGGAACCGCTTCACGAACTCTTCGTAGTACCCAATGGCCCGGGGCAGATCGAAGACCGACTCGTAGTTCGAGGCGAGCGTGAAGTAGAACGGCTTGGCCTCGGGGTGGTCCGGGTACTCGCGCAGGAAGCGCTCGTAGAGGGCCGCCGCGTCGAGCGCGTGGCCGATGCGCTCGTTGTTGGCCGCGGCCGACAGCAAGGCGTCGGGCACGTTCGGGCTCTTGGGGAACTCGGCGATGAAGCCCATGTAGGCGTCGACCGCCGCGGCGTAGTCGGCGCGCTTCGCGGCATCCAGGCCGACCTGGTAGCTGGCGCGCTCGTAGGTCGACTGGAACTGCGCCCCGCGCGCCGCCGCCGTCTGGAGCGAGCCGAGGCGCATGGCCGCGAACTCGCGCGACCAACGACGGACCTCGGTGTTGTCCCCTTCCGTGATGTACGTGTTGAGGAACAAGTTCGCCGAGTAGGCGGCCTCGTCCGACTCGGGGAATTCCTTGATGATCTTCTGAAGGCGCGGCCGCGCCTCGTCGAAGCGGTTCGCGTAAAAAAGCATCTGCGCGGGCAAGTAGAGGATCTTGCTCCGGTTGTCTTCGACGATCTGGTACAGGTTCGGCTCGCCGCGGGCTTCCATCTCGGCGACCACCGCCTCGGTGGGCTCGGGGATGTCGCGAAGCAGCAGATCGTCGGCGGACTCGACCAGCGCCTTCTGCTCGTCGAGCAGCTGGTAGACGACGATCTCGTTGCCGGCCTGAGTGGCGTAGCGGCGATCCGTCTCGGACTTGGCCGAGCGCTGGTCGATCGGGCCGACCTTCTCCGCGAGGAGCTCGTTGCGCGCGCGGAACAGCATGAACGCCGCGGCGTCGCCGTACTTGTGGAACTTCTCGTCGCGCACGAGCAGCTTGTACTCGGTAGCCGCCTCGTCGTAGCGACCGGCCTGGTAGAGCGCGTCGGCCAGCTGGAACTGATTCTCGAAGTAGCCGTCGGAGATCGGGAAGCGCTTCAGGTACTCCTGGTAGCGATCCGCGGCGATGCCGTACGCGACCTTGGCGTCCTTGCCGGCGTCGGCCAGATCCTGGGCGCGCGCCTTGAGCTCGATCGCCACTTCCAGCAGGTACGCTTCGGTGTACTTGCGGGCCTGCGACAGCGCCTCGGGGTTGGCGCGGTTGGCGTTCCACCAGGCCGAGCCTTCGCCGTAGTTCTCGGTCATCTCCAGGCGAGCCGCGCCGCCCGCGACCAGATCCGCGCTGGCACCGGAGGTGAGCAACTTCACGACCGTGTCCTGGAAGTCAGGATTCTCCGGACGGAACTTGAAGGCAGGGTCGGTCTGCAGAGACTCGTAGACCGCGACCGCGTCGGACTGACGCGAGTAGCGCACGAGCGCCTCGGCCAGCGACTTCAGCACGTCCCAGCGGTACGGCTTGTCGTTGCCCACGCGCGCGAAGAAGACCTTGGCCTCCTCCAGCGGAGTGACGTTGTGCGCGTCGGACTGATCGGCGAGCGACAGCGCCAGGTACGACACCGCGTCCGGCGCGAACTCGCTCGGGCGACCCGTGTCGTGGTGCAGCTTCTCCGACCGATCGAGCAGGTCGACGAAGCGAGCCATCGACTCGTCGTAGTCGTTGAGCTTGTAGCGAGCCCAGGCCAGCTGGTAGAGCGCGGCCAGGTAGTTGCGCCGCTCGGGGCCCTGCGCGAGCACGGCCTCAAACTCGGGGATCGAGGACGCGTACTGGTTGTCCTCGAAGAAGTAGTTGCCGAGGAGCAGGTGCGCGGCGTCCGCGTAGTCGGAGTCCGGACGCGCGATGACGAGGTCGCGGAAGACCTGACGGGCGCGATCGCGGTCACGCTGCGCGGAGTTGGGCTCGGCGTAGCAGAAGGCCAGCATGTAGTACGTGACGTCGAGCAGCGCGTAGCGCTCGGACGGCGAGACGGTGGCGTTGTCGTTGACGATGCGATCCAGCAGCACGATCACGCGCGTCAGATCGATCTTGGGTTCGCCCTGGGACTCAATCGCCTCAAGGCGATCCAGGTCGCCGTTCGCGGCGTCCACTTCCTTGAAGTAGGCCGTGGTCGAGATCAACCAGGAGTCTTCCGCCACGCGGAAGTACAGCTCGGCCAGACGGAGGCGGACCTCGCTCGCCGGCGCGACCGCGTCGTAGTGCGAGAGGAAGTCTTCGAAGGCCCGGATCGCAACGGCGCGATCCGAGGTCTCGCGCACGTTGACTTGCGCCAGCTGCGCGTCAAAGCGCTTGGTGATCTGCGACAGCGCGAGCGACTTCTGCGAGTTCAGCAGCGTGCTGGTCGACAGCTCGAGTTCGCCGACGCGCGAGCGGAAGCGCTCGATGGCGTCGTCGAAGGCGCGGACCTCTTCGGGCACCGGGCCGCGCAGGTGCTCCACAGCCGGAGTGGAGTCGTCAGCCAGGGCGCTGCCGCCGAGCATCGACAGGAACAGCGCGATTGGGGCGCGGAGGTTCACTTCGTCACCCCGCGCTGAAGGTACTGGTACTGCGCTTCCACTTCGGACACGGCGTCGTTGCGCTCCTCAGTGACGGCCTTCTGCTCATCCCCATCCGCCACCCAGCGCGACCAATGGACGTTCACGATGCCCATGTCCGCGCCGAGGATGCTGTCGAGGAACTCACCCGAGAGGCGGGCGAAGTCGTTTCGCGCGACGGCGACGGCGAGATCACGGATGGTTGCGTAGCGGGCGTCGAGCTCGGCGCGCTCGGACTGCACCGCGTCGACCTGCTCGCGGAAGGTGGCGCGCAGGCGCTCCAGGTCCGTGGCCTTGAGCGAAGCGATGGAGGAGCCAACCTCACGCACGCGCGTGATGGCGGCGGACAGCGTGGCGTGCTGGGCGTCCAAGCGGGTGCTGGTCGGGTCCATGTCGGCGTCGATGCCGGAGGGAGCGCGCAGCGCGCGGATCTCCTTGCGCACGCGCTCCAGATCCGCCTCGATCCCACCGAGTTCCAGCGTGGACGGCTTCTCGATGTTGTCGAGCACCGCCGCCTGCGTGGCGTCGGTGGTGACGGAGTTGCGAGGGCCCGCCATGTCGACCGTGGCCGCGGCCTGGGCGATGCGGCCGCGCAGCGCGTCCAGGTTGGCGCGGGCTTCGGCCAGGCGGCCCGACGGCGCGTTCGCCAGCGCGAGCCAGCGCGTCTCGACGTCGAGCAGCGCGATGCCCTGGTTGATGCCGGTGACCTGCGCAGACAGCACCGAGTAGCGCGCGGAGGTCACCGCGCTGGTGTCCGCCGAACCTCCGAGGGCGGGCGTCAGCGAGGCGATGATGGCCTCGGACGCCACGATGGCCGCCTCCTGCTTCTGCAGGTCGCGGTACATGTTCAACGCGCGCGAGAACTGCGGGTCCTCGACCAGCAGCGCCACCGCGAACGGCGGGAGCGCCTCAGGGTCCTTGGGGGCCCAGACGCCGTCGGCGTCGTCGCCGAGCAGGTCGTTGAACAGCGCGTTGGCATCCGCTTCGGGGCGGGAGAGCGTCGTGAACTTCTCGCGCACCGGCGTGTAGTCGGCGACCACCGACTGGTAGCTGGTCAGCGCGCGATCCCACTGGGCCTGCTGGAACTGCAGGTGGCCCTGAACCAAGCGAAGCTCGGCGGCGTACGCGTGGTTCGGGAAGCGCTCCAGGAACACGTCGACCGCGGCAGAGGCGGCCGGGTAGTCCTTGGCCTGGATGTAGACCCAAGCGATCTCGCGGAGCTTGTCCGGCGCGTAGGCGGAGTCGTCGCCGACCTTGGAGTAGGCCTCGGCGGCGTCACGCCACTCGCTCTGGTGCTCGAAGATACGGCCGACGGCGAGCCAGGCCAGATCGACGACGCGCATGTCCTCGAAGGTGACGGCCTCAAACGCGCCCAGACGGGAGAACACGACGACGGCGTCGCGCATGGAGGGCTCGGTGCCCTCCTCCACCAGCATGGCACCAAGTTGGTACTGCGCGCGGGCCCAGTACGGGCTCTCGGCCGCGATCTCGTTGAAGTAGCCCTTGGACTTGACGCGATCGCCCTTGGTGTGGAACGCGCGGCCCACGCTGTAGAGGATGACGTCGGTGGGCTGGACCTTCCCGCGGAGGATCTCACGCGTGTAGAGGTCGTCGAAGCGGGCGGCATCCGCGTCGCGCGAATAGATCTCGAGCAGGCGACGCACGCCGTCCTCGCGGAACGGGTGCTTGGGGTCCGCGGCGATCTCTTGGTAGGCGGCGACGGCGAGGTCGTCGTTGCCCAGGAAGAACAGCGACTCGGCCAGGTACCACTCGGCGTCCCAGCCCAGGCCGATTCCGTCGAGCGCGCGCGTGGTCACCAGGGCGAAGAACGCCTCGGCAGCGGGCTGGTAGTCTTCCAGCATGAACCGGACGACGGCGTCCTGGTAACGGTCCAGGGCGCGCTTGGTGCCGTAGACATCCTCACCGGCGGCGGTCTGCTGCCGAATGGCCGTGGCCAGGTCCTGGACGTGCGTCACGCCGGCCTCGACCTTGACCAGATCGTCTTCCAGCGCGCCCGAAGGCGGCGTGGCGGCGAACGCGGCATGCCCGGGCATCACGATCGCGAACGCCAGCGCCAGGCCCAGGACGGAACCGGGCGCCAGCCAAACCCGTGCCGGGGAGCGAGTGCGCATCATTCAGAGCGGACCGTCTCGCTGCGAACTTCGTACTGGACGGTGGGGCGCTCGGTGAACGCCTTCTTCACGCCGCCCTTGGCCACCGCGTGCACGGTGAGCTTGGTCGACATGCCAGCCTGAACCTCGAACGAGTAGGACGACTCCACCTTGAAGCGGTAGTCCTGCACGTAGTCGAACATCTTGCCGCCGTTGCCGCGCAGCGAGAGGGTGACCTGCACCGCGTGGGTGCCGGGAGCGACCGCGCCGTCTTCGACGGTGACGCCCTCATCCGGGATGGGGGTGCCATCCGCGAGCGCCCAGGTGAACACGGGCTTGCCGTCCAGGTAGTACTGGACGCCTTCGACCGTGTAGTCACGCGACAGATCATCGACGTGCGTGATCTTGAGCGTGGAGCCCGTGCCGGAGCCTTCGACCACGAGCTCGCGGAGGAGCTCAAGCGTGGCCTTGGAGCGGAACACGCGCTCCTGAAGGTCATGCACCTGGGCTTCCGCCGTGTGCAGGTCCCGAAGGAACTCACGGGGGATTGCGGCTTCCTCCGCAGGAGCCGCCGGGGCGGGCGTGGCAGCCCCCTCCGGAGCAGCGGCCGGGGCGGACGAGCCTTCAGAGCCGCCATCCTGGGCGTACGAAACGCCACAAGTCAGCACACCCCAGACCGAGAGACTAGCAAGCGCGGATGCAATCCAAGGGCGCACGTGGGCTCTCCCGGCGTACCAGATGGAACGCCAGCGGTCCTGTATCGGAGCACCGCTCTTTCGGCCAACAGGGCGTTGAAGGTCCGACGAACCATTCACCATCATGGCACCGCCACGGGGGTCGTCTCGGCGCCGAACGGGAGCAGGGCACGGAGCATCTGGTCCTCCAGAGACTTGACCCGGTCCGAGTCCCCTTCCACCGCGTTCGCGAAGAAGGTGAACGCGTACATGGTGCCGTCGTCGGCCCGCAGGTACCCGGCCAGCGCGGAGACATCGGACAAAGTGCCTGTCTTGGCCCGAACACGGCCGGGAAACTCGGAGAGTCGGCGCTCCATCGTCCCGTCCACCCCGGCGATGGCCAGCGAGGTGACGAATTCCGGCCCGACGCGCGGGTCGGCCAGCATCGCGCGGAGCACCCGGTTCATCACGGTCGGCGTGACGCGGGCGTCGCGGGTCAGGCCGCTGCCGTTGACCAGCACGTAGGCCGTCGGCGGCACGCCCAAGCGCTCCAGGTAGGTTCGGACGACGTCCATGCCGGCCTCGGTCGACCCCTCGCCGCGCAGCTCAGCGCCCATCACGCGGGCGATCGACTCGGCCATGAAGTTCGAGCTGTACTTGTTCGTGTCCATCAGGACGCTGGCGAGCGGCGCCGACGTGATCCGCCGCAGCCGGTCCGCCTCCGACGGAGTCTTGCCCCGGTGGATCTTGCCGCTGAACTTCGGGCCCACGGTCTTGAGCAGGTCGGAGAGCACGCCCGCCATGTGGAGCGTGAGGTCGGGGATGGTGCGGCGGTAGCGGCGCACCGGAGCGTCGCTCGGCAAGAGCCCGTCCACCACGAAGGTGACGTGATCCGGCGAGACCTGCCGGTCGATGTCGAGGCGGGTGCGGGCGCGCGTGCTGCCCGTGGCCAGCTCGCCTTCGATGCGGACGTAGTCGCCCGCCGGGGGTTCCACCTCGACCACGCCGGGCTGCCCGTCGGCCAAGCCGGGACGGACGACCAGCGTCACCTGCCCGAACTCCAGCTCGCAGGCGCCCACCGTCGGGTAGTACGCGGGCCCCTGCAGGCGATCCGCCGGGACCTCCCAGCCGACCAGCTCGGCGTCGGGCGTGAAGTAGGTGTCGTCGAGCACGATGTCCCCGTCGATCTCAGCGATGCCGTCGGACTTGAGGCCTGCGAGCATGCGCCAGAGCTTCTCCGCCCCCAGGGTCGGATCGCCGCGGCCGCGGATGTAGAGGTTTCCCTTCAGGACCCCCTTCTCGACCTTCCCGTCGGTCAGGACGTCGGTGTTGAAGGTCCACGCGGGGCCGAGCGCGTCGAGCGCCGCGGCCGAGGTGAGGACCTTCATCGTGCTGGCCGGGACGAAGCGCTTGTCCGACTGCCACGCCAGGACCGGCACGCCGTCCGACACGCGCACGACCTCAAGCCCCGCGTCGAAGCCATGGAACTCGGGTCCCGCCAGGATGGGCGTCAGCAGCTCGGCCGCAGCACCCGTGGCGGTGATGGGCGCAACCGCCTCCACCACCGGGGGCGGCGGCGGAGGCTTGGCCCGGCCCGCGCCCGCCACGAGGGGGAACGCCAGGAATCCGACCGCCAACCACACCCGACGCAAACGCATCCAGCTCGTCCCCTCTTCGGCACGGACCATGCCGTACGCCAGAATGCGTTACCACGACACCACGCCGTCGTCCGTCGATGGCCCGCGGAGCGTGCTTGATCCTCACCACAACGCTGTGGATGGCGATGGCCCTCGGGCAGACCACGCCCGATCCCTTGCTGATCGATCCTGGCCTGGTCCCTGGCGCCGGGCTCGCGGCCGAGGGCGGCCCAGGCACGCTCTGGGTAAACCCGGCGAACCTCGCCTACGATCCCGATCCAGGTTGGGGCGTGTTTTTCCGGTACGGACCGGACGATCGCAACCCGTTCTCCGGCGGCGCCGCGGCCCGCGTGGGCGGCCTGTCCGGCGGACTGCGCTGGTTTGAGCGTGAGGGCGCCAACCCGGACTTCTCGATCGACCTCGCGGCCGGCGTGCAGCTCCCCAAGCGCATCGCGATCGGCATGTCGGCGCACTGGTGGCTGCTCGCGGCCAAGCGCAACATCCTGGCCTTCGACGCGTCGGCGGCGTGGCGTCCTCTGCCCTGGCTCGGCATGACGGTGCTCACCCGCAACATCGGCGACCCGGGCAGCCGCACCGACGGCATCCCGCAGACCGGCGTGGGGCTGGCCATCCGGCCGCTCGGTCGCGGTGTCGTGTTCGGCGTCGACTACCTGCACAGCTTCCTGGACGCCGACTCGACCGACGTCTTCTCGTTCAACGCGCGCATCCGCCCCACCCGGGGCCTGTTCCTGCGCGCCGCCGTCGACTCACGGCTGGAATTCGGCGCCGGCCTGGAGCTGTACTTCGGCGGCCGCGGCTTCGGCCTGTGGACCGGCACCCGCGACGACGCCGGCATTCCTGACGTGATGGGCTGGGTCGCGAGCGACGAGCGCGACGAGCACGTGGCGCCGCCGCACAACCGGGTCGACGCGATCGATCTGACCACCGAGCCCGAGTACCTACCCGTTCGCCGCCTGCTCTCGCCGTCCGACCTGTCCTGGTGGGAGGCGCTGGATCAGTTCGCGCGAGCCGCGGAGGCCCCTGGCGTGCGCGGCGTGTACCTCACGCTCGGCGGCGCCGACATGTCGTGGGCGCGCTGGCAAGAGCTTCGTAGCGCGATCGGTCGCACGCGCGCCGCAGGCAAGGAAGTGATCGTCGAGCTCGTCGGCGCGGTCGGGAACGGCGCGCTGTACGCGGCGTCGGGCGCGACTGAGGTGCTCGCGCACCCCGCGGCGACGCTCGACCTCACGGGCGTCTCCACCGAGAACTTCTACCTGGGCGGCGCGCTGGAGTCGTTCGGGGTGGACGTGGACGTGGTGCGCCGCAGCGCGTTCAAGTCCGCCGGCGAGATGTACACGGAGCGAGAGCCCTCCCCCGCCGATCGGCTGCAGGAGGACGCGCTGCTCGACGACCGCTATGACGCGCTCGTCCAGGGCATCGCCGACGGCCGCGCGAGGACCCCAGACGACGTGAAGGCGTGGATCGACGGCGGCCCGTACACCGCCGAGGAGGCCGTGGCGCTGGGTCTGGTCGACGCGCGCGCGTACCCGGATCAGGCCCGCGCCAAGCTCGACGAGCGCTACAAGATGGACATCCGCACGGTCGACCTGTCCCGTCGGCCGCGCGCGCGCACCGGCTGGGAGCCGCCCGAGCAGATCACGGTGGTCTACGTCGAGGGCGCGATCACCAGCGGCCCCTCACGGCACGGCGGCCTGCTGCCAGTCAACACCGCGGGCAGCGAGACAATCGTCGCGCAGCTCGACCGCGTGGCCAAGGACGCCGAGACGCGCGCCGTGGTCCTGCGCGTCGACTCTCCCGGCGGCTCCAGCTTCGGCAGCGACGAGATCTGGCGCGCGATCGAGCGCGTGAAGGCGGCCGGCAAGCCCGTCGTCGTCAGCATGGGCGGCGTGGCGGCGAGCGGCGGCTACTACATCGCCGCGGGCGCCGACGCGATCTGGGCCGAGCCGACCACCATCACCGGCAGCATCGGCGTGATCGCCATGAAGCCGACGATCGCGGGCCTCCTCGAACGCGTGGGCGTCACCACCTGGCGCGATCAGCGCGGCCGCAACGCGGGCATGAGCTCGCCGCTCTTCCCGTGGGACCCAGTGCAGCGCGCGCGCATGGAGGCCATCGTCGGCGCCGACTACGAGACCTTCAAGGATCGGGTGGCAACGGGCCGCGGCATGACGGTCGATCAGGTCGAGGCGATCGCGCAGGGCCGCATCTGGTCAGGCACCGACGCCAAGGAGCACCACCTGATCGACGAACTCGGCGGCCTGCCCGAGGCCATCCAGGACGCGCGACGTCTGGCGGGCATCCCCGACAAGCGCGAGGTCGAGGTCATCGGCCTGCGCGACCGGCGGCGCATCTCCGACGTGCTGCTGCCGGACCTGTCGCTGATCCCGATGCAGATGGCGCACATCCGCATTGAGCGCGCGATGGCGAACCTGGCCACCGGCGGCTTCACCGCGGGCATGCCGATCGAGCCGCTCCAGGGCCTGCTCTGGCTCTCCAGCCAGGACGAGGTCCTATGGCGCCTGGATCCGAACCTCCTCAAAGCGATGCACACGCGGTGACCGCGCAGATCCTGGTGGTGGACGACGACCGGGGCGTGCGCACCGCGCTCGACGTGAACCTGGGCAAGCGCGGCTGGCAGGTGGTGCTCGTCGACGGCGTGCGCGCCGCCCTCCGCATGCTGCGCGAGCGCCCGTTCGACGTGGTGCTCACCGACGTGAAGATGCCTGACGGCAGCGGCATCGACCTGGTCGAGCAGGTGAAGGCGTCGTGGCCTGAGACGCAGGTCGTCGTCATGACCGGCTTTGGCAGCGTGTCAGACGCGGTCCGCGCTATGAAGGCGGGCGCTGAGGACTACTTGATCAAGCCGATCGAGCGGGACGCGCTCTACGTCGTGCTCGACCGCGCGATCGCGCACCGCACGCTGCGCGCGGAGCTGGTGCAGCTGCGCCGCGACGTCACCGCCAAGTACGGGTTCCAAAACCTGGTGGGCGCGTCCGCGTCCATGCTGTCGGTCTACGAGGACGTAGCGGCCGTCGCGGACAGCAGCGCGACCGTGCTGCTCCAAGGCGCCACCGGCACCGGCAAGGAGCTGCTCGCCCACGCGCTGCACTATCGGAGCCGCCGCGCGCAGCGCGCATTCGTGCGCGTGAACTGCACCGCCATCCCCGAGAACCTGCTGGAGTCCGAGCTGTTCGGACACGAGAAGGGCTCGTTCACCGGCGCCATCCGACAGCACCGCGGCAAGTTCGAGCAGGCGGACGGCGGCACGCTCTTCCTCGACGAGATCGGCGAGATGGACCTGGGCATGCAGTCCAAGCTGCTACGCGTCCTGGAGTCCGGTGAGCTGTCTCGCATCGGCGGAAGCGAGACGATCACCGTCGACGTGCGCGTGCTCGCCGCCACCAACCGCGACCTGCAGCGCGAGGTCGACGAGGGCCGGTTCCGCGCCGACCTCTTCTACCGCCTGAACGTGGTGACCCTGCGCGTGCCGTCCCTGCGCGAGCGCCGCGACGACGTGCCGCTGTTGGTGGAGCACTTCGTGAAGAAGGCCGCCGCCGCCGAGCAACGCGACGTGCCGCCGGTGAGCGCTGAGTGCATGGCCACGCTCGTCGCGTACGACTGGCCGGGCAACGTGCGCCAGCTGGAGCACCTGGTCACCCGCGCGGTGCTGCTGCATCGCGACGGCCCCTGGCTCGACATCGCCCTGCCCGAGGACACGCCCAGCAGCGTCGTCACCGCGCCCGCCAGCATGCCGGTGGCGCCCGTGCTCGACATGCCGCTGCACGACGCGCTCGACGACGTGGAGCGCCGCATCCTGCTGGCCGCGCTGGAGGCGTGCGGCGGCGTGCAGGCGCAGGTCGCCAAGCGGCTCGGCCTCTCCAAGTCGAACCTGTCCTACCGGCTCAAGCGCCTGGGCATCGAGCGAAAGGACGTGCGCTACGCGTGACCGGTCGAACGCCGCACCTCGCGAGGTGCGCGGGCGATCGTGCGACGACACCGCGCGCGGGCCTTGCGGACGTCGCTTGGCTGGATTAAAAGCGCGGCGCTCGGCCGGATAGCTCAGTTGGTAGAGCAGCGGATTGAAAATCCGCGTGTCGGGGGTTCAACTCCCTCTCTGGCCACACCTTAAAGCCCACCTTCATCGGTGGGCTTTCTTGTTTCTCGGGTCCGGCACGCGGCCGGCCGCGCGTACGGCCGCGCGGCGAGTGCAGAGCCCCGCCTACTCGTGCCCGCCTCGCGACGCGCGCTAGATGCCCGGGTCGAGCCGGACGACGACGTCACCGAGCAGCTTGGCCTGACAGCCAAGCCGCTGGTCGGGGCGGTCAAGGAAGGGCTCCTCGTCAAAGCCCACCGGCGACAGCGCGTCCATGCCCGAGATCACGGAGACACGGCACGAGTTGCACGCCGCGAAGCCGCCGCACTCGGTCTCGATGTGGATGCCGCCCTGGTCGCAGGCCTCCAGAAGCGTGGCGCCCACAGGCGCCTGGACCGCTCCGAGACCGTCTACGACCAACCGCGGCACGACTAGCCCTCGCCGCCGGAGCGGTGCCGCTCGGGAAGGCGCTTGAGCTGGTGACCGACGCGGTCGACGATGCCGTTCACGAACGCACGTGACTCGGCGGTGCCGTAGCGCTTGGCCAGCTCGATCGCCTCGTTGCACGACACGCTGCCGGGGATGTCCGGACAGAACATCAGCTCGAACGCGGCGATGCGGATGAGGTTGCGGTCGACCAGGGGCATGCGACGGACGCGCCAGTTGGTCGAGCAGGACTCGATCATCGCGTCGATGGCTTCCTGGTGCTCGTTCACGCCGAGCACCAAGCGCTGGGCGAACTCGACCTCCTCGCTCTCCGGCGCGCGCAGGTCCGGGATGCCGTCGCCGTCGACCAGCGCAGCCCACAGATCATTGAGCCCGCTGGGCTCCTCCGCCATGTCCGAGCGGTAGAGCGCGAGCAGCGCGTACTCACGGGCCTGACGGCGCGACGGGGACGACTTGGTGGAGGTCACGTGCCCAGCCGGGAAAACAGGGACGCCATCTCGATGCCGGTGCACGCGGCGCTCCAGCCGGCGTTGCCCGCCTTGGTGCCGGCGCGCTCGATGGCCTGCTCGATCGAGTCGACCGTCAGCACGCCGAAGATCACCGGCACGCCGGTGGACAGGCCCACCTGGCCCACGCCCTTGGCGGCCTCACCGGCCACCATGTCGAAGTGCGGGGTGGCGCCGCGGATGACGGCGCCCAGCGCCAGCACCGCCGCGTAATTGCCCGACTCCGCCAGCTTCTTGCAGGCGAGCGGGATCTCGAACGCGCCCGGGACCCAGATCAGGTCCAGGCGCGTGTCGGGGTCGATCCCGTGACGACGCAGCGCGTCCTCAGCGCCCGCGATCAGGCGCGAGGTGATGAAGTCGTTGAAGCGGGCAGCGACGATCGCGAAGCGACCACCCGGGTCGGTCAGTTGACCTTCAATCACGCGCGGCATGGGAAAGACCCTCATCTGGGGGATGGCGACGCCCGGTAACACGGTGAGGCGGCAAGCCGCCCCTGTAGCCTACAGCGACACGCGCTCGACGATGGACAGCCCGTAGGCCTCGACGCCGAGGATCTGGCGGCCGCCGCTGATCATGATGCGCAGCTTGGACAGGCCCAGGTCACGAAGGATCTGGCAGCCGGCGCCCAAATCGCGGAGCACGTCGGCGGACGGGATGGCCATGGGGGCCACCGCGCCGTGCACGTCGCGCTCAAACGCGCGCTCCACGAACTCGACCGACATGCCGCGCAGGTGCATCAGCACGAGCGCACCGGAGCCGGCCTCGGAGATGCGGGCCAGCGCGGCGGCGGCGGAGCCCGACAGGGCCGACGCGTTCGGCGCCAGGAAGGCCCACGCGGGCGGCGCGGCCTGGACACGCACGAGCGCCGGTTCGCTGTCCAGATCGCCCTTCCACACGGCGAGGTGGTGCCCTTCGGCCCCCACACTCTGGTAGAGGCGCGCGCGGAAGGTCCCGTAGCCGGGGATCTCGATGGTGCCGTCGCGCACGGGCTTCACGATGCGCTCGTTGCGCATGCGGTACTTGATCAGGTCGGCCACGGCGACCAGGTGCAGCTTGTGATGCACGCCGAACTCAAGCAGGTCCGGCAGACGGGCCATGGTGCCGTCCTCGCGCATGATCTCGCAGATCACGGCGGACGGGTTGAGGCCGGCCAGGCGGGACAGGTCGACCGAGCCCTCGGTCTGGCCGACGCGCTCGAGCACGCCGCCGTCGCGCGCGCGCAGCGGGAAGATGTGGCCCGGGGTGACCAGGTCGCGCGGCAAGGCGTCCGGGCGGATGGCGACCTGGACGGTGTGCGCGCGGTCGGCGGCGCTGATGCCCGTGGTCACGCCGTGGCGCGCCTCGATGCTCACCGTGAACGCCGTGTTGTACATGCTCTGGTTGTGGCTCGCCATCATGGGCAGGCCGAGGCGATCGACTTGCTCCGCGGTGAGCGTCAGGCAGATCAGGCCGCGCGCGTGCACGGCCATGAAGTTGATCTGCTCAGGCGTGGTCATCTCGCCCGCGCCGACCAGGTCGCCCTCGTTCTCGCGGTCCTCGTCGTCGACCATGATGACGAGCTTGCCGGCGCGTAGATCGGCCATGGCGATCTCGACACGACGGATCGGGTCCGGATCCATCACCACGAAGGCGTCATCTTGCTTGAGAAGTGTCACGTGAATCCGTGCTCCTTGAGCTTGTCGAAGGTGAGGCCGGTCTTGCCGCCGACGAACGAGAGCATGCGCTCCACGTACCGGGCCAGGACGTCGACCTCGAGGTTGACCACGTCGCCCGCCGCGAGGCGACCGAGGTGTGTGACGCGTGTGGTGTGGGGCACCAGGTTCACGCGGAAGGTGCTGCCAGCGACCTCGTTGACGGTGAGGCTCACGCCGTCGATGCAGATGCTGCCCTTGCTGGCGATGTAGCGAGCGAGCGCGTCGGTCGCGTCGACCCAGAGGATCCAAGACTCGCCGGCGGCCTCGCTGCGGACCACGCGGCCCGCGCCGTCGACGTGGCCCTGCACCAGGTGTCCGCCGAAGCGCTGCCCGGCGGCGAGCGCGCGCTCCATGTGGATCGCGTCGCCGGTCTTCCAGCCGCCTACGGTGGTGACGGCCAGCGTCTCGCGGCCCGCGACCACCTCGAAGATGTCGCCCGCGGTGCGCTCGACCGTGAGGCAGACGCCGTTGCAGGCAATCGAGTCGCCGATCGCCACGTCCGCCAGGGGGATGGCGGTGCGCAGGCGCAGGCGACGCCCGCCGCCCTCGGGCGAGATGCCCGCGATCGAGCCAGTGTCCTCAACCAGTCCGGTGAACATCAGCCCTCCTGTCGGCGGATCGGGTAGCGCAGCCGCACGTCGTCACCGAGCGCCGTGACCTCAGGCGCGCCGAAGCGCGGCGCGTCGGCCAAGCGCGCGATCGGCGAGCCGGCGAGCCAGCTCTGGCCGCCCGGGATCACCATGCCCGCCACGTAGACCAGCACCGTGTCGACCACGTCGGCGTCGAGCAGCGCGCGGTGCACGCGACCGCCGCCCTCAACCATTACGCGGTGCAGGCCGCGCTCGCCCAGCGCACGCAGCGCCGCGCGCAGGTCGACACCCTCTCCCGTGCGCGGCACCCGCACGACGTCGGCGTCGAGGACGCGGTCCGGCGCGTCGTCGGCGCACACGATCACCGCGCGTCGTGAGCTCTTCAACAGGCGCGCCTCCGCCGGGATCTTCAGCTCGGTGTCGAGCACCACCGGCACCGGGTCACGCCCGCCGTCCACGCGGCAGGTCAGCGCCGGGTCGTCCGATCGGACCGTGCCCGAGCCCACCAGCACGGCGTCGTGCATGGCGCGCTCGCGGTGCACGTCGGCGCGGGCCTGGTCGCCGGTGATCCACTGGCTCTCGCCCGCGGCGGTGGCCAGCTTGCCGTCCAAGCTGGTCGCCACCTTCAGGGTGACTTCGGGGAGGCCGCCCTCGACCACGCGGCGAAAGCCGAGCGCGACCCGGGAGCAGTCCTGCTCCCCCACGCCGAGCGTGACTTGCACGCCCGCGCCGCGCAGCAGCTCCAGGGCCTTGCCGCGCATCGGCGGGTACGGGTCGACCACGCCGACGACGACGCGCTCGATGCCTGCGGCCAGGATGGCGTCGGTGCAGGGCGGGGTGCGGCCGTGGTGGCAGCAGGGCTCGAGCGTGACGACCATCGTCGCGCCGCGGGGGTCCTCGCCGCGGGCGCGGGCGTCGGCCAGCGCCACGACCTCGGCGTGCGGACCGCCGGGCGGACGCGTCCAGCCCTCACCGATCACCCGGCCATCGCGCACCAGCACGGCGCCGACGGGCGGGTTGGGGGCGGTGGTGCCCAGCGCGCGACGGGCGAGGCCCAGCGCCACGCCCATCGCCGCGGCGTCGTTCAAGACTTCTCCCGCAGCGGGGTGATCGCGGCGAGGAACTGATCCACATTGCCGAACGCGCGGTACACCGAGGCGAAGCGCACGTAGGCGACCTCGTCGGTCTCCTTGAGCACGTCCATCACGGTCTCACCGACCACGCTCGACGGGATGAGCGGCTCGCGGCGGTCTTCGAGCGCGCGCGCGACCTTGTCGACCAGGCGCTCGATCTCTTCCGGGCCGTAGGGCCGCTTGCGCAGCGCGAGCTGGATGCCGGACAGCACCTTGTCGCGCTGGAACGGCTCCTTGGCGCCGTTCTTCTTCACGATCCACAGCACGCGCCCTTCGATGCGCTCGAAGGACGTGAAGCGCTCCCCGCACGCAAGACACTCACGGCGCCGACGGATGGCGTCGGCGCTGTCTCGTGAGTCGACGACCTTGCTGTCGTCGTGTCCGCAGGCGGGGCATCGCATCAGGCGTACAGGCCTTGCGGGTAGACCGGGTGGCGCGCGCAGAGCGTCTCGATCTCACCGCGAACGCGGCCGATGACGGCCTCGTCGGTGCGGTTGTTCAGCACGTCGGCGATCCAGTCGGCCACCTGCGTGCAGTCGTCCTCGAGCAGGCCGCGCGTCGTGATGGCCGGGGTGCCCAGGCGGACGCCGGACGTGACGAACGGGCTGCGCTTCTCCCCGGGGACGGTGTTCTTGTTCACCGTGATGCCCGCGAGCTCAAGGATGGCCTCGGCCTCCTTGCCGCTGCAAAGCTCGCCCAGGTCCACCAGCATGAGGTGGTTGTCGGTGCCGCCGGAGACCAACGTGAAGCCACGCTCGACCAGACGGTTGGCCATGGCCGTCGCGTTGAGCTTGATCTGGCGGGCGTAGGTCTTGAACTCGGGGCGGAGCGCCTCGCCGTAGGCCACGGCCTTGCCGGCGATCACGTGCATGAGCGGGCCGCCCTGCATGCCGGGGAACACGGCCTTGTTGATGGCCGCGCCGAACTCTTCCTTCGCCATGATCATGCCGCCGCGCGGGCCGCGGAGCGTCTTGTGCGTGGTGGTGGTGACGAAGTGGCAATGCGGGACAGGGTCCGGGTGCTCGCCCGCGACCACCAGGCCCGCGATGTGGGCGATGTCCGCGAGCAGGAGCGCGCCGACCTCGTCCGCGATGGCGCGGAAGGCCGGGAAGTCGAGCGTGCGCGGGTATGCGCTGGCGCCACAGACGATCATCTTGGGGCGCTCGCGCAGCGCCGTCTCACGGACCGCGTCCATGTCGATGCGGCCGGTCTGCTCGTTCACCCGGTAGTGCGTGGCCCGGTAGATCAGGCCCGAGCTGTTCACGGGCGAGCCGTGGGTCAGGTGGCCGCCGTGGGACAGGTCCTGGCCGAGCAGGGTGTCGCCGGGCTTGAGGGTGGCCAGGTAGACCGCCGCGTTCGCCTGAGCGCCCGAGTGCGGCTGCACGTTCACCATGTCACAGCCGAAGAGCTGCTTGGCGCGGTCACGGGCGAGGTCCTCGACCACGTCCACGTTCACGCAGCCGCCGTAGTAGCGCTTGGAGGGCAGGCCCTCGGCGTACTTGTTGGTCAGCACGGAGCCGACGGCCTGCATGACGGCGAGCGAGGTGTAGTTCTCGGACGCGATCAGCTCGAGGCCCTCCTCCTGGCGGTGGAGCTCCTTGACGAGCACGTCATGGACGGCGGGATCCTGCGAGGCGAGCGGCTCCATCTTGGTCTCCGGGAAAGGGGCCGCCCCTTAACCAACCCGAGGCCACCCGCCGAACCGGTGATTGTCACGTCCCGGCACAGCGCGACCAGAGCGACCGATCAGCCTTCCATCATCTCGACGCGGGTCTGGTGACGTCCGCCTTCGAACTGGGTCTCCAGCCAGGCGTCGAGGCAGGCGATCGCAACACCTTGACCCACCACCCGCTCGCCCAGGCAGAGCACGCGGGCGTCGTTGTGGGCCATGGTCATGCGGGCGGAGAACGGGTCGGAGACCACCGCGGCGCGGACGCCGAGGACCTTGTTGGCCGTCATGGCCATGCCCTGGCCGGTACCGCAGACCAGCACGCCGCGATCGGTCTCGCCGTCACGCACCAGGTAGGCCACCTGCTTGGCGAAATCTGGGTAGTTGCACGACATCGCCTCGTGGGTGCCGACGTCCACGACGTCATGGCCGCGCGACAGCAGATGCGCCGCGATGAGGTTCTTGAGGCTGAGACCGGCGTGATCGGAACCGACAGCGACCTTCATGAGACCCTCAGAGCAGGCAGGACGAGATGTAGCGAGTGGCGTCCTCGACGGTGCGGATCTTGTCCGCCTCTTCGTCGGGGATCTTGATGTCGAATTCCTTCTCGATCGCGAAGATCGCCTCCACGATGCCGAGCGAGTCCGCCTGCAGGTCATGGACGAAGGACGCCGCGGGGACGACCTCGTGCAGGGGCTTCTTGAGCGCGTCCGCGATGATGCGCTGGACGCGCGTGGCGATGTCTTCCTGGGTCATCGACGTCCTCAGACCGTGCGTTGCGCGTCCGTTCCGCTGGGGGTCGACTCGGTAGCTGCCGAGACGGCCCTCGCGACGGCCTCGACCAGCCCGTGTTCGGACGCATAATGTGCGAGCCCGATGGCCGCACGGACCGCCTCGGGATCACTGCGTCCGTGCCCCACCACGACGGGCGCCGGGACGCCGAGCAGCAAGGCGCCGCCGCGTGCACGCCAGTCGAGCTCGTCGCGCAGGGCGTGGAGCGCGGGGCGCAGCATGAGCGCGCCGGCCTTGGCCCGCAGGCTGCCCTCGACCTTGGCCATGGCGAAAGCCTTCATCATGGCGACGGTGCCCTCGACCGTCTTGATCAGCACGTTGCCGGTGAAGCCGTCCGACACGAGCACGTCGCAGGCGCCGCGGAACGCGTCATCCGGCTCGACGTTGCCCACGAAGTGGATGGGCAGCTTCTCCAGCAGAGCCCAGGCCTCCTGGACCACCCGGTTGCCCTTCCCCCGCTCCTCGCCGTTGGAGAGCAGGCCCACGCGCGGACGCGCGACGCCCATGGTGCGCGCGTAGGCGTCGCCCAGCAGCGCGAAGGACGCGAGGTGGTGGGGCTCGGGGTCGGTCGTGGTGCCGACGTCACACAGGTAGAGCGTGCCGCCGTCTGCCCGCGGCAGCGAGGTCGCGATGGCCGGGCGGTCGACGCCGGGCGCCTTGCCCATCTCCAGCACCGCCGCGAACAGCGTGGCGCCCGAGTTGCCGCACGACACGGCCGCGGTGGCCCGCCCGGCGCGGATCAGCCCCAGCGTGCGCCGAATGGAGCTGTCCTCCAGCCGCTTGGCGGCCAGGGGCTTGTCGTCCATGGCGACGACGGTGGGCGCGTGGACGATGGGCAGATCAATCCCCGCAGGGAGACACGCACGCACGCGCGGCTCGTCCCCGACGAGGATGACCTCGAACCCAGCCGCCTTGGCGGCGACCGCTCCGGCGACGATCGCCTCAGGCGCGTCGTCACCGCCCATCGCGTCGAGCGCGATGACGGGCCGTGCGCCCAGCGACCTGCTCACTCGGTCGGAGCCTGAGCCTCGAATTCGACCTTGGCGAGCGCCACCTGACGGCCGCGGTACTGGCCGCAGGCCTGGCAGAGGTGGTGACGCAGCTTGGCCGTGCCGCAGTTCGGGCAGTACTCGATCGCTGCCGTGAACTTGATGGCGTGGTGCGAGCGGCGATGCCCCTTCACGCTGTGGGAGGTCTTCTTCTTGGGGACGGCCATGGTTGCTCCAGGATCAGGACGACGGGCTAGCGCCCATCAAAGCAGCTTCTTGAGAACGGAAAAGGGACCGGGCGTCTCGGAGTCACCCGCAGACAGCTTCACGAGGTCGGCGCAGGCGTCACCCGGGCAGGTGACGCGCAGCGGCGCCACCAGCGCGAAGGCCTCCGACAAGACATCATCAGACTCGAGCGCGACGCCGTCGAAGAACCCCTCGTCGAGGTCCTTGGCGTCCAGCTCGATCTCACCTTTGGGCGCGTCTTCCGGCGCCATGGTGTAGCCGAGGGTCTCGTGGGTCGTGACCGTCAGCTCGACCTGCTGACCGCAGCGGTCACACGGGCGAGAGACGGTGGCGTGCCCGGCGGCGACCACGTTGAGGCCGCGCGACTTGCGGTCCACGGTGAGCGCGGCATCCAGCGCCGACACTTCCCCATCCAGCGCGTTGCCAACGGCCGCGCGCGATTCCGCGTCTTCCGCCGTGAAGCGGAACGTGCGGCCATGGGGGGGTAGATCTTCGTAGACGATGCGCACGCGGACTCCGGGGGGTGGACGCACGGCCCGGCCCTGTTACCCGTTCGGTGACACCCACGCAAGCGCCCCACCGCGCCGACATCGGACCGATCGGGCCTTTCACGCGACGCGAAAGATCCTTGCGTGTCTGGGCTTGCGAGCCTCTGCGCAGCCCGTTAGAAGCCGCGGCACTCAAATCGCTGACCTGTAGTGTAATTGGCAACACAGCAGATTCTGACTCTGCTTTTCTTGGTTCGAGTCCAGGCAGGTCAATCCATCAGTTTGGTCCCATCGTCTAGCGGTTAGGACAACGCCCTCTCACGGCGTAGGCAGGGGTTCGATTCCCCTTGGGACTACCA
>CAIOSP010000058.1 GCA_903861005.1 uncultured Pseudomonadota bacterium
CAACCGCAAAAAGAGCCGCGCCGATCCGGGCTGCGCCAGCGCGCGCCCCAGCAACGACAGCGCCTCTTGGGTGGCGAGCGGCTGCACGCCCATCGCCTCCAGGCGACGACGCACGACGGCGTCGGCCATGCCTGCGTCCCACGGACCAAACACCGCGCACAGGCCGGGGAAGCCCGCGCGGACGCGCGCTTCGACCACGGCCGCCGCGGCCTCGTTCGCCGCCGCGTAGGCCGCCTGCCCAAACACGCCGAGCGTCGCGGACGCGCTGCCCATCACGACGAACGCGTCGAGGTCCGCGTCGCGGGTGACGGCGTCCAGGTTCAGCGTGCCAAGCTGTTTGGGCGCGAGCGCCGCCGCGAGCCGCGCCGCATTGAGCGACGCAAACGGCGCGTCGTCGACCACACCCGCGAGGTGAATGAGGCCGCGCAGGTCCGCGATCGACCCGCGGATCCGTGCGACCTCGTCCGCGCTCGACACGTCCGCCACCGCCACCCGCACGTCGACGCCACGCGCGCGCCACGCATCGATCTGCGCGCTCGCGTCCGCGCCGGGGCCGCGTCGCGCGGTCAGCACCAGCCGGGTCACACCGAGCGCGACCAGCCAGCCCGCCACGCGAAGGCCAAGCTCACCCAGGCCGCCCGTCAGCCACCAAGTCCCGTCCGCGCGCGGCGTCCACGTCGCGGGGCCCAGCGACGCGTGCTCCAGGCGACGCTCGACGAGCCCGTCTGAGGTGCGACGAAGGTCGCGCCCGTCTGCGCGCTGGAGCGCGTCGGCGATCGCGTGGGCGTCCACGTCGCCAACCACCAGCAGGCCACCCCATGCCGCCGACAGCTCGGTCGCGAGGACGGCGCCCAGGCCGCGCAGCGCAGCCACGTCGGCGTCCGCACCGCCGTCTGGGAGGACAACGTGAAGCCTCGCACCGACCGCGACCACACGCTGAGCGAGCGTGAGCGTCGCACCTGCGTCCGCGCGATCCAGCCCCGTCGCGTCGACCACATCCACGTCGCGCGCGGGCTCCATCGTGGCGCCGAGCGCCGCCGCGAGCGCCGCACCCTTGGGCCCCGCGGACACGACGCACCAGCGGCGCGGCGCAGCGCGAGGCAGGTCCACCGCGCGCTCGACCGTGGCCCACACCCGCGTGTCGCGATGGGCGGCGGCGCGCTGCGCCTCCATCGGATCATCGAGGAAGTAGCGGGTGTGTCGGAACGGCGTCGTCGGCCAGTCGACGACACGACCGGGCTGCCAGGCGCGCCAGTCGACCGGCACACCCCGCACCCACAGCGCCGCGAGCAGGTTCGCCCACACGCGCGGCAGATCGGCGCCGACCGCCGGAAGCGCGCCGTCGACCGCCGCGCCGACCGCCCGAAGCGCGCCGTCAATCGCGCCGCCGACTGCGGGCAGCGCGCCGTCAATCGCGCCGCCGATCGACACCAGCGCGAGGCCCTCCGCGACCATCGCCGCCGCCGACCCGTTCCCCGCGTCGTCCATCCACGCGTCGACCGAGTCGAGCCCGCTCGCCACCAGCGCGCCGTTCGTCGACCCGACGTAGCAGCGCGCCTCACCGAAGCGCGCCGCCGACAGCACCGCGCGTCGACCGTCGCCGTAGGTCCGCGACGCGGCGATCGCCACGTCCAGCGGCAGCACGCCCGCGATCACGCCCGCGGCCCAGCGCCCCTCTCCCACGCCGCTCACCGCGTGGGGGTTCACGCCCCACGACGCCAGCAGCTCCGAGAGCGCCACCAGCGCGACGATCCCGCGCGCGTCGTCCGGCGCGCCCACGCCCGCCATCAGGCGGTCGACGATTGGCCCGAACGCAGGCTCCTCGGCGCGGATCGCGGCGACCATGCCCGCGTCCACCGACCCGAGCACCAGCCCGACGCGCGCCGACGCGCCGACCTCACCCACCACACCGTCGCCGCGTCCGAGGGCCGCGATCGCCTCGTCCGCGGAGGCCGCCACGATCGCCCGCCGCACGCGCGCCGCGACGCGACCCGACGACGCGGTGGCGCACGCGTCCGCCCACGGCGCCGTCTCCAGCGCCCTCCGCACCGACTCGCTGAGCGCCGCGAGCGTGGCCTCGTCGCGACCGGACAGCGTCAGCACCCTCACCGCGCGCGGCGCCGTCGTCGACGCGACCGCGGGCGCCTCCGAGAGCACCACGTGGGCGTTGGTGCCCGACATGCCAAAGCCGCTCACCGCCGCCACGCGCGGGCCCGCCCACGGCGCCGTCACGCGCGGCAGCGTCAGGCGCGACCCCGCCAGGTTGAGCCGCGGGTTGGGCGTGTGCAGGTGCAGGTTGGCCGGGATCTGCCCGTGACGGACCGCCTGGACCGCCTTCACAAAGCCGAGGATCCCCGCCGCCGCCTCCGCGTGGCCGAACTGCGACTTGGCGGCGCCCAGCACCAGCGGCGCCTGACCTTCGCCGTAGACCGCGCGCAGCGCGTCGACCTCGATCGGGTCACCGAGCGGCGTGCCGGTGCCGTGCGTCTCGACCAGCCCGACCTCGGCCGCGGACACGCCCGCGTTGGCCAGCGCGGCGCGAAGGACCGCGCGCTGCGCGTCGGGGTTGGGCGCGGTCAGGCCGTTGCTGCGCCCGTCCTGGTTGACCGCGCTGCCGCGCACCACGGCCAGGACCCGGTCACCGTCGCGCAGCGCGTCGTCGAGGCGCTTGAGCACGACCACTCCCACGCCCTCGGAGCGCACGTAGCCGTCGGCCGCCGCGTCAAACGTCTTGCAGCGACCGTCCGGCGCGAGCGCGCCCATGCGCGAGAAGTAGAGCGTGGGGTCGGGCGAGAGCAGCAGGTTGGCGCCGCCCGCCAGCGCGACCGAGCACTCGCCGGAGCGCAGCGACTGACAGGCCAGGTGGATGGCGACCAGCGAGCTGGAGCAGGCGGTGTCGAGCGCGACGCTGGGGCCGCGCAGCCCGAGCGCGTAGGAGATCCGACCGGCCGCCACAGAGTTGAAGCTGCCGGTGCCCGCGTAAAGATCGATCGCGTCCGGGTCCGGGTGACGCAGCGTGCGCTGCTCCCAGTCGGTCAGCGCGACGCCCAGGAAGACGCCGGTCTGGCTGCCCTCGACGCGCGCGATCAGGCCCGCATGCTCGAGCGCCTCCCAGGACACCTCGAGCAGCAGGCGCTGCTGCGGGTCCATGGCGCGGGCCTCGCGCGGCGAGATGTGGAAGGCGTCCGCGTCGAAGCCGTAGACGTCGTCGAGGAAGCCGCCGTGCCGCAGCCCGGGCGCGCGGGCCGCCGCCTCCCCCAGCCAGGTGGAGAGGTCCCAACGGTCCGACGGCACCGGGCCGACCGCGTCGGTGCCCGCCAGGAGCTGCTGCCAGAACGACTCCGGATCCGTGGCGCCGCCCGGAAAGCGGCAGCCGACGCCGACGACGGCGATGGGCGCCTGGCGAGCGGACTCCAGCTCCGCCACGCGAGCCTTGAGCTTGCGGAGCCCCAACAGGGCCGCCTTCAGCTGCTCAGGCACGTTCGGATCGTCCGCCATCCGGCTCCCACCCGCCGCCGCCACCTTAACCGGACCGGCCGGACGCGCGCGGTCCGATCGTCAGCGGCGGGTCGGGGCCGGGCGTGGCATACTCGGCGCCCGATGCGCATCGCCCTGGCCACCGCCGCGTTCCTGCTGTCGTGCACCTCGTGCTCGACCCCGTCCTTCCTGGCTTCTCCGCCGGCCGAGGACGTGGTGTTTGTCATCGTCGACACCCTGCGCGCGGACCACACCAGCCTGTGCGGGTATGCCCGGCCGACCACCCCCGGCCTTGAAGACTTGGCGGCGGCAGGGGCCTCGTACACCTGCGACGGCCGCTCGCCCGCGTCGTGGACGCTGCCCTCGCACGCGACCTACTTCACGGGGCAGACCATCCCCGAGCACCACCTCGACAGCATGGTGAAGCCGGACTGGTCGGGCATCGACACCCTCGCCGACCGGTTCGTGGCCCGCGGCTACACCACGGTGTTGGTGACCGCGAACCCGGTGCTGGTGACGGTGCCGCTGCTCGCCAAGGGCTTCCAGAAGGTGTTGGCGGCGCACCGGCTCGACCAGTGGCGCGGCCCGATGCTCGCCCGGCACGTGCGCGCGGCGCTGCTCGACGCGCCGGCCGACAAGCCGCTCTTCCTGGTCGTGAACATCATGGACGCGCACGACCCCTACCCGGAGATCCCCGCCGACGCGCGCTGGCTCCCGCCGCAGCCCGCGCTGGACTTCCAGGTCCGCGACGAGACCGAGGAGCACGACTACCAGCGCTACATGAAGGGCGAGATGTCCGGCGAGCAGTCCGCCGCCTGGCTGACGTCGGTCGCCAACGGGTACGACTGGGGCGTTCGCAGCGCCGACGACACGGTCCGCGGCGTGCTCGCGCAGGTGAAGAAGCAGCGCCAGCCGGCCCACGAGGCGCGCATCGTCATCGCCTCGGACCACGGCGAGTTCCTGGGCGAGCACGGCATGGTGCGCCACGGCGGCTGGCTGTGGGAGCCGGTGATGCGGGTGCCGCTGATCGTCGCAGACACCCGCGCCGACCACCCTCCCCCCAAGCTGCCCACCGGGCCGTTCGCCATGGCCACCGTGTTCGACCTGGTGCTGGACGGCAAGCTTCCCGACAAGCCTCGTCCCGTCGTCGCTTTCTCGAGCCCCACCGCGGACGGCATCAACCATGGCACCCACGGCGTGTCCATGTGGGGCCACGGCGGAGACAAGGTGATCTGGACCAGCGGCGTGCCGATCTCCGAGGGTGTGTTCGCGCAGTACAACCTAACGACCGACCCGGGCGAGGCCTCGCCGACCGAGGCCGACTCGACGGCGTCGCTGACGCTGTCCACCACCACCCAGGTGCACGCGTATCGATCGCACGTCGACTGGCGCAACAAGCACCGCGCCGACTCCAACGAGGCCGACGTCGCCGCCCTGCGCGCGCTCGGCTACGTCGCGCCCGAACCCAACCCTGCCGGAGAGCTGCCATGATCCACGTGCTTCGCATCGCGGCCCTGCTCTCGCTCGTCGGCTGCGGCTTCTGGGGCGAGGACCACGGCAAGGGCCGGCACGGCAAGAACGGGCAGCGGTCTGCCCAGGCTGCCGCACAGAAGGGGCAGAAGGGACAACGCGCCGGGCAGAAGGGCGCCGCACAACAGCCCGACGCCGGCGACGTCGCCCCCATGCCGTCGCCCGCCGCCACCACACAGGGCAAGGACGCGCCCCGCCTGGTGATGCTGGCGGTGATGGACACCGTGCGCGCCGACCACACCAGCCTCTGCGGCTACGAGCGCCCCACCACGCCGCGCCTGGACAAGCTGTCGACCAAGGCGACCGCCAAGACCTGCGAGGCCTACAGCCCAGCGCCGTGGACCCACCCCAGCCACGCCAGCATGTTCACCGGCAAGCCCGTCACCGAGCACGCCGCGATGTGGGTGACCGAGAGCGAGGTCGCGCTCAACCCGGTGACCAAGGTGCGGCCGCTCCACGAGCAGTTCACGACGCTGGCCGAGCAGTACAAGGCGCGCGGCTACCAGACGATCGCCGTCAGCGCGAACATGATCCTGACGCCCGCCAGCGGCCTGCTCCAGGGCTTCGACACCACCGAACTGACCAGCACCGCCGTCGCCATGCGCGGGCAGCGCTTCCGCGCGCACTTCGCCAAGGCGATCGCGAACGTCGATCCGTCCAAGCCCATCTTCCTGTTCGTGAACTTCTACGACGCGCACGATCCCTACCCGGCCGTGCCGGAAGGGCTCGACTGGATCGCCGCGCAGCCGCGCCAGGACATCGCGCCGAACAACCATGACGAGTCCACGCCCTACTACCGCTACGTGAAGGGCTTGTCTGAGGAGTCCGAGTACGCGCCGTTCCTCAAGGCGATCGTCAACGGCTACGACTGGGGTATCCACGACGCCGACGAGAACCTTGGGTACGTCGTCGACACGCTGGCCAAGGCCGGCTGGCTGGCCGACGCGCGCGTCGCCGTCACCAGCGACCACGGCGAGATGCTGGGCGAGCACCGCACGCTCCGCCACGGCGGCTACCTCTACGAGCCCGTCTTGAACGTGCCGTTCGTGTACTACGACACCAGCGCGACTGGCCCCGTGATCCTCCCCGCGCCGTTCTCGACCATGCGGGTGTACGACCTGCTGATGTCGGGCAAGGTGCCGGACGGCGAGGTGGTCAGCGTCACCGAGCGCAACGACCAGGACATCCAGGGCGGCGTGGTCGGCGGCGCGCTGTGGACCACGGACAAGCAGAAGCTGCAGTGCCTCGACGGTACGCGCGGCCGGTACGATCTGTCGGCCGACCCCACCGAGTCCACGCTGCTGGAGCTGGGCAAGAGCCCCAAGCTCTCCGCGCTCGACAAGCTCTGCAAGGGGGTGGGCGCGCTGCAGAAGCTGCCCGCGCCCAAGGCCAACGATCCCGCGCTCATCGAGGCGCTCAAGTCCGTCGGGTACCTGGAATGAACCGCACCGCCCTGCTCCTCGCCCTCCTCGCGAGCGCCTGCACGCCCGGCGACGTCGCCACGCCTGACGCGCCGATCGACTGGTGCGACGGCCCGACCGAGGGTCGGTTCGCGCCGCTCGATGATCCGCAGCTCTCCGTCTTCCCCGACGACCAGTGGACGAGCGACGACGACAGCTCGCCCACCGGCCAGCGCGTCGACGTGTCGGGCGCGGCCTGGCTCGAAGAGATGCCGCTCGGCGTGGTGGACGTCGAACAGCCGCTCGGTGTGCTGTCGGGCTGGGGTCGACTGGGCGCCATGTTCCTCCGCACCTGGGCGCCGATCGGCGAGCTGCCGACGGACTCGGTCGCCAGCGTCACCGACCCGCGCCTGATGCTCGTCGACCTGGACGCCGACCCGCCTCAACGCGTGCCCTACGAGATCAGCACCGGGGAGGACGGCACGCAGATCCTGGTGCAGCCGCTGCGGATCCTGCGCCCCGGCGCGCGCCACGCGCTCATCCTGACCCGCGACGCGCTCGCTGCCGACGGTCGGTGCGTCGCCCCGTCCACCACGCTCAAGCAGGTGCTCGCGGGGAGCCCCTCCGACGCCCGCCTGACCCGCGTCGCGCCCCGCTACCGCGAAGCCCTGACCACGCTCGCCATGAGCCCGGGCGACGTGTCGGCGATGACCGTGTTCACCACGCACGACGACGTCGCCACGCTCGCCGCCGCCGCCGCGGACGCCCGCACCCAGTCCTTCGACTGGTCCGCTCCGCCCGAGTGCGCGGAGGAGGGCGACCTGATCCACTGCACCGGCACGTTCGACGACCACGACTACCGCGACCCAATGGGCGCCGTGCTTGGCTCCGCGCCGGTTGCCACCTGGACGTTGCCGGTCGACATGTGGATGCCCAAGGGCGAGGGCCCCTTCCCCACCTTGATCCTCGGGCACCCGCTCGGCGGGTCTCGGCATGACGGCGGGACCGTCGCGGGCGACCTGACGGCGCACGGGTTCGTGCTGATCGCGGCCGATGCGCTGCACCACGGCGACCACCCCACGGCGAACGGCATGGGCTCCAAGCCCGAAGAGTTCCTGGGCCTGAGCCTGGCTGACGTGAAGATTGACCCCTTCGCGCTCCGCGGCAGCTTCGAGCAGACCCCGCTCGACCGCGTCCAGCTCACCCAGCTGGTCCGCCAGCACCCCGACCTCAACGGCGACGGCGTGGACGACCTGGACCTCAACCGGTTCGGCTATCTGGGCATCAGCCTGGGCGGCCTGCTCGGCGCGGGCACGCTCGCGCTGGACGGCGACCTGCGCGCCGGCGTGTTCTCGGTGGGCGGCGGCGACCTCATCCTGTTCGCCCGCGACACCGAGCTGACGGCGACCGTCCACCCGCTCTTCGTCAGCCTGCTGGGCAGCGAGGATGGCCTGGACCGCTTCCTGACCGTGGCCCAGGCCGCGGTGGATCCGGCGGATCCGGCGGTGTTGGGCACGGCGGTCCTTGAGGGTCGCTACGACGACGCGCTCGCCCCGGACGTGCTGCTGCCGGTCGCCATGGCCGACGTGGTGGTGCCGCCGTCCACCGGCCAGATGCTCGCCCGCGGGCTGGCGCTGCCGCATCTGCCGCCGGTCGCGTGGGCGGTGAGCGAGCTGACGGCGGGCCCGGCGCTGCCGATGTCCGGCAATGGACCGGACGGATCGACCGTCGGCTACTTCCAGTTCGACCGCGTCACCGACGACGGCGCGGTGGTGCCCGCGACGCATGACGGGACCCCGCTGTCCCCTGAGTCGTGGACCCAGACGCTGCACTTCTTCGACACCTGGGCGCAGGACGGCCACGCCGAGGTCATCGATCCCTACGTACAGCTGGGAACAGCGCCACTTCCGTAGGCGGATCCGCGCTTGTTCGTGCTACGGTGAGGGCCTCGCTGGAGTCCGCATGCGTCTGGCCCTGATCGCCCTCTTCGTCGCCGCCATGACTGGCTGTTCGGACTGGAACCTCGCTGTGAACAAGGAGGACCCGGTCGCGACGGACACGGATCTGGCGGCGGTGGACACGGACAAGCCCAAGCCGCACCATCACAAGCCCAAGGACACGGACGTCGCGGACTCGCCCGTGGACTCGGCGCCTCCGATCGATGAGTCGCCTCCTGGGCCCGTGGATGCGCCCGTCGCGGACGCAGGCACCGACAGGAACATCGCGCCGCTGGTCTGGGTCACGCTGGACGGCACCAACTCCTACGACCCGAACGGTCTGACCCCGCTGACCTACAAGTGGACGGTGGTGAGCAAGCCCGCCGGCAGCACGGTGACGCTGCTGCTGCAGTCGGCCAAGGCCAAGCCCCGCTTCTTCATCGACATCGCGGGCACGTACGAGCTCAAGCTCTCGGTGCAGAACAGCGGGGGACGTTGGGACGCCACGCCGGACCACATGATCATCAATGCGGTCCCCGACAAGCGCTTCTACGTGCAGCTCACCTGGAACGCAGCGTCGGATCTGGACCTGCACTTCCTGCGCGCGGGCGCCGACATCTTCGATCGCCCCGGCGACTGCAACTTCTGCAGCAAGACCGGCAACGAGTGGGGATCGCCCGGCATCCTCATCGACAACCCGACGCTCGATTTCGACGCGATCAACGGGTACGGCCCTGAGACCACCACGATCAAGGAGCCCGCTGCCGGCACCTACCGCGTGTGGGTGCACTACTATGGGGTGGGCGGCAGCGCGACGTGCGGCGGCACCTGCCCGCGCTCGGACGCGACGCTGCGCTTCTACATCGACGGCATCCTCGTCGACACGATGACCCGCACGCTGAGCAACCAGGGTCAGGTCTGGCAGGCCGCCGAGGTCAACTGGCCCGCGGCGACCATCAACCACATCGACACCATCACCAACACGTCGGCGACCGGCTGCCGCTAGTCCCCGACGGGGTGTGGGCGACGGGCTCGCCCCCCCGTCCATAACGACTAGGGGTGGACGCCGATCTCGGTCTCAACCCAGGCCTTGAGTTGCTCGTCCGTCAGCGTCATGTGCTTCTCACACTCGACGATGACAGCCTCGTCCGTGCCGAACTTGGCCTTGGCTGCCGCGCCGACCACCTTGCCAAACGGCTCGTCGTACATCTCGGCGAGCCGAGTGTACATAGGCCGACAGCGGATCGATATCTCAGTCTCAGCCGGCTGGGGTGGCGGGCCGCCTCCGCCCGTGGACATGACGAGGCCTGTCGGCGTCTCGCCCACGCCACCGGTTGGCGCAGGCCCACCAGCCGGCGTGAACGTCGGCCAGGCCAAGAACGCGCCCGCGACAACCAAGAGCGCCAATGCAACCACAGCAATTCGCTTGTCCAAAGGATCCTCCGTCGCCCAGGGAAACCAACACCGGCTGACACTTTCGCGCGTCAGCCCGCCACGGTCCGCGGAGTATCTCCTCCGAAACCGTGTTGCATCGGGCTCGACCGCCTTATCACGGGTGACGCCGCGTCCGCTTCCAGGTGACGCGAGGAGACGATGCGTCATGTCAGGTGGAACCGAAACCGTCCCTTGCCCCTCGGGCGCCGATCGCCTTGACCGCCTGCTGGCGGGCCTGTCGTCCGTCGGTTCTCGGCGTCGCGCCCGTGACATCGTCGAGTCCGGCAAGGTCACGATCAACGGCAAGCTCGCCGCGATCGACCACCTGGGCATGCCCGTCGTGGCCGACACCCGCATCGAGATCGCCTGGAACAAGCCAGGCACCAGCAAGGCCCTGTCCAAGTCGCTGTCCAAGGCCGACCGCAAGCTGGCCGAGGTGGGCCTCAAGATCCTGTACCAGGACGGCGAGGTGGTCTGCGTCGACAAGCCTCCGGGCCTGCTGACCGACACCGCCACGCGCGAGCAGGAGCGCGAGGACGACAGCGCCAAAAAGCGCCTGGACACCTGGCTCGCCGCCCGCGACGAGAAGGCCTGGGTCTGCCATCGCATCGACCGCGACACGTCGGGCGTCGTCGTGTTCGCCCGCAACGAGAAGGCGTTTACCACCCTGCGCGAGTCGTTCGCCAACCACGTCCCCGAACGTTTCTACTGGGTCGCGGTGTTTGGCATCGTGATCGGCGACGCGGGCGTGTGGGAAGACTCCATGCTGTGGGACCCCAAGATCAAGCGTCAGGTCGCCGTGCCCATCCAGACGCCAGGCGCCGTGATGGCGCGCGCCGAGTGGCGCGTGATCGAGCGGCACCCGGTGGCGACGCTGCTGGAGGTCAAGCTCGACACGGGCCGACGCAACCAAATCCGCGTTCACGCCGCGCTCCGCGGCCACCCGCTCGTCGGCGAGAAGATCTACCTGCCGCCGCGCAGCCCGCAGCCCCTCATCCGCTTCCCGCGGCAGGCGCTGCACGCCTGGCGGATCGGCTTCCCCCACCCCACCACCGGGGTCCAGGTGGAGGTCGAGGCCGAGCTGCCCGCCGATCTGGTCGCGCTGCGCGAGCACATCCGGAAGATGTCGCGGTAATCGTGTCCCGCGGGCTCCCGCGCGCCGCTGCAAGGGCGCGCGCCGAGTGAGTCCGCGCGCGCTTTCAGGGCGTCGCGGGCACGGAGAGCGCGCACGCGGTCGCCTCAAAGGTGAACGACATCGACACGGCGTCGGGCGTGCCGTCCGCGTCCAGGTCGAGGTCCGCGAGGCCGGTGATCAGGCCGATCACCGTGGGGTCCAGGCTCTCTGCAGTGAGCGCGGACTCGATCGCCGTGGTCGACACGGCCACGGAGACGCGCCCGGACTGCCCCACCGCCGTCACGTCGCCCTCGAGCGTGATGTCGGTCGCCACGTCGAACACGATGCTGCCCACCTGGAAGGTGTCGGCCGGGATGGCGACAGCGTAGTGGCCGTCCACGATCGCGCCGTCGGCGCCCGCGAGCGTGGTACCCGCGTCGTCCACGAAGCCGGTCGCGTCGAAGGCCTCGGCGCCGCTGGTGTTGTCGGTGCCGTCGTCGTCCAGGTCGACCGCGGGGAACAAGTCGACGTGGATGGACGCATCGTTCGACCAGTCGTCGACGTCCCCAAGCTGCTCGACCAGCACGTGCACGTTCGAGGCGAGCCGATCGGCGAGGATGCCGTCGATCACCATGCCCAGCGGGGCGAGCGCGTTGTCGGGCAGGCCGTCGCCGCTGAAGTCCACGCCCTCACCCTCAGCGCCGACGTGAAAGACCGTCAGCACCTGATTGGCAGGCGCGACGTCCACGACGTCCACGACCACGTCGGTGTCGGCCACGTCCGTGTCCGCCGCGTCGTCGTTCGAGGAGGCGCAGGCCGTCGCAAGCAGCGACGCGGAGAGAAGCCAGCGAGTGGGGGTCATGGGCACCTCATGGCGCGTGCGCCATCGTGCGCACGACTACCGCGAGGCACACGCGGGATCGAGGGCGGTTGAAGGCGACCCGCCCGCGATCCACGGGCACAAGGGCTAGGGCTCGTAGAGCTTCGCGCCCGCGTCGCCGCCGCAAGCGTGGCACGCGTTGCACCCGCCCGAGCTGAGTTCGGAGCCCATCGACACGGTGTTGCCACCCTTGGTCACTTCCACGTTGGCCGGGAACGAGATGGCCTGGGTGGTGTAGAAGTTGCCCGCGCCGTTGGACGTCATCGTGATCTTGTGGCCTTTGTTGTCGGTGATCACGACCTTGGCGTTGGCCGACGGCGCGCTGCCGACTGCGTCCGTGTAGAGGGTCCCGCCCGCGGTCCACTTGGGGGCCTCGCCGCCGCCGGACTTATGGCAGGCCAGGCAGTCCGAGCCGGGGAGCATGGACGCGCCCTCTCCGCCGCAGCCGGCCACGCCGGGCGCGCAGAGCTCGTGCACCGCGTCGCAGGCGCCGGTGACCGAGGTGTCGGTCCCGCCGCCGCCGCCGCCCTCGTCCGAGCCGCCTTCGTCCGACTCACCGCCGAACGAACCTTCTCCACACGCACCAAGACAGAGCATGGCGCCGAGCACGAAGAGCCTCATTCAACACCTCCATCGACAACGTACCCATGGGCCTGCGACGCACGGCTGCCCGCGACCGCTTCTTGACGTTCGCCCGTACTCGTCGCGCGTACATCCCGGGTGTTTCTTGACCACGATGCACCACGGATCGGTGATGCTTCGTACAACAGTCGGCGCCTGTCGCGACCCGTTCGACGTGACGCGGCCGCCCGGTGCGGAGTAGGACAGCGGTGTTCGGACGCCGAGGTTGGCGACCCGCCGGGAGGCGCGAATGACGGATCGGACGGCCGCGCACCCTACGAGCGCCACGGCGGCCCACACGGCGCTGGCCGAGGCCGCGGCGCTGTTCGGCGCGCTGTCTCACGGTGGCCTGGACACCGAGATCGCGCTCGCCGCGGGCGCGATGACGTCGGCGCTTCGCCACGGCGGCACCATCTACTGGTGCGGCAACGGCGGCAGCGCCTCGGACGCCGAGCACCTCGCCGCGGAGCTTGTGGGCCGCTTCCACCTGGAGCGCGCGCCGCTGCGCAGCCACGCGCTCACCGTGAACAGCTCGCTCACCACCGCCCTGCTCAACGACTACGGCGCGGACGCGGTGTTCGAGCGCCCGGTGCGCGCCTTTGTGCGCGAGCATGACGTGCTGGTGGCGATCAGCACGTCGGGGAACTCGCCGAACGTGCTCCGCGCGGTGGACGCGGCGCGCGCACAGGGCGCGTGGACGCTGGCGCTCACTGGTGAAGGCGGCGGCGCGCTCGCCGAGCGCGCGCACCTGGCGATCCAGGTCCCGTCGTCGAACGTGCCGCGGATCCAGGAGGCGCACATCCTGATCGGCCACACGCTGTGCGAGCTGATCGAGCGCGCGATGGCTGCGCCTTGAGCCACCCGGGCGCGTTCCTCGATCGCGACGGGACCCTGATCGAGGACGTGCACCACCTGCATGATCCCGCGCGGATCCGCGTGCTCGACGGCGTGCCCGAGTCGCTGCTCGCGCTGCGGGCCGCTGGCTACAAGTTGGTGCTCGTGTCGAACCAGTCGGGCGTCGCGCGAGGGATCTTCACCGAGGCGCATGTGGACGCGGTGAACGAGGCGCTCCAGCGGCTGCTCGGGCTGCGCTTCGACGCCATCCACACCTGCCCGCACCACGTAGACGGCGTCGTCGAGGTCTACGCCCGCGCGTGCGACTGCCGAAAGCCCGCGCCCGGCATGCTGATCCGCGCGATCGAGGCGCTCGACCTCGACCCGTCGCGCTCGTTCATCGTCGGCGACCGCCGCTCAGACGCCGAGGCGGGGCTGACGCTGGGCGTTCGAGGCTACCGGGTTCGCTCCGGCCCCACCGCGAACGACCCGGACCACGTCGGCTCGCTCCCCGATCTGGCGGCGGTGGTGCGCTGGCATTTGGGCGGTTGAGCCGCCGCAACGCCGCTTGACCGCCAGGGACGCCTACAATACCCGTGCGTGCCCGGGGTCGATCGTTTGAACAAAGAGACCATCAAACGCATCGACGCGCTCTTGGGCAGCCTGCTCTGCCTGTTGCTCACCCTGCACCGCCGCGTGGTCGACCTGCTGTGGTCTGCGCCAGCGCCCCCCGTGCGGAAGGTGCTGTTCCTCAAGCTCATCGAACAGGGCGCCACCGTGCTCGCCGCCCCCGCCATCCAGGCCACGGTCGACCGCGTCGGCCGCGAGAACGTCTGGTTCATGGTGTTCCGCGAGAACCGCCCCATCCTGGACATCCTCGACCTGATCCCGCGCGAGAACGTGATCGAGGTGCGGCATGACACCTTCCCGCGCTTTGTGTGGGACACGCTGCGTGGGCTGCGTCGCGTGCGGTCCGTCGGCGTCGACACCGTGATCGACATGGAGTTCCTGGCGCGCGCGCCCGCGATCCTGTCGTACCTGACGGGCGCGTCTCGCCGCGTGGGCCTGCACCGCTTCACGGCCGAGGGCCCCTACCGCGGCGACCTGATGACCCATCGCGTGCAGTCGAGCGCGTACCTGCACACGTCCGTCGCCTACCTCACGCTGGTGGAGGCGCTCGATCAGGACCCGACCGACCTGCCGATGAGCAAGGCGCCGGGCGCGCGCGCGCCGCTGCTCCCCCCGCGCTTTGTCGCCGACGCGGCTGAGACGAGCCGCATGCGCGCGCTGCTCGACGAGCTGGCCGGGCGGCCCGTGACGGCGCCGATCGTCATCCTCAACCCGAACACCGGCGACCTGCTCCCCACGCGCACCTGGGGCGCGGACAAGTTCGTCGCGCTCGGGCAGGCCATCCTCGCCGCGCACCCGGAGGTGACGCTGGTGATCACCGGTGCGCCGTCGGAGCGCGAGGGCGCGGAGGCCGTGCGCGATCGCATCGGCTCGGCGCGTGTGCTGTCGGTCGCCGGACGCACCACCCTGCGCGACGTGCTGGTGCTCTACACCATCAGTCAGGTGCTGGTGACCAACGACAGCGGGCCTGGGCACTTCGCGTCCATGACCGACATCGACGACGTGGTGCTGTTTGGGCCGGAGACGCCGCAGCTGTTTGGTCCGCTCGGCCCGCGCGGCCACGTGATCTGGGCGCAGCTGGCGTGCAGCCCGTGCGTGAACCCGTACAACCACCGCTTCTCGCCCTGCAAGAACAACCGCTGCATGCAGGTGATCACGTCGGACGAGGTGCTCGCCGTCGTCACGCGCTGCCTCGTCGCGCGCGCGTTTGAACCGTCCCTGGGGAGCCACGCATGATCCTGGTCACCGGCGGCGCCGGCTTCATCGGCAGCAACGTGGTCCACGGGCTGAACGCGCGCGGTCACCGCGACATCCTCGTGGTCGACGACCTGGAGCAGGGCGACAAGTTCCGCAACCTCGTGGACGCGCGGATCTCCGACTACATCGACAAGGATGACTTCGCGCGGATGCTCGAGCGCGACGACCCGTCGCTGCGCCGCATCGAGGCGGTGCTGCACCAGGGCGCCTGCTCCGACACCACCGTGCGCGACGGTCGCTTCATGATGAAGCAGAACTACGAGTCGTCCAAGGCGCTGCTCACGTTCGCGCAGGCGCGCCGCATCCCCATGATCTACGCGTCGTCCGCGGCGACCTACGGCGGCGGTGATCGGTTCGTGGAGGAGCCCAGCTGCGAGGCACCGCTCAACGTCTACGGCTACTCCAAGCTGCTGTTCGACCAACGCGTACGCGACGCGATCCCCATGCGCACCGCGCCTGTCGTCGGCCTGCGCTACTTCAACGTCTACGGCCCGCGTGAGCAGCACAAGGCCAAGATGGCGTCGGTCGCCTTTCACCTGCACCATCAGCTGCTGCAGACCGATCGCGTGCGTCTGTTCGTCGGCAGCGGCGGCTACGGCGACGGCGAGCAGCGGCGCGATCTGGTCCATGTGGACGACGTCGTCGCCGTGAACCTGTGGTTCCTGGACCACCCGGATCACTCCGGCATCTACAACGTGGGCACGGGTGCGGCGCGGCCGTTCAACGACGTGGCCAAGGCGGTGATCGGGTTCCACGGTCGCGGCGCGCTCGAGTACATCCCCTTCCCCGACACGCTGGTCGGCCGCTACCAGAGCTACACGCAGGCCGACCTCAGCGCGCTGCGACGCGCGGGCTACACGGCGCCCTTCACGGCGCTGGAGGCGGGCATGTCGTCCTACCTCCGCTGGCTCACCGACCACCCCTGAGACCGCGGGCCACGTCGGCCCACGACTCGCGCGCCCGCTGGAGGAGACCATGCCCAACGCCCTCGATCCTGACGAGCTGACGCGCGTGCTGCAGGGCTTTCGCGACGCCGTGGTGTGGGTGGCGGGCGACCTGATGCTCGACGAGTACGCCGAGGGCCCCGTGCAGCGCATCTCGCCCGAGGCGCCGGTGCCGGTGGTGGAGGTCCGCCAGACCTACGCGCGCTTGGGTGGGGCGGCGAACGTGGCGAACTGCCTGGCGGCGCTGGGCGCGCGGGTCAGCCTGTGCGGCGTGGTGGGCGCGGACGCTGCCGGCGACACGCTGATCGCCGCCGCGCGCGACGCGGGCATCGACACGCGCGCGGTGGGCCAGGGCCCGGCGTGGTCCACCACCCGCAAGCTGCGTGTGCTGTCACACCACCAGCAGCTGCTGCGCATGGACTGGGAGCGCGTCGCGCCGGTGGAGAGCGCCGCGGCGGCGGACCTGATCGCGCGCCTGCGCGCGGGCGATCGACCCGACGCGATCGTGATCAGCGACTACGCCAAGGGCTTGTTGACCGACGACACGCTGCGCGCGCTGATCGACCTGGGCCGCAGCCTGCGCGTCCCGGTGCTGGTCGACCCCAAGCGCGCAGACCTGATGGCCTACCGTGGCGCCACGGTGATCACGCCCAACCAGCGCGAGCTGGAGGCGATCGTCGGCCTGCCGGTGGACGACGGCGGGATCGACGCGGCGCGGGCGTGGATCACCAACGCCGACCTGGGCGCGCTGGTCATCACGCTCGGCGAGCGCGGCCTGGTGCTGCTGCCCAAGGACGGCCCCGCCGAGGCGATCCGCTCGACGGGTCGCGAGGTGTTCGACGTCACCGGCGCGGGCGACACGCTGATCGCCGTGCTCGCGTTAGGGCTCGGCGTCGGGGCCGACCTGCACACGGCGGCGCGCCTCGCGAACGCCGCGGCGGGTGTGGTCGTGGGCAAAGTCGGCACGGCGGTGGTCCACCTCAAGGAGCTCGTGCTGGCGTGCACGCCGCGCGCGTCGGACAAGGTGTGCGGCGACGACGCGCTCGCCCACAAGCTGGCGCTGTGGAAGCTGCAGGGCAAACACGTCGCATTCACCAACGGCTGCTTCGACGTGCTCCACGCGGGGCACCTGTCGCTGCTGAACTTCGCCGCCACCCAGGCCGACGTGCTGGTGGTGGGCGTGAACAGCGACGAGAGCGTGCGACGGCTCAAGGGCCCGACGCGCCCGGTGATGCCCGAGGGCGAGCGCGCCGCGATGTTGGCCGCGTTTGAGTGTGTGGACGCGGTGGTGCTGTTCGGCGAGGACACACCGCTGGCGCTGATCGAGCGCGTGTTGCCGCACGTCTTGATCAAGGGCGCGGACTACCGC
>CAIOSP010000059.1 GCA_903861005.1 uncultured Pseudomonadota bacterium
CCCCTTGGGACTACCAACTCGGCCCGGCAAGCTTCACCGCTTGTCGGGCCTCGCTGCTTTCTGGCCCCGCTCTGAACGCCCGCGCTACCCTGCCGACGGGGGTGGCATGTCGCGCGAGCTCCGGAGGCGTCCCGTCGCGCTGGCCGCGGCCCTGCTGCTGTCGGTCTCCTCGGGTCACGCGGGCGAGAAGAAGATGCTGCCATCCGAGCCGCAGTCTCTGCTGCACGCGCTGCCCACACCCTCCAAGGCCGAGTGGCCGCCCGACGCGCAGCGCACCTTCATCCGGAACAAGCTGCAGCCGGTGGGTGTGCGGGACGTGATCTTCCTGGGGAACTGCACGCCCATCGACGCGCTGGATCCGGCTCTGCCGCCGGAGGTGCTGGCGGCGCTGTGGGACTACGCCTGGGACGCGCCCCGGTCGGTGTCGCTGCACGACGCGATCGCGCAGCCCGGCGGTGGGTTCGCGCCGGTGCTGGTGACACGCGCGGGCGGCACGCTGACCGTGCGGGTCGGCGCCGCCACGACGTGGCCTGATCCGCCGGATCGCGCCGCGCTCATCGCGCGGTACGGGCTGGCCGGGGTCGTCGACGGCGACACGATCTGGTCGGACCTGGAGCTGGTGGCGCTGGATCGCGCGCTGGCGACCATGGGCCCCACGGAGCGGGCCATCAAGGGTCTGACCTTCCGGCGCGACCACAACGAACCCGGCGGGAACTGGGGCGTGTTCCACGAGGACCGGACCACGCCCACCGTGTACCTCTTGGACGACAGCGCTTGGCACGCGGGTGCGCAGGGCTTCGACGGAGACGTGGACGCTCCCCTCCCCGAGGTGTCGACCACCCTGCTGCACGAGCTGGGCCACGCGTTCGCCGCTCACCCCCGCCGCGCGGCCTGGGAGCGCCTCACGGTGGAGATGGTCTTGCACGAGGCGCTCAAGGCGCAGCACGCCGCGTGGCTCGCCGACAACAAGGTCTACCTCGCCGCGTTCGCCGACTGGCGCGCACGCTGGGACGTGTCCGTGGCGCCCGCCACCCGCGCCCCCGAGGCTTGGCCAGGGCTCAACGACGAGTCTGCCGCGCTCATCCGCGCCGCGGCGGGGCTCCGAGCACGCACCGACGCGCTCAACGCGCTCGAGCAGTCCACCCAGCAATGCCAAGCGGCGCTCGGCGAACAGCTCCTGACCCACGACGTCCTCGACGCCTACGCCGCCGTGCCCGGCGCGGTCCCAGGACCGACCGGCTACGCCGCCACCCACGTCAAGGAGTCGTTCGCCGAGGCTTTCAGGCTCTGGCACCTGGACCCCGACGCGCTCCGCGCGCTGTCGCCCGGAGTGGCGGACTGGTTCGCGCGGGGCGGGCACCTAGCCGCGCACGACGCGTCGGCGGCGAGGATCCAGGCGGTGATCGCGTCCCACTGCGCGCACTGAGCGCGTCGACCGCCGACAAGACGTCCCACTGCGCGCACTGAGCGCGTCGACCGCCGACAAGACGTCCCGCTGCGCGCACTGAGCGCGTCGACCGCCGATAAGGTTTGACGCGCCGCACCCAAGGGGGGCACTTGCGCCGTGTTCTGGGCGGCCGAGATCGGCTAGGGGCGCCCCTCACCCCTTGGAGGCCATGTGTTCCTCGTCAGCGACTCCTTCCCGCCCCACGGCTGGATCCCCGACACGTTCGCGCTCGGCAAGCACGACGCGGTCAGCCACTTCGCGTTCGCCGGGAACCAGAACCCGCACCTGCGCTGGGGCGACGTGCCCGAGGGCACCAAGTCCTTCGCCATCCTGTGCTTTGACGACGACACGCCCAGCCGCGGCGACGACGTGAACCAGGAGGGCCGCGAGGTCCCGCTCGACCTGCCGCGCGTGCGCTTCTGGCACTGGATCCTGCTCGACGTCCCGGCCGACGTCCGTGAGATCGCCGCGGGCTCGCACAGCGCAGGCGTGAAGGCCATGGGCAAGGGACCGACCGCGCAGCCGTTCGGCACCACTGGGATCAACGACTACACCAGCTGGTTCGCCGGGACCGAAGGCATGAAGGGTCACTACTATGGCTACGACGGTCCGGCGCCGCCGTGGAACGACGCCCGCGTCCACGGCTACCAGTTCCTGATCCTGGCGCTCAATGTCGAGACGACAGGCATGCACGGCTCGTTCGACGGCACCAAGGCCATGACGGCGCTGCACAGCCACATCCTGGGATCCGCCAGCCACGTCGGACTGTACGCGATCAATCCGAACGCGCGGCGGTAGGCGCGGATCCAGGCGCTCCGGGGGTCACGGCAGCGTCGCTTGCCCCCGCGGGCGCTGGCTGGACCTAGCGGCCTAGGGCGGCGATGATGCGCGCGGTGACGTCGTCAGGGTTGCCGACACCGTCGACGCGCTTGACCAGGCCCTTGGCCTCATAGAACGGGATGATCGGCGCGGTCTGGTCGTGGTACGAACCCAGACGCGTGCGCACGGCCTCCTCGGTGTCGTCCTTGCGGTGCACCAGGCGCGGCAGGATGTCCGCGGGCGGCGGGCTGAACTGCAGGTGGTAGATCTCGCCGGTCTCGGGGTCCTGACGGCGGCCGACGATGCGCGACACGATCAGGTCGTCCGGCACCTCAAGCAGCACGACGGCGTCGAGCGAGATGCCCTCGCCGGTGAGCATGACGTCGAGCGCCTCGGCCTGCGGGACCGTGCGGGGGAAGCCGTCGAGCAGCACGCCCTTGGTGGCGTCCGGCGCCTTGAGGCGCTCGCGAACCAGGCCCACGACGACCTCGTCGGGGAGGAGCTTGCCGGCGGTCATGTAGCCCTCGGCCACCTTGCCCATCTCGGTGCCGGCCTTCACGGCGGCGCGGAGCATGTCGCCCGTGGACACGTGAGGGATGCCGTAGCGCTCGACGAGCCGCGCTGCCTGGGTGCCCTTGCCTGCGCCGGGGGGGCCGATGAAGATGAGCCGCATGGTGTCTCCACAAAGGGGACGCTGGCTAGCTTGATCCAGGTGGGGTCCGCCAGTGTTGCAACGGCAGGTGGCGTCCTCACCGCGGATCCCAGGATCGGTTATCGAGCGGCCCCTTTGAACCCGGAGCCCCAAAGTGACGGTCGTGCCTGCCAACGCTGGACTGTCGGTTCGTGGCCTCGCTCGCCGATTTGGTCCCCGCTGGGTGCTCCAGCGCGTGAGCTTGGAGGTGCCCGCTGGGGGGGCGCTCATGCTGGTCGGACCCAACGGATCCGGCAAGACCACCTTGCTGCGTTGTCTGGCCACCGCGCTCAAGCCGCACGACGGCGTCGCCACGTTTGAGGGTCGCGACCTGTGGACCGAGCGACTCGAGATGCGCGACAGCATCGCCCTGCTCAGCCACGCCACCGCCCTGTACGATGACCTCTCCGCCCGCGAGAACATGGTGGTCTGGGCGCGCATGGGCGGCATGACCGCGGACGTGGACGCGCTGCTCGCCCGCGTCGGCCTGCCTGACACGGGACCCCGCCCCGCACGAGCCTTTTCGGCGGGCATGCGACGCCGCCTCGCTTTGGCGCGGGCGTTGCTCAAGTCGCCCCGACTCGTCCTGTTCGACGAGCCTTTCACTGCTTTGGATCCTGTGGGCCGCGACATGTTGGGCAGCGTTCTTCGTGACATCCGCGCGACTGGCGCCACCCTGGTGCTCTCGACGCACCACCCCGAGATCGCCGGCGCCTATTGCGACACCGCGGCCCGCCTGGAAGACGGCAAGATCGTGTGGCGCGGCGTGCCCGCCGACGCACCCGTCGTGATGGGTGAGACGTGAGCTGGATCCTGCGCGTCCCCGCGGTGGTCTCCAAGGAGCTGCTGATCGAGTGGCGAGAGCGCAGCCGCGTCAGCAGCCTGCTCTTCTACTCGTTTGCGCTGCTGCTGATGGTGGCCTTCGCGATGCCCGATGTGCGCATGCTGGGCGACATCGCGGGCGGCGCGCTGTGGCTGGGGCTGCTGCTGGCCTCCACACGCAGCCTGGATCAGTCCTTCCGCGTCGAGCTCGAGAACGACTCGCTGGAGGGCATGGTGCTGTGGCCGGTGGATCCGCTCGCGATCTTCTACGGCAAGGCGCTGGCCAACGCGTTCGTGCTGATCCTGGTGGCGTCGGTGATCACCCCGCTGCTCGGCGTGCTCTACCACCCGTCCTGGCACGGCCAGCCCTGGGCTTTGGCGGCGGTCATCGTGCTGGGCTGCGCGGGCATCGCAGGCCCCGGCACGCTCGTTGCGTCTCTCACGGCACAGGCCCGCGGGTCCTCCGCCCTGCTGCCCGTGTTACTCTTTCCCCTCGTCGTTCCGGTGGTCATGGCGTCCGCGCGTACCACCATCCTCCTGTTCCAGGGTGATCCCATGGGCCAGGTGGACAATTGGTTGGTCCTTCTGCTGATTTTCAACGTCGTGCACTGGTCGCTCGACGGGTTGCTCTTCGCTCGCGTGGTTGAGGAGGCGGGATGATTTCGCTACCGCATCTGGCATCGTTGCCGGTGACGCCGGGTCAGCTGACCGGGCTCCTGGCGATTTTGACTATCGTTCTCATGAACATCTCACGCGGTCGGGTCTGGTACCATCTACCCTCTTGGGAGCACGCGTTTGGCCTCGTCGGCCTCTCGCTGCTGGTGGACGGCCAGTACCTCGGTCTGGTCGACGCTCCGCGTGAGGCCATGATGGGTGAGACGGGTCGCATCATGTACGTGCACGTCCCTTCGGCGTGGCTGACCATGGTCGTGTTCCTGTTCACCTGCATCTTCGCGGTGGCCTTCCTGCTGACCGGCAAACGCGTGTTCGACCTGCTGGTCGAGTCCACGACCGAGGTCGGCATCGTCCTGTCGATCCTGCTGCAGGCCACCGGCATGCTGTTCGCCAAGCCCACCTGGGGCGTCTACTGGGACTGGGACCCGCGCCTGGTCTCCACCACGGTCATGATGCTGTCGTTCATGGGCGTCCTGTCGCTGCGTGCGGCCCTGGACGACGCGGACCGCCGGGCCACCTGGACCAGCGTCGGCGCCATCCTGGCCACCACGTCGATGGGCGTGACCTACATGTCGGTTCGCTGGTGGCGCTCGATCCACCAGATGCAGTCGTCCCCCGACACCGTCGCCAAGCCGATGGTGCTCATCCTGCGCATCAACGCGTTCGCCTTCCTGTTCCTGTCGGTCTGGCTGATCGCCCGTCGCTGGCGCATCGCCGACGCGCAGGCCCGCATGGACGAGGCGCCGCCGCTGCCGCCCGAGGTGACCGTATGAACCCCTCTGACGTCGGGTCTGGAATCGTCAGCGGAGGCGAGAGCTACGTGTGGGCGTCTTACGCCTTCTCGTGGTTCCTGATCCTCGGCTACACCCTCAGCTTGTGGCTGCGCACGCCGCCCGGAGAGAAGAAATGAGCCCTCACGCCCAGAGACGCTTGTTCGCCATCGGCGCCCTCGTCATCGCCGCCGGTGCCTTCGCTTGGCTCTCGCAGGCCAGCATGAGCCAGGACTTGGTGTATTACTGGTCCCCCACCGAGTTGCTCTCCAAGGGCGACGCGGCCAAGGGCGCCACCGTGCGCATCATGGGCCTGGTCGAGAAGGGCAGCGTGGACTGGAAGCCCAACGAGCAGACGCTCGTGTTCCGGGTGACCGACGGGTCCAAGCAGGTCACGATCGAAGGCAAGGGCGCGCCGCCCCAGATGTTCCGCGAGGGCATCGGCGTAGTGGTCGAGGGCGAGATGGGCCCCGACGGCATCTTCCGCAGCCATGAAGTCCTCGTGAAGCACAACAACGAGTACAAGCCGCCTGTCGCCGGCATGCCCCCCGCGGACATGTCCAAGACGCTCGTGACGGAGGGTTCGTGAACTCACAGCTCGGCCAAGGCCTGATCATCGCGGCGCTGTTCTTCGCCGCATCCGGTTCGGTCCTGGGGTTTTGGGCTGGCGCCCGTCACCACATGCGCGCGTGGACCTGGGCCCGCCGCGCCGCCTACGGCTTCTCCGGGTCGATGATCGCGGCGAACCTGCTGATGGTGCGCTCGCTCCTCGATCACGACTTCAGCGTCCAGTACGTCTCTGAGGTCGGCTCGCGGGCCACCCCCGTCTATTTCACCGTCGTCTCGCTCTGGGCGTCGCTGCACGGCTCCATCCTGTTCTGGGGTGGCATCCTCGGCGTGTACGTCGGCGCCTTCCTGCTCGCGAATGGCACCCGCCACCGCGAGTACATGCCGTGGACGATCGGCATGATGATGGCGAACGCCGTCTTCTTCTCGCTGCTGGTCGCGTCGATCGCCGACCCGTTCAAGCCGGTCTTCCCGGTCCCCGCGGACGGCCCCGGCCCCAACCCGCTGCTGCAGAACCACTGGCTGATGGCCGTGCATCCGCCCATGCTCTACATGGGCTACGTCGGCATGGTCGTGCCTTACGCCATGGTGTGCGCCGCGCTGTTCGCGGGCCGCCTGGACAACGGCTGGCTGGTCCCGCTTCGCCGCTGGATGATGATCCCCTGGACCTTCCTGTCGGTCGGCATCGTGCTCGGCGGCTGGTGGTCCTACGGCGTGCTCGGCTGGGGCGGCGCCTGGGCCTGGGATCCCGTCGAGAACGCCAGCTTCCACCCATGGCTGACCGCCACGGCGTTCCTGCACTCTGCCATGGTGCTCCAGAACCGCGGCGCGCTGCGCATCTGGACCCTGATGCTCGGCATGGTCACCTTCCTGCTCACGCTCCTCGGCACGTTCATGACGCGCTCGGGCGTGTTCAACTCGGTGCACAGCTTCACCCAGTCCGACATCGGGCCGGTCTTCCTGTGGTTCATCGGGATCGTGCTGGTGTTCAGCATCATCCTGCTGGCCACCCGAGAGCACACGCTCGCCCTGGAAGAGAACGAGCGCGCCGCCCGCACGTCGCTGATGGCTGCCCTCGTCGGCGCCAAGATGAACGTGCTCGGGCGCGAATTCGCCATCCTGCTACAGAACGTGGTGTTCACCGCGTTCACCTTCACGGTGCTGCTCGGCACGCTCTACCCACTGATCACCGAGGCGCTCCAGGACCGTAAGGTCAGCGTCGGCGAGCCCTACTTCGACCGCTGGGCGCTGCCGCTGGGCCTGACCCTGGTGTTCCTGATGGGCGTGGGCCCGGCGCTGCCGTGGGGCCGCATGTCGCCTGACCGCGTCGCCGCGCGCTTCACGCCGCCGCTCATCGGCGCGCTGGTGGCCGTGGTCATCGGCTACCTCGGCGACATCCACTCGCCGTACGTCCTGTTCGCCTTCGCGCTGTGCGGGTTCGCGTTCATCTCGAACCTCAGCGAGCTGTTCGTCCCCGTGATGACGCGCGTTCGCACCAAGGGTGAGGGCTTCGGCACTGCGCTGGTCAACACCTTCCGCCGCATGCGCCGCCGCGTCGGCGGTCACATCGCCCATTACGGCATCCTCCTCGCGGTGATCGCCCTGGCCCTGAGCAAGGGCTACAAGCAGGAGGCGGACGTCACCCTGCACGCGGGCGAGAGCGCCAGCGTCGGCAAGTGGACCGCCACCTTCGACAAGGCGCAGATCCTCAAGGAGCCGGCCCGCACGGCCGACATCGCCGTCTTCACGATCGCCCAGAACGGCAAGGTCATCGGTACGGTCGAGCCCCGCCTCAACCACTACCCGACGCAGCGCGAGCCCGTGTTCACGCCCGCCATCCACGAGACGCTGACCGGCGACTTCTACGTGTCGATCGTCGAGCTGGACATGGAGCAGAACTTCGTCGTCGTGCGTCTGATCGACATGCCCGGCATCACCTGGCTGTGGGTCTCGCCCGCGGTGATCGCGCTGGGATCCATCATGGCGATGTGGCCTGAGCGCCGCCGCGCCGCCCACGCCGCCCCGGTGGCGGACGGAGTGCAGACCGCATGAGCGCGCGCAAGGGGGTCAATGTGGGCGTCCTGGTTGGCGGCTTGGCCGTCATCCTGCCGCTAGTCTGGCTTCTGCACTCGGGCTTCGGGAACGATCCGCACGAGGTCCCGTCGGTGCTCGAGCACACCCAGGCGCCGCTGTTCAAGCTGGTCGACCTGGAGGGAAAGCCCTGGGATCTGTCGCAGCTTCGCGGCAAGCCCGTGGTGCTGAACTTCTGGTCGACGTGGTGCCTGCCCTGCAAGGAGGAGTACCCCCTCATGCAGCAGGCCGCGTCCGCCTACCCGGGCGTGCAGTTCCTGGGCGTGCTCTACAGCGACGAGCCCAAGAAGGCGGTCGTCTACCTGCGGCGCATGGGCAACGTCTTCCCGCAACTGGTTGACCCGGATGGCCGCACGGCCATCGACTACGGCGTCGCCGGTGTGCCCGAGACCTACTTCATCAACCCCAGCGGGGTCATCGTGTACAAGCAGGTAGGCCCGCTCTCGGGTCAGGCCATGCAGTCGCTGTTGGCGCTCGCGAGCCAGGATTCGCCATGATTCTCGCGCTCCTGCTCAACCTCTCCGTGGCGCACGCGGACCTGCCGCCGCCCGGCACCGGCACGGCACCTCCGCAGGCCACCGGCCCCGACATTCCCGCGGACGGCGCGCCCGTCGCCACGCCGGATGGCGCCGCCGCGCCCGCGCCCGAGGCTACCCCCGCGGCGGCCCCGGCCGAGCCCGAGTACCTGATCCCGGGCCTGCCGCCCGGTGCGCCCCCGTCGGCCGCCGAGGCCGAGGTGCTCTCCCGCTCGATCGGTGAGGGCCTGCGCTGCCCGGTCTGCCAGGGCCTGTCGATCGCCGACAGCTCCGCCAGCGCCGCAGTCATGATGTACAAGCTCACCCGTGAGCTCGTCGCCACCGGCTACACCCGCGCCGAGATCGAGGACTACTTCGTCTCCAAGTACGGCGAGTGGGTGCTGCTCGACCCGCGCCAGGGCGGCCTGAACCAGCTGGTCTGGATCGGCCCGGCGCTCGCCTTCGGGCTGGGCCTGCTGGCCGCGCTCGCCTTCCTTCGTCGCGCCGGCGACGGCGCCGCGGTCACCGTGTCCGCGCTCGCGTCTGACCCCGATGATGACTTCTCCCGTCGAATCCTGAACGAGGCCGAAGATGATTGAACCGTTGGTGCAGCGGGCGATCGTCCTGCACGCCGTCCTCGTGGTCGTGCTCGTGCTGATCGGGAACAACTACGGCCTGGATCAGGCCTACCTGACCGCACACGGAGCGTGGATGCCCATCCTCATCGTGAACGCGGGCATCCTGGCCGGCAACCTCGCCATGGCGATCCTTGGCCTGTCCGACGAGTCCAGCACCGTGATGGCCCAGGGCCGTCGCGAGGACCTGGAGCACGGCCGCGCGGTCGTGGTCGAGCAGCTCCGTGCGCTCGAGGCCGAGCGCGACAAGCTCACCGCTGAGGACTACGCCACCGAGCGGGCTCGCCTCGTCATGGTTGGCGCCGGCGCGCTTCGCGAGCTCGAAGACGTCGACGCCACCATCAGCGCCCCGGTGGCCACCACCAAGGCCGTGGCGGCTCCTGCGCCCACGCCCGTGCAGGCCGCAGAGCTCCTCAAGCTCCGCGAGACCGACCCGGCTGCCTTTGAAGCGGCGCTCGCGCGCCTCGCGGCCCCCGCTCCGCAGCCCGCCGGCATGTCCGGCGAGTGGCGTGGCGCGGCCTACGCCCTGGCGGCGGTCGCCCTGTGCGCCCTGCTCGTCAGCTACGCCAACAACGACGCCAAGGAGCGCGGCCCTGGCGGCTCCATGACCGGCGGCGACTCGGTCGCCCCGATGGGCGGTCCGATGGGCGGCGGCGGCGACATGGCCGGCGGTCCCATGGGCGGCGGCGGCGGCATGGCCGGCGCCGAGGATCCGGCGAGCGCCGAGCCTCCGGACCCCCGCATCGCCGAGCTCGAGGCCAAGGTCACGGCCAACCCCAAGGACGCCGCGTCGCTCGACGACCTGACCGAGCTGTACCTGGCGAGCCGCGACCTCAACGGCGCGATGCGCTCCAACGCGCGCGCGCTCGAGGCCGACCCGAACGACGTCGACGCCACGGTGTTCCGCGCCGTCCTCCGCGCGTTCATCGGCCGCCGCGATCAGGCGGTCACCGACCTGAACGCCGTGCTGGCCGTGCACCCGGACCAGCTCCGCGCGCTCGTCTACATGGGCCTGCTCTCGATGCAGACCGACCCGGCCAAGGCCGTCGAGATGCTCGAGAAGGCCACCAAGCAGGATCCGAGCCCCGAGCTCCAGGGCGCCCTCGTCGAGGCGCGTCGTCGCCTGGCGGGTGGTCCGGAGCTTGAGCAGCCCCCGGTGGGCGGCGGCGGCGGCCCGATGGGCGGCGGCGGCGGTCCCATGGGCGGCGGCGGCATGGGCGGTGGCGCCGGGCAGCTGCTCGCGTCCGGCACCATTGAGCTCGGCAACCCGTCCGAGAGCGGCCAGGTCCTGTTCGTGTCCGTCCAGGGCTCGCAGCCCGGCCCGCCCCTGGCGGCCCTCAAGCTCCCGCCTGGACCGTTCCCGATGAAGTTCGAGATCACCACCGCCAACATCATCCCGATGATGGCCGGTCGCCCGCTCCCCCCGACCTTCTCGGTGGTGGCGCGTCTGGACTCGGACGGCGACCCGATGAGCCGCCCGCCGACCGACCCGAGCGCCCGCGCCGACGGCCTGAGCGCCGGCACGGCGAACCTGGTCCTCAAGCTGCCGTAGAGGCTGTAGGGGTCGCGTGACGATCACCCTCCCCGCCCACGACGTGGGGCACGCGGCCGCCATCCTCCAGGATGGCGGTCTCGTCGCCATGCCCACGGAGACCGTCTATGGCTTGGCCGCCGACGCCTACAATGGCGAGGCGATCGCCAAGGTGTTCACCGCCAAGGGGCGACCCGCCGACGACCCGCTCATCGTCCACGTGACGCGCGGGCTGTGCGGGTCCGATCTGTGGGACGGCCTGGTCCATCTCGGCGTGATCGCCCAGGACGTGCCCCCCGCGCAGTCGGCGACCGCCCGCGTGCTGCTGGAGGCGCTCGCGCCGGGACCGATCACGCTGGTGCTGCCGCGCGGCGTTCGTATGTCCGATCGCATCACCGCCGGCCTGCCCGACGTCGCCGTGCGCTTCCCCGCCCACCACGTCGCCATCGCGCTGATCGACCAGGTCGGCGGGCCGCTCGTGGCGCCGAGCGCCAATCGATTCGGCCGCATCAGCCCGACCACCGCCGCCGCCGTCTCCGCCGAGCTGGACGAGCGCATCGACGCGATCCTCGACGGTGGCCCGTGCGGGATCGGCGTCGAGTCGACCGTCGCGCGCGTCGAGCCCGACGGCACGATCACCATCCTCCGGCCCGGCGCGGTGGGGGCGGACAGCCTCTCGATCGGCGGCGAGGTCCGCCTGGCCCCTCGGGATGGCGGCTCCGGTGGCTCGCCGGGTCGCCTCGCCTCGCACTACGCCCCGCGGGCGCCGCTCGCGCTGGTCGAACCGGTCTCCGCGTGGTCTGAAGCCCGCGTCGCCGACCTGATCGGGCGGGTGGGCATCGGCCACTGGACCCACGTCGCCTGGACCGGAGACGCGCTCGCCACCGCCCGCTCGCTCCAGGCGCGGACCGGCCTGTCCCCCGACGTGCACGTGCTCAGCCCCGACGGCCGCAGCGCCAGCGGCGCGCGCCAACTCTACGCCGTCCTGCGCGCCGCCGACGACACCGGCCCTGCCTTGGTCACGCTGGAGCGCCCACCCGCGGACGACGCGCTCGGCCAGGCGCTGCGCGACCGCGTGGAGCGCGCCGCGCACGGGACCGCGCCGCTCGCCGAGTAGCAGATCGGCGGGGAGGCGTAAGTCCCCTGCGGCGCGCCGCGGGCCGCGACGCGGACATCTTTCGCCAGACCGCGGGCGCCACGACGCGCCCGTCTCGCCCTCAGTCCATCCCGAGCTTGCGCATCTTGTAGAGCAGGCTGGTCCGCGGGATGCCCAAGGCGCGCGCCGCCTCCGACCGGTTACCGCCGTGCTCGCGGAGCAGATCGGTGATGCGGTCGCGCTCGGACTGCTCCGGCGTCCACATCGCCACCGGCTCCGGCGCCTCGAAGGCCCACGGGTTGAAGGTCAGGTTGGCCGCGTCGATCACCGGCCCGTGCAGCACCACCGCGCGGGTCAGCACGTTTCGCAGCTCGCGCACATTGCCGGGCCAGTCGTAGACGGCGAGCGAGCGAAGCGCGCCGTCCGTCAGGCGCGCGCCCGGGTGGTGGCGAGCCAGCAGCGACCGCGCGATCAGCGGCAGGTCGTCCTTGTGCGCGCGCAGCGGCGGCATGTGCACGGCGAGCACCGCCAGTCGGAACAGCAGGTCCTTGCGGAAGCGACCCTCCTCCGCCAGCTTCGCCAGGTTCTGGTGCGTCGCCGCGACCAGCCGGACGTCCGGGTACTCGGGCTTCTGCCCGCCGACGCGACGGACCTCCCCGCTCTCCAGCGCGCGCAGCAGCTTCGCCTGCGCGTCCATCGACATCTCGCCGAGCTCGTCGAGGAAGAGCGTGCCGCGGTTGGCGCGCTGAAACGCGCCGTCGGTGCGTTTGGCCGCGCCCGTGAACGCGCCCGCCTCATGGCCGAACAGCTCGCTCTCCACGAGGGTGGACGGGATCGACGCGCAGTTCACCGCGACGAACGGACCGTCGGAGCGCGTGCCCAGGTCGTGCAGCGCGCGCGCCGCCAGCTCCTTCCCCGAACCAGACTCGCCCAAGATCATCACCGTCGCGTCATGGCGCGAGCCGCGATCGAGCACGCCGTAGAGCCGTCGCATCGCCTCGGACTGACCCACCAGATCGCCCAGTCCGTCCGCCGCGGACGGTCCCTCCTCGACGAGGTGCGCATGCACGGCCAGCTCGTGCGGCCCCAGGCGCAGCGTCTCGTCGTCGAACACGGGCGTGATCTCGCGCACCCGCGAGCCCGCGAGGAACACGGGCACCGCACCCGGCTCGATCATCGCGCGGCCTCGCACCACCCGTACCGTCATCGCGTCGGACGGCATCGCCGGCGACAGGACCACGTGCGCACCGTGCCCGCCCACCCGCGTGCGCGTGCGCCCCAGCTCGTAGTGCTGGCCGCGGATCGGGCCGCCCACCACCCGCAGTTCGGCCCGCCACGCGACCAGCCCGTCGGCCACGTCGACCAGCTCCTCGTGGTCCGCAGGCCGCGCGACGCGCGTCATCGTCGCGTTCCCCGCGCCGTCCGAGGGCTCGACGAAGCGCACTTGATACGGCCCCACCTCGAAGGCGGACCCCACGGTCAGCTCGGCGTCGGTCACCGGCACCCCTTGTAGGCGCGTGCCCCGACGGCTGCGATCGATCAGCCACCACTGGTCTCCCCGGCGCTCGACCAGGCAGTGGACCCGGCTGACCGTGTCGCTCGGGAGCGCGACGTCACATGCGTCGCTGCGACCGATCACGGTGCGCGCGGCGCGGAGCTGGTAGGCGAGCACGACGCGGTCGCCTTCGACGATCTGGAGCTGCGGCACGACTTGACCCCACGCGGGACGTTCGACTTCGCACAGTTCGATCGGCACACTCTCCTCCATCTTGCGTCGGAATCGATCCGACGTCGGCACCGTCCCTGTGCCCCGCCCACGCGGCATCGCCGCGGAAATGCGGAGGCCTTGGTCCAAGTTCGGCGCGGCTGTGCCGATAGTCCCTCTCAAAGGGACGAGGGCCTCCGTGACAGACGCCGCCGCGCGACGCTTCCACATCGACGCCTGCCTGGGCCGGGGCGGCTTTGGCGAGGTGTACCGTGCGCGCATGACCCGACAGGGCGGGTTCGAGGTGGAGGTCGCGCTCAAGCTGCTGCGCGCCGACGTCGACCCGCGCGGCCACGCCACCAGCCGCCTGCGCGACGAGGCCCGCATGCTCGGCATGGTGCGCCACCGGTGCGTACCCCACGTCTTTGATCTGGTCGAGCTCGACGGCCGCGTGGGCCTGGTCACCGAGTACGTCGAGGGCGCCGACCTCTCCAAGTGCCTGCGATCAGCGCCCCGAATCCCCCGCCGCGCCTGCCTGGAGGTGCTCGCGGGCGTCGCCGACGCGCTGCACGCCGCCTACAACACGCCCGTGCGCGGCGGCGGCTTCACCCGCATCGTGCACCGCGACCTCAAGCCGGCCAATGTCCGCATCGCGCGCGACGGCACGCCCAAGCTGCTCGACTTCGGGATCGCCTGGACCGACTCGGTCACGCGCGTCGCGATGACCCAGTCCTCCGCGCTGGTCGGCAGCCCCGCCTACATGGCGCCTGAGCGCTTCGACGCCGCACCCCCCACCGCCGCCGTCGACGTGTTCGGCCTGGGCGCGATGCTCTACGAGGCGCTCACCGGCAAGCGGCTGTTCGCCGAGGTGCCGTTCAAGGAGCTCGCCGCGATCGCGCTGGTCGAGGCCCGCTACCTCCGCGCGCTCGATGAGCGGCTGGTCGAGCTGCCCGACGACGCGGCACCCGAGCTGCGCGCGCTGCTCGCGGAGTCGCTCGCCTTCGCGCCCGACACCCGCCCCACCACCGAGCAGGTCGCACACCGGCTGGAGGCCCTCGCCGCCAGCACTCCCGGCATGGACCTGAAGGCGTGGTGCCGGGATCGCACCTGGGCCGAGGACGCAGGCATCGGCGGGCCTTGGTGTGGTCGCACCCTGGTCGAAGGTCAGCCGGCGAGCGCGCCCGACGAGGCCACCTGGCCCTCCCCCGATCCGATCCTCAACCTGACGCCCGACGTGGTGACCGCTGAGTCCGGCCCGCTGGACCTGTCGGAGGCGGCGCTGTCCTCGGTGGGGATCACGCCCGCCCGCCCAAGCTGGGCCGCGCGTCCCAAGGCCCTGCTGGGGATCGCCACGCCCCTGGTGCTGGGCCTGCTGATCGCGGCCCTGTGGGTGCAGCCCACGCCGACGACGCGCGCACTCGCCCCTTCTGACGCGCCCGTGAGCCTGTCCGACTCGCAGGGCTCGCCCGCCCCGGCAGCGCCCCCTTCCGCGCCGGCGGCGCCCCCGGGCGTCACGCCCGAGTCGCCCGCGAGCAAGCCTGCTCCAACCAGCACGCCCGCGACGCCGACCTCGACGATCGCGGGCTCGCCCCGCGTCTCGCCCGCTCCGCGCGTCGCCCCCTCGCGCGTCCCCGCGGACACCGTGGCCGTGCTCCCCTCCGTGAACGCCCTGCTCGACGAGGACGTGGCCGACGCGTCCGCGCCGACCCGCGTGACGCCCGCGCACGAGCCGGTCGCCGCGCCGCCTGCCCCAGCGCCCGATTCGGTCGCGCCCACCAGCGGGGACGCCGTTCGCCGCCACATCGCGGGCGCCACCGTCGCTGCCGTCGCCACCGCGCTCGTCTCTCTCGACGCCGCCAATCGCGCGGCCGAGGTCACACTCGTGGGCAACGGCGGACGCTTTCGCCTGCCCGCCGAGCTCTCTCCCGGTCGCTACCAGGTGCAGGCAGACTTTGGCCTCGGTAGCCTGCAGTCCGCAGGCTCGGTCGAGGTGTACGGCTCGGCCGTCGCGGTGCGCTGCGCCATGAACAATTGCGCGATCGTGCACTGACGTCGGCGCTCGTTAGCTTGCGGCCAGCGAGGCCCGAATGCGCACACGACGACTCCCCGGCACCGACCTGGACCTCTCGGTGGTCGGCTTTGGCTGCTGGGCGATCGGCAAGACCTGGTGGGGCGACGACGTCGACGACGACAGCAGCGTCGCCGCGATCCACCGCGCGCTCGACCTGGGCGTGACCTGGTTCGACACGGCACCCATCTACGGCTGGGGCCACGCGGACGAGGTGCTCGCCAAGGGGCTCGGCAGCCACAAGAAGGACGTGGTGATCGCCACCAAGGTGGGCGTGTCGCGCATCGGCGAGCACGCGCACAGCTTGCTTACGGCCGAGAACCTGCGCGCCGACCTGGAGGCCTCGCTCACGCGCCTGGGCGTGGACTGCATCGACCTGCTCCAGGTGCACTGGCCGTGCGAGTCGAGCACGCCGTTCGAGGTCACGTTCGCGGCCCTCGATGACCTGCGCCGCGAGGGCAAGTTCAAGCACCTCGGCGTGTGCAACTACAACGCCGCCGCGCTCCCGCAGATCGCCTCGATCACCAAGCTCGTGTCGTTGCAGATGGGCTACAGCCTGGTGCGCCGCGAGTTCGAGGCGGGCGAGCGCGCCATGTGCGAGCAGCTAGGCCTGGGCATGCTCGCGTACGAGCCGCTCTGCCGCGGGCTGCTCACCGGCAAGTTCACGCACGCGCCCACCTTCCCCGAGACCGACCTCCGCGCGCGCGACGATCGCTTCAAGGGAAACCGCTTCCTGCACGGTCAGCGGCTCGCCGCCGATCTCGCCAAGGTGGCGAGCAAGGTCGGCGTGCCCACGTCGGCGGTCGCGATCGGCTGGGTGGCCGCGCAGCCCGGCGTCACCGCCGTGATCGTCGGAGCCAAGCGCCCCGAGCAGGTCGAGCAGAACGTCCGCGCCGCCGAGCTGGTGGACAAGGCCAAGGTGTGGGAGGTGGTGAACCGCATCGCCGCCGTGCACGGGGGCACCCCGCGCTGACCCTCACAGGTGCGTCTTGAGCCAGCCGACCACACGCACCAGCATCTCCTGCACCGCCCACGGCGCTGAGAACACGTGCGGCTCGCCGGGGAACACGCGCAGATCGGTGGGCACGCCGCCCGCCTGGAGCATGCGGTAGGCCGCGCGGCTCTGCGCCACCGGCACCCGATCGTCCGCCTCGCCGTGCAGGAAGAGGGTCGGCGACCGCACCGCGGCGATCTTGCGGATCACCGACGCCCGGTCGTACGGCGTCGCGTCGACCCACGGCGACGGCCCGAAGTAGCGCGGCGTCAGCCACGGCCAAGACCACGCGCCGAACGCGCCCAGCCAGTCCACCACCGGCGCACCAGCGATCACCGCACGCGTCGTTGGCCGAGCCGCTGCGCAGCCAAGCGCCACCGATCCGCCGTAGGACCACCCCATGAACGCCACGCGCGCCGGATCGATCCGGTCGGCGAGCGCGTCGACGCCGGCCAGCACGTCGGTCACGTCGTCCACGCCCACCCGCCCGGCGATCGCTTGCAGGAAAGCGTCGTCGCGCCCCGTGCTGCCGCGGAAGTTCGGCGCAAGCACGGCCCACCCGTTCGCCAGCAGCAGCTGGAAGTGCATCGAGAAGGTCCGCTGCAGGTTCTCTGCCGGGCCGCCGTGGATCCACACCACCACCGGCGGGTTGGGCGCGGCGGGCAGCATCAGCAGGCCTTCGATCTCCAGGCCGTCCGGCGCCGTCCACAGCACGCGCTCGGCGGCGTGCAGCGTCGCGGTGCGAAGCCGCTCGTGCCAGCGCGTCACGGCGACGCTCTGCGTGGCGCCCGGCTCCAGCAAACGCACATGCTGCGGCACGTTCCCGTCCTGTCGCAAGAACAACATCCGACCGCCCGCGCGATCGAAGCGTGGTCCGCTCAGGTAAGTGTCCACAGGCCCCACGGGTTTCACGCGACCGTCCAGGTCCACGTCGAACAGCCGGCCGGCGACACCCTGCTCGATCGCGACCACGAGCCCCTGCCCGTCCGGTCTCCAGTCAAAGCCGGTGATCCATCCGCTCTGTTCTTCGAGCAGGCGCCAGGCCTCCTCGCGGCGCACGTCGAGCACCCAGAGGCGCGGCTGCGTCAGCGGCTCGTCGGTCGGCCGCGCAAGGCCCGCCAGGTACTGGCCATCGGGTGACCACGCCAGGAACCCGATCCACGGCTCGGGCAAGGCCACCGCCGCGGGCTTCTTGTTCAGGTCCGTCGTCATATAGAGCACGGTGCCCGGATCCGCGCCGCCCACCGGCCGCGCCGGCGCGTGCAGCCACGCGAACGCGCTGGAACCAAAGCCAAACGCGAAGTCGCCGACGCGCTTCTTGGGCGGCGTCACCGCGCGCGGGCCCGTCGTCGGGTCGTCCCACGACCACACGCGCCGCACGCCCTCCGCGTCTTCCCCGACACACGCGAGCCTGGGCGACTCGCCCCACCAGGTCAGCGCGACGGCGTAGGCCGGCATCCCGGTCAACCCCTGCCCTGCGTCGGTCGGGTTGGACGGGTCGATCACCACCACGTCCGACGCGTCGTTCCACGTGCGGAAGGCGGCCAGCCTGCCGTCCGGCGACCACGCGGGGCCGTGGTAGCGCGCGTCCTCGGGGCCGATCTCCGCCCACGTCTCGTCGCCGTCGAGCGAGCGCACGTACAGGCGCGGACGACGCGACTGGGTGGTCGCGTCGAAGCGCGGCGACACCGCCGCCACGCGCAGCCCGTCCGCGGTGATCGCGTGGTGAAGGATCGGCGCGTACGTAAGCGCGTCCCGCACGCCGATCGAGCGACCGCTCATCGCTTGCCCGCCTTGGCGGCGTCGTCGACGAAGCGGTCCTCCAAGCTCACGCCGCGGCGCAGCGTGCGAAGCGGCACGCCCGCCTCCACCAGCACGCGCATCACCTCGATCGACACCAGATCCAGATCCACGCCCCGCGGCGCCGACACGGTGAGCACGTCCTCCGCGCGCGACACGACGCAGCCCGGGATCCGCGCGCCGAGCGCCGTCAGATCGAGCGCGCCCGGGCCCAGCCACCACGCCAACTGCTCGCCCTGGCCGGTGACCTCAGCGACGCTGCCCTGCCGGATGCAGCGGCCGCGATCGATCATCACCACCCAGTCGCAGAGCTGCTCCAGCTCCAGCAGGTTGTGCGACGAGATCACCACCGTCTGCTTGCCGCGCAGGCCGCGCAGCAGGTCGCGCAGCGAGCGCGCCTGCACCGGGTCCAGCCCGGCCGTCGGCTCGTCGAGCATGACCAGCTCGGGCTCGCCCAACAGGGCGCTCGCCACCGCCACGCGGCGCCGCATGCCGTGGCTCAGCGCGGCCACCCGCGCGCCCACCTTGTCGCCCAGGTTCACGTCCGCGACCCGGCGCTCCGCCTCGCGCTTCGCGTCCGCCGCGGTCATGCCTTGCAGGCGCGCCAGGTGCGTCAGCAGCTCCACCGGCGTGTGGCGGTCCGGCAGCTCGGCGTCCTGCGGGAGCACGCCCACCCGGCCCTTCATGCGCCACGGGTCGTACGGGCCCATGCCCAGCAGATCCACGCGGCCCTCGTCGGGCGGGAGGAAGCCGCTGATCACGCTGAACGCGGTGGTCTTTCCGGCGCCGTTCGGGCCGACGAGCCCGCACACCACGCCGCGCGGCACCGTGAACGACAGCTTGTCGAGCGCGGGCGGCGCGTTGCGCGCGTAGCGCTTGGTCACGCCCTGGAAGATCAGCGCGGGCCTCACAGGTCCCTCCGCACGAAGCGCGCGAAGCCGAGCGCCGCGACCACCGCGCCCAGGCCCACACACGCCGCCGTCGACACCCACAGACCCGTGCCGGGCTGCCACAGGCCCTGAAGCCAGCTCTGCGGCATGACGGGGAGCAGCACGTCCGCGACCGTCGTCCACGGCGCCTCGCGCGCGGCCGAGAGGATCCAGTAGACCACCCAGCTCGACGCCGTGCCGCCGAGCGCGAGCACGCGCGCCCACGCGGGTGACGCCGTCAGCTCAGACGCGGCGATGCCCAGACCGGTGAACGGCACCGCGAAGATCACCGCGCGCAGCCCGAGGTCCAGCAGCCCCCACGCGAGCGCGAACGGATCCTGCGGCGCCATGATCGACATGCCCAGAATCCACACGCCGCACAGCGACACGCAGGTGGCGACGACACACAGCCCGATCTGACCGAGCATACGACCGGCCACCACCTCGGCGCGGCCGGTGCGGATCACCTCGAAGCGAATCGCGCGCGTGCGCACGTCCGACGCGATCGACTCCGCCGCCGCGGTCGCCGCCAGGAAGGGGATCAGCACGAACCCCTGCCACAGCTGGTAGACCGCCAGGAAGGGCCGCTCGATCAGGCTCGCCGCGGTCGAATGGTTGCCGACGAACGTGTCGAACATCTCCATGAGCTGCTTGCTCTTGCGGAGCTGCTCGGTCATCGCGCCCGGCCACTGCGTGGACGCGACGTGGAGCTGCTCGGCCATCGTCGTCTCAAGCTGACCGAGCACACGGATGAAGACGTAGGCGCCGCCTACGTTGGCGATCAGGTACATCAGCACGATCGCGAGCGCGGTCCAGCTGCGGATCGCGCGGAGCAGCTCGAAGCGTGCGATCAGCGCCGTGTCGATCAGCGACCTCGTCCAGGTCACGGCGCGTCCTTGTTCTTGTCGAGCGCTCCGCTCAGCGACTTCACGACCGCCACGATCTGCGGATCGACGAAGGACGTCGGGTCGGTGGCCTCGTCCCGCACGGACGCGCGCTGCTCGACCGACAGCGAGTTGAGCATGCGGTCCTCGGCGGTCACGAACAGGTCGAGCGTCTCGGAGCCGAAGGTCATCATGTCGCGTCGGCCGACCGTGCCCTGGTTCGCGCGATCGGCGAATTCCTGAACCGTCTGCAGCAGCTGGTCGTTCATGTCGGCGACGGCCGAGTCGATCTCCTTGAGCTGCTGCGGCGACGGATCGGCGTCCTCGATCAGCGCCGCGCGCGCCTGCTGCGAGCGCAGCGCGAGCATCTCCGACGTCAGCCCGGCCGGGTCCTCGCCCTCATCGGCGTTGCCGGACGGGGCGCCGTCCGTCGAGGGTCCACCGGCCTCGCCCACGATCACCGATCGGTTCGCGCCCGGCGCGCCGGCGGGCGTTGAGCCCGCGTCTGCGCCCCCGGGGGCTTGCTCGCTGCGGCGTCGCTCCACGCCCTCCGTCAGCAGCCGCGCGAGCTCGGCGCCGGCCTGCGCGCTGCCGCTGTTGGCGCACTGCTTCTGCGCGTCGAACAGGTCCTGCTTGGCGTCGCGAAGCTCGGACCGCGGCCCCAGCCCGCCGAGCACCAGCCCGAGCACCAGCGCGCCCGCGCCCACGACGAAGGTCTGCACACCAACTGTTGAAGCCATCTCTTACGCCTCCTCGACCGAAACGCCGTGGTCCAGCCAACCTTGCAGGATGATCGCCGCGGCCTCCTGGTCGATCACCTCCTTGCGCTTGGCCCGGGACATGCCCTGGGCGATGAGCCTGCGCTCCGCGTCCACCGACGTGAACCGCTCGTCCACGTAGTTGACCTTGAGGCCCGTGCGCACCGACAGCGCCTCGCCGACCTGCCGCGCGAGCTTGGCGGAGCGCTCCTCGGTGCCGTCCAGCTCGTAGGGCATGCCCACCACGAGCCGGTCGACCTGCCGCTCGGTGATCAGCTTGGCCAGCACCTCGCAGTCCGCGCGCACCCCCTTGCGGGAGACCGTACAGACCCGATGCGCCGCGAGCCCCAGCTCGTCGGAGATGGCCACGCCGATCGTCAGCGTGCCTACGTCAAGACCCATCGCACGGGGCATCACCCCTCCCTTTGCCCTGCTAACCACAGCACACACCGACCACCGGACGTTTCGACGGTCCGCGACGGCTCCAGCGCATGTCGGACATTTTCCGTCCGCTCACACTGGACAGCCGCGCGGACCCGTTGTACAACCTGTACGTCCGTTCAGGAACCCCCTTGGCCACCACCCCACAGCACAGCGCCCCCGTCGCCGTCCTCCTCTCGCAGGGGGATGAGGTCGTCACGGGCCAGACGGTGGACACCAACGCCGCCTGGCTGGCCGAGCGCCTGGTGGACCTTGGCTTTGACGTGCGCCGCCACGTCACCGTCGGGGACCGCATGGTGGATCTGGTCGTGGCGCTGACTGAGCTGTCGTCCACGGCAGACGTGGTGATCGGCACCGGCGGCCTCGGCCCCACCATGGATGACCTCACCGCGTCTGCCTGCGCCACCGCGTTCGGCCGCCCCCTTGAGCTCGACCCAGACGCCCTCGCCTTCCTGGAGGCGCTGTTCGCGCGCTGGGGCCGCCCCATGGCGGACTCCAACCGCAAGCAGGCCTACCTGCCGCAGGGCTCCACCCGGCTGGACAACGCCCGCGGCACCGCGCCCGGCTTCGCGTTCGAGCACGGCCGCGCCTGGCTCGCCTTCCTCCCCGGCGTCCCGCACGAGATGAAGGCCATGTTCGACGGCCTCGTCGTCCCGTCGCTCACCCAGCGCTTCGCCCTCACTCCGGGCCGCCTGGTCTCGCTGCGCACCACGGGCGTGGGTGAGTCCGTCCTGCAGGACCGCATCGGCGCCTTCGAGCATGACGGCGTCGTGATCGGCACGCGCGCCATGAGCGGCGAATGCCTGGTCAAGCTCCGCTTTGACGCGTCGGTTGACCCGTCCACCGTCACCGCCCTCACCCAGGACGTGGCGGACCGCATCGGCAGCCCGGTCTACGCCATCGACGGCCTGGACGCGCCCGGCGGCACGCTGCCCCAGGTGGTCGGCCGCGCCCTGCTCGCCCGCGGCGCCACGCTCGCGGTCGCCGAGTCCTGCACGGGCGGCCATCTCTCCGCGCTGTTCACCAGCGTACCGGGCTCCAGCGCCTGGTTCCTGGAGGGCGTCGTCACCTACGCCAACGCCTCCAAGGTCGCGCGCCTGGGCGTGCCTGAGCCCCTCATCGCCACCCACGGCGCCGTGTCCGAGCCTGTCGCGCGCGCCATGGCAGAAGGAGTGCGGGCTTCGGCCAACACCACCTACGGCATCGGCGTGACCGGGATCGCGGGCCCTGATGGCGGCACGACGGACAAGCCTGTGGGTACGGTGCACTTGGCGCTGGCCACACCGCACGGCACCCACCACCACCTCCTCCGCCTGTTCGGCGACCGCGGTCGCATCCAGACCTACGCCGCTCACGGCGCGCTGGACCTGCTCCGCCGCCATCTGCACGGCGTCACCTGACCCTTTCCCCCTTTTCGCTCACCCCCCATACACCCGAGAGAGGACCCCACCATGGCACCCAAGAACGATCGTGATCAGGCCGTCGACGCAGCCATCGCCAGCATCGAGCGCACCTACGGCAAGGGTTCGATCATGCGCTACGGCACGCGTGAGACCCCCAAGATCGACGTGATCAGCACGGGCAGCCTCAACCTGGACCTCGCCCTGGGCGTCGGCGGCGTGCCCATGGGCCGCGTCATCGAGATCTTCGGCGCAGAGTCGAGCGGCAAGACGACGCTGTCGCTGCAGATCGTGGCCGAAGCCCAGCGCAAGGGCGGCGCCTGCGCGTTCATCGACGCCGAGCACGCGCTCGACATCAACTACGCGCGCGCCCTGGGCGTCAACGCGGAGGAGCTGCTCATCTCGCAGCCGGACCACGGCGAGCAGGCCCTGGAGATCGCGGAGGTCCTGGTGCGCTCTGGCGCGGTCAAGGTCATCGTCGTCGACTCGGTCGCCGCCCTGGTGCCCAAGGCAGAGTTGGAGGGCAACATGGGTGACTCCATGCCCGGCCTGCAGGCCCGCCTGATGTCGCAGGCGCTCCGCAAGCTCACCGGCGCCATCCACAAGTCGGACTGCGTGGTCGTCTTCATCAACCAGATGCGCGAGAAGATCGGCGTCATGTTCGGCTCGCCCAAGACCACCTCGGGCGGCAACGCGCTGAAGTTCTACGCCTCGGTCCGCCTGGAGATCTCCCGCGTCGGCGCCATCAAGCGCGGCGAGGAGAACATCGGCAACCAGACCCGCGTGAAGGTCGTGAAGAACAAGGTCGCCCCGCCCTTCCGCCAGGTGGAATTCGACATCTACTACGGCTCCGGCGTCTGCCAGGCGTCTGAGATCCTCGACCTCTCGGTCACCGCGGGCCTCATGCAGAAGTCCGGCTCCTGGTTCAGCTACAACGGCGAGCGCCTGGGCCAGGGCCGCGAGAACATGCGCCAGTGGCTGATGGAGCACCGCGACGTCATGACCGCGCTGCGCACCCAGATCCTGGCGCAGGCCGCCATCCTGCCGGTGACGCCGGCCAGTCCCAGCCTGGGCAACCCGGAAGAGGCCGAGGCCTAGTCGCCGCTTCGGGCATCCCGACCTCGCTGCCACCCTACGGATCGGGTGCGCGGCGCGGGTCGGACGCCAACAGGCGGGTCCGGCGTCTCGACCGCTTCGTTCCGGTCGGACGCCGCCCCGAATCAGGTTACGGGGCGCGGCCCCGGAGCGTACTTATGAAGGCCCGCGAAATCCGTTCCCGCTACCTGTCCTGGTTCGAAGCCCAGGGACACACGGTCGTCCCCTCGTCGGCCCTGGTGCCGCACAACGATCCGTCGCTGTTCTTCACCAACGCGGGCATGGTCCAGTTCAAGGACACCTTCACGGGTCAGGACAAGCGCGACTACGTGCGCGCCACCACCGTGCAGAAGTGCCTGCGCGTGTCGGGCAAGCACAACGACCTGGAGAACGTGGGCCGCACGCCGCGCCACCACACGTTCTTCGAGATGCTTGGGAACTTCTCGTTCGGCGACTACTTCAAGTCGGACGCCATCCCGTTCGCCTGGGAGCTGCTGACCGGCGAGTTCGGCCTCGACCCGAACCGCCTGTGGGTCACCATCTACGAGGAGGACGACGAGGCCTTCGACCTATGGCGCTCCAAGGTCAACTTCCCGGCCGAGCGCATCCAGCGCCTGGGCGCCAAGGAGAACTTCTGGTCCATGGGCGACACCGGCCCCTGCGGCCCGTGCACCGAGATCCACTGGGACCACGGCCCCGGCGTGTCGTCGGACACCCGCGGCCCGGCCTTTGAAGACCCCCGCTACGTCGAGATCTGGAACCTGGTGTTCATGCAGTTCGACCAGGCGGCCAACGGCACGCGCACCCCGCTGCCCCGCCCGTCGATCGACACCGGCATGGGCCTGGAGCGCCTGGCCGCCGTCAAGCAGGGCGTCTACTCCAACTACGACACCGACCTGTTCGCGCCGCTGATCGCCCGCGCCGCGCGCGAGGCGAACGTCAACTACCGTGCCGACGCCGACACCGACACCGCGCTGCGCGTCATCGCCGACCACGCCCGCGCGGCCGCCTTCCTGGTGGCCGACGGCGTCATGCCGTCCAACGAGGCCCGCGGCTACGTGCTGCGCCGCATCATGCGCCGCGGCATCCGCTTCGGCGTGAAGCTTGGGCTCGACCGCCCCTTCTTCCACCACATCACGAACGAGGTCATCTCCGAGTTCGGCGAGGCCTACCCCGAGCTGCGCGAGCGCCAGGGCTTCGTCGAGGAGATCGTTCAGGCTGAGGAGGAGCGCTTCCGCCGCACCCTGGACCGCGGCATGAAGCTGCTCGACGGCGCCATCGAGCGCGCGGGCAGCCAGGGCACCATCCCTGGCGACGTCGCCTTCACCCTGTCGGACACCTACGGCTTCCCGCTCGACCTCACCGAGCTGATCGCCGCCGAGCGCGGCGTGCGCGTCGACGGCGTCGGCTACACCGAGTCGCTCTCTGCCCAGAAGGCCCGCGGCCGCGCGGCCTGGAAGGGCTCCGGCGAGAAGGCGATCGGCGAGCTGTGGCACCGCCTGGCTGAGGCGCACGGCACCACCACCTTCAGCGGCTACGAGTCCTACGAGGGCGCCGCCACCGTGGTCGCGCTCATCGCCAAGCCCACCGCGGAGGACGGCGATCTGGAAGAGGTCGTCACGCTCGGCGACGGCCAGCGCGGCATCGTCCTGCTCGACCGCACCCCGTTCTACGGTGAGTCGGGCGGTCAGGTCGGCGACGAGGGCTCGCTGTCGGGCTCGGGCGCCAAGGCCACCGTCACCGACACCGGCAAGGCCGCGGGCCTGTTCCTGCACCACGTCTCGCTGACGGAGGGCTCCCTGTCGGTCGGTGACCTGGTCCACGCCCACGTGGACGACCGCCGCCGCAGCCACACGCGCCGCAACCACACCGCCACCCACCTGCTACACGCCGCGCTGCGCGAGGTCCTGGGCGAGCACGTCACGCAGAAGGGCAGCTTGGTCACGCCGGAGCGCCTGCGCTTCGACTTCGCGCACCACAAGCCCATGTCGGCCGACGAGCTGGAGCGCGTCGAGTCGATCGTGAACGAGCAGGTCCTGCGCAACACGTCCGTCGAGACGCGCGTGCAGAAGATCGAGGAGGCGCAGGCCGCCGGCGCCATGGCGCTGTTCGGCGAGAAGTACGACGACGTCGTGCGCGTCGTGAACGTCGAGGGCTTCTCCATGGAGCTGTGCGGCGGCACGCACGTCACGCGCACCGGCGACATCGGCCTGATCCGCGTCCTTTCGGAGTCCGGCATCGCCGCCGGCGTGCGCCGCCTGGAGGCCATCACGGGCCACGGCGCGCTCCGCTACGTCCGCGAGCGCGAGGCGCTGCTGGGTGAGGCCGCGGCGATCGTGAAGAGCGAGCCGTCGCGCATCGTGATCACGCTCCACAAGTCCAAGGACGACCGTCGCGCGCTCGAGAAGCGCATCGAGGCCCTGGAGGCCGAGATCGCCAAGGCCGCCGCGGGCAAGCTGCTCGCGGGCGTGAAGGAGATCGGCGGCATCAAGGTGCTGGCCACCGTCTTTGACGGCGACCTGCGCGCCCAGGCCGAGGTCCTCCGCGACGCGATCGGCGCGGGCATCGTGATCTTGGGCTCCGCGCAAGGCGGCAAGGCGGGCCTCGTGGCCGCCACCACCAAGGGCCTCGACGCCAAGGTGCACGCCGGCAACCTGATCAAGGAGATCGCCCCGCTCGTGGGGGGTCGCGGCGGCGGCAAGCCGGACTTCGCGCAGGCCGGCGGCGACGACGGCGCCGGCGTCGACGCGGCGCTCGCCCGCGCCGTCGAGATCGTCAGCGGCTGGCTGGCCTAGCCGCGCCTCGCTCGGTTCGTCCGCGGCCGGATCGCCCGGCCGCGCGCCGCCCTCCACACGGGCGCCGGCGCCGCCGGTCGCCCCCGCCTCCGGAGCTCCCATGAAGATCCAACACGTCCGCGCCCTGATCACCGGCGGCGCCTCCGGCATCGGCCGGGCCATGGTCCGCGAGCTCGCCAAGGTCGGCGCCCACGTGGCGTTCTGCGACGTCAACGCCGAGGCGGTCGCCGCGGCTGAGGCCGACGCGGCGGCCCTGGGCGGCGTGGTCAAGGGGTTCGTCGCCGACGTGTCGAGCGAGGCCGACGTGGTCGCGCTCATCCCCGCCGTCGCCGACGCGCTTGGCGGCCTGGACGTGCTGGTGAACAACGCGGGCATCTTCCGCGACGGCCTGCTGATCAAGCAGGACAAGGCCACCGGCTCCATCCAGAAGCTCTCGCTGGCCAACTGGCAGAAGGTGATCGACGTCGACCTGACCGGCCCCTTCCTGTGCGCCCGCGAGTTCGCCGCTCACTGCGTCGCCACCAGCACGCGCCCCGCGATCATTGTGAACATCAGCTCGATCGCGCGCCACGGCAATCGCGGTCAGTCCAACTACTCCGCGGCCAAGGCGGGCCTGATCGCCGACACCAAGCTGTGGGCCGAGGAGCTTGCTCGCTACGGCATCCGCGCCGCCGCGGTGGCGCCCGGCTTCGTGCGTACGCCCATCCTGGAGGGCATGCGCCCTGACGTGCTGGCCGCCATGCTCGAGAAGGTCCCGCTCGGCCGCCCCGCCGAGCCCGAGGAGCTCTGGCAGGCCGTCCGCTTCGCCATCGAGTGCGACTACTTCACGGGCCGCTGCATCGACGTCGACGGCGGCCTTCAGGTCTGACCGGGCGCTGCGCCGCGACCTTCGGACTCTATGACCTGTCGCGCGGGCGCTGCGCCGCGGCGTGCGGACGTCACGCCGGAGCGTGTCGGCGCGGCGCGCCTACTTGCGGGCGCGCGACGCCTCGACGAACTTGGTGCGCAGCTCGGCCAGCACCGACGCGATGAGCTTCTGCTCGTCGGCGTCGAGATTGTTGCGGGTCTTCTCTTCGAGCATGCCGAGCGCGTCGATCGTGTGGATGGCCATGGGCAGGTCCGTGGTGCGCGCGCCGGTGTCAGGGTCGGGCGCGGCGCCCAGGTGCACCATCGCCGTGGACGCCAACGAGATCACGAAGTTCGAGAAGGTGACAGAGGGAAGGTCGGCGTCGGCCAAGGCGTCTCCAGGGGGTCGATGCGTCCCTAGGATCCGAGCACCAGACCGGCAAGTCCCCGTGTGCGTGTTCGACGCACGAGATACGGAGCGCCACCTCGGAGGTCGCCCGGTGCGCCGTACGCTGTCGCTGCTCGCGCTGGTCGCTGTCCTCGCCGGGGGCTGCCTCCACTCCAAGCCCAAGTCCGCGTTCGACATCTCCGTGGTGGCGTCCGGGCGTGAGCCCCGCGAGATCTACGCCCACGGCGAGAAGATGATGAAGGCAGGCCTGTACGACAAGGCCATGTCGGACTTCCAGGAGCTGCGGAACTTCCACCGCGACGACCCGCTGTCGGTCCGCGCCCAGCTCAGCCTCGCCGAGATCCGCTTCAAGAAGGGTGAGTTCGACGAGGCCCGCTACGCGTACGAGGAGTTCCTCCAGTACCACCCGCGGCACCCGGATCTGGACTTCGTCGTCTACCGGATCGGCCTGTCGATCTACAAGCGCGCGCCCAAGCTGGCGGGCCGTGACCAGTCGCTGTCCAAGGCCGCGATCAACCGCTGGACCGGTTTCGCCCAGCGCTTCCCGCAGTCGACCTACATCACCGAGGTCGAGAAGCTCTCCCAGCGGGGCTTGGACCGCGTGGCGGGCAAGGAGCTGTTCATCTCGCGCTTCTACGCCAAGAAGCACGCATGGCGCGCCGTCGAGGGTCGCGCGGCCGACCTGGTCGCGCGCTACCCCACGGCCACGCACGCCGACGAGGCCATGGCCATGCTCGCGCGCGCCTACCACTCCGACGGCCGCCCCGAAGACGCGCTGGCGGTCCGGGAGCGGCTGGTGGCCGACCACCCTGACTCCCGCTGGATCCATTCGGTCGACCAGATCCTGCGCCACCCGCCCGGTGAAGCGTTCCAGGACGAGCTGTTCCCGCGGCCCTACCATGTGGCCGGCGGCGGTGCGCCCGCGGGCGGCGGCGGCGGCAAGAAGCCCTCCAGCGACGACTAGGCGAAGGCGGCGCGGTTCTCCGCCTGGGCCGCACCCATCGGCCACGCCGTGTTCGCGTTCGACGCGCGGTGCCTCTCAGCGCGCTCGCCGGCACGACGGGCCCGCACCCAAGCGTGGCGGAGGACGCCGAGCGCGCCGCCCGACCGCGACCGGCGAGGCGTCCGCCGAGCGCGTGACGCCCAAGCTCCCGCGTTCAAACGGTCAGATCGCGCTCGCAACGCGGAGACCCGTGCTCCTCACGGTGCCACCGAAGATCCGCAAGGAAACATTGACACCGGCGCACGACGTGGGGTAAATCGGCCCCGACATCCACAAGGATGCTTGGAGGAGACACATGAACTTCGACATTCGGCGCCTTCTGGCGCTCGGCCTCTTCGCCACCGTCGTGGGCTGCGCTGACAAGGGCGGCACCAACGGCGACACCGACGACACGGACGTCGACACCAACGTTTGCACCTCTGGCATCAAGGGCACCCCTGTCCCTGCCAACGGCGCGACCGACGTGTACTTCCGCAGCACGTTCTACATCGAGTTCATCACGGACGAGAAGGCGACCGCCACCTTCGCCCTCGCCGACAGCACGGGCGCCGACGTCGCGCTCAGCGCCATCACGTTCTCGGACGACGGCCGCTCGGCCTTCTTCCAGGCCGCGTCCGCGCTGGCCCCGTCCTCCAGCTACACGCTGACCGTCACCTACTCCTGCGACAAGTCGGCCCCGATCGCCTTCACCACGTCGGCCACCGGCGCGGAAGTCGCGGACGCGGACTTCATTGGCAAGGCGTACGCGCTCGACCTCGCGACGACCACGATCATCAAGCCGGCCGGCGTCAACGCCCTCCTCGGCTCGCTGCTCGGCCAGCTCGAAGACGCGATCGTCATCGTCCCGAGCGTCTACGACGCCGGCGCGGCGACCATCAAGTTCTACGGCGGCCTGGTCCCGCCGGACGGCTCGCAGGACGCCTGCACGCCCACGATCGACTTCCCCGTGGCCGCGTCCTACGCTGGCAACCCCTACTTCGAGATCTCCGCTCCGGAAGGCATCGACCTGACCGTCTCCGGCGTCACGATCTCCCTGCTCAACCTCCAGCTCTCCGGCGCGTTCTCGCCGGGCGCTGAGGACATCGTCGGCGTCAACCTCGCCGGCTCCGTCGACACCCGCTCGCTCGGCGCCATCCTGGGCGACGCGCTCGGCGGCGCCACCGGCGACTCGGCCGTGTGCGACCTGCTCGGCCAGTTCACCGCCGGCGCCGTGTCCTGCGAGGCTTGCCCCTCCGGTGACGGCGACTTCTGCCTGACCCTCGTCGCCGCCAACGGCGTCGCGGCCGGCCAGCCCTGGACGATCGACGAGATCTCCCAGGCTGACGTCGACGCGAACCCGGCTTGCGTCGTCCCGGCCGCCGCGAACTAGTTCGCGCGGACCGTGAGGTCCTAGGGGCCGGGGTGGAAACACCTCGGCCCCTTCTGCTTTCTGGACTTCGAAACGAAGCTGTCGTAGACTCCTCGCGGGCATGGGCGCCGCGGAGGAGACATGACGCAAGACCCCAATGGGTTCTTGTTCGCGACCGCCGTGGTCGCAGGTTGTCGAGGCTGCGGGGAGCACTTCCCCAGCGGGGACAGCCTCAGCGACACCGACGACACCGGCGAGACCATCGTCGAGCGCTGCTGCAGCGGCATGAAGGGAAGGCCGGTGCCCGCAAACGGCTCCACGGACGTGACCGTGCGCGGCACGTTCTCCGTGGAGTTCGTCTACGACGAGTCGTCGTCGGCGGTGTTCACGTTGACGGACAGCGCCGACGCCGACGTGCCTCTCGGTGACGTGCACTTCTCAGACCACGGCCGATCCGCGTGGTTCCAGGCCGCGGCGCCGCTTCAGCCGTCGACCTCGTACACGCTGACGGTCCGCTACTCCTGCGACAAGTCGGCGCCGATTAAGTTCACCACCTCGGCCACCGGCGAGGAGGTCGCGCCGGAGGACTTCCTCGGCCAAGCCTACGCGCTGGACCTGGCCTCGGCCGTGATCATTCAGCCTTCCGGCGTCAACACGCTCCTCGGGTCGCTCTTGGGCCAGCTGGAGCAATCGATCGTGTTCGTGCCGCAGGCCTACGCGCCGGACACGCGCGGGCTCACGTTCTACGGCGGGCTCGCGTCGCCCGACGGCACCCAGGACCTCTGCCAGCCCACGTTCGACCTCCCCGCGACGTCCTACCTGGAGGATCCCTTCTTCGAGATCGACGCGCCGGACGGGCTGACGCTCTCGATCGGCGGCGTGGACGTCAGCCTCCTCGACCTCACGCTCACGGGCGCGTTCAGCCCGGACGCCGCGCGAATCGACGGCGTAGGCGTCTCCGCCACGATCGACACGCGCACGCTCGCCCCTACGCTCGGCGACCTCCTGGGCGGCGCAACCGATGACTCGGCCGCGCGCGACCTGATCGGGCAGTTCACCGCCGGCGCCGTGTCCTGCGTGCCCTGCCCCGTGTCCGGCCCGCTCGAAGAGGGTGACTTCTGCCTCACGCTGATCGCCCAGAACGCTGTCGCAAACAAGGTTGACTGGCCCCTCGCCCGCGTGACGCCCGAGGACGTGGCCGCGAACGCGACGTGCGCGCCGCCCGCGCCATAGCGGTCCGCGGCGCGGACTTGGGTCGGTGTGGCGGTCCGACCCACCCGCGTCGTCTGCGCCCCGGCGGCGGAATTGGGTGACGGTCCAAATTTCCTCCGCTACCTTAGGTGGCGGAGGGCCTGTGACCCCACGCTTCGCCTGGATCCCGCTCATGTTGACCGCCTGCTCGGCGGACTTGGCGATCGTGGATCCCACGAACGACGCCGCGGACGGATCGGGTGTCACCGCCGGCGACGACACCGACGTGACCGTCGATGCGGGCGACGCCTGCGAGGCCAAGGTGACCACGGTGTCGCCCGGCCCCGAGGCGGTGCTGGTGCCCGTCGACGCGCCGGTCGTGATGCGCTTCTCCGCGCCTTTGCCAGAAGGCCAGGCCTGGTCGCTCGCGCTCGACGGCGTGGTCGGCCACGCCGAGCTGTCCGCGGACCGGGAGAGCGCCGTGTTCAAGCCCGACGCGCCGCTCGCGCCCGAGACCACCTACACGGTCGTCGGCTCCACCTGCGAAGGCCTCGTCGAGCAGGCGTTCACCACGCGCGGCGTGGCCGTCGCGGTCGACGCGCTGCTGGACCGCGGCTGGGCGATGGATCCGGCGCAGGCGGAGTGGGTCGCGCCCGCCACCGCGTCGGTCTTCTCCACGCTGCTCGACCTGCCGAACTTCCTGCTGCAGGTCGACACGTCGAGCGGCGCCCCGCACTTGATCGGGCGCTTCGCCGCCGACACCGGCCTGGGCCTGCTCCCGGTCCCCTGCGCGCCTGTGCTCGACTTTGGCACGCTCGACCTGAGCGACAGCCCGCGCTTCAGCACCACCCAGGACACGCTGCAGTTCCGCTGGCTTGGCCTGTCCATCGACCTGTCCGCGCTGCACCTGAGCGGCAGCTTCTCGCAGGGCGGCGCCGGGATCGCCGAACTGTCGGTGAGCGGCTTGCTCGACACCCGGATCGTCGAGGCGCTCACCGGCGTCGCCCCGCTCTGCCCCCAGTCCGCTGCGTTCGGCGAGGCCTGCGAGCCCTGCCCCGACGGCGCGACCGCCTGCTTGCAGGCGTTCGTCGTGCAGCATGAGGCGAGCGGGACCACCGCCACCGACCTGTACTCGGACTTCCTCGCCGACCACGGACTCTGCCAGCCCTAGTCGCGACCACGTGCGCTATCCCCAGCGTGGACAAGCCGAGGCCGTCGTCCGACCTTCCGCGGACCAGGCGCGTGCGTCGAGACACCTTACGTCGCGATCAGCCCTTGATCGTCGGCAGCGGATCCGGAACGACCAGCTCCGCCGCCGCGAGCGCCGCCGCGAAGTCGTCCGGCACCGGCGCCTCGAACTGGCAGGCCCGGCCGTCGCGCGGGTGCGTGAAGCGCAGCCGGAAGGCGTGCAGCATCGGGCGCTCGTCGGGCAGGACCTCGGCCAGCCACTCGGGCGTGCGCACCCGGCGCTTGGCGTAGACGTCGTCGCCAGCCAGCGGCCAGCCGGCCTCCGACATGTGCACGCGGATCTGGTGGGTACGACCCGTCTCCAGCTGGCAGCCGATCAGCGCGACGCCGTCCAGCCCGCGCGCGAGGACGCGCCAGTGGGTCACCGCGTGCCGACCGCCGCCGAAGGGGGTGGACGCGAACTTCATCCGATCCCGCGGGCTGCGCGCCAGCTCCGACGTAATGGTGCCTGAGTTTGTCTCGGGCGCGACCAGGGTGATCGCCAGGTAGGTGCGGCCCGCCGTGTGCGCGGCGAACTGGTCCGCCAGCCCGTGGTGCGCGGCGTCGTTCTTCGCGACGACGATCAGGCCCGACGTGCCACGGTCCAGCCGGTGCACGATGCCCGGCCGCTCCACGCCGCCAATGCCCGACAGGTCCTCGACGTGGTGCAGGAGCGCGTTCACCAAGGTGCCGTCGGCGTGACCGGCGCCCGGGTGCACCACCATGCCCGGCTCCTTGTCGACGACGACCACGTCGGGGTCCTCGTAGACCACGCGGATCGGGAGGTCCTGCGGAAGAGCGCGGTCCGGGATGGCGTCGGGCACGTCGATCGACACGCGCGCGCCACGGTGCACGGTCTGCGCGGGCTTGGCGAGGACGAGGCCCTCGACCGTCACCCGGCCCTCCTTCACGATCGTCGACGCGCGTGACCGGGAGAGACCGTCCACCAGCAAACCGACCAGGACGTCCAGGCGCCCATCACTTGGCGCCACACCGTCAATGCGCGTCATGCGTCGCTGGTGAAGCGGCGCATGTAGCCCGTGACCACCCGGTCGACGTCTAGCCCAAGGAGTCTCGCCATCTCACGCACATAGCCGCGCACGAACGCCGCGGCGGGCGGCAAGGCCGCGAAGTCCTCGCGCTCGACCGCTTCAAGGTAGCGGGCGCTGATGCGCGTGCTCTCCGACATCTGCTGCAGGCTGATGCCCTGGCGCTCGCGGACGGCGCGCAGGAGCGAGCCGCCGTAGCCGAGCGAGTCCACCATCTGGTCGACGTCACCGGTGGCGGTGGACGCGGGCTGGGCCGACACGCTGGCCTGGGCCTGGGGCATGGCGAGCACGGTGGCCGGCTCTTCGCGCGTCTGCACCACGCGCAGCGCAGGCGCGGCGCGGAGCGGCACGACCTCAGCGCCCTCACCTGGCGAGGTGGGCGGGTTGCTGCGCGACGTGCGCGGCGGGCCGAAGCCGCCGCCGGTGGGGCGCGTGACGGCGGGCGGCGTGGGTGCCTCAACGAAGCCCTCCGACGCGGCGCGGCGCTGCGCGACCGGGCGCGGGGGCTCGGGCAGCGGCGACAGCTTGAGCGACGACGCGGCGTCGACGATGCGGGCGGCGGCGGCGACCGACGGGTGGATCATCGCGCCCGCGACCCGCGACCAGAGATCTTCCAGGTTGGCGTGGGCGATCCCGTCCCCGGCGACCGCGAGCATGGCGTCGTAGCGGCGACGGCGGGCCGGGTCCGACAGGACCTCCCAGGACTCGTCGATCTGCGCGCGCAGCAGGTCAAGCTGCGAAGCGTCACCGCCCGCCGCGACCGCCGCTTCACGCCGCTTGAGCAGGTGCGCGACGGCGTGCCCGTAGGCCGCCTTGATCTCGTCGATGTCGGCGTCAGAGCGCACGCCGATCTGCTCGTAGAATCCACGCGTCATGGCCGCCCCCTACCCGCGCGCGGCGATGGTGGCCAGCCTTGCCGCGAGCGCTGAGTCTTCCTCGACAAACACGGTGCGCACATCGGCCAGCAGGCGGTCGCGGTGGATCCGCACCAGCACCGCCGGGTGGCCCCGTCGCAGCGCGTCGGACGAGGCGTCCGGATCGGCCACCTCGACCGCCACCGCGACCGACGCCAGCGGCACCTCCGCCAGCGCGCCGCCCCCAGCCCGCGCGTCCACGTCGACGATCGACGCCGTCCCGCCCTGCCCCAGGATGGTCGCGACGATCTGCGCGGCGCGGGCCCGAAGCGAGTCGTGATCGGCCGACAGCATGCGATCGACCGGCGTCGGCCGCCCCGCCAGGTGCAGCGCCAGCGTCGCGTCCAGCGCCGCCAACGTCTCCTTCCCGACGCGCAGCGCGCGCATCATGGGGTGACGTCGGAGCCGCTCGATGCTGGCGGCCTTGCCGACCAGGATGCCCGCCTGCGGGCCGCCCAGCAGCTTGTCGCCCGAGAACGCGACCAAGTCGGCCCCGTCCGCGACCGCCTCGCGCACGCCGGGCTCTTCGCCGCGATCCGACAGGGCGCCGCTGCCCACGTCCGCGACCACCGACAGCCCGTGCGCCTTGGCGACGGCAGCAAGCTCCGTCACCGACACCGACGCGACGAAGCCCTCCATCCGGAAGTTCGACGGGTGCACCTTGAGCAGCACCGCCGTGGAGGGCGTCACCGCCGCCGCAAAGTCCGACGCGCGCGTGCGGTTGGTGGTGCCGACCGACACCAGCCGCGCCCCGCCCGCCGCGATCACGTCCGGCACCCGAAAGCTGCCGCCGATCTCCACCAGCTCGCCGCGCGACACGATCACGTCGCGGTCGCGCGCGAGCGCCGTCAGCGCCAGCAGCACCGCCGCCGCGCCGTTGTTCACGACGATCGCGTCCTCAGCGCCCGTCAGCCGCACCAGCTTGTCGCGCACCGACGCCCCGCGCCCGCCGCGCTCGCCGTCGAACAGCCGCACCTCGACGTCGGCGTAGCGTCCCGCGACCGCCGCCACGGCCGCCACCGCCTCGGGCGCCCACGGCGCGCGGCCCAGGTTGGTGTGGATCACCACGCCCGTCGCGTTGATCACGGGCTGCGGACGGACCGACAGCCACGACGCCATCAGCCGCCGCGCCTCCGCCGCCAGCGTGGCCGCGCTCGGGAGCGAGTCCGCCGTGACCGTCTCGCGCGCGTCGTCCAGCGCCAGCCGGACCGCGTCCAGCGCCAGCGCGCGCGGCAGATCCGCCAACACCGGCTCCGACATCACCGCGTCCACCCGCGGGAGGCCGCGTCGAGGGTCAGGCGCGCCCATCAGCTCATGATCGTCTCGCCGTCGTCGTTCAACGAGGGCAAGGGGCCGGCGCCCGGCACGTAGCGGCTGCGGTCGTACTCGCGCCGATCGATCACCACCGCGCGGGGGATGGCCAAGAAGCGGATCAGCTCGGTCGCGCCGGGCAGGCCGTTCGACGACTGCCCACGCCCGACCGACGCCAGGCGCAGGGCCGCGCCGCTGGTGCCGCGGTTCATGTGCAACGCGCCGGTGGTCATGCGCTCGCCCAGGGACCGGAAGCGTCGCTCGTCCTCGGTGAACACGGCGGTCGCCAGCCGAGAAGGCAGGCGCTCGTGCAGGCTGACCGCGTGGTCCTCGCCGTCGACCGAGTAGACCTGGATGACCGGACCGACCGGCTCGCCGGCGAGCGCCTCGTCGCGAAGCACCCAATGCATCGCGGGGCGGACGTAGAAGCCGCGGCGGCCCTCCATGTCCGCGAACCCGCCGGGGACGATCGCCGCGTGGCCCGCGTCGGAGAGCGCGTCGAGCTTGCCGCGGAACTGCCGACGGTGGGTGTCGGAGATCATCGGGCCCAGGAACACACCGTCGTCAAAGCCGTAGCCGACCTTGAGGTTGCCGATGCGCTCGGCCATCCGGTCGCAGAACTGGTCAAAGCGCGGCTTGGCGACGAACACGCGGGCGGCAGCGTCCGGACGCTGACCGCCGGTGGCGAACGCGCTGACGCACAGTTCGTAGGCTGCCAGATCCAGGTTGGCGTCGTCGAGCACGAGCGCCGCGCCCTTGCCGCCACAGTTGAAGAACACGGGCAGCTCAGGCCGGCCCTCCAGCGAGCGGCGCACCTTGGCGGCGGTGCGGTGCGAGCCGGTGAACAGCAGCGCGTCGATCCCGGGATGGGCCGCCAGGCGGGCGCCCACGGACGCGCCCGAGCCCTGGACCAGGTTGAACGTGCCGCGCGGCAGGCGGCAGCGGTCGAGCAGCTCGGCCAGCGCCTGACCCACGCCGGGCGCGAACTTGGACGGCTTGAACACGACGGGGTTGCCGGCCAGCAGCGCCACCAGGATGTGAATCGCTGGCACGAGCATCGGGTACGTGAACGGCGTGATCACCGCGACCACACCGACCGGGCGGCGCTCACTCCAGGCGGTGTCCTGCTGGAGCACGCGCGGGTCGAGCAGCGGCGGGCCGTCGGCCAGCAGCAGCCGCACCGCGCGCACGGTCGCGTCGACCTCAGCGCGGGCCTCCCACAGGGGCTTGCCGCCCTCGCGGGTGATCAGCATCGCGTAGGTGTCCGCGGCCTCTTCGAGCTTCTCGCCAAACCGGGCGATGCACTGGGCCCGCTCGGCCACCGACATCGCGGACCAAGGCGCCATCGCCTCGCGGGCGGCCCCCACGGCGTCGTCGACCGACACCAGGGAGAACGCAAAGCGCCCCAGCACGTCCGAACGGTCACCCGGATTGACGGCCACGATGTACCCGTCCACCGTGGACGGGCGGACGAAGGAACCAAAGATGTAGTCGCCACGGCGCAGCAGCCGGGTGCGCACGTCGATCACGCTAGCCTCACGGTCGTGCGCCCCTATCACGTGGGCCGCAACGCGCGCGCCCGATTAGGACGAGGTTGGCGGGTCGATGGCCGCCTGGCGAGGGTTTCTTGGCCGCAGGTACGGACACTTTGGGGGGCGCTCCGGCGCGACAGGGCACGGTGCGCGACGTCGTCGCCCACCGCGGCGCGGGGCCAGTGGTCACCGTGCCCGAGGACGTGGGCCTGTCTGAGGTGGTCGGCCTGATGCGTCTGCACGGCATCAGCCAGATCCCGGTCATGCGGGGCGGCAAGGTCGTGGGCGTGCTGACCGACGCCCACCTGCTCGCCGCGATCGTCGCGGGGGACGATGCCCCCCAGACCGCAGGCGCCGTGGCCGACCCAGGCTTCGCCGTCGTCGAGCTCGACACGGATGTGCTGACCGCCGCCGCCCGCCTGCGTGGCGCGCGCGTGGCGCTTGTGCTCGATGAGACGGGGGCGCCCACCTCGGTGCTGTCCCCCATCGACTTGCTCGATCACCTGCTGCGCCGTGGCGCACTCGGAGGCTGGCGTGGCGGAAGGTGACTTGAAGATCTCGACCCTGACAGTGCACGCGGGCCAGCACCACGAGCCCATCACCGGCGCCGTGATGCCGCCGGTCTTCCAGACCAGCACCTACGCCCAGCCTTGGCCCGCCAAGCACACCGGCTACGAGTACGCGCGCACCCACAACCCCACGCGTGAAGCGCTCGAGCGCTGCGTGGCGGCGCTGGAGCACGGGCACGAGGGCATCGCGTTCGGGTCGGGCCTGGCGGCCACCACCACGGTGCTGCATGCGCTCCCCGCGGGCGCGCACGTGGTGTGCGGCGATGACGTGTACGGCGGCACCTACCGCCTGTTCGAGCGCGTGTTCCGCGATCGCGGCCTGACGTTCAGCTACGTCGACTTCACCGCGACGGCGCCCGAGGACGCCATCCCCGAGGGCACGGCCATGGTGTGGGTCGAGTCGCCCACCAACCCGCTGCTCAAGATCGCGGACATCGCCGCGATCGCCACGCGCGCGCACGCCGTCGGCGCCATCGTCGCGGTCGACAACACGTTCGCCACGCCCATCTTCCAGCGCCCGCTGGACCTGGGCGCGGACGTCGTGGTCCACAGCACCACCAAGTACATCAACGGCCACTCCGACGTGGTCGGCGGCATCGTGGTGGTGAAGGACAGCGAGATCGGCCGCAAGATCAAGTTCCTGCAGAACGCGGTCGGCGCGGTGCCCGGTCCGTGGGACTCCTGGCTGGTGCTGCGCGGCATCAAGACGCTCGCGCTGCGCATGGAGCGCCACCAGTTCAACGCCCACAAGGTGCTCGCGTGGCTGGGTCAGCGCTCGGACGTGAAGAAGATCCACTACCCGCTGCTGCCGTCTGACCCGGGCTACGCCGTCGCGTCCAAGCAGATGTGCGGCTTTGGCGGCATGATCTCCTTCGTGCTCGACGCCGACCTGCCCACCGCCGAGAAGCTGTGCGCGTCGACCAAGCTGTTCACCCTGGCTGAGTCCTTGGGTGGCGTCGAGAGCCTGATCGAGCTTCCGGCCGCCATGACGCACGCGTCCATCCCCGCCGACATGCGCCGCGCGCGCGGCATCGAGGACGGCCTCATCCGCTTGTCGGTCGGCATCGAGGACGCGGACGATCTGATCGCAGACCTGGACGCCGCCATGCGCGCGGCTCGGAGCGGATCATGAAGCACGCTTGGACCCTGGTGCTCGCGGCGTCGCTCGGCGGCTGCAAGGCGTTTGAAGACCTGCAGCCTGACGTGCCCAACTGCGACCCGCGCACCCCGTTCTGGCTTGACGCCGACGGCGACGGGATCGGCGACGCGGGCACGATCTACATCGGGTGCGACGCGCCCGACGGCTACGTCCAGGTGCCCCCCGCGTCGGACACCGACGCCCCCGACACGGACGTCTCCGACACCGACGTGCACGACACCGACCTGGTCGACACCGACACCACGCCGACCGACACGGACCTGCCCGCCGCTCGCCGCGGCCGGTGATCTGACGTGACCCAACCCGAGGCCTCACCGCCGCCGCCGTTGTCCGAGCGCCCCGTGCGCTACGGCTCCGCCATGCTGCGCGAGTTCGGCTGGATGTACCGGCTGTCGGGCCTGGGCGTGGTGACGGAGCGCGTGCGCTTCGAGGACCACAGCGTCGAGAACATCCGCAGCGCCGCGGCCAAGGGCCCGATCGTCTACGCCCTGCTCAGCCAGTCCGAGATCGATCACGTCACGTTCAACGCCGTGCTCAACCGCAGGCACCTGCCGCTGTCGGTGTGGGCGCACGGTCTGTCGAACCGCCGCTGGCAGCCGCTGATGGAGGCGTGGCGCGACTCGTTCCGCCGCTTCACCACGCGGTGGACCGCGGGCCGCGCGCCGGACCCGGTGACCAGCGGCTGGATCTCGCGGCAGGTGTCGCTCGGTCAGCCCGTGACGCTGTTCTTGGAGCCCGATGGAGGCCTCTCCGCGGAGAAGGACCCCTTCCAGGCCGTGCTCGACGCGCAGAAGCTCACCGAGCGCCCCATCCAGATCTTGCCGGTGATCTGCGTGTGGGACCGGGCGCCCGAAGGCCCGCAGACCCTCGTGCGCGACTTCCTGCTGGGCAACCGCGAAGCCCCCGCCGACATCACCAAGCTCGGCGCGCTCTACATGCCGTGGCTGCCCCAGCCCTTCATCCAAGTGGGCGACCCGCTCGACGTCCCTGAGCTGATCCGGCGCGTGCGCCCGGAGCGTCAACGCGACGCGGTGCGCACCATCCTGCGCCGCTTCCTCAAGCGCGAGTCGTCGGTCGTTCGCGGTCCGCGCCTGCTGCCGCGCCGCGAGATGGAGTCGCTGGTCCTCGACGCGCCGCCGATGCGGCGCTTCGCGGAGGAGGAGGCTCTGGCGCAGGGCCGCAGCGTCGAGTCCGTGCGCGCTGAGATGCACAAGGAGTTCGACAAGATCGCGGCGAACTTCTCGTTCGGCGTGATCCGGTTCCTGTCGATCGTCTGTCGGCCGCTGTGGACCAAGGTGTTCAACGGCTACGACATCCGCGACGAGGACCTGGAGAAGATCCGCGACGCCATGCGCAGCGGCACCGCCGTGCTGGTCCCCTGCCACAAGTCGCACTTCGACTACCTGCTCATGTCGTGGGTGCTGTACTGGCAGGACCTGATCGTGCCGCACGTGGTCGCGGGCGTGAACCTTGCCATCTGGCCGGTGAGCATCCTGCTGCGCGGCGCGGGCGGCTTCTTCATCAAGCGCAAGTTCGTCGGCGAGAAGGTCCACGCCAAGGTCTTCGCCCGCTACCTGCGCGAGCTCTTGTTCCACGGCTACATCGTCGAGTTCTTCATCGAGGGCGGGCGCACGCGCACCGGCTCGCTGATGCCGCCCAAGCTGGGCGTGCTGGAGATGGTGGTGGAGGCCGCGCACAACGCGCCGCCCGGCCACGAGATCACGCTGCTGCCCGTGTCGATCGCCTACGAGCAGGTGGCCGAAGAGGGCGCCTACGAGAAGGAGCTGCGCGGGAAGGAGAAGAAGGCCGAGTCGGTCGGCGACCTGTTCGCCGCGCGCAGCGTGCTCTCCCGCCGCTTTGGTCGCATCTACCTGCGCGTCGGCGACCCGATCTCCGCGTCTTGGGTCGCGCGTGAGGGCTGGGATCCGGGCGTGGAGGAGTCCGCGCGCCGCGAGGTCCTGCGCCGCACCGGCGAGCGCATCGTGCACCGCATCGGCTCGGTGATGGTCGTGCTGCCCACCAGCCTGGTCGCGCTCGGACTGCTCGCGCACCACCGCCAAGGCATCACGCACGACGACCTGATGGCGCGCGTCCGCCGCTGGCACGACTGGCTCGACCGCCGCCGCGCGCCGATCGCCGACAGCCTGGAGCGCTTCGACTCCGGCGTGGCGCAGGCGCTGCACCGCCTGCTGCGCTCTGGCCGCATCCGAAGCTTCGGCGACGGCCACGAGCGCATCTGGGACATCGTCCCCGACCAGCGCGTGCTGCTCGACTTCCACAAGAACCAGATCCTGCACTACCTGGCGCCTGCGGGTCTGGCGACGCTCGCCATCCGCGCCCTCGGCCGGGACTCCTTCACCCGCGACGAGCTGGCGCCCGGCTTCGAGTCGGCCGCGCGCTGGTTCCGTCGCGAGTTCGTCCTCGACCCCGACCTGTCCCACGAGCGCATCCTCGACGGCGCGCTGAGCGACCTGATCGACCACGGCGCGCTGGTCCAGCACGACGGCGTCTTCTCGGTCGCCAGCGTCGATCGGATCGGCGAAGTGCACGGCCTGATGCGCAGCCACGCCGAAGCCTACCGCGTGGTCGCCGCCTTCCTTCCGCGCCTGGAGGGCCGCCGCGGCGACGCCAAGGCCACGCTCAAGGAGGTGCTCGCCACGCGCGACGCCGCCCTGGCCGCGGGCCTGGCCTCGCGCCCCGAGTCGTTCGGCGCCGTCACGCTCGGCAACGCGATCCAGGTCATGATCGAAGAGGGCGCGCTGCACAAGGAGCAGGACGGCAAGCTGGTGGTGAACGTCGCGCGCGCCGCCGAGTGCGCCGCCGCCCTCACCGCGATGGTCGACGGATGATCGACGAGGTCGACGAGCTGTTCGGCCGCTCGGGCGACGCCGCGAGGGTACGCGTCGGGCCGGTGATCGCCGTGCTCACGTTCGGCATGATCCTGATCACCGCGGGCCTGGCGATCAGCGTCGTCCCGGGCGTGATCGTGGTCCTCGTCGCGCGCACCATGGTGGACAAGGAGGCCGAGCGCCTGCGCAACGGCTTCCTCCCGGCTGACTCCGGCGCGAGCGTGCGAGGCCTGCGGATCGCGTCGACGATCGTGCTCCTGCTGGCCGCCATCGCCCTGTTCATCCAGGGCTGGATGGTCTGGTCAGGCTTGTACGAGTGGTGGATCTACCGGCTGCTCGACATGGTCGGCTGGCTCCACGGCCTGCCCGACCCCTGATCACATCGCGCAGTCCAGGGCCTCGGATGGGTCGGGCTTGGCGACGACGGTGACCGTGTCCTCGCCGATCAGCACGTCCTCGTGCTCGGCGCAGTTGGCGCCGTCAAAGCGGCTGCAGCGCGGCCAGTAGACCCGCAGGTTCAGCTGGACCGACTCGCCGCAGAAGGTCGCCCAGGGCGGGTCCGTCACGAAGGTGGTGGTGTCCACTCGGCCCTGCATGCCGTAGTACACGCCGTCCTGGACGCATCCGTTGGAGATCGACGACGGCACCAGCACGTCGTTCTCCCGCACCACGGGCGAGAGCAGCGACCCGTCGGACAGGCGCGTGATGGAGTGTTCGATCACGACGTACTGCGGGCTGTTCTGCGCCGACACGGCCATCCAGAAGTGCCAGCCGCCCTGCACCCCCTTGGTCAGCTGCAGGTCGCTGCCCTCGCCCACCGGGGTGTACTCGAGCGCGCCGGTGCCGACCGTGATGGTGGGGACCGCAGCACCACACGGGTTGACCTCACCCAGGTCCGTCACGTCGGTGTCGACGACGTCCGTGTCGTCCGTGTCCGCGACCACGTCCGTGTCACCGCGGTCGACGACCGCGTTCGCGTCGTCGGTGTCCGCGACGTCGGTGTCGCCCGGCTTGTCTGCAGACGCCGTGCACGCGAACAGGCCAGGGACCAGCCAGAACACCAGACGCCTCGACCGCATACACGCTCCTGCCTGCGCCCCAAACCTAGCACACCCAAGACGATGCCGCGCGTCGTGGCATGATGCGACACCTGGGCGCGCCGGTCAGGTTAGAGCGGCCCCTTGCGGGAGTGGTCGTGCTGGAGCTGATCCGAGCCAAGGTCGAACGCGGCGAGCGCATCCTGGTGGACGAGGCCGTGTGGCTTCACGAGCACGCGGACGACGCCGCCCTGCGCGGATTGTCGGCGAAGGTACGAGCCCGCTTCTCTCCGCCCGATCAGGCGACGTACCTGATCATGGCGATCGTGAACACGACCAACGTGTGCGTCGCCAAGTGCGACTACTGCGCGTTCTACGTGCTCCCCAAGCAGCCCGGTGGCTACTTGCTGACCGTCGACGAGCTCAAGGCCCGCGTGGACAAGCTGCTCGGCTTCGGCGGCACGGTGGTCGGCTTCAACGGCGGCTTCAACCCGGACGTCCGCCTGGAGGAGTTCGAGGTCATCTTCCGCGAGCTGCGCCAGAGCTACGGCGACCGGCTCGAGTTCTACGGCCTGACGATCGCCGAGTTCATGTACGCCTGCAAGGTCAGCAAGGTCCCCTACCTGGAGGGCGCCCGCCGCTTGAAGGCCGCGGGCCTGCGCTGGATCACCGGCGGCGGCGCCGAGGTGCTGGCCGACGCGTTCCGCAAGCGGCACAGCCCGCTCAAGTACCGCGTGGACGACTTCTACGACGCGCAGCGCGCGGTGATCGAGGCGGGCGTCGGCTCCACCGCCACCATGGTGATCGGGTTTGACGAGACGCTCGACGAGCGCATGGAGCATCTGAGCCGCCTGCGTACCTTCCAGGACTCGGTCGGCGGCGCGCTCACCAGCTTCCTGTGCTGGACCTACAAGCCGTACCACACCTCGCTCGGCGGCAAGGAGCTCGACACCCAGGCCTACCTGCGGTGGCTGGCGATCAGCCGCATCTTCCTCGACAACATCGCGCACATCCGCACCAGCGTGCTGACCAAGAACGCGGACGCGCTGATTGGCCTGGCGTACGGCGCCGACGACTTTGACCTGCCCACCGAGGACGAGGTCACCGAGAAGGCCGGCGCCACCATCTCGCTCGACTTCGAGCGCCTGCTCGACGCCGCGCGCGTGCAGGGCTTCACGCCCATCCACCGCGAGCCCTGGCCCGTGCGTGGGGCCACCGCGTGAGCGGGCCGCGTCCGCTGTGGCTGGCCGGTCGCCCGGTGACCACCGCGGACGTGCGATCGCTGCACAGCCCCTACGACGGGCGCGAGGTGTCGCGCGTGTGCTGGGCCGACGAGACGCACGTGGCCGCCGCGCTCGACGCCGCTGAGCGTGTGGCGCCCGCGCTGGCCGCCATGACCGCGCTCGACCGCGCCACGATCCTGGAGTCCGCGCGCGCGGGCCTGCTCGCGCGCCGCGACGAGCTGGTCGACCTGTTGGTGGCCGAGGTCGGCAAGCCACGCACCGCAGGACGGATCGAGGTCGACCGCGCCGCCGACACGCTCACGGACGCCGCCTGGGCCGCCCGCAGCGCGCCCGGCACGGTGGAGGCGCTGGACGCCTACGGCAGCGGGCGAGGCCGCGTGGGCCTGGTGAAGCGTGTGCCACGCGGACTGGTCACGGCGATCACGCCGTTCAACTTCCCGGTGAACCTGGTCCTTCACAAGCTCGCGCCGGCGATCGCGGCGGGCTGTCCGGTGATCCTCAAGCCCGCGCCGGACGCGCCGTCCCCTGCGCTCGTGCTCGCGCAGATCTTCGCGGCGGCGGGCCTTCCCGAGGGCGCACTGTCGGTGCTGCCCCTCGACGTCGCGCACGCGGGCGCGCTCACCGCCGACCGTCGCGTGAAGGTGCTGTCGTTCACGGGCAGCGCCAAGGTGGGCTGGGCGCTCAAGGCCGCCGCGGTGCACGCCACCACGCTGCTGGAGCTGGGCGGCAACGCGGCCTGCTACGTCGCGGCCGACGCGAACGTCGACGACGCCATCCCGCGGCTCGCGACGGGCGCGTTCACGTACGCGGGTCAGTCGTGCATCAGCGTGCAGCGCATCCTCGTGCACGTGAAGCACTGGGACACGTTCGTCCCGCGCTTCGTGGCGCACGTGCGGGCGACCGTGATCGCGGGTGACCCCCACGACGCAGCGACGATCGTCGGCCCGGTGATCCGCGCGCACGACGCGGCGCGGCTGGTGTCGTGGATCGACGAGGCGGTGGCCGGCGGCGCGACGCTTCACTGCGGTGGCACGCGCCAGCGGAATGTGGTCGCGCCCACCGTCCTGTCCGGCGTGCCCGACGACGCCCGCGTGCGCTGCGAGGAGGCCTTCGGGCCGGTGGTGCTGCTCGCCCCCGTGGCCGACGACGACGACGCGCTCGAGCAGATCGACGCGTCCGCGTACGGCTTGCAGGCGGGCATCTTCACCGCCGACATCGGGCTGCTGATGAAGGCCTGGGATCGCCTGCACGTCGGCGGGATCATCCACAACGACGCGAGCGCGTTCCGCGTGGACGGCATGCCCTACGGCGGTGTGCGCGACAGCGGGATCGGCCGCGAGGGCCCCCGCCACGCCCTGTCCGAGTACACCGAGCCGCGCCTGCTGGTGCTGCGCCAGCCCTGATCAGAACGGGAAGACGCTCAAGCCCAAGCCGCGCGGCAGGCCCGGGCCAAAGCTCGCGGTCCAGGCCACGCTCCAGCCGCTCGATCCGCGCGCCACCGCCACCTCACCCACGTCGTCGCCCCGCAGGGTGAGCAGGTGCACGTGGCCATCCGGCGTCAGCAGCTGCCAGGCGCCGTCCGCGCTCTGCACGACGACCGCGCGGCCGTGCGGCTCGCTCACCAGCACGTCGTCGCGCAGGCCCTCCAGCAGCGGCTTGGTCCCCGCGCCGAGCAGCTGACCGCCCGCCAACAGGACAACGTGATTCCCCAGCCAGCCAAGGCGCGCCGAGGCCGCCACGCTGGACCAGAGCGTCGTGTCCCGCCCGCCCTCGACCGACGCCCGATGGACCTGACCGTTGCGCACGAAGGCCAGCTCCATCGCGTCCGGCGACAGATGGACCTCGGACTCGGGGAGCCGGCTGTTGGTGATCGCGTGCGGCGAACCGTCCCCGGCACGCCACGCCCACACGTGCGCCGCGTCGCCTTCGCCGCGCTTGAAGATCAGGGTGCCGCGTCCGCCGTCGAGCACCTCTAGCGGGTCGGAGATGTGCTCCTGGAAGCCCTCCGACGCGTGCAGACCCGGCGACACGAAGAACAGCGTGCGCCGCCCGTCCGCCGCGGCGCCGTCGTAGGCGATGAGCGCGTCGAGCACGAAGCGGGGCCGACTCGCCCCGTGGTCATTCGGCCCGCCGCCGGTCGACGGCGCCAAGAGGCGCACCGGCTGCGACCGCGCAGGCTCGACCAGCACCGGCGCCGCCGGGTCGCCGACCACCGCCAGCCAGCGCACGCCGTCCTCAGACGCCGATGGGTTGGCGACCGCGCCGTCCACCGGCATGGGCACGCAGCCCTCGACGCCCGGCGGGCAGGAGGCCCCCGCCGCCACGCGACCTACGCTCGGGACGCCCGCCGCGTTGCCGTAGCCAAACACCGAGACCAGCGCGCCCTGCGCGTCCAGCAGGCGCAAGATGCCGCCGTCGTCCGGGAAGCGGTCGGCGCCCGGAACGTGCCGGATCACCGCGTCGTCGGTGCGCGCGTCCTCCCCGTCGCCGACGATCACCCACATCGGGTGCGCCTCGTCGATCACCGTGCCCGCAGGGATGCTCCACGGCTCGCCGAGCGGAAGCTCGATCTTCCACCCTGACAGATCGACCGACGCACCGTGCGTCTCGCGCGTGTCCGTGCGCACGGCGAAGCGCTCGTTCGCGGGGTTCTGCTCGTCGCGCCAGCCGCGGAACCAGAGCTCGGTGATGTTCACGACCTGCAGGCCGCCCGAGGCGTCCGGCGGACGGCGCGCGATGAAGTACAGGTGCGGCGCGGTCCGCCAAAGCCACATGCTGCGCGCGCCGCCGGGCGCGGTCGACCACGGGTCGTCGGTGGGCGGCTCCCAGCCGAACGGATCGATCGGGGCGCGCACGCCGCCTTGGTTCGACCACACGACCATGTGCAGATGCGGACCCGAGCTGCAGCCGGAGCTGCCCGACAAGCCGATCACCTCGCCCGCGTGCACGGTGTCGCCCAGCTGCACGTCCACCTGGGACAGGTGGTGCAGCTCAGTCTCGAACACCTGCCCGTCCGGCGCCACATGCTGGACGCGGACCGCGAGCTGGTCGGTGACGGGCCGCCCGAGCAGGTCGCAGAAGAAGGGCCGCATGGCGCCCGCCTGGTGAACCACGCCGTCCGCGGGCGCCAAGATGGGCGTGCCCGGCGGCAGCTGCCAGTCCCACGCGCGGTGGCCGAACGTACCCTGCACGCGCGCGCCGCTGAACGCGAGCGTCGCCCCGGCGCCGGGACCCGGCGGGTGGGCGTCGTGGTCAAAGCCGTTGGTCGCCGGAAAGTCACCCTTAAACGGGGGTTCCAGCAGCGCGATGTGCGGCGCGTCATGCGCGGGCGTGGGCCCAGGCAGCACCACCTGACCGTCAGGCAGCGCCGCCGGCGGGGACGACGCCGAGGGCACGCCAGACAGACACGCCGAGGCGGCGACGGCGAGGACGATCCAACCACGCATGAATCGGAATATCCCTGCGACGCGAGGTCGGCCCGTGCCGCCGCCGCCATCCTGGGAGCCCCATGCGTCGCCTGCCCCTCGTCTTGCTGTTCCTGCTCTCCGCCGCCTGCGATGACGCCGACCACGACGGCTTCTCCGCGCCCGAAGACTGCGACGATCACAACGCCGACGTGAACCCCGACGCGGTCGAGGTGTGCGACGGTCTCGACAACAACTGCGACGGCCTGATCGATCCCGGCGCGGGTCAGTCCGAAGGCACCACGGCCTTCTACGCCGACCAGGACGGCGACGGCTTTGGTGACGAGGGCTACGTCGTGAAGACTTGCGAGCAGCCGTCCGGCTTCGTCGCGACATTCGGCGACTGCGACGACAGCGACGCGTCGGTCACCGACAGCGGCTGCTGATCCGGGCGAGGGCCCCCACGGCGCGCATGACGCCGCGGGGGCCGCTGCGGCCTAGGCCCGGCGACGACGACGGAGGAGCCAGAGCGCCGCGACCACGCCGAGCGCGCTCGGGTCGGCGCCGGTCGCGCAGCCGCAGGTCTTCGTGCCACCGTCGTCGGTGTCGGTGGTGTCCGTCGTGTCGTCGGTCTCCGGGGCGACGTCGGTGTCGTCCGTGTCGGTGGGCAGCAGGTCGGTGTCGCCGTCCGTGTCGTCGGTGTCGATCACCACGGTGTCGGTGTCGCCGTCCGTGTCGTTGTCGGTGTCGACCACCGTCCCGCCGCTGTCGTCGGTGTCGCTGTCGGTGTCGGTGACGGGCGGCGGATCGGTCAGGTCACACTGGCCGTCGCCGTCGTAGTCCGCGCCGTCGTTGGCCATGTCGAACCCGCCGTTCGTGCAGTCGTCGCAGCCGTCGAAGTCGCTGTCGCTGCACACGTACACGTTGCACGACGCGCGGTCGCGCGAGTCGATCACGCCGTCGAGATCGTCGTCGGTCTCGGTGTCATCGCACACGCCGTCGTTGTTGCAGTCCGGGCCGTCGTCGAACGGATCCGCGTGACCCGACGTGCAGTCGTCGCAGCGGTCGTCCGCCCCCTGATGGCACTTGTTCGGATCCGCCGGGTAGTCGTCGTCGACGTCGTTCACGCCGTCGTTGTCCGCGTCCAGGTCGCCCTGGTTGCAGATGCCGTCGCCGTCGTTGTCGTCGCCGTCGTTGAACAGGTCGTAGGACTTGTTCGTGCAGTCGTCGCACGTGTCGCCGTCGTCGTCCGAGCACTTGCGCTCGTCCAATGGGTCAGAGTCCGCGTCGTTGTCCACGTCGTCGCCGTCGATGTCCGGATCGCCCAGGTCGCACAGGCCGTCGAAGTCGAGGTCGGGGCCATCGTTGGTGAGGGCGAAGCCGCCGTTCGAGCAGTCGTCGCAGAGGTCCTGGTCGCTGTCGCCGCACAGGCCCGCGACGAGCGGGAGCAGGTCCATCGTGTCGGGGTAGCCGTCGCCGTCGTCGTCCGGATCGCCGACGTTGCACTCGCCGTCGCGGTTGGTGTCGAGGCCGTCGTTGGACGGATCGGGCGAGCCGTTCACGCAGTCGTCGCAGCCGTCCGCGTCCGCGTCCACGCAGGAGGCCGGGTCATTGGGCGCCAGGTCGAGGTTGTTGGCCACGCCGTCGCCGTCGCGATCCGGGTCGGTGGCGTCACACAGGCCGTCGGCGTCCAGGTCCGGGCCGTCGTGCGCGGTGTCCGAGCCGCCGTTGGTGCAGTCCTCGCAGCTGTCGCGGTCCGCGTCGGCGCAGACAAAGCGGTTCAGCGGCGCGGAGTCGGCGACGTTGTCCACGCCATCGCCGTCGACGTCGAGATCGCCGACGTCACACAGCGCGTCCGAGTCCATGTCGGCGCCGTCGTTCCCAGTCAGGACGTCCGACAGCGGGCCGAAGCCGTCCGTGCCGACCGAGCAGTCGTCGCAGCCGTCCGCGTCCGAATCGCCGCAGGCGCGCGGGTCATTGCGCGACGGATCGCGTGCGTCCACCACGCCGTCGTTGTCCTCGTCGGCGTCGAGTCGGCCGCAGTTGCCGTCCGCGTCGATGTCCGCGCAGGCGCTGTAGAACGCCGCCAGCGTCCGCGCGCCGGCCGTGCCTCCGTAGATCCAGCGGCCGCTCAGGCCCGGGTACGGCGTGGTCGCGTCGGCGCGGGTGCGCACGCGCCACCGCACCGCGGAGTCCGCCGCGAGGTTGTGGACGGGCACCGTGACGCTGGAGCCACCGAGGCCCGACGACGCAAACGGGCGCGCCGAAGAGACAAGGCCCGCGCCGTCGAACGCGGCGCCGTCGAAGGCGGTCTCGGCGTCAAACCCGACGCGCGCGAGGCCCGCGGGAGAGCGCGTCGTCACGTCGACGTCGACGTCGCGGCCACCGAGCAGATCACCGGCAGGGACACGCGCCCCACCAGGCTCCATCGTCAGCACGGGCACGGGGAAGCCGCTCGCGTTGGTCTGCTCGCCGTTGCCCGCGAAGATCGCGAAGCCGCCGGTGCCCCCGGCGCCCGCCACCACGTCGCTGTAGCCGTCGCCGTTGAAGTCGCCACCGGCGACCGCGCTGCCCAGGCGGTCGCCCGCGCCGCCCTGCGCCACCGTGGTCGAGGCCCCGCTCGGCGAGCCGAGCGACAGCAGGACTTTGCCGGATCCGCTGAGCAGCCCAGGCGCGCCCACGACGTAGTCGCCGAAGCCGTCGCCGTTCACGTCACCCGCCGCCGCCACCGACGCGCCGAGCTCGTCGGCGATGTCCATGCCGCCCATGTAGCCCATGGAGTTCACGGAGAGCCCGTCCACGCCACCGCCGTAGACCCGCACGTACCCGGGCCGGCTCAGCCCGGTCGACGGCGCGCCGATCACCACGTCGGAGAAGCCGTCGCCGTTCGCGTCGCCGACGCCCGCCACCGAGGCGCCGAAGCGGTCGCCGGGGTTGCCGGGCGCAGACCACGCCACGGCCGCCTGCGTGCCGGAGACCGATCCGTGGAACACGAGCACGCGCGGCACCGCGGTGGGCGCGGTCGCCGTGTCCACCGGGCAGCCCACGATCACGTCCGCGAAGCGATCGCCGTTCACGTCGCCCGCGCCCGAGACGGACGCGCCGCACTGCGCCGACGCGTCGGTCGAGGTGAAGGTGGTGGTGGCCGTCGTCGACAGGCCGGACTGACCGCCGCGGTAGACGCGCGCGCGGCCGCCGACTCCAAAGGTCGGCTCGCCGATGATCACGTCGTCGAAGCCGTCGTTGTCCACGTCGCCCGCGCCGGACACCGACGCGCCGAAGCGCGCGGACGGCGCGCCGCCCACCAGCGTGGCGTCGAGCGTGTAGGAGGAGCCCGACCCACCCAGGTACACGTACGCCGCGCCCGCCACCGCCAGCCGCGACGGCGCGCCGATCACCACGTCGTCGTAGCCGTCACCGTTCACGTCACCGGCGCGCGCCACCGACGTGCCGAGGGCCGCGTCGACCGCGCCGCCCTCCAAGCCCCACGACGCCGTGTTGGCCGGGCCGTCGTCTGCGCCCAGGAAGATCCACGCCGCGCCCTCGTTGGCCTGACCGTTCGAGAAGGTCGGCGCGCCGACCAGCAGGTCGTCGAAGCCATCGGCGTTCACGTCGCCCGCGGTGGCCAAGGACAGGTTCAGCAGGTCCGCGCCGCCCACGACCCCCAGGTACGGATCGACCGCCAGCCCGCTCGCGGCGCCATAGTACAGGAAGGCCGCGCCCTCGGCGATGTCGCCGCGCGAGTAGCTCGGCGCGCCGACCACGATGTCGCCGAAGCCGTCGCCGTTCACGTCGCCTACGCCCGCGACCGAGCTCCCGTACTGCGTGTTGCCGTCCGGCCAGTCCACCGCGAACGAGGCATGGTCGACGATGCCGTTGCGCGACCCCAGGAAGACCGCCGCGCGGCCCGAGCTCTGGTTGCTCGCGTCGACGCTGTAGAGGCCCTCGCCCACCATGAGGTCGGCGTAGCCGTCGCCGTTCACGTCACCCGCCGCGCTCACCGCCTGACCCAGCTGCCCGAACTGCTGGCCGCCCGCGATGTGCCAACCCGCCGTGTTGTCCAGGCCGACCGCGCCGGACCGCCCGAAGTACACGAACACGGCGCCTTCGTCCGTCACGGTCTCGTCGTAGTAGGACGATCCGATCGCCACGTCGCTGTAGCCGTCGCCGTTGACGTCACCGAGACCCGCCACGGTGAAGCCGTACAGCGAGTTCGCCTGACCGAGCGCGCTGGTCCACGACGGGGTGGTCGACAGCCCGGCCGCGTCGCCCAGGAACAGCTCGACCTTGCCGTCGTTCACCGCGCCCACGTCGGTGAAGCTGGCGGACACGATCACGTCGGCGTAGCCGTCGCCGTTCACGTCGCCCGCGCCGGCCATCGCGCCGCCCATGCTCGCGCCGATCTCCGTGCCCAGGCGCGTCCAGGCGGCCGTGGTCGAGAAGCCGGACGGTGAGCCGGGGAACAGGTAGGCCTTGCCCGCGTTGGACGCGAACTCGCCCGAGGACGGCGCGCCGACCAGCACGTCCGCGTCGTAGTCGCTGTCCACGTCACCCGCGCTCGCCACGACCGTGCCGAAGTGCTCGCCCGCGCGCGACCCGTAGACCGTGGTCGACCGACCGCCCAAGCCGGCCAGGCCGCCCTTGAACAGGAACACCGCGCCGTCGCCGGACAGCGCGTGCGTGTAGTCCGGCGCGCCGACCAGCAGGTCCGAGTAGCCGTCGCCGTTGAAGTCGCCCGCGGCGATGGCCTTGCCAAACAGCGCCGAGGCCTGATCGCCCCCCGCGGTCCAGGACGCCGTGGTCCGCAGGCCCGTCTTGGACCCGTAGTACACGAAGACCACGCCTTCGTCGGTCTCGCCGTCGTCGAAGAAGGGCGCGCCCACCGCCACGTCGGCGAAGCCGTCGCCGTTCACGTCACCGGCGGAGGCCACGGCGGTGCCAAGCTTGGACACGACCTGGCTGCCCTCGACGTGCCACGCCTCGGTCTGGATCAGGGGATCGATGGTGATCGGCGCGACCGCGCCCGCGTCGTCGACCTCGATCGACACGCCGCCCTCAATCGGCACAAAGCGCGCCGCGAGCTTGCGGCCGGTGGCGTCCGACGCGACCAGCCCGCCGTAGGTGAGGCGCGCGCTGCCCGCGACCATCGTCACCACCGACTCCGACACCGTGAGATCGGCGCCGTCGATCGCCAAGTCCACGCGCAGCGGCCCCGCGCCCGCGGGCACCGTCGACACCGTGAAGCCCTGCTCGAGCCCGGCCTCCGTGTTGCGCCACCACTCCTTCACGTCGCCGCGCGCCAGCTCCGCCGTGCGCAAGCAGGCACCCTTAGCGTCCGTGCGACCGTCCAGGTCACACGCGCCCGGCGCCGCGTCGGCCGCCGCCAGCGCCGTGCGAGACGCGCCACGGCCGATGCCGCTCGCGCGCAGGGACAGCGACCAGCCGTCCGCGGCCGCGTCGCCCAAGCCTGCGGCCAGGCGCGGCCCGATGGTGACGACGCCGCCGCCCAGGCTCGCCGTCAGGCCCTGCGCGCGGTTGGAGAAGCGCACCACGCCGGGGGCCGACTGCGTCAGCTGGTACTCGGTGCGGCCGATCGCGGCGCGGACGCCGTCCAGCCACGCCGCGGGAGGCTCCGTCGCCGCGGGCGCCTTGGTCAGGTCCGCCGCGACCGGGGCGGGCTCGCCGGTGGAGCAGCCTGTGGCAAGCGAGACCAGCGCGAGCGGCGTGAGGAGCGAGGCACAACGGACACGGCGAGCAGGACCCACGGGAGGACTCCGGGCAGGGTCCGCATCGTACCCGAGGTGCGCGCCGCCCGCCTCGGGAAATCCAGATCCGGCCGGGCGAAACGATCTACGGCGCGCCGTGCGCCGCGGCGCGCCTCACACCACGAACATCGGCCAGCCCATGCCGAACGCCAGCGCGTTGGCCACGGCGTAGGCGAGAACCCAAGCCCAAGCAGAGCGGAGCGGTGTGTCCAAGGTGTCCTCCAATGCCCCCTCCTTCACGCGGCCAAGGCCCCCGCGCCAGCGCTCCCGCGCGCGCCGAACGCGCCGCAGTTAAGGCTCAAGGACGTCCTTGGAGTCTGACCCGATGCTTCCGCGCAGCTTGATCGGCTGGCTCGCCCTGGGCGCCGCTGTGGTGTCGTTCTCGCGCCTGGCGGCGGTGATCGTGGTCCGGTTCTGGTGGTACCAGTCGATGGGCCACGCCGACGTCGTCACCACGCTGCTGGTCACCACGACGCTCGGGTTTGTGCTCGGCGCCGCCGTGCTGGGGGGCGCGACGCACTTCAGCGCCCGCCACGCGCTCGCGACCACGCGCAATCGCCCGCTGCGCCTGGGCGACGATCTCGAGGGCACGCCCGTCGACCGCTGGCTGCGGCAGCCGGGTCGGCTCGGGCTGGTGCTGCGCGCCGCGGCCGTCGTCGCGGCGATGCTCGGTGGCCTGTGGGTCGCCGGCGAGCGCATGACCTGGCTCAGCGCGTGGGGACACGTGCCGTTCGGCGAGGTCGACCCGATCTTCGGGGTGGACCTGGGCACGCTGATCTTCGTGCTGCCGGCGGTCGAGCAGCTGCGCTCGGTCGCGCTCATCGCCACCCTGATGGCGCTGGGCTCGGCCACGATCGTGTACCTGGTCCGCGGCGCGTTCGTGGTGGTGGTCGGCACCGACGAGAACGGCGACACCGTGAACCAGCTCCGCCTGGACGGCGCACCCCGTCGCCACCTGGCCCTGCTGGCCGCGATCGCCGCCCTGCTGGTGGCCGGGGGCAAGCACCTGGAGCGCTACGCGGTGCTCACCAAGCACGGCCCGCTCCTGCAAGGCCCCAGCTGGGTGGACGTGAACGTCGAGCTGCCCCTGCTCACCGCCGCCGCCGTCGCCTGGGCGCTGGCCGCCTTCTGCGCGTTCCAGGCGATCGACCGGCTGCGCTCGTCGTGGGCGATGGTCGGCCTGCTCTTGATCAGCGGTGTGTCGGCGGTGGACTGGCTGGCGCCCGGCATGGCGCAGGACTTCATCGTGCGGCCGAACGAGCTCGCGCGCGAGGGCGCCTACATCTCCGCGCACCTGGCGGGCACGCGCCGCGCGTGGGGCATCGACGCGGTGGAGGAGCGCACGCTGTCCGGCAGCGCGACGCTGACGTGGGACGACCTGCAGCGCAACCGCAGCACCATCGACGGCATCCGCCTGTGGGACCACGACCGCCTGCTCGACACCTTCCGTCAGGTGCAGGAGATCCGCGCCTACTACGAGTTCGCGCACGTCGACAACGACCGCTACACGGTCGAGGGCCAGCTGCGCCAAACCATGCTGTCTCCTCGTGAATTTCGCGACGACGACCTGCCCGAGGAGGGACGCACGTGGGTGAACCAGCGGCTGGTCTACACGCACGGCTACGGCGTGGCGCTGGGGCCCGTGAACGCGGTGACGAGCGAGGGCCTGCCCGAGCTGTGGGTGAAGGACCTGCCGCCTGCCGTCGCCTACCCGGACCCGCTGAAGATCGATCAGCCCGCCATCTACTTTGGCGAGACCATGTGGAACCCGGTGGTGGTGGGAACCCACGTGCCCGAGTTCGACTTCCCCACCACCAGCGGCAACGCCACCACGCGCTACGCGGGCAAGGACGGCGTGGTGATCGGTGGCCTGCTGCGCAAGCTCACCATCGCCCTCGCACTGGGCGACTCCAGCCTGCTCCTCTCCAGCGACATCGACAGCGCCAGCCGCGTGCTCCTGCACCGCCAGATCTCTGAGCGCGTGCGCCGCCTGGCCCCGTTCCTGTGGACCGACGACGACCCCACCCTGGTGGTCGCGGATGGCCGCCTGGTGTGGATCGTCGAGGGCTACACCACCACCAGCCGCTACCCGTACTCGGCCATGCGCGCGCTGCCCGACGGCACGCCCGCCAACTACCTGCGCAACAGCGTGAAGGCGCTGGTCGACGCCTACGATGGCACGGTCACGCTGTACCGCACCGACGTGCCCGACCCGATCGTCGACGCGTGGGCCAAGGTGTTCCCGCGCCTGCTCCAGCCGATCGCCACCATGCCCGCGTCGCTGCGGGAGCACCTGCACTACCCGATCGCGCAGTTCACGCTTCAGACCGACCTGTTCGCCAGCTACCACATGACGGAGAGCCGGGCGTTCTACAACCGCGAGGACCAGTGGGCCGTGCCCAAGGTGCCGTCCGACCGCCCGCTCCGCCGCGGCGAGACCACCGCCGTGGACGCGATGCACCCGTACTACACGGTGATGCGCCTGCCCGGGGAGGCGCGCGACGAGTTCACCCTGATGCTGCCGTTCACCCCGCCCGAGAAGGACAACCTCTCGGCCTGGATGGTCGCCCGCAGCGACGGCGACGCCTACGGCACCATGCGCGTCTACCGCTTCCCCAAGGACCGCCTGGTCTACGGCCCCGCGCAGGTGATCGCCCGCATCCGCCAGGACGACGCGATCAGCGAGAAGATCACGCTGTGGAACCAGCAGACCAGCTCGTCGCCGCTGGGCACCATGCTGGTGATCCCCATCGAAGAGAGCCTGCTCTACGTCCAGCCGCTGTACCTGAAGGCCGAGCATGGCGCGATCCCCGAGCTCAAGCGCGTGATCGTCGGCTACGAGGACAAGATCACCATGGCGACCACCCTGGACGAGGGCCTGCGCATCGTCCTCGGCGGCCCCGCCCTGTCGACCACCGCCGCCGCGCCCAACGCCGACGGCTCCCCCGCCGCCGACGGCGCCGAGGCCCTGCCCGAGGACGCCCGCGCCCACTGGAAGGCCGCCACCCAGGCCGCCGGCGAGGGCCGCTGGGAGGACTTTGGCCGCGAGATGCAGGCCCTGGGTGAGGCGCTCGACGCCGTGCCCGCCGCGCCCACAGCACCGGTGCCGGACGCCCCTGCCCCCGCCCCCGAGGCCCCTGCGCCCGCGCCTGCCCCGTAGCCGTCACACTCCGCGCGTGCCGCGCGGGGTCAATCGCCATAGGAGCGCCGCCCTGTGAGGTTCCCATGGCGCTCCAAGCTGGTATCGTCGGCCTGCCCAACGTCGGCAAGTCCACCCTGTTCAACGCTCTGACGGCCGCGGGTGCCGAGGCCGCGAACTACCCGTTCTGCACGATCGAGCCGAACGTCGGCGTGGTCGCCGTGCCGGACGACCGCATGGAGATCCTGCACAAGCTGATCGCCACGCAGAAGATCATCCCGGCCGCCGTCGAGCTGCTCGACATCGCCGGGCTCGTGCGCGGCGCCTCCAAGGGTGAGGGCCTGGGCAACCAGTTCCTCGGCCACATCCGCTCGGTCGACGCGATCCTGCAGGTGGTCCGCTGCTTCGAGGACTCCGAGGTCACGCACGTCGACGGCACCGTGGACCCGATCCGCGACATCGACACCATCGAGACCGAGTTGATCCTCGCCGACATGGACGCCGCCGAGCGCCGCCTGTCCAAGAACGAGAAGCTCGCCAAGGGCGGCGACAAGGAGGCCGCGCTGCACCGCGACACCTCCAAGCGCCTGATCGCCGAGATGAACCAGGGCGTCGCCGCGCGCGCGATCGCCTGGACGCCCGAGGAGTGGGAGTCCGTGAAGTCCGCGCAGCTGATGAGCGCCAAGCCCATCCTCTACGTGTGCAACGTGGACGAGCACAGCGTCCTCAGCGAGAACGCGCACGTCCGCAAGGTGCGCGAGCACGCGGCCAAGGTCGGCGCGGGCGTGGTCGTGATCTCGGCGAAGGTCGAGTCGGAGATCGCGGAGCTGGACGCGGCCGACAAGGCGATGTTCCTGGAGGAGCTGGGGCTCAAGGAGGCCGGGTTGGCGTCGCTGGCGCGCGAGACGTACCGGCTGCTCGGGCTGCAGACGTACTTCACGGCCGGTGAGAAGGAGATCCGGGCGTGGACGATCCGGAAGGGCGCGAAGGCGCCGGAGGCGGCGGGTGTGATCCACTCGGACTTTGAGAAGGGGTTCATCCGGGCCGAGGTGTACACGATCGCGGACATCGTGGAGTGCAAGACCGAGGCGGCGATGAAGGCGGCGGGGAAGCTGCGGGTTGAGGGGAAGGAGTACGTGGTGCAGGACGGGGATGTGATGCATTTCCGGTTCAACGTCTGA
>CAIOSP010000060.1 GCA_903861005.1 uncultured Pseudomonadota bacterium
AGTCCGCCAGCGACGAAGACATCGACCACCTCCGAGGTGGCCAGAGTATGATCCGCCAGATCGGCGCCGGTTGCCAAGACACCGCCAAGCCGGGAAAGCTCAGCTTGGCCGATCCTCAGCGCCCTATCTGATCGGCATTGGCCCTAGGCCCGGTCGGTGGCCCACCGGGCAGAATTCGGTCACGCCGGTTCCCCGCCCGCATGGTCCGAGATAGACCGCGCGCCATGCGCCACTCCTCGCCTTCGACCCGGGCGTCTGCCCTCGCCCTGCTCGCCCTCACCGCCTGCGTCCGCAGCGTCCCGCTGGGCCCCGACGTGGGCGCTTGCGCCGACACGCCGGATGGCGTGTACACCTACGGCGAGATCGGGATCGGCACCTGCCTGGCAGGCCCCGCCGACGCCCAGTTCCTGGTGCGCGACGGCACCACCTGGCTGACGGTGACCAACGCGGATCCGTTCCGCAACTTCACCAGCGGCAGCCTGCTCTCGATCGACATGTCCGGCGTCGCGCGCACGCAGGAGCGCTACCGTCTCGACGAGCTGAACGCGCACGCGCTCAAGATGGAGTCGTTCGTCGGCCGCTTCGGGCTGGACGGCTCGCAGACCAAGGCCGTGGTCGCGTCGCGCCTGTCGGATGGCAGCTACCTGCGCAGCACCGACGACAAGGTGTGGATGGTCGACCTGACCGACCCCGCCCACGCGACCTACCAAGACCGCAGCTTCCTGTCGGTCGGCGCCGACCCGTTCGCGGTGGTGCCCGACAACGCGCAGGGTCGCAGCTACGTGCTCAACGCCACCGGCAATTCGGTGTCGGTGCTCAACACGTCGGTCAGCCCGCCCGTGCTGCTCGACCCGTCGCCGGACAGCCTGGTCACGGGCGGTGAGCTGACGCGCGTGTCCGGCTCCCAGGCCATCGGTGAGCTCCGCACGTCGCGCATCACCGACGAAGAGATCTCCCGCGCCGACCAGTGGACCGTCACCTACGTCGACGGCAGCACGCGCCTGTGGGCCCCCACCCCCTCCTCGGACGGTGTCGGCCTCGCGCGCTGGACGTCGGGCGGCGTGTCGTGGACCGAGTCCAAGCTGGGCGTGGAGCTCGACGGCGGCGTCGCGGGCCTGTCCGGCACGTCTGACCCCTGGATCCTGGCGAGCGGCAGCGGCCTGCTCGCGTACTTCGCATCGGACGGCAAGATCCGCAGCGCGTTCACCGACGGCGACGCGGGCGACTGGTTGGTCGACAGCACCCCGGTGGTGGGTGGCACGGCCGCGTGGGCCGAAGTGCAGGGCGGCCCGTCGCTGATCGACGTGAACGGCCGCGCCACGCTGTACTTTGATGGCCACGCAGAGGGCGCCACCGACAGCAAGATCGGCGTCGCCACCACCCTGGACGGCACCACCTGGGTCGCCAAGCCGGCGCCCGCGATCGAGCCCCCGACCGGCTTTGAGCGCGTGACGCAGCCGAGCGCGCTGCTCGATCCGAACAACCTCGCGGTGCGGGTGTGGTCGAGCGCGTGGGACGGCAGCCACTGGGTGGTCGCGCTCGCGCAGAGCGCGGACGACGGCCTCACCTTCGCCCCGTCCGAGGTCGTGCTCGACCTGGGCGTCGAGTCGGCCGCAGCACCCGTCGTCGTGGTGTCCGGCGGTCGGTACCGCATGTGGCTCACCGTGTCGCAGGGCGGCGCGTGGTCGCACGCCACGTCCTGGTCTTGGGACGGCGTGAACTGGTCCGACCCCGAGCCGGTCATCGACTCCGCCTTGCCGTTTGACGTGGCCGCGCCTCCGCGCGTCGGCATCCAGCACGCGGCCGAGATCTCGTGGCGCGTCGCGGGCGCGAACGCGGGCACGCTCGGCAGCTCCGCGTTCACCGGCGAACCCTACTCGGCGACCGGTCGAGGCTTCCAGCTGTCCGTCGCCGCGGGTCAGGTGACCGGCACCGACGTCGGCTACGACCTGGGCGGCGGCCTTGAGCCGGGCGGCCTGGCCGACACGGACGGCGTGCAGACGCTCTACGCCACGGGCTGGTCCGATCTGGGCGTGCCGCGCCTGATCGCCATGCGCCTGGTCGCGGGCCGCTGGATGATCACGCGCGACGACCTGATGCCTGCGGGCTCGGGCGGCAACGCCGAGGGCGTGCGCAGCCCGGTCGTGTTCCGCACGGGCACCACCTGGACCATGCTCTACGCCGCGGGCCACGACTCGCTGTGGACCATGCGCCGCGCCACCAGCCCGGACGGCCTGGACTGGACCCCTGCGGGCAAGGACCTTCTGCCGGACCCGGCCTCGTGGGAGGCGGCCGAGGAGCTCCCCCACTCCGTCACCGTCGACGGCGACACCCTCACCGCCTGGTACTCGGGCGGCGACGGCAACCGCTGGCGCATGGGCCAGGCCACCAGCACAGACGGCGGCGTCACCTGGACCCGCGTGGGCGGCCGCACCGAGCTGTGGACCATGGACGTCGGTGATCCCGGCACGTTCGACGACTCCGGCGTGCGCGACCCGTTCGTGATGGTCGAAGGCGACGTCACCAAGGTCTGGTACAGCGGCTTTGACGGCGCCATCTGGTCGATCGGCTACGCGGAGCGCGCCGGCACCGGCGCGTTCGTCCGCCGCACGCCGCCGACCGCGATCGTGCCCGCGCCGTCGCTCTACGGAGCCGGCCGCACCTTCTCCGCGCTCGGCGTGCGCAGCCCCGTCCTGCTCCACGACGGCGGCGAGACGACGATGTGGTACTCGGGCACCGACGGCGTCGCCTGGCGCATCGGCGAGGCCGCAGCACACGACGGCGAGCTGTTCCCGCGCCAGCGCTTCCCGCTCGCGGGCGACTCGTTCACGTTCGACACGCACCCCGGCGAACCCGGCCGCAGCCAGATCAAGCTCGGCCGCCAGGTCGGTCGCCTGCTGCTCCCCGGCGCGCCCGGCGGTCCCACGGCGGACGGCCCGTCCGCGGGCGTGCTCGACGCGTCGCGTGGCATCTTGTGGATCGTCAGCCACACGTTCCCCGGCCTGATCGCCGTCGACGTGCGCGACGACTCCACGTCCACGTTCGACGATCGCAACTACCTGGACATCGAGGCGGCGGTCCGCGTCAGCACGACCACCGGCCTGCTGGGCTTTCAGGACGTCGCGGTCGGCCCGGACGGCAAGCTCTACCTGGCCGCCACGCAGCCGGACTCGGTGCTGGTGATCGACCCGTCCAACCTCGTCGACGACGCGGACGACGACGTAATCGACGCGCGTGTGATCGGCGTGCTCCCCATGCACGACGCCACCGACGATCAGGGCGAGACGACGTTCGCGTTCGTCGGCGTGTCGGGGCTGGCGTTCGTGCCCGCCCAGAACCTGCTGATCGCCACGCACTTCCGCGACAACAGCCTGTCGATCTTCGACCTGTCGCTCGGCACCGCCGGCGAAGAGATCCGCTACGTGCCCAACGTCGGCGAGAACCCGAGCGTGGTGCGCGTGTCGCCGGACGGTCGCTTCGCGGTCATCACGAACTACCTGGGCGAGGCCGACGGCGACGTGGCCGACTCCTCGCTCTCCCTGCTGGATCTGGCGCCGGCCAGCCCGACCTACCTCCAGATCACCACCCGGATCTCCAACCGATGAAGCCGACTCTGGCGATCCTGCTGGTCGGGCTCACCGCCTGCGCCACCGACGACACGTTCTCCGGCTCGCTCAACACGCCCTCTCCGGTCGGCGTGCTCGACCCGAGCCTGGGCGGCCCGTTCAGCCACGCGGTCGGGTACGTCGGCGACCGCCACGGCGGCCGGATCCGCACGCTGGATCTGACCACCGGGCGCTACCTGGCGGACGATCCCTTCGCGAGCTTCTTCCGCGGTAACGGCTTGGCCACCGGCTCCGAGCGCGAGCTCGCGGGCGTCGCCGCCTACGCTCCGGACGCGGACCACGCCTACGTCTTTGCGATCGACAAGCGCTTCAACCAGCTGCTGCGCGTGCCGCACGTGGTCGGGCGCGCCAAGGACGGCTCCCCTGAGGAGGCCGTCGCCACCGTCGCCTCGACCGACTTCACGGACGCGGACTCCAGCGGCGACTCGGCCAAGCTCGAGTCGGTGAAGCTCGACGGCGACACCGCCGCCGCAGAGACCTGGACGCTGACCAGCCACGGCGCGTGGTGGGAGGTCGTCGGCAGCCGCTCGGGCCTGCAGCCTCGCGCCTATGCGGACCAGCCCTTCCTCTCCACCGGCGGCGCGCTGAGCTTCGTGATCCGTGGCGCGGCCACGTCGGGCGACAGCTTCGCGATCGTGGCGGACAATGGCCTGACCGAGACCGACCTCGCCGGGACGCCAACCGAGCTGATGATCGCGCCCGATCAGTCCTCGCTCGCGCTCCTCGTGCGCGAGGGCACCGTCGACGTGCTCCGCCTCGTGGACCCTGCCACCAGCACGCTCGGCGCGCCCATCACGCTCGCCGTCGACTCGCTGCCCAACCGGGTCGCGTGGTCGTCGGACAGCAAGACGCTGTGGGTGACCGACCGCGCGACGAACGCCCTGTGGTCGGTCGACGTGGCGTCTGGCGTGGCCACCGCGCACGCCACGCCCTGGCCCACGCAGGACGTGGCCGTGCTCGACGGCGACACGGGCACCACCGCCTACCTGGTGGCCGTCGGCGGGCAGGAGGTGTGGGTGATGGACGCCGACGCCGACACGCTGCTCGACGTGAACCCGTCCACGCCCGCGGTCGACCCGATGTTCTTGCGCTCGCCGGTCAGCGGCCTCGTCGCCGTCCGCGAGCCGTACCCGTTCCCGACCGACAACGAGGACCTCGACCCGACCGGACGCAGCGTCGCGGTGTCGCTCGCCAGCGGCAAGGTCGTGTGGATGGTCGAGCGCACCGGCTGCCTGGTCACCGACGGCCTGGGCCCGCGCACCGAGATCGTGTCGTCGACCAACTCGCTCGTCGACTACACCCCGGACTTCACGGTCTCCGTGCCCGGCACCGCGTACCTCGACGTGATCGAGGACGGCTCGCGCCACGTGAACGTGAACCCCTGCGGCGGCTTGGCCCCCGCAGAGTCCTGGATCCTGCGCTTCGACTCCGTGAGCCAGGCTTGGACGGTCGAGGGCACCGTCAGCGGCAAGCAGTCGGCCATCGCCTACGAAGACGCGCGCTACGTGTCCGACAACGCGCAGGTCCACTTCGCGATGCGCGCGGGCGCGCAACCCAGCCTGGATGGCTGGTCGCTGTCGTTCAACGTGCTCGACGGCGTGCTCGACGCTGAGGGCGACAACAACGAAGACGGCCTCCGCGAGCTGGCGATGGACCTGCCCGGCCGCCCCGCGATCTTCTGGACGACCGTCGCCGGCGAGCCCCGTCCCTTCGTGGTGGCCGCGGCCGAGGCGAGCGACGTGGTGGTCAAGATCGACAGCGCCACCGGTCTCGTCGACTCCCTCTGGGAGTGAGGCTACGGCGCGCCGGGTGAGTCGGTCGGCGCGGCCGCGGACGGCGCCATGGACGTGGCGGCTGCGCATCCGGCGAGGACGCCGCGTCGACGCTCCGCGGTCGCGCGTCCGGCGGCAGCACCACCTGCGTGAGCCAGTCGACCATCGGTCCGGTCAGGCGCGCGAAGCCCTCTGGGTTCAGGTGGCCCGCCGGGTCCAGCGCCACGTCCGCGACCTCGCTGTCCTTGAGCACCTCCGCAAAGCGCAGCAACGGGACGTGGTTGTCGCGGATCCAGCGGCCCGCGCGCATCTCAGGCATGGAGGGGGACTTCACCAGCTCCGCCAGCGGCGCGTCCATGCGCGTGGGCGCGTAGAGCGCGAACCGTCCTCCGCCCTGCTCCACGGTCTGGACGAGGCGCGGCAGCAGCTCCGTGGGGTAGCGCGCCCAGCGCTCGCGGTCAGGGACCTGCCGTCCGAGCGTCAGGACCGTGTATTGGTAGAGACGCGAGCGCTCAAACAGCCACTGCTCCAACGGGATCGGCATGGGGATCACGCGCGGCAGACCGCCAGGGCCCAACACCATGGGGCCAAAGCTGTACGCGTTGGCGCCGACCATCGTGGTGTGATCGGGGTCATTGCCCCACATCTCCCACAGCACGACGTCCACGTGTTGGCGGGCCATCGCGCGATGCAGCTCGTCCTCCTTCTGCCCGCCGCCGTAGGCAGGCTCCGCCGCCGACAAGACACACCATCGTCCCGGCTCACGCGCGTCCAGCTCCGCCTGCATGCGCGGTCCGAGCGCGGACTCGGGCGGCAGGGTCACGCCGTAGGTCACCGACGTGCCGAGCAGGAGCACGTTGATCGTCCCGGGCTTGGGGCAGGCCTCGTTGCGTCGATTCCCACCTTCGTAGTCAGGCCACAGCGGCTGCCCGTCGACGAACTCGAAGCCGTGCGGCAGCCCCATCACCTCGGGTCGGGTGACCTGCAGACGAGGCGCGGGGCGGGCCAAGCGAAAGAGCGCCTCGGAGACGACGAGCGTCGCGGCGGCCACGAGCGCGATCTCGACGACCTTCCCGACGATGGTCGCCCCGGACCGACCTGCCATGCTCGCAGCCCCCTGCCTCGCGCTGTAACACGCAACGCTGGCCAGCCTGTCGGGGTCCGTGCGAGGCCCGATCGACGTCGACGAGGTCCGCGGATACGCCGCCTCGCGCCTACCTCCCGCCGACCGCGAGCAAGAACGTGAGCGATCACCCGAAGTCCATCCCCGCCTACGCCTCCCGCCGCGCCTTCCTCCGCGACGCGCTGGGGATCAGCGCCGCCGTCGGACTCGGATCGATGGTCGGAGGATGCGCTGATGGCGCCAAGGCCGCCGCATCCGATCCCACGGGCGAGCGAATGGATCCCGAGGCGCTTGGCCTGCCCTACCGCCAGGACGACCCCACCTGGGGCGGCGACCTGATGTGGGATCGCGACCTGGTGATCCAGGCCGCCACCGAGTTGGAGGGCATGTCCGCGGCCGACGCCGACACCCTGCTGCGCAAGTTCAAGTCCGGGAATTCAATCGGCAACGAGGGCTGCCAGCTCACCTGCTTCGCGATGATCCTGGCGCTGCTGGCGCCCTACCCGAGCGACCCGTGGACGCCGCGCAACCTCAACGTCTGGGCGCACAAGCTCCTGTACTACACGAAGTCCGGCCTCTCGATGACCACGCTCTTCGCGGACCTGCTCGCTGAGGTCACGGACGGCGACGTGCAGCTGTGCCTGAAGGAGGAGTACCTGCCGGGCGTCGCAGGCTGGCCCCAGATGTTCTGCGACACGTCCGCGCTCGTGCGCGCGTACCGCAGCCTGGCACCCGAGGCGCGCAGCCGGTTCCTGGTGATGATCAAGATGGGCACCTACGACGACACCGTCGCGTCCCACTACGCGCTCCTGCACCCCAACGAGGAGCTCGCGGCCGACGACGGCGACCCGCTGATCCTCGACCCCGCCAAGCCCCTCGACAACCGCGACCCGTGGCACATGTCGGACTGCGCCGAGTACATCAAGGGCGACCGCGCGATCGCCAATGCGTGGGCGCGCGACGGCATCGCCGACACGCAGCTCGGCGGCGTGTGGGTGTTCTCAAGGTGGAGCGACGGGCACGCCGGCTCGTCGCTCGAGCCGCTCATTCGTGCGTGGGCAGATCAGCTGGCGCAGCTCGCCCGCTAGGGTCGAGGATGTGCTGCGCGATGCGGATGCCGTCGATGGCGCAGCTCACGATGCCGCCGCCAAAGCCGCAGCCCTCGCCCGCCGGGTAGAGGCCGCGGATCGACGTGGACTCGCCGCCCTCGGTGCGCAGGAAGCGGATCGGCGACGTCGTGCGCGTCTCGGGCGCGATCAACAGCGCATCGTCGCAGATGTAGCCGGGCAGCTTGCGGTTGAACTCGCGGATGGCGCCGATCATGCTCGCGAGGATGTCGCCCGGGAGCACGGACGTCAGGTCGGTGGCCTTCACGCCGAGCGGGTAGCTCGTCTTGGGCGCGTCGTTGCTGGGCCGCTCGGCGAACAGGTCGACCACGCGCTGGGCGGGCGCTGAGTAGTCGCCGCCGCCGGCGTCGAACGCGCGCCGCTCGATCTCGTCCTGCCACGCGTAGCCGGCGAGCGGGCCGGTGCCGCCGTACTGCTCGGGCTGCACCTCGACGATGATCGCCGCGTTCGCCCAGTAGGCGCGCTGCGCCGCGAAGGACATGCCGTTCACCACGACGTGGCCGGGGTGGTTGATCGCGGGCACGACCATGCCGCCCGGGCACATGCAGAAGGTACGCGCAGTGGCGCCGACGGGCGGGTTGTAGGCGAGCCGGTAGCTGGCGGGCGGCAGCTCGCCGCGCTTGGAGGCCCCGTAGCGGGCGGCGTCGATCACGGCCTGCGGGTGCTCGATGCGGGCGCCGATCGCGATCGGCCGCGCGACGGCGTCGGCGCCGCGCTTCACCAGCATGGTCAGCGTATCGCGCGCGGAGTGGCCGGGGGCGGCGAGCACGTGGGTGGCGCGCTCCACCGATCCGTCGGCCATGACCACGCCGCGAACGCGCCCGTCCTCGACGATCAGATCGTCGACGCGCGCGTTGTAGCGGACGTCGACGCCGAGCTCCGTCAGGCGCGCGCGGAACACGGGCAGGATGCCGCGCACCTTGTCGGTGCCCAGGTGCGCCCAGCCCTCCTCGAGGATGTCGCTGCGCGCGCCGAAGTCGACGAAGCGCCGGAGCACGTAGCCGATCTCGCCGTCGCGGCGGCGCGTGTAGATCTTGGCGTCGGAGAAGGTGCCCGCGCCGCCCTCGCCGAACACGAGGTTGTTCTCGGGGTCGAGCTCGCGCATCCGGCGCCAGAACCCGTTGACCGCCTCCACGCGCTCGGCGGTGGCGCCGCCGCGCTCGAGCAACACCACCGACGCGCCCGCCTCGGCCAGGAACAGCGACGCGAACAGGCCCGCGGGCCCCGCGCCGATCACGATCACCCGCGCGCCCTCGGGCCACACGACCTTCGCGGGCGCCGCGCCGTCGCTCACGCCGTAGCGGACCTCGTCTTTCTCGGTCCAAAGGCGCACGCCGGGCGCCACGCCCACCAGGGCCGCCTCGTTGTCCACCTCGACCCGGTAGACGGCGCGCCAGTTCTGCTTGCCGTGGCGGGCGTCCAGGCTCTTACGGATCAGGTGGGTCGCGTGGATGGCGGTGACGCGCACGCCCAACATGGCAGCGACGGCCGCCAGGACCTTGTCCTCCGACACAGGCATCGGCACGTTCGGGACGAGCAGCGCCAAGACGACTCCAGATCGAGGCCCGCGAGGCATACGGGCTGCAAGGAAAACAGCGTGCGGTCGGATCCTCGACCGCGACCCGGTTAGCACCGGCGTGAGGTCTTTGCATGCGCGTCGCCATCAACGGTTTCGGACGGATCGGTCGGGCGGTCACCCGGCTCATCGAGTCCCGCGAAGGCGTCGAGCTCGTTCACATCAACGACCTCGCCCCCACCGACATGCTGGCCTACCTCCTTCGGCGGGACTCCGTGCACGGCAGCTGGGACGTGCCGGTGGTCGCGGTGGAGGACGGCATCGAGATCGCGGGCCGCCTGATCCCGGTCACCAAGGAGAAGGACCCGTCCAAGCTTCCTTGGGCAGCACTCGACGTCGACGTGGTGCTGGAGTGCACCGGCGCGTTCACGACGCGCGAGCAGTGCGCGGTGCACCTGGCCGCGGGCGCCAAGCGCGTGCTGCTGTCGGCCCCGGCCAAGGGCCCGGTCGACGCGACGATCGTGGTGGGCGTCAACGACGACACGTACGACCCCGCCAAGCACTTCGTCGTGTCTTGCGCGTCGTGCACCACCAACTGCCTGGCACCCCTGGTCAAGGCCCTGCACGAGGCCTTCGGCATCCTGCGCGGCACCATGACCACCATCCACGCCTACACCATGGATCAGGCGCTGCTAGACTCGCCGCATCGCAAGGGCGACTTCACGCGCGGCCGCGCGGCGGCGATCAACATCGTCCCCACGTCCACCGGCGCCGCCAAGGCGATCGGCCTGGTCTACCCGCCGCTCGCGGGCAAGCTCGACGGCCTGGCCATTCGCGTGCCGGTGCCGGACGGCAGCCTCACCGACCTGGACATCGACGTGGCCCGTGAGGTCACCCTCGACGAGGTCAAGGCCGCCCTGCACGCCGCCGCGCTCGGCCCGATGCGCGGTGTGCTCGAGGTCAGCGATGACCCTCTCGTCTCCAGCGACATCGTTGGAAACCCCCACTCCTGCATCGTGGACGCGCACCAGACCTACGTCATCGACGGACGCATGGTGAAGGTGCTCGCCTGGTACGACAACGAGTGGGGCTTCGCGAACCGCATGGTCGATCTCGCACTCATCCTCGGAGGAACCCCGTGACGCCCCCCGCCCCCAAGACCCTCGACGATCTCGACTTCGAAAACAAGACCGTGCTCTGCCGCGTGGACTTCAACGTCCCCTTGGACGGCGAGACGATCACGGACGACAACCGCATCCGGGAAGCCCTGCCCACCATCCGCAAGCTGATGGAGAAGGCCAGCAAGGTCGTGCTGTGCAGCCACCTCGGCCGCCCCAAGGACGCGCCGGACCCCAAGTACAGCCTGCTGCCCGCCGCCGCGCGCCTGGCCGAGCTGCTGGGTGTCGACGTCATCTTCGCGCACGACACCGTCGGCGACGAGGTTCAAAAGCTCATCGCCGACGCGCCCGCAGGCTCGGTGTTCGTGTTGGAGAACCTGCGCTTCTTCCCCGGCGAGAAGAACAACGACCCGGAGTTCGCGTCCCAGCTCGCGGCCCTGGCCGACGTCTACGTCGACGACGCGTTCGGCACGATGCACCGCCAGGACGCGAGCATCGTCGGCGTCCCGGCCATCCTCGAGAGCGGCATCGGCCTGCTCGTCCAGAAGGAGGTCGAGGCCATCGGCCGCCTGCTGACCCGCCCCGAGCGTCCGTTCGGCGCGGTCCTGGGCGGCGCCAAGGTCTCCGACAAGATCGAGGTCATCGACCGCCTGAGCCAGAAGGTGGACCACCTGTTCATCGGCGGCGCCATGGCCTACACCTTCCTGGCCGCCCAGGGCGTGCCGGTCGGCACCTCACGCGTCGAGGCGGACCACCTCGAGTTCGCCAAGAAGATGATCACCGACCTCGCGGCCCGCGGCTGCGCCCTGCACCTCCCCGTCGACCACGTGGTCGCCGAGAAGTTCGCCGAGGACGCCACTCCCACCGTCGTCGACACCATCCCCGACGGCCAGATGGGCCTCGACATCGGCCCCAAGACGGCCAAGGCCTGGACCGAGATCCTGATCGGCTGCAAATCGCTCCTCTGGAACGGCCCGATGGGTGTGTTCGAGTGGGACGCCTTCTCCGGCGGTACCAAGGCCATCGCCGAAGCCTTCGCCAACGCGCCCGGCTTCACGGTCGTCGGCGGCGGCGACAGCGCAGCGGCGGTGGCCAAGTTCCACCTGGCAGACCGCATCAAGCACGTGTCGACCGGCGGCGGCGCGTCGCTGGAGTACCTGAAGGCCGGCGAACTTGTAGGCCTTGAGGCCCTGCGGAGGCGCAAGTGAGTCCCACGCGCAGTCGGCGACGGCTCATCGCAGGCAACTGGAAGCTCCAGTTCGGCCCCACCCACGCCGCGGCCCACGCCGCAGCGCTGCGGGACCGCCTGCTCGCCGTGGAGGACGTCGATCTCGCCGTCTTCCCCACGGCGATGTCCATCCCAGCTGTCGTAGACACGGTCAAGCGTAGCAACCTGCGCGTGGGCGTGCAGTGGGCCTGCGCCCACGCCGAGGGCGCCTACACGGGCGCCAACTCCCCCGCCATGGCCCGCGAGATCGGGTGCGGCTGGGTGCTCTGCGGCCACTCCGAGGTCCGTGGTGACTTTGGTGAGACCGACGCGCGCGTACACGCCGCCATCCGCGGCGGCCTGAAGCACGGTCTGCTGCCCATGCTTTGCGTGGGCGAGTCGGTGGAGGAGCGCGCCGCGGGTCGCCTCCGTGAGGTCCTGGAGCGCCAGCTGGAGGTCGCCTATGGCAGCCTGCACGCCGACGAGGCCGCCACCGTCACGATCGCCTACGAGCCCCTCTGGGCCATCGGCACGGGCGTGACGGCCACGCCGGACAAGGCCCAGGAGGCGCACGCCGTCATCCGCAAGTGGCTGCTTGGCCGGTTCCCGGAGTTCGTCGCCGCCCAGACGCGCGTGCTGTACGGTGGCAGCGTGAAGGCCTCCAACATCGCGGGCCTGCTGGCCTGCCCGGACGTCGACGGTGCCCTGGTGGGCGGCGCCAGCCTGGACGTGGACGCGTTCTGCGCGATCGTGGACGCGGCACGGCGGTAGGGCGCGGTGTAGGGCGCCCAGCGGGCGCGGCGCGCTGATCGACGGTCGGCTCCAGCGCAGCGGGCGCTCGTCCGAGGCGCGGAGACTCAGAGGGGTCAGCGACGGAAATGCGCCGGTCGCTCACCGCCCCCCCCCTCCCCGACGGCAGCGCAACCGGCTGCGGCCGAGGAGCAACCACCGCGCTGGGCGCGGTCGAGGAGCATCCGCCTCGTCGAAATACGGCGGCGAACGACCACGGCGCCAGCGACCGACGGGAAGCGTTCACGGCAGCGACTCCGGCCGAAGACGACCACGGCGCGGACCGAGGAGCGACCGCGTCACCGGCCGAGCAGCCCCACGGCGCCGACCGAGCAGCGACCGCGTCACCGGCCGAGCAGCCCCACGGCGCCGACCGAGGAGCGACCGCGTCACCGGCCGAGGAGCGAGTAGGAGTCCGCGCGCCGGGCACCATCGCGGAGCGGGGCGACCAAGAGGCGACTACGGCGTGGGCGCGGCAGGGGCAGAGGCAGGCGCCGTCGGCGCGCCCGGAGCCGGAGCCGCAGGAGCGGCCGGGTCAGGCAAGCCAGTGGGCGCGGACTCGGGGACGGTGGGCGCGGTCGGGACCGGCGCCATCGTCTCGTCGAGCTTCTTCTGCGCCTCTTCGGCCGCCTTGGCGTCGTTGGCCTTCTGCTTCTGCTGCTCAAGGTCGATCGCGTCCATCACGTTGCTGTTCGCGAGGATCTCCTTGTTGGAGAACCACGCCAGCGTGACCGAAGTCACCATGAACATGATCGCCACGACGGTGGTCACGCGCGCCAGCAGGCTGGTGGGACCGCGCGGGCCGAAGATGTTGCCGCCCGAGCCGCCGAACGACGCACCGACGTCCCCGTTCTTGCCCGGCTGGAGCAGGATCACGAACACGAGGACGACGCACAGGATGATGTGGAGGGCGACGACGGCCAAGTACACGGGAACTCCGGGACAAGCGACCGCCCCACGTAACATGCCATGCAATCTAGTCCACGTCCCGTCCCGGTTGCGCGCCGGGCAGAGCATCGTGCGCCACGCGGCCGCTGCTTGGGCGGCCTCGGACGCAGCGCGCCTACAGGCGGACGCCGCCGGGGCGCCGGCAACGGCCAGGCACGCACTTCACGTAGACCTCGTGCTTGTGCGAGACCACCGCGAAGCCATTCGCCGCGGCGTGCTTCTCCTGCATCTTCTCCACCTCGTCGTCCTCAAACTCGACGATGATGCCGCAGTCCAGGCAGATCAGGTGGTCATGGTGCTCACCGTCAATGGCCGGCTCGTAGCGCGCCTGGTTCTCGCCGAACTTGTGCTCGGTGGCCAAGCCCCCTTCCGTCAGCAGGCGCATGGTCCGATAGACGGTCGCGTACCCGATGCCGCGCTGGATCGACTTGGACTGGTCGAGGATCTCAAGCAGCGACAGGTGCTTGTCACCCGCGAAGAAGACCTCAGCGATGGCCTTGCGCTGGGACGTGAGCTTGAGCCCCTGCGTCGCCAGGTGATCGCGAAAGCGCTTCATCGCCAGGGGGGAGATCGCCATATCCGCACTCCGTGGTTCGGGTAGACCGTGCTAACACATCGCCGAGCCACGAAACGAAAACGGCGCCCGCACCAGAACAGTGCGGACGCCGGTCGCCTGGGCTTCACGCCCGGCTACCCCTCACCCGCTGTGACGCAGGCCCGGGGCGCGCTCGATTACGCCGAAGCAGTCTCGGACTCGCCACGAGGGGGGTTGTCCACCCACTCAATGACGGCCATCGCCGCGTCGTCGCCCGGGCGGAAGCCCGCCTTGACGATGCGGGTGTAGCCACCCTGACGAGCCGCGAAGCGAACCGCGTACTCATTGAACAACTTGCCGAGCGCGTCGGCGTCCATGACCCAGCGACGCGCACGACGGAACGCGTGCACCCGCTTGGCCTGCGCCACCTGCAGCTCGCCACCCGACAGGCCGTCGGTCGAAGCCGGCGCCCGCTTGGCGATCGTCACCACCTTCTCGGCGAAGCGGCGAAGCTCCTTCGCGCGCGCCTCCGTCGTGCGGATGCTGCCATGAGTCACGAGAGACGTGACCATGTTGCGGAACATCGCCTTCCGCTCCGTCGAGTCCATGTTGAGCTTGCGCCCACCCTTCCGGTGCCGCATTGGGAAACTCCTATGGCCAATCAGGCCAGACGCTTAGCCGAGGCGGTGCCGCGGGAAGTTGTGGATCTTCATGCCGAGCGACAGACCGAGGTCGGAGAGGATCTCCTTGATCTCGTTCAGCGACTTACGACCGAAGTTCTTGGTCTTGAGCATCTCAGCTTCGGTCTTTTCGACCAGCTGGTAGATGTACTCGATGCCGGCGTTCTGCAGGCAGTTCTGCGAGCGGACGGAGAGCTCGAGCTCGTCGACGCGCTTGAAGAGGTTCTCGTTGAACTCGGGCGACTCCTCCTCGGAGTGCTGGACCTCGGGCTCCTCCTCCTCGGCGAAGTTGATGAAGACCTGGAGCTGCTCCTTCAGGATCTTCGCGGAGAACGCCACGGCGTCCTCGGGGCGGACCGAACCATCGGTCCAGACCTCAAGCGTCAGCTTGTCGTAGTCGGTGCGCTGGCCGACGCGGGCGTTCGTCACGAGGTAACGGACGCGCTTGATCGGGGAGAAGATCGCATCGACGGCGATGGTGCCCAGGGGATCCGACGGATCCTTGTTGAGCGAGGCGGGGACATAGCCCTTGCCCATCTTCACGGTGAGGTCGGCCTCGAAGGTGGCATCGTCCGTGATGGTGGCGATGGCGTGGTCCGGGTTGAGGACCTCGCACGCCGCATCGAAGGTGATGTCGCCGGCGCGGATGACGACGGTCTCGCCAGCGCGGCCCTTGGCCTTGAGGTGGCCCTTCACGGTCGCCGTCGCCGACGTGCGGAGAAGGACGCCCTTGATGTTGAGGATGATGTCCGTCACATCCTCGACGATACCCGGGATGTAGGCGAACTCATGGTCCACACCGACGATCTGGATCGCGGTGATGGCGGCGCCCTGCAGCGAAGACAGCAGGATGCGGCGCAGCGAGTTGCCGATCGTCGTGCCGAAGCCGCGCTCGAGCGGACGGACCACGAACTTGCCGTAGCGATCGTTCGACTTGGAATCGCGCTCGACGCGACGCGGCTTGATCAGCGTGCGCCAATTGGCGTAGACGTGCTCATCCATGGGAGAACCTCAGGGACCGCCCCTTCTTTGCGGAACTAAGCCGCAACACGGGATCGGTCGGGTGGAAGCCAGCGAGGAGTAAAGAACGAGGACGCGCCCACGTGCTCAGACGCGGCGCTTCTTCGGGGGACGGCACCCGTTGTGCGGGATGGGCGTCACGTCGCGGATCAGCGTGATCTTCAGACCGGAGTTCGCGATGGCGCGGAGCGCAGACTCGCGACCGGTACCGGGGCCCTTCACGCAGACGCCGAGCGCCTTCATGCCGTGCTCCTGCGCCTTGCGGGCCGCGTCTTCCGCAACCAGCTGCGCCGCGAACGGCGTGCTCTTGCGCGAGCCCTTGAAGCCGAGGACACCAGCCGCCGACCAGGCGACGGTGTTGCCCGCCGGATCCGTGATGGTCACGATCGTGTTGTTGAACGTGGCCTGGATGTGCGCGACACCGGCAGGGACGTTCTTCTTGGTACGGCGCTTGGGCGCCTTGTTCGCAGGAGTAGCCATAATTTAATTCCGCCCAATCACTTGGTTGCGATCTTCTTGCCGGCGACAGTCTTGCGCGGACCCTTGCGGGTACGAGCGTTCGTGTGCGTCCGCTGTCCACGGGCCGGCAGTCCGCGACGATGCCGCGAGCCACGGTACGAGCCCATGTCGATGAGCCGCTTGATGTTCTGGGAGACCTCCTTGCGGAGCTCACCTTCCACACGGCACTTGGTCTGGATGATCTCGCGGAGGCGCGCGACCTGGTGATCCGTGAGGTGCGTGACGCGAGTGGTCGGGTCAATGCCCAACGTCTCGACGATCTCACGCGCCGTGGTCTGACCAATCCCGTAGATGTAGGTCAACGCGATCCAGACCAGCTTGTTGCGGGGCAGGTCAACGCCTTCGATACGTGCCACTGTGTTCCTCTCGTTCCCAGGGACCTTGCAGCCCCCCAAATTCCGTTGCTGTCGACCTTTTGGAGCAAAGCCCCGAAAGGTTGCGACGCGGCCGGGCGCTCTTATCCGGTTCCGCGTCAAGTCTCAAGCCAGAATCGCTCTGGCCAGGGTTTCTACACGAAGGGCCCCTGCCCTCCGAGGCTGCGCCGCCTGTTGCGGACGCGATCTCCATCGGGTTGAGGGCCACTCAAAGTCGAGTAGTGCTTCGTCGAGAGCTTCGCCTGGATCTGGCCGACCGTGTCCAGGGTGACGCCCACGAGGATGAGAACGCTGGTGCCGCCGAACGTGAACGGGAGGTTCAGGTCCTTGCCCAGGATGGTCGGGAGCACGCAGAGCACCGCGAGGTACACCGCACCGCCGGCCGTGAGGCGGGTCAGCAGCCAATCAAGGTACGCCGCCGTCTCACGGCCCGGGCGCACGCGGGGGATGAAGCCACCCTGCTTCTTGAGGTTGTCCGCGACATCCTCAGGGTTGAACTGCATCGCCGTGTAGAAGTACGCGAAGAAGATGATCAACGCGACGTAGGAGAAGTTGTACAGCCAAGCGCCCGGGTAGAAGGCCTGGCTGATCCACTGCAGCGCTGTGGCGTGCGGGAAGAACTGCATCGCGGTCGACGGTAGCATGAGCAGCGACGACGCGAAGATGGGCGGCACGACGCCCGAGTTGTTGATCTTGAGCGGGAGGTAGGTCGTCTCCCCCTCATAGATGTTGGCGCCCATCACGCGACGAGCGTGCTGCAGCGGGACCCGGCGCTGTCCGCGCTCGATGAACACGATGCCGTAGATCACGGCGAACATGCCCACGAGGATCAGCGAGACCTCGAGCAGGTTGATCTGACCCTTCTGGATGAGCGTGTACGCCTGGAAGACCGAGGACGGACCGCGCGCCAAAATGCCAGTGGATATGATGATCGACGAGCCGTTTCCGATGCCGTGCTCGGTGATGCGCTCACCAAGCCACATGATGAAGCAGGAGCCTGCGGTCATCGTCAAAGCGGTCATGGCCCGGAAGGCCCAGCCCGGCTCGAGGACGACAGTGGACTGCCCCACCACCATCTGCTCAAGCCCCGTGGCAATCGCGAGCGACTGCACGACGGAGATGATCATGGTCAAGTAGCGGGTGTACTGGTTGAGCGTCGCACGACCCGACTGCCCTTCGTCCTTGAGACGCTTAAGGCGGGGCTCCATCTCCGCGAGGAGCTGGACGATGATCGACGCCGTGATGTACGGCATGATGCCGAGCACGAACACGCTGAACTGGTTCAGCGCGCCGCCCGAGAACATGTTGTACAACCCGAACAACGTGTTGGACTGGTTGTCAAACCAGTGGGCCAACGCGATGCGGTCGATACCAGGCGCGGGCACGAAGATGCCCATGCGGTAGACGCCGAGCATACCCAACGTGAACAGGACCCGCTTACGCAGGTCCTCCATCTCCCAGATCTCGGAGAAGATATTCGCCAAGTTCTCCCCGGGGGGTGTTCAGGTTGCGCTGAACCGCGAGCTTTTACTCGGCGGCCGCGTCGTCAGAAGGAGTCTCGACCGTGCCGCCGGCGGCCACGATCTTCGCACGAGCGCTGTCGGACACCTTGGCTAGCTTCACGTGCAGGGCCACCGTGATCTCACCCCGGCCCAGCAGCTTGACGCCATCCTTGCCCACGCGGCTGATGATGCCGGCGTCAGCGAGGAAGTCCGCGGTCACTTGGGTGCCCGCTTCCACGTCGCCCAGCTTCTCAAGGTTCACAACCTCGAAATCCTTGGAGAAGTGGTTGAAGAAGCCGCGCTTCGGCAGACGCCGATGCAGAGGCATCTGGCCGCCCTCGAAATACGCGCGCACCTTGTGGCCCGAGCGCGACTTGTCGCCCTTGGTACCACGACCGGCATTGCGGCCCTTGCCGGAGCCCTCACCGCGGCCAACGCGCATGCGCGTCTTGCGGGAGCCGGGATTCGGAGCAAGGTTGGAGAGTTCGTTCGCCATGAATCACCTAAGAGTTGGCACCGAAGCCAGTGTCGTCAAGAGGAGGCCGAAGCCTCACTCCGCCTCAACCGCATCGACCAGGTGGATGACCTTCTTGACCATGCCGCGAACGGCAGGCGTGTTCTCGAGCACGCGGGACTGACCGATCTTGCGAAGACCGAGACCACGTACGGTCTCCATCACGCGTTCCGGGTGACCGATCGTGCTGCGCTTGAGCGTGACCTTGAGATGCTTCATCGTCAGCCTCACAGCGCCGCGGGGGCGACCGAGTGGTGCACGGTGTAGTTGCGACGAACGCCGGCGACGTCGGCGCCGAGGCGCGCGGCATACTGCTCAGCGCTCTCGAGCTGGGACAGCGCGTCGAACGTGGCACGAACCACATTGTGCGGATTGGAGGAGCGCAGCGACTTCGTGAGCGCATCGGTCACGCCGATGGCCTCGAGGATCGCGCGCACCGCCGGACCAGCGATAACGCCGGTACCAGGCGAGGCGGGCTTGAGCAAAACGGTACCGGCGCCGAAGCGACCGAGAACGTCATGCGGGATCGTGCCACCGACGAGCGGAATGGACCGCATCGTCTTCTTGGCGCGCTCCATGCCCTTGCGGATCGCCTCGGGCACCTCGTTCGCCTTGCCGAATCCGACTCCGACAGAGCCGTTTCCGTCACCAACGACGATGATCGCCGCGAAGCTGAAGCGCTTGCCGCCCTTGACGACCTTCGCGACGCGATTGATGAAGATCACCTTCTCGATAAGGTTCGAATCTTCGTCATCACGACGCGGCTTGTCATCGCGGCGGGGCTTGCTGGACTTGGCCATGGAGTCTCCTGGCTCGAAACCGTTCAGAAGTCGAGGCCGCCCTCGCGAGCGCCGTCAGCCAGCGCCGCGACGCGGCCGTGGTACAGGTAGCCACCGCGGTCGAAAACCACGGCAGAGATATCGATGGCCTTGGCCTTCTCGGCGAGCAACTTGCCCACCGCGACGGACGCAGCCTTCTTGTCGTCGAACGACTGGCCCTTGAGCTCCGGCGACAGCGTGGAAGCGGCCGCGAGGGTCTTTCCAGCGACGTCGTCGATGATCTGGGCGTAAATGTGCACGGTAGAACGGTAGACCGCCACGCGAGGGCGCTCGGCCGTCCCGCGGAGGTGCTTCCGGATACCCTGGCGGCGCTTGCTGCGGGCCGCGATCTTCGGATTCTTGGTCGTCATGAACGAACTCCGTAGCGGCGCACTAGGCGCTCTTGCCGGCCTTCAGCGAAACGTGCTCACCCTCGTGGCGGATGCCCTTGCCCTTGTAGCGATCCGGCGGACGGTAGGCGCGGAGATTGGCCGCGACCTGGCCGACCCGCGCGCGGTCAATACCGGCGAGCAGGAGCTTCCCATCCTTGTCCACGGCGATGGTGACATCGGCGGGGATCGGGTACTCGACGGGGTGCGAGTAGCCGAGGTTCAACACGAGCATCTTGCCCTTGACTTCGGCCTTGTAGCCGATGCCCTGGATTTCGAGCTTGCGAGCGAACCCGGTAGTGACGCCAACAACCATGTTGTTGACCAGCGCCCGCACGAGGCCGTGGTTCGCACGGGTCGCCGTCAGCTCGTTGGCACGCGTAAACGTGAGGGTGCTGCCCTCAAGGTGCGCGGTGATGCCGTCGATGACGTCGAGCCCGAGCTCGCCCTTCGGCCCCTTGATCTTCACGGACTGACCCGAGAGGGTCGCCGTGACGTTCGCGGGAAGCGAAATGATCTTCTTACCAATGCGCGACATGGGTCACCTTACCAGACGTGGCAGAGGACTTCGCCACCGACGCCGGCGGTACGCGCCTGGCTGTCCGTGAGGAGCCCCTTCGGGGTGGTGAGGATGGCGATCCCGAGACCGTTGCGGACGCGGGGAATGTCTTCCTTCCCGACGTAAACGCGACGACCGGGCTTGCTCACGCGGGTGATGCCACGAATGGTGCCCGCGGCACCCGCGTACTTCAGGAAGACCTTGATCTGACCCTGCGCGTCCGCATCGACGTCGTCGATGAAGCCCTCGAGAAAGCCTTCCAGCTTGAGGATCTTGACGACCTCGAGCTTGAGCTTCGAGCGGGGCACCAGCAAGCTGGCATGGCCAGCCGCCTGGGCGTTGCGAATGCGAGTCAAAAGGTCAGCGATGGGATCGGTCATCGACCACACTCCACGAATTCAGTCCGCCGGAGACAGTTCACTTGGAAAAAGGCATGCCGAGCTTGGTGAGAAGCGCACGCCCTTCGTCGTCGGTCTTCGCGGTGGTCACGAAGATGATGTTCATGCCGTTCACGCGAGTGACCTTGTCGTAGTCGATCTCAGGGAAGATGATCTGCTCCGACAGGCCCATCGAGTAGTTGCCACGACCGTCAAACGCCTTGGGGTTGACGCCGCGGAAGTCACGGATGCGAGGAATCGACAGCGAGATGAGGCGGTCGAAGAACTCCCACATCCTGTCGCCGCGCAGAGTGACCCGCGCGCCGATGGGGAGGTTCTCGCGAATCTTGAAGTTCGCCACCGACTTGCGGGTCCGCGTCACAACGGCCTTCTGGCCGGCGATCAGCGAAACCTCGTCGACGATCGACTCAAGAATCTTCTGGTTCTGGACCACGTCCTTGGAGGTCGTGTTGATCACGACCTTCATCAGACGAGGAACTTCCATTACGTTGCCGTAGTTGAACTCAGACTGAAGCGCGGCCGCGACGGAATCGCGGTACTTCACCTTGAGACGGGGCACATAGGTAGACGTCATCGCTTACCTCACTCCTTGTCGATCGGCGTGCCGGTCTTTCGATCGACCCGCACCTTCTTGCCATCGACGATCTGGTACCCGACCTTGATCCGGCGCTTCGCGTCGGCGTCCCACAGGGCAACGTTGGACACGTCCATCAACGCTTCCTTGTGGATGATACCGCCGGCCTGCTCGCCGACGCCCTTCTGGTGGCGAGTCACCACGCGAGCGCCTTCGACGGCCACATGGCGCGTCTCAGGATCAACGCGGAGCACCTTGCCGACCTTGCCCCGGTCCTTGCCCGCGATGACGACTACGGAGTCGCCTCGACGGATGCGCAGCTTGTTCTTGGACATGGAGACTCCGACCTTACAGGACTTCAGGAGCGAGGGAGACGATCTTCATGAACCCGCGGGCACGCAGCTCGCGCGCCACCGGCCCGAAGATACGGCTGCCGATCGGCTCGTCGTCCTTGTTGATGAGCACGGCGCTGTTCGTGTCGAACCGGACGTAGGTCCCGTCCGCACGACGGCACTCTTTGGCCGTGCGCACGACAACGGCGCGGGCGATTTCGCCCTTCTTGACCTTACCGTTCGGGATCGCATCGCGAACCGCGACGATGATAATGTCGCCAAGATGCGCGTAACGGCGCTTCGAGCCGCCGATCACCTTGACACACTTGACCTTCTTGGCGCCGGAGTTGTCTGCGACATCCAGCACGGTCTCCATCTGAATCATGGCACGCCTCCGTGAGCTTCTGGACTAGTTCGCAATCGGCGAGCGACGGTCGATCACCGACCAGCGCTTGTTCTTCGAGATGGGCGGGACTTCCCGGATCACGACCGTGTCGTTCTCCTGGCAGACGTTCGCGTCATCGTGAGCCTTGTAGGTCTTGGTCCGCGTGATGTACTTGTGGTACCGCGGGTGCTTGACCAGGCGCGTCACTTCGACGGTCACCGTCTTGTCCATCTTGGACGACACGACGCGGCCTTCGAGCACGCGACCGCGCTGGGTAGTCTCCTCGCTCATGATGGCACGACTCCTAGACCGCGACTACGCGATCTCTTGCGACGAATCAGGTGACGATGGGACCCGAGGGTCTCCCGCAAGATGCGGGACTCGACGGTTCCATGGACACCTACAGGCCGTCGACCGGTTGGTGTCACTTGAGCGCCCACGCTATTAACGCTTAAGGCGCTATCTTGTCAACAACGCCCTGAAGAAAACCACCGGTCGACGCAGCAGCTGCAGGCTTGACGCCCGCCAAAGTGCGAAGATCGACGTGGTGCTTCGCAGCGAGCGAGGCCTTGGGCAGGCCCGCAACGATCTCACGACGGCGGATTTCCGTGTGGATGCGCGCGATGTCCTTGCGAGCCTGGCTCAACACGGACGTGTTCTGGAGGCGGCTGCTCGCGAGCTGGAACCGCATGCGCACGAGCTCGCGCTCGCGCAGGGCCAGTTCACGAACGAGGGCCGCGTCATCCAAACCAGTGATGGTCTCGGTGCCGGACATCAGATCACCTCGTCGGCGCGCGCGATCACGCGCGTCGGAATGCCGAGCTTGGTCGAAGCAAGGCGAAGAGCCGCCTTCGCGGTCTCCGCGTCGACGCCGTCGAGCTCGTAGAGAATGCGACCGGCCTTGACCACGGCGACCCAGCCCTCGACCGCGCCCTTACCGGTACCCATTCGGGTTTCGGCCGGCTTCTTGGTCACGGACTTGTCCGGGAAGATCCGGATGAAGACCTTACCGCCACGCTTGATGTGGCGGGTGAGAGCGACACGAGCCGCCTCGATCTGGCGGGCGGTCACCCAGCCAGGCGCGGTGGCCTGGAGGGCGTAGTCGCCGAACGACACGTCGCTGCCGCGCCAGGCAAAGCCGTTCATACGGCCCTTCTGCATCTTGCGATGCTTGACGCGCTTGGGGGAAAGCATGTGAACTCCGAACCGAAAGTGCTACGCCAATTCACTGGCAGACACCAGCCAGGGAGCGGTCCGACCGCTCCCGTCGCTGGTCATTGGTTACGCCTGGGCTTCGTCGCCCAGGAGCTCGCCCTTGAAGATCCACACCTTGCAGCCGATGACGCCGTAGGTGGTCTTGGCTTCGGCGATGCCGAAGTCGATGTCCGCGCGGAGGGTGTGAAGAGGCACGCGCCCCTCCATGTACCACTCGAGGCGCGCGAGCTCGGCGCCGCCGAGGCGACCCGCGCACATGACCTTGATGCCCTTCGCGCCAGCGCGACGCGTCTGCTGCATCGCCTTCTTCATGGCGCGACGGAAGGACACGCGCTTCTCGAGCTGTGCCGCGATGTTCTCGGCCACCAGGAGAGCGTCGAGCTCGACCTTGCGGACCTCGATGATGTTCACGAAGACTTCCGACGTGGTGAGCGTCTGGAGCTCAGCGCGGAGCGCATCGAGACCCGTCGCGCGCTTGCCGAGAATGTACCCAGGCTTAGCGGCATGGATGAACACCTTGGCCTTGTTGGCCGCGGTGCGCTCGATGATGATCTTCGCGATGCCCGCGTTGAAGAGCTTCTTGCGGACGTGGGCGCGGATCTTGAGATCCTCTTCCACGAACTGCCGGTAGTTCTTCTCAGCGTACCAGCGGGAATCCCAGCCGGTCGTGATGCCAACGCGGAACCCAATCGGATGAACTTTCTGGCCCATGACGTCTCCTACCGGGTGCCGAGCACGACGAAGATATTCGCGGTCTTCTTCAGGATCTTGGTCGCGCGGCCCTGGGCACGCGGACGGAACCGGCGAAGCGCGGGACCCGCATCGACGTAGATGGTCTGGACGTAGAGATCGTCGACGTCGAGGTCAGCGTTTGCGCGCTTCGCCTCGTGTTCGGCGTTCGCCACGGCGGACTCGATGAGCTTCTTGACGATCGACGCGCTGCCCTTGCGGGTGAACGTGAGCGCCTCGATGGCCTCAGGGACGTCCATGCCGCGAACTAGATCCGCCACTAGGCGGGTCTTGCGGGGCGACAGGCGGACGTTCCGAAGAACAGCCTTGCTTTCCATCGTGGGCTCCTACTTCTTCACGGCGGCCTTCCGATCGGCCGCATGGCCACGGAAGGTGCGCGTGGGCGCGAATTCGCCGAGCTTATGACTGATCATCTGCTCGTTAACGTAGACCGAGACGAACTCTTTGCCGTTGTGGACGGCAAAGGTCAGGCCGATCATCTCCGGAGTGATCGTGGAACGCCGGCTCCACGTCTTGATGACGCGGTTACCAGAACCCTCACGAGCAGCGCGAACCTTGCTGCGAAGATGACCGTCGACAAACGGGCCCTTCTTGACGGACCGTGCCATGCGAAATCCCTATGACGGACTACTTGGAGTAGCGCCGCTTGACGATGAACTTGCTGGAAGCCTTCTTCTTGGCGCGCGTACGGTAACCCTTGGTCGGGAGACCCCACGGGGTGTGCGGGTGACGGCCCTTGGCCTTACCCTCACCACCGCCGTGCGGATGGTCGACGGGGTTCATCGCGATACCACGAACGGTAGGACGAATGCCAAGCCAGCGGTTGCGGCCGGCCTTGCCGATCACGATGTTCTCGTGATCTGCATTGCCAACCTGGCCGATGGTGGCGCGGTTCTTGCCCCACACCTTGCGGAGCTCACCCGAGGGCAGGCGGAGGAGGACATAGCCGCCTTCCTTAGCCATGACCTGGGCGAAGCTGCCCGCAGAGCGGCAGAGCTGACCACCACGACCGAGCGAGAGCTCGACGTTGTGGACGAACGTACCGAGCGGGATGAACTCAAGCTTCAGGCAGTTGCCCGGCTTGATGTCCGCCTTGTCCGACGTGATGACAGTGTCACCGACGCCGAGGCCGATCGGGTGGATGATGTAGCGTTTCTCGCCGTCCGCGAAGTGGACGAGGCTGATGCGAGCAGTGCGGTTCGGGTCGTACTCGACCGAAACCACCTTGCCCGGCACTTCAGCCTTGTCGCGACGGAAGTCGACGAGGCGGTAACGCCGCTTGTGACCACCGCCCTGATGACGGACGGTGATGCGGCCTCGGTTGTTGCGTCCACCGACCTGGTAGATTCGCTCGATGAGGCTGCGCTCAGGCTTCGAGGTGGTGATTTCCGCGAAGTCGTAGCCAGTCATCTGGCGCCGGGCCGGAGATGTCGGCTTGTAGGTCTTGATGCCCATGGCTTTAGTTGACCTCGTGCACGTTGATCGACTCGCCTTCGGCGAGGCGAACGTACGCCTTCTTCCAGTTGGAGCGCTTCCCAGAGAAGCGACCCGACCGCTTGATCTTGCCGCGGACGACGAGCGTGCGAACGCCGTCGACCTTGACGCCGTAGAACTGCTCCACGGCTTCCTTGATCTGGATCTTGTTCGCGCCGAGGTTCACTTCGAAGACGACGTCGTTAAGCCCGTTGAGCTGCGACGTGGTCTTCTCGGTCACGATGGGGCGGACGAGGATGGAGATACTCACGACTGACCTCCGAGCCGCGCCGTGATCGCCTGGACCGCCGACGTGGTGAGGACCAACCGGCTGCGCTTCAGAACGTCATAGACGTTCACGCCGACCGGCGGGAGAAGGGTGACGTTCTGAAGGTTACGCGCAGACAACTTGACGTTGCCCGACACGTCCGTGACCACGACCACCGCGTCCTTCAGTTCGAAGCGCGCGAGGAACTCCGTGAAGTTCTTGGTCTTGGCCGTGTCGAAGGAGAGATCGTCGAGAACGACGAAAGCCCCCTCCTCCACCCGACGAGAGATCGCCGAGCGCAGTGCGGCAGCCATCTCCTTCTTGTTGACCTTGAAGTCGTAGCTGCGCGGCGTCGGCCCGAAGACCACGCCACCGCCACGCCACTGGGCCGCACGGGTGGTACCGGCGCGAGCGCGACCGGTGCCCTTCTGCTTGAAGGGCTTCTTGCCGCCGCCTCTGACTTCAGCGCGGTGCTTCACGGAGGCGGTGCCTGCGCGACGCTTGGCAAGCTGCTTGCGCACGACGAGGTGCAGCAGGTGCTGCTTGAACTCGGCGCCGAAGACGTGCGGGTCGAGTTCGATCTCGCCCACAGGCTGCTTCTGGAGGTTGTAGACGTTGACCTTGGTCATGACTTAAGTCCTGTCAGCCGAGCTTGATGTCGACGTGCACGCCGGCGGCGAGGTCGAGCTTCATGAGCGCGTCCACCGTCTGCTGCGTCGGTTCGATGATGTCGAGGAGACGCTGATGCGTGCGGCGCTCGAACTGCTCACGCGACTTCTTGTCGATGTGCGGGCCGCGCAGGACCGTCCAACGGCTGATCTTCGTGGGAAGCGGGAACGGGCCACGCACATCCACACCAGTCCGCTTCGCCGTCTCCACGATCTCGTGGGCCGACTTGTCGAGCAGCTTGTGGTCGTACGCCTTGAGGCGGATCCGGATCTTGTCGTTCGAGGTCATTTTGGTTCCGTTCGTGGTCCGTGGGGACGACACAAAAAGCCCGGCCCTATTAATGGATCGGCGACCCGAGTGCAAGTGCTGCTGCGCGGGCGCGCGCCGAATTGGAGTTACGCTGCCGAAGCGAGCGCCTCCGCCATCGGGGGGCGGGGTTGTGAACTCCGCCCGAGGCGGAGGGTGTCCGCCTGAAGCGGACGTCGAGCGCCCCGTGAAGGGCGCCCGGGTCGGTCCTAGAACCGGTAGTGCGCGAAGGCCTTGTTGGCCTCGGCCATACGATGAACATCTTCCTTCTTGCGGACCGCGCCACCACGATTGTGGGAGGCCTCGATCAGCTCGTTGGCGAGCTTCTCATCCATCGAACGGCCGCTGCGAGCGCGCGAGTTCTGGATGATCCAGCGAATGGAGAGCGCCTCGCGACGCTCCGGGCGAACCTCAACCGGGACCTGGTAGTTCGAGCCACCGACGCGGCGCGACTTGACCTCGACCTTCGGCTTGCAGTTCTCGATGGCGGTGCGGAACACCATCACCGGGTTCTCACGGGTGCGCTCCTCGATGAGGGCGAACGCACCGTAGACAACGGCTTCCGCCTTCGCCTTCTTGCCTTCGCTCATCAGAACGTTCGTGAACTTCGTGACCACCGGCTCGCCGTAGCGAGGATCGGGGAGCACAGGACGCTTGGGAACTACACCACGACGCGGCATGGGCTTACCTTACTTCTTCGGGCGCTTGGCGCCGTACTTGGAACGGCCCTGACGGCGGGCGTTGACGCCCTGCGCATCGAGGGTACCGCGGATGATGTGGTAACGGACGCCGGGAAGATCCTTCACACGGCCGCCGCGGATGAGCACCGAGCTGTGCTCCTGGAGGTTGTGCCCCTCACCCGGGATGTACGAGGTGACCTCGATCCCATTGGTGAGACGGACGCGCGCGACCTTACGGAGCGCGGAGTTCGGCTTCTTCGGCGTGGTGGCGTACACGCGAGTGCACACGCCGCGCTTCTGGGGGCTGCCGCGGAGAGCCGGAGCGCTCGACTTGCGAGCGATCTTCTTGCGGCCGTTCCGGATGAGCTGGTTGATCGTCGGCATCCAAATCCTCTACACTCTGTCTTGCGCCTGTGGGGGCGAGCAAAGGGCCCCGCCACCTATGGCAGCAGAGCCCCTATGTCAAGCGGTCGCGCCTACTTGGCGTCGATCCGCGCGGTAGCAGCGTCCGATTCGTCGGCGAAGCTCATGCCCAGCTTGCGGTAGGCGGCGAAGCCCGTGCCTGCGGGGATGAGACGGCCCATGATGACGTTCTCCTTGCAGCCGCGGAGCTCGTCGACGGCGCCGATGATGGCTGCCTCCGTGAGGACGCGCGTGGTCTCCTGGAAGGAGGCCGCAGAGAGGAACGATTCGCAGGACAGGCTGGCCTTGGTGATGCCGAGCAGGATGGGCTCGCACTTGGCATTGAGACCGCCCATCGCCAGGATCTGGCGATTGACCTCGTCAAACTGGTGACGATCCACGACCTCGTCGACCAGGAAGTCGGTGTCACCCGCCTCCTTGATCTTGACGCGGCGCAGCATCTGGCGGACGACCACCTCGATGTGTTTGTCGTTGATCTTGACGCCCTGGAGGCGGTACACCTGCTGGACCTCGTCGACCAGGTACAGCGCGAGCTCGGACTCGCCCTTGATCTTGAGGATGTCGTGCGGATTCGCAGCGCCATCCATCAGGGCCTCACCAGCGCGGAGGAAGTCGCCCTCGTTGACGGTGATGTTCTTGCCCTTCGGGATCAGGTACTCCTGGGTGACGTCCCCTTCCGACGTGACCACGATGCGGCGCTTGCCCTTCGTGTCCTTGCCGAACGAGATGACACCGTCGCGCTCGGTGATGACCGCGACCTCCTTTGGCTTACGAGCCTCGAAGAGTTCGGCAACACGCGGCAGTCCGCCGGTGATGTCCTTGGTCTTCGTGGTCTCACGCGGGATCTTGGCGACGACGTCGCCGACCTTCACCTCGGCCCCGTCCTGCACCATCAGGTACGCGGACACGGGCAGGAAGTAACGAGCGAGCTGCTTGCCCTTCGGGTCGTACACGGCGACGCGGGGTTTGAAGTCCGTGTCCTTGTACTCGGTGACCACGGTACGGGCGATGCCCGTCGCGTCGATCTCTTCCTTGGCCGAACGGCCGTCGACGATGTCCTCGAACCGGCCCTGGCCCTCGAAGTTCGCCACGATCGGGACGTTGAAGGGGTCCCACTGGGCCACGCGCATCTTGGCGGCGCACTTCTGGCCGTTGTGGACCAGCAGCTTGGCGCCGTAGGGCACCGTGTAGCGCTCGCGCTCACGGCCCTTGGCGTCGACCACCGCGACTTCGCCGTTGCGGGACATGACGATGTCCTCGCCGTCGCGGTTGCGCGCGACCTGCAGCGATTCGGAGATGCGGATGGCGCCCGAGGTGCGCAGCTCGAGGTAGCTCTGAGCGACCGAGCCGGTCGCCGCGCCACCGATGTGGAACGTGCGCATGGTGAGCTGGGTGCCAGGCTCGCCAATGGACTGCGCGGCGATGACGCCGACCGCTTCGCCCATGTTGACGATGGCGCCGCGCGCGAGGTCGCGACCGTAGCAGGCCGCGCACACGCCCCAGCGCATCTCGCAGGTCATGACAGACCGGATCTTCACGCGGTCGATGCCGGCCTGGACGATTCGGTCCACGGCGTTCTCGTCGATCATGTGGCTACGGCCAACGAGCAGCTCATCGCTGTACGGGTCGTGCACGTCCTCCGCCGACACGCGGCCGAGGATGCGCTCAGCCAGATGCTCGATCACCTCGCCGCCTTCGATCAGCGAGCCGACCTCCAGCGAGTCCTTGGTGCCGCAATCGGGGGCCGTGACGATCATGTCCTGGACGACGTCGACCAGGCGGCGCGTCAGGTAGCCCGAGTTCGCGGTCTTCAAGGCCGTGTCCGCGAGACCCTTTCGGGCACCGTGGGTGGAGATGAAATACTGCAGAACGGTCAGACCTTCGCGGAAGTTCGCCGTGATGGGCGTCTCGATGATCTCGCCCGAGGGCTTGGCCATCAGACCGCGCATGCCGGCGAGCTGCCGGACCTGGGTGGGCGAACCACGCGCACCCGAGTCGACCATCATCCAGATCGAGTTGAAGGAAGACTGCGACGCCTTCTCTCCGGTCTCGGGGTGGACGACCGTCTCGGTCGCGATGTTGCGGAGAAGCTCGTCAGAGATCTCCGTGGTCGCCTTGGACCAGATGTCAACGACGAGGTTGTACTTCTCACGCGGCGTGATCAGGCCCTCGTTGTACTGGCTGTCGGTCTCGCGGACCTTGGCCAAGGACGCGTCGAGGATCTCCTTCTTGCGGTCGGGGATCGCCATGTCCTCGATGCTGATGGAGATGCCGGCCTGCATGGCCATGCGGAAGCCGAGCTGCATGAGCGCGTCGGCGAACAGCACGGTCTCCTTGGGGCCAGCCTTGCGGTAGCAGCGGTCGATCAGGTCGCCCAGGGCCTTCTTGGTCATGGGACGGTCGACGGTGCTGTACGGCAGGACCTGCGGCACGATGCTGTAGAACATCACGCGACCGACGGTGGTCTCGACGATCTCGCCACGGGCCTCAACGACGTCGTTGTCCGTGTCTAGCGTCCACACCGGGACGCGCTGATCGAAGCCGAAGTAGCCGACGGGTGCTACGACGAGCGTCAGGCTGTCCTTGTAGTGCTCGCGGAGCCAGGAGACGGCCTTGGTGAGGGCCTTGAGGCGCGCGCTCACGTTCAGGCGGGCGTCAACCTTGACGACGCCGTCCTTCTTGGCCTCGATCGTGGGGTGCAGGGTCGCAACGACGCGCTGCGCACCGCGGATCTCGGCCAGCTCGTACACGAAGATCGTGAGACCCTCGAGTTCGTGCTCCTTGATGCGCTCCTCGCTGACATGCGCGTTGCCGAGCTTGGGCGCGAGGCCCGAGATCGAATCGGTCACGTGGCTGGAGGCGAAGCCGAGGACGTCGTCCGGCAGCTTCGTCATGTCGCCCAGACCTTCCTTGCGGCCCTTGTAGGCCTTGCCGGAGGGCGGCAGGCGACGCGCGAGGTCGAGCAGCAGCGTGGTGTTGTCGTCCGGCTTGATGTCGAACGAGCGCCCCTCTGCGGCCACGACGGCGACGGCGTCACCGCCGAGGGCGGCGAGCTCGCCGAGCGCGATCGGCTGACCGTGATCCACGTGCTTGTTGACCTCACCGCGGTGGACGTGCCACAGCTCGGTGCGGCCACCGACGTCGACGCCGACGACCAGGTGGGCGTCGAGCAGGTCGTCGAGGGCGTGCGGGAGACGGATCTCCAGCGGGTTGGACGGCATGCGTACCTTGACGCGCGCATGCAGATCGACCTCACCGGCGTCGTACGCCGAGGCGACTTCGGCCGGGCTGCCGTAGGTGCGGCCCTCACCCTTCGCGAACTTGCGCTCGCGGGTCATGTAGTACGCGCCGAGGACGACGTCCTGCGACGGCTGGATGATGGGCTTGCCATTCGCGGGGCTCAGGATGTTGTTGGTCGACATCATGAGGACGCGCGCTTCGATCTGCGCTTCAAGCGACAGCGGAACGTGGACGGCCATCTGGTCACCGTCGAAGTCCGCGTTGAAGGCGGTACAGACGAGCGGGTGGAGCTGGATGGCGCGGCCTTCGATGAGCACGGGCTCAAACGCCTGGATGCCCAGACGATGCAGCGTCGGCGCGCGGTTGAGCATCACCGGATGCTCCTTGATGACCTCTTCGAGGATGTCCCAGACCTCCTCGCGCTCCTTCTCGACCATCTTCTTCGCGGCCTTGATGGTCGTGACGAAGTTGCGCTCCTCAAGCTTGTTGTAGATGAACGGCTTGAAAAGCTCGAGCGCCATCTTCTTGGGGAGACCGCACTGGTGCAGGCGGAGTTCGGGACCGACGACGATGACCGAACGGCCAGAGTAGTCGACACGCTTACCGAGCAGGTTCTGACGGAAGCGGCCCTGCTTGCCCTTGAGCATGTCGGAGAGCGAGCGGAGCGGGCGCTTGTTCGGGCCCGTGAACACCTTTCCTCGGCGGCCGTTGTCGAACAGAGCGTCGACGGCCTCCTGCAGCATGCGGCGCTCGTTGCGGATGATGATCTCGGGCGCGTTCAGGTCCTGGAGCCGCTTGAGGCGGTTGTTCCGGTTGATGACGCGGCGGTACAAATCGTTGAGGTCCGACGTCGCGAAGCGGCCGCCGTCCAGGGGAACGAGGGGGCGCAGATCGGGCGGGAGCACGGGAATGACCTCGAGCATCATGTGCTCGGGCTTGTTGCCGGAGTCGCGGAAGGACTCGACGATCTTCAGGCGCTTGGCGATGCGACGACGCACGGCCGCCGAAGAGGTCTCCTTCATGTCGGTGCGGAGCTCGTCGGCGAGCGCGACCACGTCGATGCCGGCCAGCTGGTCACGGATGACCTCACCGCCCATACCAACCTCGAAGCTGCCGTACCCGTAGGTGGACAGCATCTCCTGGTAGTCTTCCTCAGACAGGATCGCGCCCTTCTCGAGCGGCGTCTCGCCCGGATCGGTGACGATGTACGACTCGCAGTACAGGACCTTCTCGAGGTCCTTCAGGCTGATGTCGAGCAGGTTGCCGATGCGCGAGGGCAGGCTCTTGAGGAACCAGATGTGAGCGACGGGCGTCGACAGGTCGATGTGACCCATGCGCTCGCGACGGACGCGGGCCTCGATGACCTCAACGCCGCACTTCTCACAGGTGATGCCGCGGAACTTCATGCGCTTGTACTTGCCGCACAGGCACTCGTAGTCCTTGACCGGGCCGAAGATGCGCGCGCAGAACAGGCCATCACGCTCGGGCTTGAACGTGCGGTAGTTGATCGTCTCGGGCTTCTTCACCTCGCCGTGCGACCACGAGCGAATCTTGTCGGGCGAAGCCAAGCTGATCCGCACCGCAACGTAGTTGAGGGGGTTCTTGGGCTTCTTGAAGAGGTTGTACATCTCGCGCACGGTGGGCTCCAGGGACGAGAGACAGGAACGGAAACTGAGGGGAAAAGGTAGGAGGGACGGAGCGCGTCGCGCCAGGACGATCGGTCACCCGATCGCCCGAAGCGCGGCGCGTCAATCCATGCGGAGCGCTTCCTTGTCTTCGACGAGTTCGACGTCGAGGGCAAGGGCCTGCATCTCGCGGACGAGGACGTTGAAAGACTCGGGCAGACCGGCCTCCAACGTGTACTCACCCTTCACAATCGACTCGTACATGCGGGTACGGCCGGCGACGTCGTCGGACTTGACGGTCAGGAATTCCTGCAGACCGTAGGCGGCGCCGTACGCCTCCATGGCCCACACTTCCATCTCGCCCAGTCGCTGACCGCCGAACTGCGCCTTACCACCCAGCGGCTGCTGGGTGACGAGCGAGTACGGACCAATCGAACGAGCGTGGATCTTGTCGTCGACCAAGTGATGCAGCTTCAGCATGTACATCACGCCCACGGTGACGCGCTGATGGAACGCGTCGCCCGTGAGACCGTCGAAGAGCATCGTCTGGCCGTCGCGGTCGCGACCACCGAGGACGAGCGCGTCGCGGATCTCGGACTCGCCGGCGCCGGAGAAGACCGGCGAGGCGATGGTCAGGCCGCGGCGGTACTTCTCGGCGAAGCGGGTCAGGTCGGCGGAGTCGGCCTTGTCGAGGAAGATCTGGATGTCCTCGTCGCCCTTGAAGAGCTGGCGCAGGTAGTCGCGGAGCGAGTCGTCGCCGTACTTCTTGTCGATCATGTCGCCGATGATGCGGCCCATGCCCTTCGCGGCCCAACCGAGGTGGGTCTCGAGGATCTGACCGACGTTCATACGGGACGGAACGCCAAGCGGGTTGAGAACGAGATCGACCGGGGTGCCGTCTTCCAGGTAGGGCATGTCCTCGGCCGGCAGGATCCGGCTGATGACACCCTTGTTCCCGTGACGACCGGCCATCTTGTCACCGACCGACAGCTTGCGCTTGATCGCGACGTAGACCTTGACCATCTTGATGACGCCCGGAGGAAGCTCGTCGCCCTTCTTGAGGCGCTCGATCTTCGCGCGGAACCGCTCGTGGATCTCGTCGATCTTCGCGCGGATCTGGTCGGTCGTCTTCCAGAGCTTCTCCTCGAGGGTGGCGTCCTTGACCTGGATGCGCTCGAAAGCGTCCACGCCGAGAGCGCGCAGCTTCTCGTAGGTGAAGTCGGCGTCCTTCTTGAGGACGACGTTTCCGTCGCCGTCGGCGATGTCGACCGTGGCCTGGAGGCCGTTGAGGAGGCGGGCGACCTGACGGATCGCGGACTCACGGTACGCCTTGAGCTTCTCGTCACGGTCGCGCTCGATGCGGGCGACGGCCATGCCTTCGATCTCGAGGGCGCGCTGGTCCTTCTCGACGCCTTCGCGGCTGAACACCTGGGCGCCGATGACAGTGCCCTCCACGCCCGGGGGGACGCGGAGCGAGGTGTCACGCACGTCGCCGGCCTTCTCGCCGAAGATCGCGCGCAGCAGCTTCTCTTCCGGCGACAGCTGGGTCTCGCCCTTCGGCGTGATCTTGCCAGCCAGGACGTCGCCCTGACGGACCTCCGCGCCGATGCGGACGATGCCAGAGTCGTCGAGGTCCTTGAGGGCCTCGTCGCCTACGTTCGGGATGTCGCGGGTGATCTCTTCCTTGCCGAGCTTGGTGTCGCGCGCGGCGATCTCGAACTCCTCGATGTGGATCGTGGTGAACAGATCCTCCATCGTCAGGCGCTCGTTGATCAGGATCGAGTCCTCGAAGTTGTAGCCACCCCAGGGCATGAACGCGACGACCACGTTCTGGCCGAGCGCCAGCTCACCCGAGTCGGTCGCGGGGCCGTCGGCGATGACGTCGCCGGCGTGCACGCGATCACCAGGCCGGACAACCGGCTTCTGGTTGATGCAGGTGTTCTGGTTGGAGCGCATGAACTTGGTGAGGTTGTAGATGTCGACGTCGGCGCCGACCTCGCCATCACCGTGCTCATCGGTCTTCACCACGATGCGGGACGCGTCGACGGACTCGACGATGCCGTCACGCTTGGCCGTGGTGGTGACGCCTGCGTCACGTGCGACCACGCGCTCCATGCCGGTGCCGACGAGCGGCGCCTCGGTGCGGAGAACAGGAACGGCCTGGCGCTGCATGTTCGAGCCCATCAGGGCGCGGTTGGCGTCGTCGTTCTCGAGGAACGGGATGAGCGCCGCGGCGACAGACACGAGCTGGTTGGCCGCGACGTCCATGAGGGTGACGTCCTTGGGCGCCACCATGACGAAGTCACCGCCACGACGGGCGGCGGCCAACTCGGTGCCGAACGAGCCGTCCTCTTCCGTGGGGCCCGCCATCGCGATGACATGCTTGCCACCGTCGTTGGAGAGCTCCTCGTCGAGGGCGTCGAAGAACACGATGTCGTTCGTGTCGACCTTGCCGTCGGTCACGCGGCGGTACGGCGTCTCGATGAAGCCGAACTCGTTGACGCGGGCAAAGGTCGAAAGCGACGCGATCAGACCGATGTTCGGGCCTTCCGGCGTCTCGATCGGGCAGATACGACCGTAGTGCGTGGGATGGACGTCGCGGACGTCGAAGCCAGCGCGCTCACGGGTCAGACCGCCCGGCCCCAGGGCCGACAGGCGGCGCTTGTGGGTAATCTCGGACAGAGGGTTGGTCTGGTCCATGAACTGCGAGAGCTGGCTGGAGCCGAAGAACTCCTTGACCACGGCGCTCACGGGCTTGCTGTTGATGAGATCGTTGGGCATCAACGCCTCGATCTCCTGCAAGCTCATGCGCTCCTTGATGGCCTTGGCCATGCGCTCCAGACCGACGCGGTACTGGTTCTCGAGCAGCTCGCCCACCGCGCGGACGCGCCGGTTGCCGAGATGGTCGATGTCGTCGACCTGACCCTTGTTGTTCTTCAGGTCGATCAGGTACTTCACGACCTCGAGGATGTCCTCGCGGGTGAGCGTGGTCTGCTCGAGCGGAACGTCGAGGCCCAACTTGTGGTTGAGCTTGTGACGGCCGACGCGCGACAGATCGTAGCGCTCGGGGTTGAAGAACAGGTTCTCGAAGTGCTGCTCCGCAGCGTCCCAGGTGGGGGGATCACCCGACCGGAGGCGGCGGTAGATCTCGACGATCGCCTCTTCGCGGCTCTCGATCTTGTCGACCAGCAGCGTGTCGCGGAGGAACGCGCCGACGATGAGGTTGTCGATGAAGAGCGTGCGGAACTCGGAGATGCCGTGCGCCTGCAGCTTGGTGAGCGAGTCGAGGGACAGGGCCTCGTTGCACTCGACCAGGATGCGTCCGGTGTTGATGTCCACCAGGTCGTACGCGCTGACAAGACCGACCAGGTCCTCTTCCACCATCGGGATGGTCGCGTACTCGACGACGCGCTCACGGCCCTCAACCACCACCGATTCGGTGGTGATCATGTCGGCCTTTTCCATCTTCTTGATGATGTTCTTGAGGAACTTCTTGTCCTTCTTGAGGATGACCTTGCCGTCCGGGCCGACGATGTCGACCGACGCCTTCTGGTGGAACAGCAGGTCGGTCGTGGTCCGCTTGAACCAGCCGTCCACGTTCCGGAAGATCGTCTCTCCCTCGTAGAAATAGTTGAGGAGCTCTTCCGTGCCGTAGCCGAGCGCGCGCAGGAGCACCGTCGCGGGCAGCTTGCGGCGACGATCGATGCGGACGTAGAGGATGTCCTTCGTGTCGAACTCGAAGTCGATCCACGAGCCGCGGTTCGGGATGATGCGCGCGGTGAAGATCAGCTTGCTGCCACCCGTCTTCGAGCGGTTGCTGTCGAAGAAGATGCCAGGGCTGCGGTGCAGCTGGCTGACGATGACGCGCTCGGTGCCGTTGATGATGAACGTACCGTTGTCCGTCATCAGGGGGATCTCGCCGAAGTAGACCGGCTGATCCTTGGCGTTGAGGACGTGGCGCTGCTTCTGCTCGTCCTCTTCGCTGTAGACGACGAGACGCACGACCACCTTGATGGGCGCGGAGAACGTCATGCCGCGCTCGCGGCACTCGTCTTCGTCGTACTTAGCCGACTCAAGCTCGTAGCTGACGAACTGGAGCGAAGCGCGACCAGAGAAGTCGTCGATCGGGAACACGCCGATGAAGACGCCCTGAAGACCCGTCGCCTCGCGCTGCTCGGGCGGGACACCCGGCTGGAGGAACTGATCGTAGGACCGCCGCTGGATCTCGATCAGATTCGAGACGTCCACCACGGTGGGGAACTTCTGGTAGGTCCGGCGGTACCGGTAGTTGTTGGCAAGGAGCTTGGACATCAACGAACCCCGTAAGGTGGGAAGCCGGTTCGGGCGTACGACCCGAGGACGACCCGCGAGGAGGAAAACGAGGATCAAACGTGCGATCGCGGGAGCGATCGGACCCGATCCCGGAGGACCGGGTCAGGCTTGGCGGTGAGCCAAGCCCGTGGAACACGCCGTACTCAACGGCACGACACCGGACGGGCGCGCTCCCGAGATCACACCGCCGCGAGCGACGGTGGAGATCGGGAACGGCCCGCCCGGTGCCTTACACCACAGCGGCAGAACCGAGGTGGTGTGGCCGAGCGCGGCGGGTGGGGTTCAAGCTACTTGAGCTCGACCTTGGCGCCGGCCTCGTCGAGCTTCTTCTTGGCGGCGTCGGCGTCAGCCTTGGACACGCCTTCCTTGACCTTGGACGGAGCGGCCTCGACGAGATCCTTCGCCTCCTTGAGGCCGAGACCCGTCAGCTCGCGGACGGCCTTGATGACGTTGATCTTGTTGGGGCCGGCCTCAACCAGCACCACGTCGAACTCCGTCTTCTCTTCGACCGGGGCGGCCGCGGCGGCGGGGCCAGCGGCGACGGCGACGGCAGCCTGGGCCTTCACGCCGAGCTCGGCCTCGAGCGTCTCGATGAGGGACTTGACCTCGCCGAGCTTGAGGTTCTTGATGTAGTCGACGACCTGATCCTGAGTGACGGACATGACTTCCTCCGATGCGAATTGACTGAACTGAAGGTGGGATTGGAAACGGCTCGTGGTGCGGGCGGAGGCCGAGGCCCCCTAGGCCAGGTGGCCTACTCCCCTTCCTCGAGCTTCGTGGCGTAGTTGGACAGCAGGTTCATGAGGTCGCGGCCAGGGGCCCCGATGACTCCGAGCACCGACTGCGGCGCGGACAGAACTGTCGCGAGCAGGCTGCTGAGGAGCTCCTCACGGCTGGGCAGAGTGGCGACGGCCTCGACGCCCTTGACGTCGAGCACAGTGCCCTCGAAGAAGCCCGCGCGAATGGCGAGCTTGTCGTTCTCCTTGCGGAGGTCGAGGAAGACCTTGACCGCAGCGGAGGGATCCTCGCCCGCGAAGACGACGCCGATGTTGCCCTTGAAGTGCGAGGACAGCGAGGCCGCGTCGGACTCGTTGATGGCCTTGCGGGCGAGCGTGTTCTTCACGATGCGGAACTTGGCACCGGCCTTCTCGACGCCCCTGCGGACCTTGTCGAGCTGGAACGGCGTCGAGCCCTTGTAGTCGGTGAGGATCAGGAGCGGCGCCTTAGCGAACTCGCCCTTGATTTCCTCGATGAACTCGGCCTTTTCGGAACGGTCCATGGTTTACCTCTACCGGAGCTCGGTCGCGAGGCGCGCGACCTCGTTGGCGTCGACGCGGATACCGGGTCCCATCGTCGTCGAAATCGAGAAACCACGGAGGTAGGTACCCTTCGCGGACGACGGCTTAAGGCGCATGACTTCCTTGATCAAGGTGAGGATGTTCTCCTTGAGCTTCTCGGAACCCATGCTCGCCTTGCCGACGGATGCCTGGACGATGCCGGCCTTCTCGACGCGGAACTCGACGCGGCCGGCCTTGATCTCGCGAACGGCGTTCGCGATCTCCTCGGGGCCGACAACGGTGCCGCTCTTCGGGTTGGGCATCAAGCCACGCGGGCCGAGGACGCGACCGAGACGGCCGACCTTGGCCATCAGGTGACGCACGGAGACGGCGCTGTCGAAGTCCGTCCAACCGCCGTTCACCTTCTCGATCAGATCGTCGACACCGACCACGTCGGCGCCGGCCTCGATGGCCGCCTTGGCCGCATCGCCGTCAGCGAAGACGATGACTCGAACCGTCCTGCCCACGCCATGCGGGAGGCTGATCGCACCACGAACCATCTGGTCTGCCTGCTTAGGATCCACGCCGAGACGGAGCGAGACTTCGACGGATTCGTCGAACTTCGCCTTCGCGATCTGCGGGATCAGCTCCAGGCCCTGATCGATTCCGTACCTGACGGCCGGGTCGACCAAAGCGCGGACGGCAGCGTATCGCTTGCCTACCTTCGCCACGTTTCCTGTCTATGCGGCCACAAGGGCCGCGCGGAGCCGGATGGGGTGATGGCGGGTTTCCCCTCCCCCAGAGCCGTGTCCGCCGGTTGCGGTTGAATTCTCAGACGACGGTCAGGCCCATGGAACGGGCCGTGCCCTTCACCTGAGAGATGGCCGACTCCAACGAAGTGCAGTTGAGGTCGGGAAGCTTGGTCTTCGCGATGTCGGAAACCTGATCCAAGGTGACCTGGCCGACCTTGTCGCGATTGGGGACGCCGGAGCCCTTCTTGATCTTGGCAGCCTTGATCAGGAGGACGGGCACGGGCGGCGTCTTGGTGATGAACGTGAACGAGCGATCCGCATAGACCGTGATGACCACGGGGATGGTCAGGCCTTCCGCCGCGAGGGGCTTGGTGGCCTCGTTGAACTGGTCGCAGAACTGCTTGATGTTCACGCCGGCCTGACCAAGCGCGGGACCAACCGGGGGGGCCGGACGGGCCGCGCCTGCGGGGATCTGAAGCTTGATGTAACCGGTGATCTTCTTGGCCATTGAAGGCTCCTAGAGGCAAGTCAGAGGCGGGTGAGGACGTGCGCTGGGGCGCGACCGTTTCAGGAGAGCTTCTCAACCTGGTGGAACGAGAGCTCGGTGGGGACAGGACGTCCGAACATGTTGATGATGACGCGCAGCTTGCCGCGAGTCTCATTGATCTCGTCGATGGTGCCGCGCATGGAGGCGTAGCGACCCTCGGTGAGGCGGACCTCCTCACCCAGCTCGAAGTCGACGACGGGACGCGGCTCCTCCTCATCAGAGAGCAGGCGCGTGATCTTCTCAACCTCCGCCTCGGGGACGGGCGGCGGGTTGCGGAGACCACCAACGAAGCCGGTGATCTTCGGGGTGTTCTTCACGAGGTGGTAGGTCTCGTTGTCGAGCTCCATCTCCACGAGGATGTACCCGGGAAAGAACCGGCGGGTCTGCTTGCGCTTGGTCTTGGGGTCAACGACGACCTCCGACGGCACGAGCACCCGACCGAAGCGATCAGCCAGGTTGTGCATCTCCATGCGCTGCTTGAGGCCGAGGACTGCCTTTTCCTCGGACCCGGACAGCGTGTGGATGGCATACCAGCGCTTGGACATTGGGGGAGTCTCCCGTTCCGCGTGCCGTGCACGCGAGACGATCAGCCTTCGGTGTAGAGAACGAAATCCGCGACGGTCTTCCAGAACAGGTCGAACACACCCATCAGCAAAGCGATGCCGATGGCCGTGAGGATGACGGTGGTGGATGCACGCACCGTCTCGTCACGGGTAGGCCAAGTCACCTTGGCCAACTCGGTCACAACCTCGCCCGTGAAGCGGACGGCGTTCTGATTGCGGATCAGCAAGAAGAAGGAAGCGATGCCTGACAGCGCCGCAGCGAGGCTGCTGGTGCTGAACAGGCCGCCGGCCCACACGTCGTCCGGGAGAGCGAACTGGAGCAGCGCAGACACAACGGCCTGATGAACGAACACGCCTGCAAGCAGGGCGCCGATCAAGAAGACGAGCATGACGTAACGCTGGTGGTTCATGTTCTAGCCCGGAACGTGGGGCACAAAATGGGGCGGGCCAGCCTAGCGCAGCGAGCGCCAGTTGACAAGTCCCGCTCAGCAAAACGGCGCCCCGGAGGGCGCCGCTGGCCGGAACTGCGCCCCGAAAGGCGCCGTTCACAGAGTCTCATCGGCCAGAGCGGCCGACGAGCGAAATCAGGCGACGATCGCGCCGACGACACCGGCGCCGACGGTGCGACCGCCCTCGCGGATGGCAAAGCGGAGACCGGCTTCCATGGCGATCGGCATGATCAGCGTCACTTCCATCTCGACCGAGTCACCCGGCATGACCATCTCGCGGCCATCAGGCAGCGTGATCTCACCGGTGACGTCCGTCGTGCGGAAGTAGAACTGGGGGCGGTAGCCCTTGAAGAACGGCTTGTGACGGCCGCCCTCCTCCTTCTTCAGGATGTACACGTTGGCCTTGAACTTGGTGTGGGGCTTGACCGAGCCGGGCTTGGCAAAGACCTGGCCGCGCTCGATGTCCTCACGCTTCAGGCCGCGGATGAGCAGACCGACGTTGTCGCCAGCCCGGCCCTCGTCGAGGAGCTTGCGGAACATCTCGACGCCGGTGATCGTGGAGGTCTGCGTGTCCCTCATGCCGAGGACTTCGACCGACTCGCCGACCTTGATGATGCCGCGCTCGATACGGCCGGTGGCGACGGTGCCGCGACCGGAGATCGAGAAGACGTCCTCAACGGGCATCAGGAAGGGCTTTTCCGTCTCGCGCACGGGGGTCGGGATGAACGAGTCAACCGCCTCCATGAGCTTGATGACGGAGGGACGACCGTACTCGCTGGCATCGCCCTGCATGGCGAGGAGCGCGGAGCCGCGGATGACGGGCGTGTCGTCACCGGGGAACTCGTACGCGGAGAGGAGCTCGCGAACTTCCATGTCGACGAGGTCGAGGAGCTCGGTGTCGTCGACCATGTCGCACTTGTTCATGAACACGACCATCGAGGGGACCTGCACCTGGCGGGCCAGGAGCACGTGCTCGCGGGTCTGGGGCATCGGGCCATCGGTGGCGGCGACGACGAGGATCGCGCCGTCCATCTGAGCGGCGCCCGTGATCATGTTCTTGATGTAGTCAGCGTGACCAGGACAGTCGACGTGAGCGTAGTGACGGTTGACCGTCTCGTACTCGACGTGCGAGGTGTTGATCGTGATGCCACGGGCCTTCTCTTCCGGGGCCTTGTCGATGTCCTCGTACTTCATGGCCTTGCCGCCCGAAGCGATCGCCATGGTCATGGTGATGGCGGCGGTCAACGTGGTCTTGCCGTGATCGACGTGGCCGATCGTACCGATGTTGACGTGCGGCTTGTTGCGCGAGAACTTTTCCTTGGCCATGGTGCTTCTCCCTTCTGGAGATTCCGGGCCGGTGGACCGGCGCGGGTGGATTGTCGATTGGGTATTGGGACCGGCACCGTGTAACCGGCCACCGGACAGACGACGAAGCGAGAAGACAGGCTGGCCCAGAGCGTGGGCGCGGAACCAGCTAGAATGGAGCCCTTATCGGGATTTGAACCCGAGACCTCGTCCTTACCAAGGACGCGCTCTACCACTGAGCTATAAGGGCGTTCGGAACTTGGAGCGGGAAACGAGGCTCGAACTCGCGACATTCAGCTTGGAAGGCTGACGCTCTACCAACTGAGCTATTCCCGCCCTGTGCCATCCTCTGACCAGCGGTGGTCTTGCTCTGCCTTCCTTACGACGACCAGCCGGAGACCGGACTGGCACGTCACGAGGACGGGCGAACTAAGACCACCGCCGGGCACGCTTGCGCGTGCGAGGTGTGGTGGGGGAGGTAGGGTTCGAACCTACGTAGCGTTAGCGTCCGGTTTACAGCCGGATCCCATTGACCACTCGGGCACTCCCCCGAATTCGAATGTGAAAAGAGCGACGCGTGCTGGCGAAGGGACTTGAACCCGCAACCGCCTGATTACAAATCAGGTGCTCTACCAATTGAGCTACGCCAGCTGATTGAGCAACGCCAGCTTTGGGCGACCCGACCAGCGCGGCCCCGCATATGGCGATCTGGCCGTCTCTGTCAAGCCGTCGACGAGGGAAAATCCGCGATCTCGATCGCGTTCGGTCGCGGCGAAGGTTCAAGCCTGGGGATCACGGAAGCGGCGGCGCGAACCACTCCGGGGGCAGCGTAGGAGAGAGTTCGAGTTCCCGCAGCTCGATCGTGTCGATCGTCTCCGTCCCCCGCGACACGACGACGCGGTCCGGCCGCAACGCGCCGTCCTCCAGCTCGCGCCAGCCTTCGAAGGTCCAGCGCATGGAGGCCCCCGGCGCGCCGTGCTCCACACCGAGCAGGCGCCAGGTGTCGCCGTCGATGATCAGGCGGGTCGGCGCGGAGTCCGCGTCCCCTTCGCTCGCGAGCTCGACCATGGGGCGGCCTGACACCATGCGGACGGCGTCGACATGCAGGTCGCCTGCGTCGGGCAGGTTGAGCTTGCCCGCGCCCAGGTCGATCGCGATCTGCAGCACGGACTCCGGCGAGAAGCGGTCGATCTGATCGCGCACCAACGATGCGTCCAGCTTCTTGGTGGAGCCCTCGAGCCACGCGAGCTGACCGACGATGCCGGACTTGCTGTCGCGACCATCCCCCGCGAGCACGTCAACGGACAGGTACCGATCGTCGCCGCGACGGACGAACACGTGGCGAACGCGTCCGCCGGACGGCGTGATGCGGTCGAAGCGGAACAGCACCGTCGGCGCGTTCGCCGCCCCTCCCGAGGCGCCCGCGTGCGCGCGCTCCATGCGGGACACGATCTCGCTGGCGTCGGTGGGGATCTTGGCCAGGCGCGGATCCTGCGGGGGCGCCTGCGGCTCGACCGCCGCGCCGTCGCTCGGCCAAACACCGATCACGCGGCGTCGGTCCTCATCCTGCTCAACCAAACGGACGACCACACCCAGGGGGAGCTCCAGGGCCGCGACGCAGCCGCGCGCCAACTCCACGTCCTCGACGGTGGTGGAGCGGAACAAGAAGCGCCACCCCTCCCCCTGCACGTAGCGACGCACGACTGCGCCCGGACAGCGCGCGCCGGTGGCCGCGTCTGAGAGCGCGTCCGCCACCTCGCGCGTGGCGACCGGATCAGACTCCAGGTAGTAGCCTTGAGCTCGCGCCAACGTCGATGCGACGAGCCACGAAGCGAACCACGTCGACAACTGGTGCCTCCACGCGCGATGCGCGACCCTGACGCCGGTATCCTCGCCTCCGAGCTCCGACACGTCGTCGGATGCCTTCAGCGCCTGATCGGGGCGCCGCTCCATGACGCGTGGATGTCGTCGACCGGCCAAGTGGTGCTGGCGGTGGGCCATGATCTGGTGCTGATCGAGCACGATCCCGTGCCTAGACTCCACACGATCGCCGGGCGTCCCCGCAACCCCGCCAACGCGTTCAGCTTCCAGGGCCTGCTCCGCGCGCGCGTCGAAGGCCCGCTCTCCGCGCTCCGTACGGTCAACGACGATCGCGTGGTGGAGCTGGTGTTCGGTGCGCACACGCTGCACGCGCGCCTGTTCGGGAAGGGCGGCGGGATCTGGCTGTTGGAGGGCGACCGGGTGATCGGGAGCGCAGGCGGCCCGGCCCCAGAGGCGCTCCCTCCCCTGCCCGCTGGCTCGCCGCGCGCGACTCCGCCTCGCTTCGCGCCGATGGAAGGCGACTGGGACCGGGCCGCGCGAGATTTCCTGGGTCCGATCGCGGCGCGGGTGGCGTTGGACGGCGCGCGCCGGCGCGTTCGGGTGCACCTGGGGACGCTGCTCGCCCGGGAGCGACGCCTAGTCGCCAACCTGTCTGGGGATCTGGCGCGGGCGGACCGGTCCGACGAGCTCCGCGCCTCGGCGGACGCGCTCGCGGCGACGCTGCACACCATCCCTCGCGGCGCGCGCGCGGTGGACGTGCCGGACCTGTCAGATCCCGAGCGCACGCTCCACATCGAGTTGGACCCGTCGAAGCCGGCCTCGGCGACTATGGGCCGACTCTACGACAAGGCGGGGCGTCTGGACCGCGCCTCGGGCGGCATCTTGGAGCGACTAGACGCGGCCGAGCGCAAGGTCGCGGCCCTCGATGAGGCCCGCGGTAGTCTGGACACCGCGGACCAAGACGCGCTCGCGATAATCTTGGCGCGCTGGCCCCTCCCCCAGCCCAAGCCCAAGCAGGACGCGCCCGCCGCGCCCTTTCGTACCTGGACGGGACCGCACGGGCAGGTCGTGTTCGTCGGGCGCAACGACAAGGGGAACCACGCGCTGGTCTTTCGCCACTCGCGCGGGCGGGACTGGTGGCTGCACGTCCGCGATCGTCCAGGCGCGCACGTGGTGCTGCCCATGGCGAACTCCGGTTCGGCCCCGTCGCTCGAGCAGCTGCTGGTCGCGGCGCAGATCGCGCTGGCGGCGTCTGGCGCCAAGCCCGGCGAGGCCTACGACGTGGTGTACGCGCGCGTGGCCGATCTGCGCCCGATCAAGAGTGCGCCCGGCAAGGTGCTGGTGCGCGACGAGCGCGTGCTGCACGTGCGGCGCGAGTCGCTGCAAGGCTGGACGATCACCTAGCGACAGATCGCTACGCGGGCCCGATCAGCAGCTTCATCACGGTCTTGCCGACGCCCAGCGTGTCGCCGGCATGCAGGCGCGCCACCTGGACGCGCCGACCGTTGTGGTAGGTGCCGTTGGTGCTGCCCAGATCGCGCAGGAACAGCATGGAGGCGCCGAACACCTCGACGTAGGCGTGCCGACGGCTGACCTCAGCGTCGGACAGCGGGACCTCGCCCTGGCCACGACCGATCGCGAGCGAGCCCCGCGGGAACGGGTACTCCTTGCCCTTGTCCGGACCCGCGAGCACCTTGACGCGAGCCTCAAAGCCCGCGGGGATCCGGAGGGTCTGGGCCAGGCCGTCGCTGTGGTCCGAAGAACCCGAGAGCTCCTCGTCCAAAAGCCACGCGACGCCGTCTTCGGCGTTGGCGGAGGGCTCCACCTCGTCCTCGTTGCCGAAGAGCAGGAGCTTGGTGGTGCCCACCACGATCTCGCTGCCGGGGCGCAGGACCACATCCTGGATGCGACGGCCGTCGACCATGGTGCCGTTGGTGCTGCCCAGGTCCTGCAGGACGAAGTGCCCGTTGCGGAACACCACCCGGCAATGCGCGCCGCTGACCAGCACGTCGTCGAGGCGCACGTCCCCGCGCACGCGGCCGATCAGCAGGGGCTGATCTTCACGGAGCGGGATGGTGAGGCCCTGCTTGGGGCCGCCGACGACTCGAAGGAAGGCTCTGGCCAACTACGCGCTCTTGCGTGCGGGGACAGCTGCGCCGAGGGTGGCGCGGTGCACACGCCCTGGTAGCTCGCGCCCGAGCAGGCGCGCCATCTCGTGCCCGGCGATCGCCAGACGATCGAGGTCTACGCCAGTCTCTACGCCAAGCCCGCGGAACAGGTAGACGAGGTCCTCAGTGGCCGCGTTGCCCGCCGCACCTGGCGCGTAGGGGCAGCCGCCGATGCCCGCCACGGAGCCGTCGAACCGACGGATACCCGCGTTGAAGGCCGCGTAGACGTTGGCCGCGGCCATGCCGTGGGTGTCGTGGGTGTGCAGCGCGAGCCGCTCAATCGGAGCGCCGGAGTCCACCAGCAGCTTGACCAGCGCGGTCACCTGACCAGGCGTGCCGATCCCGGTGGTGTCGCCGAGCGCGACCTCTTGCGCGCCCACGTCGAGCATGGTCAGCACCAGATCGCGCACCTTCTCAGGTGCGACGTAGCCCTCGTAGGGGCAGCCGAAGACGGTGGAGACATAGGCGCGGACCGACATCCCCTCGTCGAGCGCGGTGCCCATGACGCGGCGGAGGTCGGCGACGCTCTCGCGCACCGTGCGGTTCACGTTCTTCGCGTTGTGCGTCTCGCTTGAGGACAGGAACGTGCAGATGTGACGGATGCCCGATGAGAAGGCGCGATCCAGGCCCACCGGGTTGGGGACGAGCGCCCAGAAGCGCGCGCCGGTGTCGGTGGGGAGCGCGGCCACCACGTCCGCAGCGTCCGCGAGCGCAGGGATGCGATCGGCGCGGACGAACGAGGTGACCTCGATGTCCGTCAGCCCCGCAGCCAACAGGCGATGCAGGTGCGCGATCTTGTCGGCCGTAGGGACGACGATCGGCTCGTTTTGCAGGCCGTCTCGCATGGAGACTTCGAAGAGGCTGACCCGGTCCGTCATGGACGCTCCTCACCCCCGGATTGTATCGCATGCGACGGCGTTGTCACGCTTCATCCACTCGGCATGCAATGGCGTTCCTGCTGGTGGATTCCAGCCTACCGGCTGGCATGGCGAATCCGTTCTCGTGCACAGCGATTTCTTACCACCTGGAAAGCACATTGCCCCGTCGACGACGAGGCCCGGCGTGTACAGGAAGGCGGCCTGGAGACGCGGTCATGATGTTTCGGCAGCTCTACGACGCGGCGAGCAGCACCTACACGTACCTGCTCGCGGATCCGACGACGCGGGAGGCGGTGCTCATCGATCCGGTCTTTGAGCAGCACGCGCGGGACGCGTCCCTGCTGCGCGAGCTTGGACTCACCCTGCTCGCCTCGGTGGACACGCACTGCCACGCCGATCACGTCACCGGCGCGTGGCTCATGCACGCCGCGCTCGGCAGTCGCATCGGGTTGTCCCCGGCGTATGGTGCCGCGAACGTCGACCTTCCGCTGGCGCACGGCGACCTGATCCGGTTCGGTTCGCACGCGCTGCGCGTGGCCACCACACCAGGCCACACCGACGGCTGCCTCACGTACGTCCTCGACGACGGCGTCATGGCGTTCACCGGCGACGCGCTGCTGATCCGCGCGGCCGGCCGCACCGACTTCCAGCACGGGGATCCAGCCAGACTCTACCAGTCGATCCAGCAGCAGATCTTCACGCTGCGCGACACCTGCCAGGTGTGGCCCGCGCACGACTACGAGGGCCGAACCTGCAGCTCGGTCGGCGAGGAGAAGGCGTTCAACCCGCGCATCGGCGGTGGCGCCAAGGTCGAGGACTTCGTCGGCTACATGCGCAACATGGCCCTTCCCCACCCCAAGCAGATCGACATCGCGCTGCCTGCGAACATGCGGTCCGGCTGCCCCGAGGACGGACAGTACCCGCACAAGATCACCTGGGGCCCGGTCACCCGCTCCTACGCGGGCGTGCCCGAGATCGACCCGACGTGGGTCGCCACCCACCGCGACGCGCTGACGCTGATCGACGTGCGAAGCCCCGACGAGCTGCACGGGGAGCTCAGCTCGCTGTTCGACGCCCGAAACATCCCGCTCGACGCCCTGCGCGACCGCCTCGGCGAGATCGCGGACGACCGCCCGATCGTCACCGTCTGCCAGACCGGGAAGCGCTCCGCGATGGCCGCCCAGATCTTGACCAAGGCCGGCCGCTCACGCGTCGCCAACGCCGCAGGCGGCATGGTCCGCTGGCGCGCGCTGGGCCTCCCCTCCTGAACCTCTCGACGCTCGCCACACGGCCCTCCTGGAGCCCCGATGCCTGACTCACTCCCCACGGCTGGACAGCTCGAAGAGGTGCTGGAAAAAGCACCCCGACGCGCGCGCCGACGCCGCTGGATCATCGGGCTAGGCATCGCGACCACGCTGGTGGTTGGACTGGGCGTCACGATTTGGTCGCTCACGCGCGGCGGTGCCCCCGTCTGGCGCACAGAGCCCGCCACCATCGAGGACCTGTCGGTGCGGATCACCGCCGTGGGCACCATCGCCCCGCGTCTGGTGGTGGACGTGGGCTCCGAGCAGTCCGGCGTCGTGTCTGAAGTGTTCGTCGACGCGAACGATCCGGTCACCAAAGGCCAGGCGCTGGCCGAGCTGGACCAGCGCGTCCTGTCCCTGCAGGACCGCGAAGCGCACGCTCAGATGGCGTCGCTGGTGGCGTCGCTGGAGCAGACCAAGACCGCGGTGGCCGCGGCTGAGCTGGACTGGTCGCGCACACAGGCGCTCGACCGCGCGGGCGCGCTGGCCCCGGCAGACCGCGACCGGGTGTCCCAGGCGCTGGACAACGCCCGCGGCGCCAAGTCCGCCGCCGAGGCACAGCTGTCTGCGGCCCGCGCGCGGCTCGACATGACGAACACCAACCTGAAGAAGGCCGTGATCCGCTCGCCGATCGACGGCGTGGTGCTGGTACGGAACATCGACCCGGGCCAGTCGGTCGTGGCGTCGTTTCAGGCGGTGACGCTGTTCCAGGTGGCGCAGGGCTTGGAGGACCTGGAGGTCGACGTCGACATCGACGAGGCGGACGTGCCGCGTGTGGCGCCCGGTCAGACCGCGACCTTCACGGTGCCTGCCTGGCCCGATCGCGAGTTCACCGCGGAGGTGTCCAAGCTGCACCTGGCCCCCCAGACGACCAGCGGCGTGGTCACCTACCGGGCGGAGCTGCTCGCCAAGAACATCGACGGCGCGCTGCGCGTGGGCATGACCGCCACCGCCCGCATCGAGGCCGCGCGCACGCCAGGCGCCCTCACCGTCCCGCTCTCGGCGCTCCGCTGGGCACCGACCGTGCTCCCGGAGGACCTGGCGCCGACCGCCGCTGGGCAGGGCCGGGTTTGGGTGCTCGAGGGCGAGACGCCCAAGCCCGTGCTGGTGACGCTGGGCCCGTCGGACGGGCTCCGTCAGGCGGTGACCGGCATGCTCAAGGACACGGACCTGCTCGTCGTGGGCCAGGACGAGGCGAAGTGACCGAAGCCCCGCCATTCGTGCTGTCGCTGCGCTCCGTCCACCGCGAGTACGGAGACGGCGACGCGACCGTGAAGGCGCTCGACGGCGTGAGCCTGGACATCCGGCAGGGCGAGTTCGTCGCGTTCATGGGGCCGTCCGGCTCGGGCAAGTCCACCTGCCTCAACGTGCTGGGCTGCTTGGACCCGCCGACCGCCGGCACCTACACGTTCCTGGGCCGCGACGTCAGCAAGCTCAACGCGGAGCAGCGCGCGCTGCTTCGCCGGCACTGGCTGGGCTTCGTGTTCCAGTCGTTCAACCTGCTGCCGCGCACGAGCGCGCTGGAGAACGTGGAGCTGCCGCTGGTCTACCAGGGTGTGGGCGCGAGCGAGCGCACCAAGCGGGCGCGGGAGGCGCTGGCCGTGGTGGGCTTGGCGGCGTGGGCGCACCACCTGCCCAACGAACTCTCCGGCGGTCAGCAGCAGCGTGTCGCGATGGCGCGCGCGATCGTGGCGCAGCCCGCCGTGCTGTTCGCGGACGAGCCGACTGGGAACCTCGACACGACCAAGAGCCATGAGATCGCCAAGCTGCTGAGCGACCTGAACCAGACGCGCGCCCTGACGATCGTGATGGTCACCCACGAGGAGGAGATGGCGACCTACGCGTCGCGCATCGTCCGCTTCCGTGACGGGCGCATCGAGCGCGACGAGGCGCGAACCCCATGATCCTCAACGCCTTCCGGCTCGCGCTTCGTCAGCTCAACCGAAACCGGGTGCGCACCTTCCTCACCTCGTTGGGCATCCTGATCGGCGTGGCCGCCGTCATCTGCCTCGTGGCGCTGGGGCGAGGCGCGACCGCGCGCATCCAGGGAGACCTCCAGAGCTTCGGGAACAACCTGCTCTTTGTGGTGCCCGGCACCGAAGGCCCGGGCGGTCGTGGCAGCGCCGCGCCGCTGCGTGAGGAGGACGGGCAGGCGCTGGCCGCCGCCGTGAATGGGGTGGCCGCGGTCGTCCCGACCACCGCCCGCTCGCTGCGCGCCGTGCGCGGTGATCAGAGCTGGCGCACCAACGTGTGGGGCGCGTCGAACGAGTACTTTGACGCCATGAATTGGAAGATCGCGCAGGGGCGCGATTTCATGGAGGGCGAGCTGCGCGCCGGCGGCGACGTCTGCGTGCTGGGCGCCACTGTCGCCACGGAGCTGTTCGGAGCGCAGTCCCCGATCGGCGAGCACGCGCGCCTGGACCACCTGGACTGCCGCGTGATCGCCGTGCTGGGTGCCAAGGGTGAGAATGCGTTCGGACAGGATCAGGACGACCTGGTCGTGGTGCCGCTGCGCACCATGCAGCGCCGGATCGCCGGCAACCGCGACATCAGCATGCTCGTCGTGTCCGCGCGCGACGACGCCGACACCGACGCCGTGAAGCGCGACGTTGAGGCGGTGATGCGCCTGCGTCGTCACATCGGCGGCGGCGCCGAGCCCGACTTCTTCGTGCGCGACATGGCCGAGGTGATGGGCATCCTCAACGGGATCTCCGTGGTGCTCACCGGCTTCCTGGGCGCCGTAGCGGCGATCAGCCTGCTGGTGGGCGGCATCGGGATCATGAACATCATGATGGTGTCGGTCACCGAGCGCACGCGCGAGATCGGCGTGCGCTTGGCGATCGGCGCGACCGCGCGCGACGTGCTCACGCAGTTCCTGGTGGAGGCGGTTGTCCTCGCGTGGATCGGCGGGCTCGCGGGCGTGCTCGTGGGGATCGGCGCCTCGGCGATCGCCGCGGCGGGCTTTGGGCTGCCGCTGATCGTCGACCCGCCGGTGATCGTGCTCTCCTTCGCGGTGTCGGGCGCCATCGGCATCGCGTTCGGCTTCTTCCCGGCCCGACGGGCGGCGCATCTGGATCCGATCGACGCGCTGCGGCACGAGTAGGTCCCGGTCGGATACAGCGCCGCATGCGAATCTGGATCGACGCCGACGCCTGCCCCGTGGCCGTTCGCGAGATCGTGTTCCGAGCCAGCCGAAAGCGTCGGCTGCCGGTCACGCTCGTGTCCGACCGCCTGCAACCCACGCCCAACCTGTCCTGGATCACCAGCGTGCAGGTGAAGGGAGGCATGGACGCGGCCGACGACTACATCGTGGAGCACGCGGATCCGACCGACCTGGTGATCACCCACGACATCCCGCTGGCGGCGCAGGTCCTCGCGAAGGGGGCCGCAGTCCTTGGGATCCGGGGTGACACGTTCAACGCCTCCACCATCGCCGAGCGCTTGGCCGCGCGCGACTTCATGACCGAGGTCCGGGCGATGGGCATCCAGACCGGCGGCCCGCCGCCGTACGATGACCGTGCGCGCGCCGCGTTCGCCAATGGGTTTGACCGGTGGCTCGCGACCGCAGAGCGTGCTCGGGGCGAACACAACGGTTCGTGAAGAAACCGTCCGACGCCCGCTAGGCCCGCGAACGCGCGGGTAGTAGCGCGATCGGAGGTGTGGATGAGGACTGTATTTTTTGGCGCGCTGCTGTGTCTTGGCGCGTGTGCTCAGGGCGTGACGGACACGGGCGACACCGACGGGACCGCCGACACCGACACCAACTTGGCGGGCGTCGACACCGACCTGCTCGGCGAGTGCGACACCACCAACGAGGACTGCGCCCCCGGCGTGCGTGGCTGCGGCGGCCAGGGCAGCACCATGCTCCCCGGCGCCGACTGCTTGGCCTGCCACGGCTCGACCGGGTTCGCCCCCGAGTGGACCGCCGCGGGCACGATCTTTACGGACGCGTCGGGCCTGCGCCCCGCCAAGAACGTGACAGTCACGATCACCGACAAGACCGGCAAGGTCGCCGCCGTGAACTCCAACTCGGCTGGCAACTTCTACACGACCAAGTCGCTCACCTTCCCGATCACGGTCGAGATCGAGAAGAACGGTGTGAAGAAGCAGATGGCCTCCGCCGTGGACAGCGGCGGCTGCAACGCCTGCCACTCGTGCAGCGGCGAAGCGGGCGGCAAGCTCTACGCGCCCTGATCGCGGTGCCTCGGACCGGTCGCGCTACTTCCCTTCGGGGCGCGCGACCGGGACCTTGGGCAGCCATGCGTCGACCTCGGCCTTGAAGGCCGACATCAGCGCCGAATCGAGCGGCTCGACGTTGGGCATGACCTCTTTCATCGCGTCAACGAAGCGGCCATTCTTCCACATCTGGTAGTGCATGTGCGGGCCGGTCGCCAAGCCGGTCATGCCGACGCGACCGATGATCTGGCCCTGGCGTACGGTGGACCCGCGCCGCACCAGGATGGCCGACATGTGCGAGTACGACGTGTCGTAGCCACTCTCATGGCGCAGCTTCACGAAGTTGCCGTGCCCGCCGCTGGGGCCCGCGAAGTCCACCACGCCGTCCGCCACCGCGCGCACCGGCGTGCCGATCGGCGCCCCGAAGTCCGTGCCGTTGTGCGGCCGCGTGATCTTGAGGATGGGATGGTAGCGGTGGGTGTTGAAGCCCGACGTGACGCGCGAGAATTCGATCGGCGAGCGCAGGAACGGACGCTTCGCGGCGGTGCCGTCGGAGTGGTACCAGCCCTCCTTCCCGTCCGGCTTCACGAACCGGACCATCTCGTAGACGTCCTTGCCGTTGATGAAGCGGACCGCGCGCAGGGTGCCGAGCTTGTCCTTGTGGCCCTCGGACGTCAGCACATCGCCCACCAGCCCGAGCTGGGCGCTGGGCTGGATCTCCGTGTTGAAGTCGACCTCGTACTCGAAGATCTTGGCGAGCACGTCGAGGTCCGTCGCCCGCAGGCCGGCGTCCATGCCCGCCTGCCACAGCGAGGACGTGACGGTCAGCGTCATCGTGGTCTCGCGCGCGACGTAAGTGACCTCCTCCATCGAGGCGGTCCAGGCATCGCTGGCGCGGATCATGACCAACGTGTGGTCCTCGTCCACGCGGTAGCGAAGGCCGACCGGCATGGGGTCCGCATCTTCAAACTCGAGCGACAGCTCGGAGCCCGGGTGGATGGTCGCCAGGTCGTAGACCGACAGCGCCGCGTCGCGCAGCACGTTCGCCGACACCGACCACGGCTCCATGATCTCGCCGAAGCTGGAGCCCGACCGGATCTGGAGCGGGATCGACAGGCGGTCGATCGGCAGCGCCTTCGCGTCGGTCGCAGGGGCGACCGGCGCGGGAGCAGGCTCCAGCGCGATCGCGCCAGGGCGGGTAGCCCAGAGAACGCCCGCGATCAGCAGTCCGAGGAGGAGCGCCGCGCGCAGCACGCGTTGGCCAGTGCTGGCAGGCGTAGCCATCCAGTCGCCGTCAGATCAGGCCGCGACGCTTCTTCACGTCCCGCACCGCACTGCGGATGGCGATCTCGTAGTCGACCGTGCCCTCCGCGATGTTCTTGATCTTGGTCTTGGCCTCTTCGCGGATCTCTTCCTCGTTCACGTCATGGCCGCGGATCACGTCCATGAGCTTGCGGTAGATCACCTTGTCTTCGGCGTAGACTTCGTCGATGTGCGGCGAGATCATGAGGTTCTCGACGAACTGACGGATCAGGAAGCGCTCGACGTCGTCGCCAACCGGGTGGCCGCGCTCTTCCGCCACGCGGTTGCGGGTCTTGCCGTACTGGTCGTACGAGAGCGCGTCGCGCGCCATCTGGTCGCGGATCTCCTCGCGGAGATCGCCGTCGCGGCGCTGGTAGTCGTCCATGATCGCCAGGATGTCGGCCACGGCCTCGTCGCGGCCGTTCGGGGCGAGTTCGATGTCACCGTCACGCGCGAGCACGTCGATGCACTCTGCGGCGATGAGCGGGATCTTGGAGCGGTAGAGCTTCATGGTCGAACCTGCGCGGGGTCGGGGTGCGAGTCCTGGGTGCGGCCAAGTCGGAAGGAGACTCCGATGGCGGCGCGGACCGGATTCCAGGCGAAGGCTTCGCGTCGCGCGTCGAGCGCGGGCAACGCCTTGTGGAGCCCTCTGGGAGCGAAGAACGCCGCCCCGTAGCCCGCCGTCACCCACAGGTCCACACGCGGCGCCAACGCCGAGGTGAGGCCGACATCCACCGCCGCCCACGGCGCCACCTGCGAGGTGTACGGGTCGAGGTTGGACGTGTCGCCGACGTCGTTCACGGCGGGGTCCAGCAGCGCGACGCTCGACCCGCGCAGCGCGTGGAACACGCCGGTCACCGCCACGCCGCCCGACAGCCCGAACATCGGCCGCGTGCGACCGCGAACGGGCACGGTGAGGTCCACGCCGATGTCAAACAGACCGTTCACGATGAAGGCGTGGTGCGCGTTGTCATCCTCGACCCGGTACACCAGGCCGTCCTCGTTCACGTCCCAGGTGAGCTGGTCGACGCCGCGGCAGCCCTCCAGATCCAGATCCAGGCGCAGCGCGACGACCGGCGTCAGGTGCACGCGGATCGGGACGCGGAAGATGGCGCCCGCACCCAAGCGGGTGTCTCGGTTCGACGCCCGATCCGGCAGATCCACCGCCGCGCCCGCGCCCAGTCCGATGTCGGCGCGCACCGGCTCTGCCCACGCCCGCGACGACGCGACGAGGAGGAGTGCCGAGATGCAAACGGTCCGGATCACATGGGCCCCAGAGACCTGCCCGACGTAGCACACGCGCGGCCGGTTGCACGCCCCGGCCGCGTCAGTCGGCGGTCAGCGCCCGGCGATCTCTCGCAGCGCGGGCAGATCCAGCAGCACGACCCGCCGTCCCTCCGACGCGACGGTGCCGTGCGCGCGCATCTCCACCATGGCGACGCTCACCGTCTCGCGCGTGGCCCCGATCAACGCCGCCATCTCGCGGTGGGTCAGGCGTAGGTCGACGATCACGCCGCGGCTGTCTCGCACGCCGAACCGGTCAGACAGGTCCAGCAGCAGCCGGGCAAGCCGGGTGCGCGCGCCGTTGACCGTGACGAGCGCCAGCCGGGAGGCCAAGCGGCGCCCGGGGTCGCCGGCCAGTTCAAGCACGGCCGGGATCATCTCCGGGTGGGTCGCGAGCCAGCGCTCGAAGGACTCGCGCGGCCACCACAGCAGGGCGCTGTCCTCGTGGGCGACGGCCTCATCGTCGCGCGCGCCGCCGACCACGCCGACAAAGCATCCGCGACCGCAGATGTCGAGCGCGACGTCGTGCTCCTCGCCCATGCGGTTGAGCAGCAGCACGCCGGAGCGCACCACGCCGACGCCGTTGGCCGCCTCACCCTGACGCCACAGCCGCTCGCCGCGACGCAGGCGACGAGGCACGGCCAGCTCCGCCAGCTCATCGATGGCGCCCAGGCGCGAGCGCGCGAACGCCGGGAGCTGGTACAGGAAGCTCGCGGCTCCCATCGAGGAGCGGCGTGTCGGGTCGACCAGAGTCAGCGTCACGGTCATAGGCGGCCTCCACGAAAAGGAGGTGTAGGACGCCGGTCGTTTGTAAACGGCGATCGTGATCTGAGCGATCGACGCGCTCCAGATCGTTGACAGGGCGCGCCTCTCGGTTAAAAGGCGCCCGCTTCGGCTCGGTAGCTCAGCTGGTTAGAGCACTCGGTTCATACCCGGGGTGTCGACGGTTCAAATCCGCCCCGAGCCACTCCTTCCGCCTCACGGCGCGCAACGCATCCCCCGGAAAGGTCCCCTGCTAGTCAGGTCCTTCCGGGGGATTCTTTCGTTTCGGCCCCCGCCACGCAGCGCGTCCACCGGACGGCACGCCGCGCGTTAGCGGTCCGGACGTGCCTCCAGAGGTCCTATGCGCCGCGCCCTGCTCCTCGCCGTGTTGACGCTCACCGCCTGCGTCGGCGACGCGCCCGCGGACACTGACGCGGCGGCCGGGTTTGAGGTCGTGGGGCCTTACGTCGCGGGCACGGCGGCGTTCACCGCGACCGACGCGGCACGCGAGCGCACGCTGAACACGCAGGTTTGGTACCCAGCCGCGGAGTCCGCGCGCGCCGACGCCGACGCCGGGTTCCCCGTCGAGCAGTTCGGGTTTGGCGACGAGGTGGCGACGCTCACCGGCCTGCTGGCCACCGCGCGGGATCCGGGCACGCTGCGCACGGCGCACGCCGCGTTGGACGCGCCGCTCGCCGACGGCGGCCCCTGGCCCGTGGTGATGTTCTCGCACTGCATGAACTGCACGCGCTTCTCGACCTTCCAGATCGCCGAGCGGCTGGCGAGCCACGGCTACGCGGTGATCGCGCCGGACCACGCCGGCGGCACGCTATACGATGAGCTCGCCGGCGACTCGGCGACGCTCGGCGCCGACTTCCTTAACGTGCGCGCGGCCGACATCTCCTTCCTGCTGGATGAGGCGCTCGACGCGGGCACCGCCGCCCTCCCCAAGGCGCTGCGCGGCCAGTTCGACGAGACCCGCGTAGGCGTGTTCGGCCACAGCTTCGGCGGCATCACCACCGGGCGCGTGCTGATGTTCGACGACCGCCCCAAGTCCGGCCTGTCGTTCGGGGCGCCCATGGAGAACCCGCTCACCCCCGGCGTCACCCTGGCCGACCTGCACGTCCCGATCGCGTTGGTCGTGGCGACCGAGGACAACAGCATCACCGAGGTCGGCAACATCACGATCCGAAACAACTACGCGAGCGCCAACCCGCCCGTCACCAAGCTGGAGGTTACCGACGCCGGTCACTGGTCGTTCACGACGATCTGCGGCCTGACCCCCAGCTTCGACCCGGGCTGCGCCCCCGACGCCACGCGCCAGACGGACGGCGCGCCGTTCACCTACGTCGACATCGACGCGGTGCGCGACCTGTCGGCGGCGTGGGCCACCGCCTGGTTCGCCGCCACCCTGAACGACGACGCCAACGCGCGCGCCTGGCTGCTGGCCCCGCGCGACGGCGCCACCGCGGAGACCCGCGAGGAGTGAGGCGCTAGCGGAAGAGAGACAGGAACCAGCGCAGCGTCAGCACCTCGGCGCCGTTCGCCCGGGCCATCATGGCCACCGACACGCCCGTCACGAAGCCCGTGGCGAACACCATCATCGCCGCGCCCCACCGCAAGCCGCGCAGCGCGGCGGCGGCGCGGACGCGGTGCTGCGGCTCGTCGTCTCCGTCGGGCGAATCGGCCAGCAGCGACAGCACCAGATCCGGGTGCACCCACAGGTGCCACAGCGTGCTCGAGAGCACGACCGCGATGGCGCACAGGCCCCCGACAATGAGCGCTTCCCCCGCGACCGGCACCTCGCGTGACCTCCCGACGCGCCGAACCTCACGCATCCGCGCCGGCGACGCCACACGCCTACGGACATTCCTGGGCTTGTGGGCGTTGTGGGACGAAATCGGCCGCCTGGGTGGCCACGCCACGGGCGATGCACTAGAACCGCGCGCCCCCGGAGCCACGTCCATGGACGGCAGCAGTCGACGAACCCTTCCGACCTGACCTCGTCCTGTGGGCCCCTCCCGCCGGACCGGCAGGAGGTGTCATGTGAACACCCATGATGTCGCCGCGGGACGCATCAGCGTCCACGAAGCCCTCGTCAGCCTGCGCGACGATTGGCGCGGCCTGTCGCCCGAAGCTCGCCTCACCCGCTTCCGCACGCTCGGACACGGCGAGGCGGAGTCGCTGTTCCTGAGCCTGGGCTCGCACGAGCAGGCCGATCTTCTGTCGGACCTGCCGGCGGACGAGCGCCGCCTGTGGATCCGTGACCTGGATCCCGAGGACGCCGTCGACGTGGTGCAGAACGTCCCGGACTTCCTGCGCGCCGAGATGATGGAGTTGCTCGACCCGATCACCCGCAGCGAGGTGAAGGGCCTGCTCGCCTACGCCGAGGACGACGCCGGCGGCCTGATGAGCCCGCGCTTCTCGGCCGTGCGCGCGGACATGACGATCGAGGGCGCGCTCGCCTACCTGCGTCGGCGCGCCGCCCAGCAGTACGAGACGACCTACTACGTGTACGTGCTCGACGATCAGCACCCGATCGGCGTGGTGTCGATCCGCAACATGCTCTCGCTGCCGTCCGGCGCGATGATCCGCGACGCAATGCACTCCCCGATCATCACCGTGCCCGACACGATGGATCAGGAGGAAGTCAGCCGCGTGTTCGCCGATCACGATCTGCTGGCCATCCCCGTCGTGGACATCGAAGGCCGCATGAAGGGCATCGTCACGGTCGACGACATCGTGCACGTCGTCCGCGAAGAGGCCACCGAGGACGCCCAGAAGTTCGGCGGCATGGAGGCCCTCGACCTGCCCTACCTGGACAACAATCTGCAGGACATGGTCCGCAAGCGCGCGGGCTGGCTGTCGGTCCTGTTCGTGTCCGAGATGCTCACGGCCACCGCCATGGGCGTATTCCAGGACGAGATCCAGCGCGTGGTGCTGCTGGCGCTGTTCATCCCGCTGATCATCTCCAGCGGCGGCAACTCGGGCAGCCAGGCGTCCACGTTGGTCATCCGCGCGATGGCGCTGGGTGAGGTCCGCCTGATCGACTGGTGGCGCGTCGCCAAGCGCGAGTTGGTGGCGGGCCTGATGCTGGGCCTCATCCTCGGCGTGCTCGGCTTCATCCGCATCGCGGCCTGGCAGGCGATGTTCTCCACCTACGGCGAGCAGTGGCTCCGCGTCGCGCTCACCGTGTCGTGCAGCCTGGTCGGCGTGGTGCTGTTTGGCAGCTTCGCCGGATCCATGCTGCCGTTCGCGCTGAAGCGCGCAGGCCTCGACCCCGCCAGCGCCTCCGGGCCCTTCGTCGCCACGCTGGTCGACGTCACCGGCATCGTGATCTACTTCACGTTCGCCAACTTCTGGCTCGGCGCGCTGATGCACTGACCTAGGGGCGCGCCTCTTCCGGTCCGTCCTTGCCGTCCTGCTTGCGTCCCCACTTGAGGAGCGGCGCCCAGACGTCGCGGGGACTGGCGCGGTCGCCGTCCTGCGGCATGGTGGTGGTGCTCGGCGCGATGCGCACCGGACGCGGTTTGCCGAGGTCCTCGACCACCGCCGGGGCCGCGAGCTCGGCGTTCGCACGGGCGAGCAGCCGAGGGATGCCCGCCAGCGCGGCCGGGTCCTCGGGCGCAGGCACGGGCAAGCCGTTCTCCACGCTCACCGGCACGCGGATGAGGTCGGGGGGATCGACGAAGATCCAGCCGCCCTCCGGCGCCTTCTGCGACACGTCTCCGAGCAGGCCGAACGACGCCAAGCCGCGCGCAGCCGTCACCCACGCCGGCAGCGCGCCGGACGCGCCCGCGAGGCGGATGCCCTTGCGCGACATGGCCGTGTTGTCGTCGTAGCCGACGTACACGCCGATCGTGAGGTTGCCGTCATGCTCGCCGCCGTGGATCACCGGCGCGTAGCCGACGAACGCGACGTTTCGGTAGTCGTTGGTGGTGCCGGTCTTGCCGGCCAACGGGAGCGGCGCGCCACCGAGCATCACGGCGTCCTTCGCCCGGGCGCCGGTGCCGTCCGTGACGACGTGGCGGAGCACGTCCGACGTCAGCGCGGCGACGTCAGGGGTGGTGACCTCCACCCGCTTGGGCAGCGCCCGGTACAGCACGTTGCCGTCTACGTCGCGGATCTCCTGAATCAGCAGCGTGCTGGCCGCCGGCTCGGCGACCGGTCGACCGACGGCGTCGCCGGGGAAGGCCCAGGTGTCGCCGGTGGTGATGCCCTCGTAGACCATCGCCGCCTCTTCGAGCGTCAGCTCGGACGCGCCGAGCGGCATCGAGAGGACCTCGCGGATCTCCGTGCGAACGCCGTAGCGCCGGGCGAGCGCCGCCACGTACTTCAGGCCCAGCAGCACGCGGAAGTCCTGGTGACCGTAGAGCTGCTCGGGCGCATACAGATCGACGCCGTCCTCACCGGTGACCTCCAACGCCAGCTCGCGGCGTGTGACGGCCGACGAGAGCGCGTCGACGGTGGACGCGTGCAGCTCGCCGTCGATCCACATGTCCGCCTCGGGCGCGACGGGCACCGTGGGCGGACCACCGAGCAGGCCAAACAGGCCGCCCTGGGGGGCAGGCAGGATCGAGGCGTCGGGCATCGCAAAGCCCGCAGGCGCCGCGCCACACGCCACGTCGTAGACGCCGTCCTCCCGCTTCCGGACGGTGATCGGCGTGTCGCCACGCGGCATGGGCACCACGCCCGCCTCCAGCGAGCCGACGAAGCCCAAGAAGGCGTCGGCGCAGGCCTGTCGGCGAGGCTGCATCACGGTCCACGCGCGGTCGAGCGCGGACTCCTGGTCGGCGCTCGGCCCGCGGCGGCGCTCAGCCTCGAAGCCCCAGCCGTAGCCCATGGTGATGAGCGCGGTCTCGTCTTCGGGGTGGGCGGACTGCGGCAGCGTCGCCAGAACCTCCTGGCGGGCCGACAGGTAGATAGACTCGTGCACGCGGCTGGGCGTGGGCAGGATGCCGTCGCGCTGGATGCGCAGGCGGTAGGCCTCCTCGTCCTCCCCCTCCCCGCGCGCGAGGCCGAGCGTCTTGGCCAGGCCGGCGATCCCGGTGGCGTCCAGGCGATCGGTCAGGTGGTAGAGCAGCCAGACGCTGGCGAGGTTCTCGCTCTTGGTGCCCGACCAAGCGAGGCTGCTGAAGGGCGGGCCCTGGTGGTCCGGGCTCGGCCAGTACACGGTCGTGGAGAACGGGAAGACGTTGCGGCGGTTGTCGAGCGCGTCGTCCGTCGACCAGCCGAGCTGGAGCGCCGCGTTGTAGATCAGGGGCTTCCAGGTGGAGCCCATCTGACGCAGCGCGGTGGCGCGGTTGAAGTTGCGGTTGTCGTTGCCTCCGACCATCGCCAGGATCTGCCCGTCGCGCACGACGACCGACGCGCCCTGCAGCTTGGGGCGGATCTCCAGGTCGCACCGCGCGGTGTCGCCGGTGACGTCACGCACGCTGACCCAGGTGACGGTGCCGTCCGGCAGGCCGTCGAGCATCGACTCGATCTCGGCGGTGGTGGCCTTGGAGGAGGGCGAGCCAGAGTGGCCACGCGCGATCGCGTTGGCGACCCGCGCCAGGCCGTCACGGTCGACCACGCAGGCGTGCCCGCCCAGGTCCACGTCGAGCACGCGCTTGCCCTTCTCGTCGTGCTTGCCCTTCACCGCCGCGGTGCGGAAGGACCAGGGCCTGGGCACGTCGTCCCGATCGAAGCGCGGCGCCTCGGAGGGCGGACGGACCAGCGCGTCCACGCCGAGCGCCTCGAGCATGGTGCCGACGTCCGTCAGGTGGTGCCAAAGCCCGTAGGTGGCGGCGCGCTGCGCGTCGGGATCCAGCGTGGTGATGATCGACAGGCCGGCCTTGGCCGGATCCTCGATGCCGGCAGCGCGCAGCACGTCGGCGAAGGGCGGCTCGGCCAGGCGGCGGCCCACCTCGTCCAGCACCGCCGAGGCGTCGTAGCGGAACACGCCGTGCTTGAACGGGATCTTGAAGCCCTGCTCGACAAGCTGCGCGGCCTCGGCCTGAAGCGCCTTGACCTCGACCACGCGCGCGTCGAACGCGGCCTGACCCTCGGCGTCGCCGCGCGCCGGGTACGGGCCTGCCAGCTTCTCCGGCGCCTCGTTGGTGATCTGGCGCAGGACGTAGCGGGTGCGGGTGACGGCCGCCTCGATCGCCTCCTTCTGGTGGGCCTCGTCGCCGACGAACGGATCGTAGCGCGACGGCGCCTTCACCAGCCCCGCCAGGAACGCACACTCGACCAAGCCCAACTGCGTGACGTCCGTGTCGAAGTAGTGCTGCGCCGCGATGCCGATCCCGCGCCCGTTCCCGGCCACATGGAACTGGTTCACGTAGAACTCGAGGATGTCGGACTTGGAGTAGTGGGCCTCCAGCCGCAGCGCGTAAAGCGCCTCGGTCAGCTTGCTCTTCAGCGAGCGGTCCGGCCGGTAGTAGATGTTCTTGGCGGTCTGCTGGGTGAGCGTGGAGCCGCCCGCGACCATCTCGCCGGCCTTCAGATCCATCCACAGCGCGCCCAGGATGTGCGGCACGTCAAAGCCAGGGTGCGACCAGAACCCGTCGTCCTCGGCGGCGACGATCGACGCGACGTAGGCCCGCGGCAGCGCGTCGAAGGGCACGAAGTCGCGGTGCTCGTCTTCGAAGAACACGCCCACGCGCGTGGTGCCGTCCCGGAAGAAGACCGGCGATTCCTGGGCGATCACGCCCATGATGTAGTCGCGGCTGAGCTCTTCGCCGGGGTTGGACAGGACGTAGTGCGAGTACGCCCAGCCCAGGCCTAGGCCCGCCGCCAGGCCCGCCACCACCAGCAGCTTGAGCAGGGTCTTGATCATTCTGGGCGTCTCCTAACCGGCGCCAGCCAGGGACGACGCCCGGCGTGCGACGCGGACACCCGGTCTAGGTCCGACGACGCCGGAGCATGGGCACCAGCAGCGCCACGAGCCACGCCGCGCCCGACCCGCGGCCGTCGCCCGAGCAGGCGCAGATGTAGGGCAGCTCCTTCACGATGGGCCCGGTCTCGCAGTCCTGATCGACGATGCCATCGCAGTCGTTGTCCAGGCCGTCGCAGAGGTCTTCCAGGCCCGGGCGCACCCAGCCGGTGAAGTCGTTGCAGTCGCCGTCGGCCGGGGTCACGCCGTCTGCGTCGGCGTCGTCGGTCCACTCGATGCCGTCGCAGTCGTCGTCCAGGCCGTTGTCGGGCAGCTCGAACGAGCCGGGGAAGACCAGCGGGTTGCTGTCGTCGCAGTCGCCTGCGGTCTCGGACAGACCGTCGCCGTCGTCATCTACGGCCAGCGTGCCCTCGTCCACCGTGCCGTCACAGTCGTCGTCGTTGCCGTTGGGCAGCTCGTGCGCGCCGGGGTGGATGGTCGGGTCGCCGTCCTGGCAGTCGCCATCCTGCTCGGAGAGGCCGTCACCGTCGTCGTCGTAGGCGACGGTGTGGTCGTCGATGAGGCCGTTGCAGTCTTCGTCCACGCCGTCCGGGGTCTCGATGGCGCCGGGGCGCACGGCGCCGTTGTGGTCGTCGCAGTCGCCGCCCGACGTGGAGAAGCCGTCGAAGTCGCGGTCGGCCTGGTGGTCGTCGACCGTGCCATCGCAGTCGTCGTCGATGCCGTTGCCCAGGACCTCAGTCGCGGCCGGCGAGACGAGAGCGCTGTGGTCGTCGCAGTCGCCGTCCTGCTCGGACAGGCCGTCGCCGTCGTCGTCGTGGCAGCGGGTGCCTTCGTCGATCACGCCGTCGCAGTCTTCGTCCACGCCGTCGCAGGTCTCCGGGACGCCGGGTGCGATCTGCCACTTGCTGTCGTCGCAGTCGCCCGCCACCTCGGCCACGCCATCGCCGTCGTCGTCGTACCAGATCGTGCCCTCGTCCACGTAGACGTCGCAGTCCTGATCGATGCCGTCGGGGATCTCAGCGACGCCGGGGTTGAGGTTGACGTTGCGATCGTCGCAGTCGTTGCCGCCGCAGCCGTGGCGGGCGTCGACGTAGCCGTCCAGGTCGTCGTCGCAGCAGCCGGGGTCCGACAGGCAGTCCGAGTCCAGGCAGTCGATCGCGCCGTCGCGGTCGTCGTCGGCGCCGTTGTGGCAGAGCTCGCCGCACGCCGGATCGGCGATGCAGTCGTTGTCGAGGCAGTCCAGGTAGCCGTCCTGGTCATTGTCGACGCCGTCGTCACAGTCCTCGACGCACCCGCCCACGCCCGGATTGGTGGTGTCGAAGGAGAGCGTGAAGTTTTCGGTGCCTGCGCACTGACCGCCCTGGTAGCCGTAGCCTTCGATGAGGATGTGGTAGGTCTGGCCCTGGCTACAGGTGAAGCTCACCCGGTCGTTGGCGGTGTAAGCGGCGCTGGCGCC
>CAIOSP010000061.1 GCA_903861005.1 uncultured Pseudomonadota bacterium
CGGGGTGCGCGCGTGCGGACCGTTAAAGGTCCGTGCGCGCGCAGCCCCGGCGATCAGGCCATGTCGCAGCCGGGCGCCGCCGACAGTCCAAGGCGCGTGTGTGGGCCCGTTCTAGGGGGTGCCCGGCCCGAGCGGCGAGCGACGCGCCGCAGGCCGACCCGCAAGGGAATGGGGGTGCCCGGCCCGAGCGGCGAGCGACGCGCCGCAGGCCGAGCCTGCAACAGAGCCCCACCCGCAGGGTGCGGAGCGGGCCGAGCCTGCGACCAAGCCCCACCCCAGGGTGCGCCGTGGGCCGGGCCTGCAACCAAGCCCCACCCGCCAGGGTGCTCCGCCAGGGAATCGCCGCGCGCCGACCCGCAAGGGAATCGTTAATCAAACCACCCATGCAAGAACCACTGTTCCTTCTCACAAAAGATCCAAGCCGTGCCCTCCGGCATGGCGACCACCCAATACGCCCGGGCGAAGCCTCCATCTTCCCTCCACCAGTCCCCTTCAAGCAACTCAGGGCCCAACGCACGACGGACGGGCCTCCAGCCATCTCGGGAGCGCACGGCAATTGGGCGATCGGCGTCCAAGCGCACATGCAGGGGCAGCGGTGGGTGTCGGAGCAGGGTGGGACGGGGTCGCGCGGTGTGCCAGGTGGCGCGCTCCTGCCGCTCGACGGGGTCGTCGGCGGCGGGGTCGACCATGGAGGGGGCGGGGTCCGTGCCGTGGAGGGCGGACCAGGCGGCCTCGGGGCGCCAGGCCTCGACGGTGGCGGCGTGGAACACGGCCTGCTCGCCGAGCACGTCTCCCAGGCGGGCGAGGAGCTCGTCCCAGCCCTCGGTGGCGGTGCGACGGTCGAGGAGATCGGTCTGTCCGCCCCCCTCGGGCGCGACCTCGCAGGTTCGGAGCCGAAGGCCGGTGACGGGGGCCTCCAGGGTGATGCGCTCCAGGCGCTCCCCCAGCATGCGCGCGAGCAGGGCCGGGTCGCGTGACGGGCGCGAGAGCCTGAGCCGAACCTGGACGGTGGGGCCCCAGGAGAGTTCCAGCTTGAGCTCGACCATGACGGCGACCAGGTCCCGGGAGGCGAGCTGATCGCGCATGCGGAGGAGGCCGTCGGTCAAGGCCGCGCAGATGCCGGCCAGATCGCTGCGCTCGTCGTCCAGCGCGACCACCACGCCGTCCAGCGGGGGCGGCGCGGGTCGCTGGACCCAGGACGGGCCGGCCGCCCCACGGGCCACGCGATGCAGCTCCAGGCCTTCATCGCCAAAGCGCCCGGCGACCGACGCCGCGTCCAGCTGGGCCCACTGCGTCACCGTCCGCAGCCCCAGCGCCGTCCAGGACTCGGCGAGGGTGTCCGACGGCTCGAGCGCAGCGAGCGGCAGGCCCGCGAGCGCTAAGGCCGACCCGCCCGCTGGCACCAGGGTGTCCTGCGCGCCGTAGCGGGCCAGCGCAGCGGACGCGCGCGGGTGGTCTGACACCGCCACCCGGCAGGTGTGGCCGAGCTCTGCGGCGCGGTCTCGCACCTTGGCGATCATCTGCGCCTCGCCGCCGAAGTACGCGGCGGTGGTGGCGATCTCGAACAGCAGGTCGCCGTCACCCCAGGTGGTGACCCGATCACACAGCACATCGAACGCGCGCACCAGCTCCTGGCGATCCGCGGCCTCGCCCACCTCGTCCAAGGGCTCCAGCAGCACGCCCGCGACGGTGGCGCGGGCCGCCGACGCGGTCATGTCCTCGGTCAGCCCCGCGGCGCGCGCGGCGGGTGTCAGGGCGATCAGGCGGGTGGCGTTGCGACGCTCGGCGATGAGCGCCACCACGCTGTCCGCCGTGTGGCCACAGCGCTCCAGGCGAAAAGCCGGCAGGTGCACGACCAGCCAGCGCGGCCCCACCGACACCCGCTCGAAGGGCAGCGCGAGCTCGAAGTCGACGAACGCGGCCTTGCTCATGCCGCCCCCCCGGCCGACGCCCACGGATCCAGGCCGACCGGCCAACCGGGCACCGTCAGGCGCGCGCCCTGGTCGCCCCCACGGCGACGCAGCACCGTGGCGACGTCGTCCTGCACCATGAAGCGCAGATCGGCGGGCAGGTCGCGCACGGGCTTGTCCGTCAGCACGACCAGGGTGCCACGCCCGCGCCACGCCGCCTGCTCCCAACGACGCCCTGCGCCCCGCACGTCCGGTGCTTCGGACACCACCACCAGCCCAAAGCAGCCCGACGCCAGCAGCTGCTCCGCGGCCCAGGCCGCCTGGGCGTCCTCGGCCCGCACCACCAGCAGCCGCTCCAGCGACACCCCCAGCGCCTCCGCCGACGGCGGGTAGAGCAGGCGCGCCGGGTCGACCCACGCCACACGCTCCCCCACCCGCGTGCGCGCCGCCGCCCAGCCCAGCACCAGCCGTGTCCGACCGCCGCCGCGCGGGCCACACACCTCCACCAGCCCCGGGCACGGCAGGCCGCCGGCGAGCGAGTCCAGCGGCGCCTGACCCGACGACACCGGGCGACGCTCCCCTGCGGGGCGTCCTTCGATCTCACGGATGCGCGCGCGGAGCGCGGTCAGGGCATCGGCCATCAGGACCTCGGACAGAACACTAGTTCAGGCGTCCAAGGAGATCCAGGGCGAGATCCCTCACGAGTGACGTGAGGAAATAAGCGACTTATCTAGGCTGATCGGCGATCAATCCCATGTCCAAGAGGGGATCATGAGATTTTGGTGGCGGTCAGAATATGACCGCCACCAACTCAACCGCTAGACCGGATCCGCCAGGCCGCGATCGATGACGATGCCCATGAACAGGCGGGCGACGTCATCCGAGGAGCGGTCCGACTGCAGCTCGCCCGTGCCGCGCAGCGCATCGACCAACGCGATGACCTCGCCGCGGTCGAACGTCTTGCCGAACAGGCCGTTCCACAGGATTGTGTTGATGCTGCCCTTGTGGAAGGACGGGCGGCCGACGAGCGACCACTTGCCTTGGGAGCGCTGCTTGCGGGTCACGCGAACGCGACGCTTGGAAGCCGCAGGGGTCGAGCCCGACGCGTCCGCCATCTGGATGGCGCCCTTCTCGGGGCCGGCAAAGCGCATGAACACAATGACATAGACCTGCTCCTCCTGAACGGAGTCGATCTTGCCCGCGGCGCGGAGCTGGCGGATCGCCTCACCCAGCTGCTCGCGAGTGAACGGCTTGGCGCCGTAGGCGTCCTTCAGGAAGTTGAACAGGTTGTAGTTGTTGCCATTGCGGAAGGGGTTCTTGCCCACAATGCGGTAGACAGAGCCCGGCGTGTACTTCCAGCGCACCTTGCCGGACACGGCCTCGGAATCGTCACCGAGCTCGGGAGGAAGCTCCTCGGCCGCGGCCTCCACAATCGGCGCAACCGCAGCCACGGGCGCAGCCGCGACGATAGAGGGCGAACCCTCATGGTCGGTCAACCGGACCAGAGCCGCAAGGGCGTTGAGTTCAGCCTGAAGATACGCGATTCGGTCGAGGACCTGTTGGCGATAAGACATGCGGCTCCGAGTCGGACGTGCAGGAGGTCGTTGGGCGTCCCGAAGAGGTTGTGGTGGGCAACGAAACACGTCCGCGACCGCTCGATAACCCGAACCTCCCCGCATTCCATCATTCATCTTCGCACAACTCGTCACAAACCGAAATCAACCAGACCAATCGACAAGGAACCACCGTGAACTTGCTCATCGCGACCAACAATGCCCATAAGATCCAGGAGATCCGGGAGATCCTGTCCGGTACGGGCATCATTCTACAGTCTCTTTTGGACCGGTCCGACCTGCCCGAGCCCCCCGAAGACGGCCTGACCTTCGAGGCCAACGCGATGCAAAAAGCACGGACCATCCAGTCTCAGGTAGGCGGCGTCGTGCTCGCGGACGACTCGGGCTTGGAGGTCGACGCGCTGGGCGGGGCTCCGGGCGTACACAGCAAGCGCTTCAGCGCCGAGGGCACCGCCGCGTCGAACAACCACTTGCTGCTCGAGCGCATGGCCGACGTGACCCTACGGACGGCCCGCTTCCGTTGCGTGCTCGCGCTCGTCTCGCCCCACTACGAAGGGACGGTGGACGGCGCGTGCGAAGGCAAGATCGCCACCGGTACGACCGGCACTCAAGGGTTCGGCTACGACCCGCTCTTCGTCCCCGACGAGCTGGACGGACGCACCATGGCACAGGCCAGCATGCAGGAGAAGAACGCCATAAGCCATCGAGGCCGGGCGTTCCGTCGCCTGTCCGAGCTCCTCGACGCCGCCGCGGCCGCCGAGCGCGCTCGCTAGAACTCGACGCCGAGGCGCAGGCGGCCCGTGTAGATGTGGCCGTAGCGGGAGCCCGGCGTCACGTCGGCCGCGGTCTTGTCCGGCTTGGAGTAGCCGCCCGGCGCGCCGTAAAACTCGGCGCCGAACCGGAAGTGCTTCGCGAAGAGCGCGTCCAGGCCGCCCGAGAACGCCACGCCGCTGTACGGGTGCAGGTTGTTGCCCACGTAGCGATCGTCGCCGATCAGGAAGAACGTGGAGGCGTTCAGGTAGCCCACCGAGATGTACGGCGAGAGGTCCTGCTTGCCCGCGTGCAGCGGCGCGGAGATGAGCGCGTCGACACCCCAAGTGGTGCCCGCGTACACGTCCTCGACGACCGGGTCGGCGGCGGTGAACGCGCCGGCGATGTCGCCGTAGGTGCGGATGATCGACGTGTGCAGGCGGCCGCCGACGTCGATGAACTCGTGCGCGTGGATACCCAGGCCGATCTCACCGGAGAGCACGTAGTTGCGCGTGCCATTGAACGGGATCGGCGGGAAGAACGCCACCGAGGCGTACGGCACGACGATCTTGCCCAGCGTCGGGAACGAGAAGCCCGCGCCAACCTTGGGGAGGATCGGGCTCTTGTTGGTGTCTTCCGTCTTGGTCCAGTCGAGGACGTAGCGTTGCCCGCAGGAGAGCGGCGGCAGGATGCTGACGTCGATGGAGATGGAGCCGTGACCCGACGCGTGCGGAATGGCGGCGTGGATCGGCGAGTAGCTCGCGCTCAGCGCGAAGAAGTTCTGCGCGAAGTCGGCCTGTGTCTGCTCGTCGTAATTGGCCGGCTGGGTGAGGCCTACGCACTTGGGGTCGATCAGATGAAAGGTGGTGTCCTTGGCCGCGAACGCGGACGAGGGGATCAGCACGGCAATAGCGAGGGCGGACAGGCGCATTGGAACTCCACGACGGCCAACATGCACATCGCATGCCGTCCCCAACCAGTCCATGCGTTTGCGAGCGCATGGCGGACCGCGGTAGTGAGTAGGCCCTCGGGGCGTAGCGCAGCCTGGTAGCGCATCTGGTTTGGGACCAGAGGGTCGTGGGTTCGAATCCCGCCGCCCCGATCACATAAATGACGGCGCCCTCCCTGATGATCAGGAGGGGCGCCGTCCACGTCTGTGCGATTCAAGGGCGCGTCGCTCGGCCACCCAGCGGCCCCAGGGCGGCCGGTCGATCTACTTCGAACAGTCTGTCGGACAGGCTTCGCCCTCTTCCAAACGGGTGAAATCGACGCGGCGGTTGAGCTCGTACGTGGCCTCCGGGACCATCTGGCACTGCTCGCCCAAACCGGTGGACGGGATGCGCGCCTTGGCCACGCCACGGGCCGTCATGTAGCTCTGCACGGCCGCCGCACGGCGCTTGCTCAAGTCCATGTTGTAGTCGTCCAGGCCCTCCTCCGAGGCGTGCCCGACGATGCACACGCGACAGGTGGGGTGCTGGGCGATCGCCGCGGCGACCGCGTCCAACACCGGGTCCATCGTCTGCGGGTCCTTGTTCTTCGGGAGCGGCAGCGAGGTGCTGTCGTAGCCGAACTGCACGAGCACGACGATCGGCTCGCCGGTACACGGGTCCACCGGGCAGCCGAACGTGCCCGCCGACCCCGCCTGAGTCGGGCAGCGGTCGACCTTGTCGCACACGCCGTCGCCGTCGCCGTCGGGACAACCGACCGCGGCCACCTGGACGCACTCGGGCGTCGGCGCGCACTCCTTGTCCACCTGGACGCACTCGGGCGTCGGCGCGCAGACAGGCGGCTCCTCGCGAACCTTGTGCGCCGGTCCGAACGTGAGGTTCAAGCCCGCACTGAAGACCTGCGCATCGTGCGGGTCGAACCCGGTCAGGTGGTCGGGCTGTACGATCTGGCTGTAGCGAACGATGGGGCCGAGCGAGAGCCAGGGCAGCACCTGGAAGTCGTAGCCCAAGCCCGCGTCCAAGCCGAAGCGGTTCAGCGTGTCGGTGCGGACGAAGCCGACGTTGGCGTCCACCCAGAAGCCGCCCAGGTTCTCCGTCTCCGGTCGCAGGGTGGCGAAAGGCCGCAGGCGCACGCCACCGGAGAAGAAGTGCGCGAGCCCGTCCTCGGTGTACGGCTTCTTGGCCGGCGCGCCGAGCAGCGCGTACGACCACTGCATCGACACCACGCGGCCGAGCGTCACGCCGGGTCGGATCGCCATCATCCCACCGGGCGTGAAGCGCACGGACTGTGGCTTGTCGAGCCAGAACGACGCCATGCCCTCAGTGTGCAGGGTGAACTCCTGCGCGGCCGCAGGCGTGGCGAAGCCAAGCCCAACGACCAGACCGCACAGCGACGCCGCGGTGCCGAGCCGGAGAGCGTGTCGCGCGGGCCGCAGGGAGCGGGGCGCGATCACCGTGTTCGATTTCATGGGAGCTCCATCGAGCGCGCGCCGTGGCTGCACGCGATTGTCTTGGGATCGGGTGATCATGTTCAGAGCGGGGGCAGGGTGACGTTGTTGGACAGCAGCGTGATCGTGCCGTCCGTGCACAAGAGCCTGCCCACCACCACCGAGTCGGTGCCGACGGAGTTGGACGCCTGCGCCAGGATGGTGCCCTGGAAGCTGACGTTCGTGCCCAGCGTCGAGGAGGCGCCCATCGCGAAGAAGACGTTCTTGGCCCGCGCCCCGTTCACCAACAGGACCTGCGCGTTGTTGTTCACGGTGAGCGACGAGCCCACCTGAAAGATCCACACCGCGTTCGGGTCGCCCTGCGCGTCGAGCACCAGCGTGCCGCCGACCGCGATGCTCATCGTCGACCCCGACGTGTACACGCCCGGCGGCAGGATCAGCCCTGCCAAGTCCGCGTGGATGGGACCCGGAGGACGTCCGAGACCATCGATCAGCGCGGCGGTGAGGTCAACCTTGGCCTGCGCCGCCATCCCCGCCGGATCGTTCGCGTAGAAGGTCCCGTTGATCACCGGGTTGCTCAGCGTGCACGGCGACCCGTCGCCCACGCAGGTGCCCGTCGGGCTCAGGCCCACGTCGCCGTTGAGCGTCGTGATGCCGCTGGAATTCGAGTTGGTGAGGCCGGCACCGGCGACCGCCACGAACGTCGAGAGCGAGCGCAAGTCGATCGGCTGCAAGCCAGTCGGCGCAGCCACGGTCGTGAAGCTCCACAGATAGTCCTGGAGCATCGTGTTCCCGGCCAGGTCCGACGCGGAGGCCGCGATGCGGGCGTCGAAGACGCTGTCGAGCCGCAGCGGCGCGTCCGGCGTGAACGACACGGTCAGGCTGAGCGGGTCGTAGACGACCTGCCCGGTGAGCGTCGTCGGGCCGGGGCCGGTGACGACGAACGAGCTGGAATCCAGCGTCGTCGCGTCCATCGCCTCGCTGAACGCGGCCTCGATCGTCGTGTCGATGGGCACGTCGATCGCCTGATCCAGCGGCAGCGTGGCCACCACCGTCGGGCGCTCCACGTCGAGCAGGGAGCCGGACTTGAACGTCCAGACGTAGTCTTGGACCATCCCGTTACCCGCCAGATCCTCAGCACCCATCAGCACGGTCGCGATGTAGTCGGTGTTCGGTTCCAGCTCGACGTCGGGCGTGAACGTCGCGACCGGCGAGAGCAGGTCGTAGCTCACGGTGCCGCCAATGCTGACCGGGCCCGGCCCGCTAAGCAGGAAGGTAAGGTCGGTGAGCGTCGCCGCGGCCATGGGCTCGCTGAACGCCGCCGTGACCAGCGCGCTGACCGGCACGTCGAAGCCGTGATCGACGGGGCTCGTGAGCACCACGCGCGGGGGCGTCTCATCCAGCTCGTTGACGGCGGTGAAGTTCCAAACGTAGTCCAGCGCGAGCGTGTTCCCGGCGAGGTCCGTGGCGCCCGCCGTGACGGTCGCCGTGTAGACGGTGCCCGCGACCAACGCAGCGGTCGGATCAAAGACGACGTTGGGACCGACGCCCAGCACGATGCCCGCCACAGGCGTTCCGCCGTCCTGGAGCGTGAACGTGCTGGTCGTGAGCGACGCCGGATTCATCGGCTCGTTGAACGACGCGAACACGCTGGACTGAATCGCGACGCCGGTCGCGCCGCGGATCGGGTTGGTGGCCGTCACCTCGGGCGCGGTGACGTCGACAAAGCGGCCCGTCGTGAACGTCCACGCGTAGTCGGCCGCCATCGCGTTGCCGGCGACGTCGGTGACCGTGGACGCAATGGTCGCGTGGTACTCGCTGTCGGCGTCAAGCAGGCCGACAGGCGCGAACAGCGCGGTGAGGCCGCTGTAGGTGACCGTAGCGGCGACGTCCGACGAACCGTCCTCGAGCGTGAAGGTCGCCGTGGTCAGCGTCGCCGGGTTCATGGCCTCGCTGAAGGTCGCCGCCAGCCCGGCGTTGCGACCCACGCTGGTCGCGCCGTCGAGCGGCGAGACCGAGGTCACCACAGGCGCGGTCAGGTCGTCGTCAGCCCAACCCACCATCTGATGCCCGCAGGCCGCGAGCGGCGACAGCAGGATGATCGTCGCTCCAATTCGGAGGCTTCTCATGTGGAACTCCAGTCGAAGATGAGCGCCGGTCCGCGAGCGCGAACTTGGCGTCGGGGCCACGCACCGAACAGGAGCGGGAGCCCGTGCGCTTCATGTATGAAACGACCCTCCCAACCTTGGACATTGCGCGGCACGACCCGTACCCCCCCCTCTGCGAACGACATCTTCGACCGAAAGTGCAAGCCGCCACGAGGTGGGCATAGGCGCTCGACCACGCATCGCGGCCCACGCACATGGCGGGGAAGCGCCGGGCAAGTGATGTGTCCTCACCTCGGAGGAACGATGCCTGTCGCACTCTTGCTTGCCCTCGCCCTCGCCGCGCCGGCCCTCGCCGCAGACCCGGCCCCCACGGTCGACGCCACCTGGCACCTGGAGCACGTCTTCGCGTCCGTCGACGCGTTCCAAGCGGAGCGCGACGCCGTCGTGGCGGACCTCCCCAAGGTCGCCGCGTGCAAGGGCACGCTGGGCAAGGACGCCGCCACGCTGCTCGCCTGCCTTGACGCGCAGTCCCTGCTCCAGCAGCGCATGGGCCGCCTTTGGACCTACGCGTCCGACCACGCCAACGCCGACGTCCGGGACGACGCCTGGCGCGGCCGCCGCGATGACGTCGCGCTGGTGAACCAGCAGTACTCCACCGCCACGTCGTGGTTTGAGCCCGAGCTCAAGGAGCTGGGCAGCGAGCGCGTGGAGGCGATGATCGCGGCCGAGCCGGGCCTGGCCCCGTACGCTTGGCCGCTGCGCGTGTCGCTGCGCCACGCCGAGCACATCCTCTCGCCCGCTGAGGAGCGCATCTTGGCGCTCGGCGGCGTCGTCCTCGACGCCCCCGGCACCACTTACCAGACCCTCGCGTACAGCGAGATCCCCTGGCCCAAGATCAACCTCGCCGATGGCACGTCGCCGGTGCTCAACCAGGCCGAGTACACGCTGCTGCGCGCCTCACCCGACGCCGCGGTCCGCAAGCAGGTCTACGACACCTTCTTCGGCACGCTCGGCGGCTACCAGGACACGGCAGGCAGCCTGCTCGGCACGCAGATGGCGTCGCACTGGTGGGTCGCGCAGGCGCGCGGCTACGCGTCGTCCGCTGAGGCCTCGCTCGATGGCAGCCTGGTGCCCCGTCAGATCTACGACACGCTGGTCCGCGAGACGCGCGCCAACCTCCCCACGCTGCACCGCTACCTCAAGCTGCGTCAGCGCATGCTCGGCCTCGATCAGCTCGGCTACCAGGACCTCTACGTCCCGCTCGTGAACCTCGACAAGAAGTTCCCGCTCGAGGAGGCCGAGCGCACGGTGCTGACGGCGGTCGCGCCGCTGGGCCGCGACTACGTGAACAACCTGCGCGCAGGCTTCGCCGGTGGCTGGATGGACGTGTACCCGACGCCGGGCAAGCAGGGCGGCGCGTACATGGACGACGCCGCGTATGGCGTGCACCCGTACCTGCTGCTCAACTACAACGACGACTACGAGTCGATGAGCACGCTCGCCCACGAGTGGGGCCACGCGATGCACAGCTACTCGTCGATGAAGTCGCAGCCCTACGCCACGTCCCAGTACGCCACGTTCATCGCGGAGATCGCCTCCACGTTCAACGAGGCGCTGCTGGTCGACATGATGATCGCCAAGGCCAAGACCGACGACGAGAAGCTCTTCTACTTGGGCCAGGCGCTCGAGTCGCTGCGCACCACGTACTTCCGTCAGGCCATGTTCGGTGAGTTCGAGCTCGCCATGCACGAGAAGGTCGAGAAGGGCGAGCCGCTCACCGGCGCCACGCTCACCACGATGTACGGCGACATGCTGCGCGACTACTACGGCACGGCCGACGGCACGTGCACGGTCGACCCGGCCTACGCGGTCGAGTGGGCCTACATCCCGCACTTCTACTACAACTACTACGTGTGGCAGTACGCGACGTCGATCGCCGCGTCGTCGCTGCTGGCTGAGCGCGTCGAGCGTCACCAGCCGGGCGCGCGCGACCGATACCTCGCGCTGCTCGCGTCCGGAGGATCCGCCGAGCCGGCCGTGCTGCTCAAGGCCGCGGGCGTCGACATGACCAGCCCCGAGCCCTACCGCGCCGTCGCCACGCGCATGAACGCCATCATGGATCGCATTGAGACGATCCTGGCCAAGCGCGAAAAGAACTGAGCCTTCGGCGGGCATCGCGCGTTGCAGCAAATGTTGGGGCCCCGGGGCAGTGGTCATACCCACGGTCACGGGGCTCAACGTCTTGTCTGTCACCCACGCTCACGCCATGCAGAGAGGACGACGGACGACGAGTCCCCGAGCCGGGCTTGGCGTCGTCGCGCCGGGTCGCCTCGCCCACGTGACTCTGCTGGCCGCAGCGCTCCTGGCGCAGACAGCGTGTGTGAAGGGCGGCATCGACCAGCTCGCGAGCCCCGCGGCGCTGCATGACGTGCGGACCATCCTGAGCGACGTCGACCTCAGCCATCGCCTGGGCGGCATGGTGCAAGAGGTGCTCGACGTCGGGCGTCGCAACTTGGACGACGACGCGTGGGACGCGCTGCTCCAACAGAGCGCCATCGCGGTGGTGGCCGAGGCCATGCCGATCGCCCGCGGGGACATCGGTGACCCGAGCCGCACGCTCCAGCGTCACCTCATCGATGTGGTGCGAGACACGCTGCGCGGACTGGCTGCGGAGCCCGGACCGCACGATCCCAAGGACACCGCCAACGCGCTCGCCTTGGCCCTCGTCGACGCCCTCGGCCCGAGCGTCGCGTCGGACCGTCGCGACGCGCTCACCGCCGAGTTGGCGCGGGGGCACTCGGCCACACTCGACGGCGCCGTCGACGGGCCCGATCCGTTCACCCGCTTGCTAGGCCGCAACCTGGCGCTCGGCTTCCTGGATGGCGTGAACGCCTACGATCCCGAGCCCATTCATCGCTTCCTCGCGACGGAGCGCACCGCGTTCGCCGTGGGCGCGCAGGCGTCGCTTCAGTGGTGGAAGGTCAGCTTCTGGGTCGCGTGCGCCGCAGCCGGGATCGCGCTCATCGGGATCAGCGTGCAGCTGTGGCGAAACGTCCACCTGCGCCGCCGGAACACCAAGACGCTGCGCCTGCTCGCCGGCGCGCTGAAGGCCCGCGAGTCCGACCCGTCCCTGCGCGACATGCTCGCCACCATCGCCGATCCGTCGGACCCCGACGCCGCGCGACACCTCCGCGAATTCTACGACCAACACCCGGACCTGCGGCTCAACCTGCGCAGAGATCCACCAAGCCACGCTGTGGCGTCCCAGGAGTCGACATGACCGACAACAACACGAACCGCGCCAAGGGCAAGCTCGAAGAGATCGGGGGCACGATCCAGAAGAACGTTGGGCATGCGCTCGGCAACGAGAAGATGGAGATCAAGGGCGCCGCCCACGAGATCAAGGGTGAGGCGCGCCAGGAGGCCGCCAAGGCCGGCGAGCGCATCAAGGGCGCCGTTGAGACTGTCGTCGGCCAGGTCAAGGCTGGCGTCGGCAAGGCCGTCGGCAACGACCGCCTGCACGCCAAGGGCAAGATCGAGGAGATGAAGGGCAAGGCCCGCAAGGATCTCAACCAGTAGGTCGAGAGCGTGATGACCCCAGGCTCCGGATCAAGCGGCTCATGAGCGAACCTCACAAGTCTGCGGAGCGGCCTTCCCCCGTTCGACGTCTGCTTCATCACCGCTTCCTCCGGAGCCCCGGCGCTTGGTGCGTCGGGGTCCCCGTGAGCTTGGTGCTCGGCTCCGCCGCGATCGTCGTGTGGTCCCTGATCCACCCGCTCGCGTTCGTGGCGTGGTCACGCACCGCGCTAGGCGAAGGCAACTGGCGCGTGGTCGTGGAGGACGCGACCATGGACTACGGCGACGGCGTCCTGTCGCCGTCCACGTGGCGCTGGCATGTGAAGGGCCTGGCGATCATTGGGCTGCTGCCCAACCGGCCGTCCATGGACATCGACGACATCGTGCTGGCGCTTCCCCGCCCTTCATGGTCGCAGGGGGGGCTGGTGCTCACCATCCCCACAGCGAGCGTGCGGGACTTCAGCCTGCACTTCGAGGAGATCGCGCGCCAGCCGGTGCCGCCTCCTCCTGGTACCGGGCGCTTCACGCTGGTCGTCCAACAGATCGCGGTCGAGCACTTCGGCATGACCATGCGCGAGGGGCTCAACCCCGAGGTCATCCTCGACGCCGAGCACGTCTCGTTGATGGCGCCCTTCTACATCATGCCCGGCCAGCGCGAGCTGGTGGGCGACCTGGCCCTTGAGACGGCGTGGGTCAAGGTCGCGGGGGTGTTGATCCACGACCTGCACCCGTCGCGCATCCAATTCACCGGGCTTGGGCTCGCGGTCGCCGCGCAGGGGAAGATCGGCCACGCGGTCGTCGACGCCACGCTCGCGGTCGACCCGCTGATCGGACCGCCCGAGATCCGCATGACGGCCCACCTTCACAACGCCACGCTCGACGACCTCGCGGACGAGATCCTGGGCCCGGGCGACATGCAGCTCATCGGGCACGTCGAGGCGACGCTGACGCTGGTCGCGGGCGGAAAGCGCGGCCCCGGCAACATGGAGGGCACCGCACGAGTCAACGCGGTCAACGCGGGCTTCTCGCGGCCGGAATCACACCGGGCAGCCATCGTCATCGCCGTGCACCTCGCGCCGTTCCTGCGCTTCGACAAGGACCAGAACGTGATCGTGGGCGACTTCCACGGCGATGTGTCCTTCACGCAGCGCGGCGTGTCGTTCGACACCATCACCTACGAGGCGCCCAACAGCGTCGGCGAGCTGCGAGGCTACGTCCGCAGCACGGGCATCTCCGCCAAGCTGCACTTCAAGCCGCGCGCGGGCCGCGGCGCCATCGAGTGGGGCTTCATCCTTCGCGGCGACGTGCGCAAGCCCAAGGTCGCGTTGGCGACGCCTGCGGCCTTGCGCGCGTGGACGCCATGCGAGGACCCGACGAACTGCGGGCTGCGCGGCGGGGATGCCCCACCGGATCCCGAGGACGCACGCGCGGAGGCCGACGCCGAGGCCGCCCTGGACCGCGATGCGCGACGTGAGGCTGCGCACGCGCGGAAAGACGCGCGCAAGAACGCCGCCCAGAAGCGCCGCGCCGGTCGAGACGCCAAGCGCGCCGGACGCTAGCGGCCGACGTGGAGGTGCCGCGGCGCGCCGCGCGTGGCGACCACGCACCCGTCAGGCGCACGTTGCGCGGCGCCACTTCGACCCAGCGCGGCGCCACATCCATGGGGCGCTGCGCGGGATCGACGGGCGGCGCTAGTGCAGGTATCCGCCGGTGTTGTTCGTGAAGTAGAGCACGACCAGCACAAGCAGCAGGATGCCCATCGGGGACGCGCCAGCGTAGCCGTAGCGGGAGTAGCCCCAGCCGCCGCCACCCAACAACAAGAGCACCAGGATCAAGAACAGCATGGGATCTCCAGGCGCAGCTGCGCGCTCACAAGAGGCCGACGCGCGACCGCGCCGACCCGGGTTTGGCTAGGCGCGCGCGCCGCGAACCAGGTTCACGAGCACAAGGACGACGGCGCACACCAACAGGATGTGGATGAAGCCCCCGAGCGTGTAGCTGCTGACCAGGCCGAGCACCCAGAGCACGAGGAGCACGACCGCGATGGTGTAAAGCATGGGACACTTCCATGGTCCGCCGACGGCGCGGCCCGCAGACCGCATCCGCCGACTCGACCGTTAGCTGTGGTTCTCGTGCATCATCTCGGAGACCTGCTCCGACGCGCGGTGCATGGCCTCGGACGCCTTGTGCGGGAGCGCGGCGAGTGCCTCAGGCGCGTGCGCGACGCGGCGCGAGATGTCTTCGCGCAGCTCGCGGCCCGGGCGCGGCGCGAGCAACAGGCCGAGGCCCACACCCACGAGCGCGCCGACGCCGAACACGGCCAGCGCAGGCATGACGTAGTCGGTGTTGGAGCGCTTGGTCTCGAGGCCGAGCATGTTGAGCAGGTCGTCTTTTCCGAGGGCCTTGATCTGGTCGATCGTCATGGCGATCTCCTTGGTACGGTCAGGTTGTGGTTCTTCGCGCGACGTCAGGGCGTCGCTCGGTCCGCGCGGTGCACGGTGGCGCGCGCCACCGCCTGCAGGCGCTCTTCAAGGATGGGCAGCGCGGCCACACGAATGCCCATGCCGGCGACGCGCATGGTGAAGCGGCTGAACAGCGCGCCGCTCGCGACAAAGCCGATGCCCGCCGCGACGAGCATGGTCTGGTAGGGGTGGCGCTCCATGCGTCCGGGCAGGTCCAGCGCGTCGGCGACGTCCGCGAACAGGTCGTTGGCCATGGTCAGATCCTCGCCGCGAGCTTGCCGAGGATGAACCCGGCCGCCAGCGCGCCCACGACCGTGATCACCGGCCGCGCCTTGGCGAACTCGACCACGCGCTCGTTGAGGTCGGCGATCATGTCGACCGCCGCGTCGGTCGGCGAGGTGTGCCTTGGGTCGCTCTCGCCGCCCACGCACGCGGGCATCTGGCTGTCGATCTGGGTCATGGTGGTCCTTTTCAAGAGAGAGGGATCAGCGCCGGTTGCCGTAAAGGAAGCCCGCGACGAGCGCGGCGCCGACCAGACAGGCTTGATGGGCTTGCAGAAGCGCCGGCAGGTTTCGCGCGCCCGCCCAGTCGGCGCGCAGCTCGGTCTGAACGTCGGAGAAGGAGCCGCGCGTCTTGTGCCGGGCAGACACGAGCTGCGCGCGGAGCGCGTCGACCCGATCGTCGGCGGTGGAGCGCGGCGTCATTCGCGCGTCAGGAGGCATCGGACATCGTGGCGTCGAGCATCGAGCTCGGCGTCCCCCGCGCGAGCAGGTCGTGCGCGGTCTTGCGGACCTCGGCGCCCACGCTCAGCTCAAGCTCTTTCGGGCTCGCCAGATCCGCGACCGCGCGCCGAAGCGCGAGCCCACCGACGATCAGGTTCGCGCCGCCGATCAGCGCGTAGCCGGCGACCGGTCCCAGGTACGCTGCGAGGCCCGAGCCCACCGACACGCAGAGCATCAGGTACCCGACGAACACCAGCAGCGCGCCACCGGCAAGCGGGATCAGGTCGCCCGCGACCCGTCCCGCGTCCCGCGCGAGCTCGGCGCGGGTGAGCGCGATGTGCAGCGCCAACAGATCGCCAAAGGAATCCACCGCGCGGGAGAGCAGCACGCCGAGCGTCCGATCGTCGTCTCTGGATTCGCTCATCGCGGTCCTCCTCGTCGCTGCATGAGCACGACATCCAAGGGGTATGTCCGCGTCCGAGCGTTCCCAACAATGGTCGGAGACGCGCGACCGACCCGGCACGGGCCGCATCGCCGCGTTCGTTCAGCGCTGGATCCAGCGCCCCGACACCCAGCCGCGGCAGTCATGGTGGCCGCTCCGCCAGAGCCAGGTGGTCCGCTCGACGGACCGCCAGTCGCCATCGACGTACTGCAGGCCGCTCCAGTAGCCGGGCTCCCACACGCATTCGGCGCACGAGTCGTAGGGCCTCCACGTCGCGTGTGCGACACGAGGCTCCTTGGAGCGCGGGGATCACCCGCGCCGGAACCAGCGGGTATGCGCGGACAAGCCCGATCCCAACAAGGCGCGCGTGCACGAGGACCGCGCCGCATGATCCCCTACGGATACACGAGGCTCGGCGAGATCGGCGCCAGCGCGCGCGGCAGGTCCATGTACTTGGCGTTCGTCGCTGGGTGGACGTCCTCCAGAAGCGTGCGCTTGGGCGTCGGGTAGCGCGGGTTGTCGATCAGCACGTCGCGGACGTTGGCGTTCGCGCGCTTGGCCAGGTCGGGCTCGAGGTAGTCGCTCGGGTTCACACGCTCGTCCCAGGTCGCGTCCACGTAGTCGGCCATCTGGATGCGCTCGCGCACCTCCCATCGCGCGCCGTCCGCCGAGCACGCGAGGAACGGGGCGTCGCGACGCTCACCGTCTGACGCCACCATGCGCTGCCAGAAGAGCAGGCCGTTGTAGTTCGCGGAAAGGTCCGCGTAGGACAAGATCCCCGTGGTCGCCGCGCCGAACAGCCCCCGCTCCTGCGCCATCCCGAGCTCAAGCGCCTCGTCCCGCGTCGCGCCGCGGCGCTCGACGCGCACGAAGTACTCCCACCCCACCGCGACGAAGTGGCCGAGCTTGTCGGTGCCGACGAGGTGATCGTCGAACGCGAGCAACGACGCGAGCCCGCCGCCGATCATCGTCGGGAGCTTGTTCACGCCGTAGTCGTGATAGATCGAGTCCTTCAACCGCGTCCGAACTTGATCGATCGCGTGGTCACGACGCACACGTCGCTCCACGCGCGACGCGACGATGAACCCGCCCGGTCCGCCGACGAGCTGACGCACAAGCTTGCGGTACAGCACGTCCTCGTCGCACACACCCTTGTGACGGTCGCGCCGGTTGGCGCGGCGCGCCGCGGTCGCCAGGGCGCGGTTCATCATCGCGTCGACGGCCGGGGTCGCGTCGCGCAGGGTCTCCGGGTGACCCGTGTAGCTGTCGACCTCAGACGCCGAGGCCGTGGGACCGAGCAGCGCGATCCACAGCGCGAACAGGCGGGTCATGCGACCTCCGGGCTGGCCGTATGACGACCTCTGCCCGGACTGGAATCTCGCTACTTGGCCGAGATCGGCGCCGCCGTATTGCGGCCCCACGCGATGAACAGCGCGATGCCGCCCAGGAACGCGTTCACGGGGATCGCGCTGAACTCCCCGCGCGACGCGTGGAAGCCGGCGGCGAGCAGCATGACCAGCGCGAGCAGCGCGCCCGCCAAGGGGGTGAGGCGAGGGAGGATGCGGAGCGCGGACGGGAGGATCAGGCCGATGCCGCCCAGCAGCTCAGAGACGCCGATGAAGCGAACCAGCGCCGACGGGGTGGTCGCGACCCACGGAAGCGCCTTCTCCAGGTCGGGCAGCGGGGTGGCAGCCTTCCAGCCGCCGGCCGCGAAGAACGCGAGGCCGAGGAAGATCTGCGCGGCCCAAAGCCCGCGGTGAAGGGCAACAGAAGGAGTGGTGTCGCTCATGGGAGGCTCCAAGGTGATCAAGTTCGTGTGCAAAGATAGATCGTTGTCGTAGGCGCTCCAAGACCCCAAGAAGGCAACCTATGGTTTCCGAAACGGCAACGATTGACCTGGACACGTCGGACCTGCGCGCCTTCTGCCGGGTGGTGGACCTGGGCTCGGTGAGCGCCGCCGCCCGCGACCTGGGCGAGACGAAAGGCTCGATCAGCCGTCGCATCTCACGCTTGGAGCGTCGGGTCGGGACCGCGCTGCTCGGCCGCACCGCCCGCAAGGTCCAGCCCACCGAGGACGGCCTGGCCTACCGGGAGAAGATCGGCGAGGCGCTCGCGCTGATGGACGACGCGCTGGTGGACCTGCAGGACGCCCACGCCGAGCCGAGCGGTCACCTGCGGGTCACGGCGCCCACGGACCTCGCGATCTTGTTGGTGGCGCCCATGATCGCGGCGTTCAGCGAGGCCTACCCTCGCGTCACGGTGCAGCTGCTCCTGACCGACCAGGCCCTGTCGTTCCGCGAGCACCGCATCGACATCGCGCTGCGCGCGACGGGCGCCCTCCCCGACTCGTCGCTGATCGCGCACCGCCTCCTGGACCTGGGGCACGAGCCGTTCGCGTCGCCCGACTACCTCGCCCGACACGGCACGCCGCAGCACCCGAGCGAGCTGTCAGACCACCGGCTGCTCTCGCCGTTCCCAGCCGGTCGCCCCACCGCGACGATGTTTAGGAGCGCGGTCTGCAAGGACCTCGAGGTGCCACTGCAGAGCCAGCTGATCAGCGGCGACATGACCTTCCTGCGCGAGGCGGCGCGGCACGGCGCGGGCATCGCGATCCTGCCCACAGTCATCGCCCAGTCCGACGTGGCCGACGGCAGGTTGGTGCGCGTCCTGCCACGCCACGAGCTGACGCTGCACGGCCACCTCTACCTGCTGCACGCCGGGGGGCCCCACCTGCCGGCGAAGGTGCGCGCGTTCCGCGACTTCTTCCGCGCGTCGCTGCAGGGTTCGCTCGGCGCGCTCGCGCGCTGATCGCGGCGGGGCGTCGGGTGCGTGCGCGCGCCCACCGCGGCGCAGGCGGCGGCGGGCGCCGTGGCGTCGCTCAGCGGTGCGGGGTCGTCCACGGGCCGGGGTCAGGCGCGGGCTCGGTCGGCGCGGGGTGCGACGCGGGCGCGGGCTCCGGCGGCAACTCCGCCTCGCCGCCGCGCACGCGGTGGTTCGCGCGGGCCTTGGCGTTCGGCACGCCGATCGTCACGCCCAGGCCGCCGGCGATCGCCCAGCCGCGGTAGCTCGCCTCGAGCGCGTCCGCCGACGTCGAGGAGCGCGGCAGCAGCATGATCGGCTCCACGTAGGCGTCCAGCTTCACCAGCCGATGCGCTTGCACACCCAAGCCCGCGGTCAGGCCCAAGCGTGTGGAGTCCGGCGATGACGGGGAGAGCGTGTCGGGCGGCGGCGGCGCGCCCGCGAGGCCGTCCACGTAGAGGCCGCCGCGCAAGGTCACCAGATCACCGACGTGACCGCCGGCGCCAGCACGCAGCGCCAACGCGTCACGCCAGTGGTTCTGCTGGACGACGTCGTCCGTGACGTCCTCAGCAAAGTCGAGCGCGAGCGTCTGGTTCACCGACCAAAGCGTGAGCCCCAGCTCGGTGGTGACGAACCAGTTGGCCTCCGTCCACGCGAAGCCGAGCGCCATGCGATCCGGCAGCGTCCAGTGAGAGGTCACGGCCTGATCGGGGAACGCGCCCTCGAACGGGATCGGCACGTCGAAGTCGGCCTCGCCGTCCATCGGGAGCTGCGTGCGGCTCTTGTAGGACGCGCCGATGGTGGCGTGCGCGCCCGCGTGCGCGAGCAGGTACGCGTCGCCGCCAAAGCCCTTGCTGCGGAGCAGGATCGTGACGTGTCCGTCTTCGCTGATGTGGTCGGTCGCCTTCTGAATGCGGAGCGATCCCAGGTCGGCGTGGAAGCCGCCGCCGATCGCCACGGGCCCGAGCCGTACGGCCAGCGCGGCGCCGACCCGGAAGTACTGCGGCTTGGACTCGATCGCGTCGTAGCGACCGGTCCAGGTCTCCGGCCAGTGGATGCCCCCACCAAACGGCACGTTCGCCGACACCGACGCGGCGACGATTGAGCGCGAGTACGACAGGTACACGTAGGGCGGCGTGCCGAGCGGCGTGTCGGAGTGATCGGTCCACGGCGCGAGCGGCGACGAGGGCAGCCCGGACGCGGTGATCTTGGACTGCGCGAGCGTGGCGCCGATCGACAGCCGGAAGCCGCCGTTGTCCGTGAGCGCGGCGGGGTTGAACCACGCCGACTCGGAGTTGGTGAGCGCGGTGCCCGCATGGGCCACGCCCGCGGTCTCAGCGCCCTGCTCCACCACCTCGAACGCGCCCGCGTGGGCGAGCGTCGGGAGGACGAGCGCGACGGCAGCGCACACGCCGAGGACGCGGCGAGCGCGTTGGGGCGAGGCGCTCACTTCTGCACCCGAGGCAGGTAGTTGCCCATGTCGGTCAGCATGGCGTCGCCGATCACCGGGACGATCAGGTCCGCGTGCAGCACCGACGAGTAGGTCTTCATCTGCAGCCCGCTGACGCGCTGCAGGTTCTCGGTGGTGAAGTTCGGGATGATGATGTCGCCGGTGTTTCCGTCCACGCGATCCATCTGGATCAGCGCAGGGTACTCGCGGTCCTTGTACACGCGCCCGACCGAGTGCGGGTCCACCGTGTCGACCAGCCACGTGGCGATCGAGATCAGCCGCGCCTGCTCGTAGCTGCCCTCAGCCACGTTGATGCTGCGGAAGTACTCGTCGATCTGCGGCTTGAAGTAGGTCGAGTTGCGGAACAGGTCGACCAGGTTGGAGCCCGGCACATTGAACACGGCGCGCTGCACATCGTCGCGCCCGGCCACCCAGTCCACGCCGATGATCGAGCCTAGGCTCTGACCCACGAAGTAGATCTGCGTGGGGTCGATGCGCTGCTGGAGCACGTTCTCCCAGTTCGCGGACTGCAAGCTCCAGGTCAGCGTCGACAGATCCGTCAGCGCCTGGTTGAAGTGGTCCGGGATGTGCGGCAAATCCGACGTGTCCAGGAAGGCGGCGCCCGAGGCGGGCTTCAGGTCGAGGATGGGGAACGAGCTGAACGGCTCGGGGCGACCGCGCGCGTCCAGACACTGACCGGTGGGCGAGCAGCTGGCCGCGTCACCGCTCTCACAAGGCGGGAACCAGATCAGGTTGTCTGTGAAGCCGACGATCGGCTGGAGCGCGGGCGGGAAGAAGTTGGGCACCGCGACCAGGCTCGACTCGACGCACGCCGTGCGCTCGCCGTGGAACGGAAAGTCGACGCTGATCACCACGTAGCCGCGCGAGGTCAGCTCACCGGCCATCATCAGCATGAAGCGCCGATCGGTGACGATGGCGTGGCCGAACACGACCACCGGCAGCTTGCGCTGCGCCGAGTAGTCGGACGGCGTCGCCGCCCAGAACGCGAGCGGACGCAGCGCGGGCTGGTCGTTCCAACGGTGCGTCACCGGGTCGAGGTAGTCCGGCGCCTGGATGCTACCGGAGATGACCTCGCGCACGCCGCTCACCCGGCCACCGTAGATCGCGGGGCCCGGGTTGAGCGCGCCAGGGAAGAGCTCGCCGAGCGCGTCGTCGACCAGCAGCGAGGACGCAGGCCGACGCCAACGGAGCGCGGGCGGCAGGTCGAGGCCCAGGTCCTCCGCGCGGTTGGACGCGGCGATGATGCCAGGCAGCGGGTCCATCGTCGTGAACGGCCACGCGGTGACCACGCCCTCGCGACCCATGCCGTCGAGGAGCGCATCGATCTTGGTCCGCACGCCCTCCAAGCGGCTGGCGTCCGCGTCCGGGACGCTGCCCAGGTTGCTCTTGCCGTCGGCGGCGAGCGGCGCGTTCGTCTTCATGAACTGGCCGATCGCCATCGGCGCGACCGGGTTGCCGTCGCGATCCTTCAGGCCGTCCTTCACCACGATCGCGTAGATGTGCTGCGGATCGAGCGGGATCTTCTCGAAGCTCAAGAAGACGTGGTTGCAGTCGCGCGCGTAGGGCGGCGCCAGGCAGGCGTCGACGCCCGCGTCGCTCATCACCTTCACGCGAACCGAGACGCGCTCGGGCGACGCGGTGACGTCCCAGAGCTGGACGGTGTCGGTGTTCGCGGTGGACGGGTCCAGCCCGCGCGTGGTCTCGAAGAAGGGGTCCGCAGACAGGCCGAACCCGTGCAGCTTGTTGGCGACGAGCTTGGCGTCGGCCTCGTAGTCCTTGTCCCAGTCCGCCGGGTTGAGGTCGACGAAGCCGGTCGCGGAATCGATCAGCAGATCAAAGGGCAGAGGGATGCGCTGCGACTCCCGGTCCATCGCCAGCTCGGTGGCGTGGGTGACCGTGAAGGTCCAGAGCGCTGAGATCTGGCCCCGCGGCACGCCGATCGGCTCGATCCAGGGCGCGACGCCCAAGCGCGCGGCCTCGAGCGTCTTGGCGTTCTCCAAGCGCGCGGCGCGCGTGTCTCCGGGGAACGCGTGCTCGTGGGCCGGATCGTCGAGCGGGGCGTCCTGGCGCAGGTACCACATGGCGGCGTCCGGCCCGACATACCCGCCCTCAGCGGTCAGCACGCCATCGTCGCCGCCGACCACCACGATCGCGTAGCGTCCGCCGTTCGTCCAACCCGCGCGGCCGGGGGTGATGGTGAAGTGGGAGCCGTCCTCGTCGAGCGTCAGGTGGGTTCCGGTGACGCGCACCGGCGGGCTCCCCCACTCCCACACCTGCACGGTGTCGTCGCTGACGGTCGACGGATCGACCGGCTCGCTGAACTTGGCCGCCACCGGGAAGGTGGTCGACCAGCCATCCATGGTGTTGAGGTAGGCGCGAAATTCCTTGTCGGCGTCCGACAGGGAGTCGTCGATCGGCAGATCGAGCCGCCCCGCGGTGGAGTCCCTCAGCAGGTCGTTGGGGAGAGGGACGTCGCCGCCGGCGGGATCGTAGACCACCCAAGCGTGGGGCTGCGCGTCGTCGAGCGGCAGCGGCGCACACGCCTGGAGGAGGAGGGCGGCGACCCACACGCAACACTGTCGGGGCATGGCGAGAGACCTCTGTTGGCGCGGCTTCTGCGAGACCGGGATCCGGGCGACACCCTGCGCGGGGGTCGCCGGTCGGCATCGTACAGCAACGGCGCACCGCCGCCAGCCGGATCCTACCCAACAGGTCTACTCTACGGCGTCGGACCCGGCACCGAAGCAGACGGTGGCGCCTCGGCCGGCGCCGGGGCCGGCGGAGCGGCGGGCGCGGGCGCGGGAGCCGCAGCGGCGGGGGCCGCGGGGGCCTCCGCGGGTGCTGCGGGCGCGGCAGGCTCAGGCTTCGGGTCGAGGTAGGTCGGCTTGACCCAGAACCACCCGACCAGCGCCATGGCGACCAGCACCAGCAGCGTGATCCAGCGGTTGCGACGGCGCGCGGCCCGATCCATGAACGGGTCCTCCAGGCTCCATCCGGCGCCAGGCGGCAGCGCCTTGATGTCGGTGAAGGTGGTGCCCATCGGGATGTTCATCGCGATGCGGCCGTTGATCGCCCAGCCATTGCCCTCGAGCAGCGGGCCGATGGTGCGCTGCCGGAGCTTGAGCCCGGCGATGAGCATCGACGGCCCGGAGATCACGAGCATCAGCCCGCCGAGCGCCAGCGGCATCAGGTAGATCGGCAACTGCAAGAAGCCGGTGACGGCGGCGGTCAGCATGGCGCCGATGGTGCCCAAGGCCAGACCGATGACACCAAAGATACCGGCGAACTTGGCGATGTCGAAGGGCGCGCTGGGAGGCGTGGCGGCCTTGACTTGGTCGGCAGCGCCAGCGACGTGCGCGGTGGCCTGATCGTGGACCTTCGCGTCCTCCGCGCTCGCGAACTTCTCGATCTGCGTCTCGATCAGCGACACAACCTTCTTGTACGGCGTCCAGAACGCCTGCTGGATGCTGATCGGGTTCTCGATGAGCTTGGTGATCTCAGCATCCCAGTCCACGCCCTTGCGGTCGTAGAACACGCCCCGACGGCCGACCATCAGGTAGTCGCTGTCGCCCTGGGTGAACGCGGCGACGATGTGCATCGACTCGCCAGACAGGCGCGTCAGGTGGCAGTACGCCAGGCACATCTTGGCCATTCCGGCGACCGCCGCGTGGGCGGCCACGTCGTCGACGCGCACGCACAGACCACACGCGCGCTCGTCCAGGTAGAGCGTGCCCGCCTGAAACACCGCCTGCGTGCTGCGGTCGTAGAAGGACGCGAAGTTCACGAAGTTGCGGATCAGCACGCCCAGGTCCCGGTGGAAGCGCACCAGCTTCTCCACGTCCTGCAGCGCCACAAGCTCCGGCCCCAGCGCCGCGTCGCGCTCGATCAGCGCCGTCAGCCGGGCCTTGCCGTCCCCGGCGAGCAGCTCGCGCACGCGGGCCACACCAAGGCCCTCGACGGGGCCGCCCGCCTTGGAGCGCAGCCACGCCTCGTAGGGCGCCATCGCCACCTTCACCTTCTCCCACGTCGCCTCATCCAAGGTGGTGGCGCCTGCGCCGAGCAGCGGCACGACGACGGCGTCGCGCAGCGCGCTCAGCACGTCGGACCACGCCGGGTTCACACCGACGGACAGGTCGAGCGCGCGCCCAGGCGCGACCAGCTGGAGCGGCAGCCCCGCGACGTCGGCGCCCAGCGTGGAGAGGTCCTGCACGGCGAGCGCCGCGTAGGTGTCGGCGGAGCGGTTGAGCGCCTCAGCCGCGCGACCGTCGAAGGCCGCGATCCGGCACCGCGCGAAGTAGTCGTCGACCTTGGCGCGGACGGCCAGCAGCGCCTCGTGCGCGGCGGGCGTGGCGTCGCCCAGGGCCAGCGCGCCGGCCTCACCGGTGGTCCACCAATCCGCGAAGGCCTGGAGGTCCGCGTAGAACGCGTCCACGCGGGCCTGGCTCACGCCCACCTTGCCGCTGCGATCCACGTCCGCCGCATGCGTGGAGATGATCAGCTCGATCAGGGCCTTGCTGTCGTCGTCCTCGGCCGCATCGGCCGGGATGACGCCGTCGCCGTTGAAGCGCGTCGTCGCGAAGATCGCCACGGTGTCGCTGGCGTCGGCCACTGAGATGGCCACGGCGTTGGACTTGCCCAGGTTGGCCAGCACGCGGCGCGCGCCGAGCAGCACGGACTTGCCGGTCGACGTGGAGTCGTCGATGGCGGCGAGCGGGAGCGCGTCGGCGTGGACGAGCATGGACGCCGGGTCCTTGAGGAGCGCGACCGCCCAGTCCACGGCGCCGATCAGCTCAGGCGGGCGGATGCGCCCGTCGCCGTCGGTGTCGATCAGGTCGAGCGTGCGCCCCTCGATCTCCATGCCGCGCGTGGGGCAGGACAGGGCCACCCACAGCTTGCGGTCGAGGGAGCGCAGGTTGCGCAGGTCGTCCGAGGTCTCGATCAGGACTTGATCCAGGCCGCCCGCACGAAAAAAACGCCACTCGTACATGTCCGACATCTGTTCCCCAAAGCGCGCACCATAAGGGCGCGGCGCAAGCTAACCCCGAGCGGGCGTACACAAGCGATAGGGCCTTTCCTTAGGCTTACAGACGGCTCAGGCCGCGGCCGGGGCCTTGCTCGCGTAGCGCTTCACGAAAACGAACGCGACGCCCATCGCCACCACGAAGAGCACGAACGGCATCAGCTCATGCTGGAGCGCCGCGCGCATGGCGTCGGGGTTGTTGAGCATGTCCGGATGGGCACCCAGCACCGACGAGCCGACCCAGGCCAGGATCGCCGACCAGACAAACGACCCGACGAAGGTCACCGCGCAGAACCGGGCGAACGGGACGCGCACCAGGCCCGCAGGGAAGCCGATCAGGTGGCGCAGCACCGGCAGCAGCCGCGCGAAGAAGATGCCGCCGACCGCGTAGTCGGCGAGCCAGCGCTCGGCGAGGTCGAGCTTGTCCGGCGGGAGCAGGAAGTAGCGGCCCCAACGCGCCACGAACGCGCGCCCTACGGTGTAGGTCAGCGCGTAGCAGAGCGCGCTGCCAAACGTAGAGCCCGCCGCACCCGACAGCACAACGCCCCAGAACGAGAGCTTGCCCTGCGCCGCCCAGTAGGCCGCCGGCGGGATGATCACCTCAGACGGGATCGGGACGATCGTGCTCTCGATCGCCATCAGCACGAACACGCCGACGTACCCCCACTCCAGGACGCTCTCGAACCACCAGCGGATCAGCTCATGCATGTCTAGGCACTCCAGCGCCGCGGGCGCGGGCTTGGGTTCGGGACGTCGTGCTCAGTTCTCGTCGTCGGGCGCGTACCCGACCCAGGTAGCCCGCAGGCACCACGCGGCGGCGCCGATCGGGTGGACCAGGCTCTCAAACCGGACCTCGTCGACCGACTCCACCCAGGCACGCTCCTGCACCCAGGCGATCAGATCGTCGCGCGACACGCGCCGCGGGCCACCGATCGAGGTCTCCCGGTCGCTGAACGCGATCACGATCAACGTGCCGCCGGTCTTGAGGTGCTGCCCGACGATGTCGAGGTAGCTCTCGCGGCCCTCGTCCGTCAGCGCGTGGAAGAAGCCACAGTCGAGGACCGTGTCGAAGGGCCCGCCCAGATCACCGAGCATGAACACGTCAGACTGCGCGTACGTCGGGTGGATGTCGCGCTGCTCGGACTTGGCCCGCGCCCGCGCGAGCGCCATGCCCGACATGTCCACGCCGACAACCTCATGGCCGCAAGAGGTCAGGAAGATCGCGTTCTCTCCCGTGCCGCAGCCCACGTCCAGCACCCGACCAAACACGTGTCCGGCCCGCTCCAGGTCGACCACCGCCCCTTGGGGGCGGCCAATCTCCCAGGGCGGCGTGCCTCGGTACATCTGGTCGAACGGGTTGGCCACAGCGCCCTCCGCTGACCGCGCTTAACCGGATCGGGGCCGCTGCTGGAATCGACCCGCCGCTTGGAGCATCGTCCCCGCGAACCAGTCTGCCATGTCGGTGCCGTCGACGGGGATCCAGGCAAACGCCTCGTGCTCGTCGGAGAGGGTGAGCCGTCCCCCCTCCCACACGCCCGCGAACGCGATCCCGAGCCCATCCAGGCCGGTCGACGTGAACTGATGGGGCCAGACGAACAAGGGCTCTGGGTCCACCCGCCAGCGCGCGTTCGGGCCTAGCTCCTCACGCAGCTCTCGGGAGACCGCGTCCATCCAGGGCTCGGCCATCTCGTCGGCGCCCAGGCGGCCGCCGGGCAGGTCGCCTTGCCGAGATTCGCGGTCGCGCAGCACCAGCATCCGGTCGCCGTCGACCAGGAACACCTTGAGGGTGATCTCGAACCGTCCGGGCCGCACCTAGACGCGCCGCCGCAGCTCGTGGACGTTGTCCGGAGGCGGCGGAGCGCCCGCGGGCATCATGCGCTCGAACAAGCGGCTGCCGTTGCGGAGCAGCGCCTCAGCGTCGGCCGCGGGCACCGGACGGCACAGGCCGTAGCCCTGCAGGTAGTCGCAGCCGTAGCGGCAGAGCAGCTCGAACTGGGCGACCGTCTCCACCCCTTCGGCGACGACCTCGAGGTTCAGGCTGCCCGCCAGCGCGATGATCCCGCGCACCAGCGCCTGGTTGTCGGCGCTCTGCGCCAGGTCGCGCAAGAAGGTACGGTCGAGCTTGAGGCGGTCGAAGGGGAAGCGGCGAAGGTAGGCGAGCGCCGAGTAGCCGGTGCCGAAGTCGTCGAGCGCGATCGACACGCCCAGCTCCTTGAGCGAGGTCAACGTGCGGCGGGCGGCCTCCGGGTCCTTCATGGCGGACGTCTCAGTGACCTCGATCTGGATCCACGCCGGATCGGCGCCCGTCTCCACCAGGATGGCGCGGACGATGTCGACCAGATCGGGCAGGGCCAGCTGACGGGCGGAGAGGTTGATCGCCACGACCGGGACGTCGATCCCGCGCGAGCGCCACTCGACCAGCTGGTTGCAAGCGGTCCGGAGCACCCACTCGCCGATCGGCACGATCAGGCCGGACTCTTCGGCCAGCGGGATGAAGCGGCTGGGCGGGACCAGCCCCAACTCCGGCGAGTTCCAGCGGATCAGCGCCTCGAACGCGCCGATCTTGCCGTCCTTGACCGCGACCTCTGGCTGGTAGTGCAGCTCGAAGTCGCCGCGCTCGACGGCGATCGCCAGCTTGTTCTTCATCTCGACGATGTCGGACAGGCGCTGATCCAGGGCCAGATCGAAGCGCTCGACGGTGCCGCGCCCCTTCTCCTTGGCCTGGTACATGGCCAGATCGGCGTTGCGGACGAGCTGGACGGAGTCACGCCCGTCCGCCGGGAAGACCGCCACGCCCACGCTGGCGCCCACGCGGACCTCGTTGCTGCCCAGGCGCACGGGCACGCGGACCGCGTCGCGCAGGCGCTTGGCCACGCCCATCGCCTCCTCAGCGGCCTCCACGTTGGGCAGCAGCACCAGGAACTCGTCGCCGCCCTGACGGGCGATCACGTCGCCCTCGCGCAGCGTGCCGGACACGCGGGCCGCCACCTCGCGGAGCAGCTCGTCGCCAGCCTCGTGCCCCAAGGTGTCGTTGACCTCCTTGAAGTGATCGAGGTCGAGGAACAGCACCGCGACGCTCTCGCGGGAGTCGTCCGCCGCACGCAGGACGCGGTCCAGGGTGTCCTGGAACGACAGGCGGTTGGGCAGACCGGTCAGCGGGTCGTGGTAGGCCAGGAACCGGATGCGCTCCTCGGCCAGGCGGCGCTCCGTGACGTCGCGCATCACGAAGGACGCGAACTTCTCGCCCGCGTGCTCCACGAGCGACGCGTGGATCTCTACGTCGAGCGGGTTGCTGCCAGTCCCCCGACGCAGCGCCGTCTGCCAGCCGATCACGCGGTCGCCCGTCCGGATCTGCTCGAGCGCCTCGTTCACCTCTTCCGGCTCGGCCTCAAACAGCTCGGGCACGGTGAGCGTGGTGGCGTCACCGCGCGCGATGCCCAACATGCGTCGCGCCGCCTGGTTCACGCGCATCAGCTGCCAGCCGTCCAGGCGGGCCATGAAGATGCCCTCGGACGAGCGCTCGACGAACGCCTCGTACAGCCGCTGCGTGCCACGCCGGGCCTCGTCGACCTCCAGCAAGCGGCCGAGCAGGGCCGACAGGATCACGACCAGCGCCGCGCCGACGCCGACCAGCGCGCCCAACAGGTAGACCAGCGCGTGCTTGCCCTGCGCGGTGATCGCGCGCGGCTGGACGACGCCGACCACCACGCCCGGGCTGCCCGACATGTCACGGACGACCCGATACGCGCCGACCCGCTCCGACCCGAGCAGCTCGACCAAGTCGTCCTTGCCGCCCATGCGAGTCACGACCTCCTTGTTCTCCTTGGAGGTGGTGTTGTCCTGCACGCCCCAAGCTTGGACCGGCACGCCCAGGGTGACCGACCACCGGCTGGTCACGCTCTCGTCGAGCCGACGCAGGATCACGACCGAGCCCACCACCGGCCCCTTGCCGTCCAGCGAGGCGATCGGGCGTGCTGCGGCCAGGAACGTGCGGGTGGGGAGCGACAGGACGCCCGCGCGCTGCTCACCCGCCCCGCGGAAGCGTGCCCAGATGCCGATCCCGGCTACCTCTTGAAGCAAGTCCGCCGGCGTCGACTCAAACCCGCCGCCGTCCGCGGACAGCATGCGGGCGACGATTTGGCGGCCCTCAGTGTCGAAGAACAGGGCGCCGTCCACGTGCAGGACGTGCATCACCCTAGGCGTGACGAGCTCATCCAGCAGGGCCGCGTCGCGCGTGGCGACGTACTCGGCCGCGACGGTGGACATGGTCCAGGGGCCGACCGTGTCCTGCAGGTTGCCCAGGTCATCGGCGAGCAGCGAGCGCGCCCGGTCGGCGTCAGCCGCCGCACCAGACCGCTCAAGATCCCGGTACCCCGCCAAGAACAGGTACGAGAGCACCACGTAGACCAAGGTCAACGTGGACGCGACCACGACAGTGGCCCCGAGCAGGATCCGCGCTCTCAACGTGCCTTGCATTCGACGCGGACCTCAGCGCGAACCCGTGGACCTGGATTCTCTCACGGTTCGGGTCTATCCCGCCAATCTGAAGCCGCTCCGTGCGATCGTGTTCGTAATTCCACGGCTGTGCGTGCCAATTCGCCTCAAATCAAGTAGACGGGCCCGCCGACGAGGAGCACCTGTTTCGGGGCTCCCAGGGGAACATGACGATGTCGAACGCCCTGCTCCAATTCAGTTACGCGCCCGTGATCGGAGGCGCTGTAAGCCTTCTGGTCGCCGCCGTGCTCTACCTCCGCGTGGTCCGCCTGCCTGATGGCAACGAGACCATGAACCGCATCGCGGGCTACATCCGCGAAGGCTCCATGGCCTTCCTGGTCCGCGAGTACAAGGTCCTCGCCGTCTACGCGCTGGTCGTGTTCGGGGCCCTCTCCGCGGGCCTCGGCGTGCTGGCCGGCGCCTGCTTCGTGCTGGGCGCCTTCCTCTCGCTGCTCGCCGGCTTCGTCGGCATGAAGGCGGCCACCTACGCCAACGTCCGCACCGCTCGCGCGGCCATGGACGGTAGCAAGCCCAACGCGCTCCTCACCGCCCTCGACGGCGGCGCGGTCATGGGCCTGTCGGTCGCGGGCCTCGCCCTGATCGGCATGGGCGCCCTGTACCTGGCGCTCGTGGGCAAGCCTGAGCTGTCCACCGCGCTGCACAGCTTCGCGGTCGGCGCGTCGAGCATCGCGCTCTTCGCCCGCATCGGCGGCGGCATCTACACCAAGGCCGCGGACGTCGGCGCCGACATCGCCGGCAAGGTCATCGAGAACATCCCCGAGGATGACCCCCGCAACCCCGGCGTCATCGCCGACAACGTCGGTGACAACGTCGGCGACGTCGCCGGCATGGGCGCCGACATCTACGAGTCGTTGGTCGCCGCCGTCGTCGCTGCCATGGCCATCGCCCTGACCGCGCCGGACGCCGCCATCCAGACCCTCGTGCCCGCGTCGGACTCGATCGCCACCGCGCGCGCCGTTGCCGTCGCCCTGCCGCTGACCCTGTCGTCGCTCGGTCTGGCCGTCAGCCTAGTCGGCATCTTCGTGGCCCGCGCCATGAAAGCCATGGACCCGGCCACCGTGCTGCGCGCCTCGCTGATCGGCCCGCCGCTCGCGATCGTGGCCATCACGGCCGTCGTCCTTCCCATGTTCGGCGTCTCCCAGGGCGTCACCATCGCGCTCGGCGCCGGTGCCGTCGGCGGCTCCGCCATCGGCCTGCTGACCGAGTACTACACGGCCTGGGGCCCCATCCGCCGCGTCGCCGAGGCCTCCAAGACGGGCGCCGGCACCAACGTGATCCAGGGCCTCGCGGTCGGCATGCAGAGCGTCATCGCGGCCATGATCGTGATCGTGATCGCCGCCTACGTTGCCAACTACGCCATGGGTGACCTTGGCCAGTACGGCATCGCCATGGCCGCCGTCGGCATGCTCGCCGGCACCGCGATCGTCATGACGGTCGACGCCTACGGTCCCATCTCCGACAACGCCGGCGGCATCGCCGAGATGTCGGGCCTGGGCAAGGCCGTCCGCGACATCACGGACGAGCTGGACGCGGTCGGCAACACCACCGCCGCCATCGGCAAGGGCTTCGCTATCGGCTCGGCCACGCTGACGGTCGTCGCGCTGTTCAGCGCGTTCAACCTGGAAGTGAACCACGCTCGCATCGCCGCCAGCATGCCGCTCCTGGACCTCAGCCTGACCAACTCGGACATCCTGATCGGCATCCTGCTCGGCTCCATCCTGCCCTACATCGTCGGCTCGTCCACGATGCTGGCGGTCGGCAGCGCCGCGGGCGCCATCGTCGTCGAGATCGGCCGCCAGTTCAACGAGATCCCCGGCCTTCGTGAGGGCACGGCCGAGCCGCAGCCGTCCAAGATCGTCGACATCGCCACGGCCGCCGCGCTCCGCGAGATGGTCCTCCCCGGCATGACCGCCGTGCTGGCCCCCGTGGTCATCGGCTACGCGCTCGGCCCCGCCGCGCTGGCCGGCACCCTGGCCGGTGCGCTCGCGGTCGGCGCCTCGTTGTCGCTGTTCATGGCGAACGCGGGCGGCGCCTGGGACAACGCCAAGAAGTACATCGAGAAGGGCGGCCTCGCCGGTCACAAGAAGGGCTCCGACGCCCACAAGGCCGCCGTCATCGGCGACACCGTCGGCGACCCCTTCAAGGACACCTCGGGCCCTGGCGTCGCCATCCTGATCAAGGTCATGAGCGTCGTCAGCCTGCTCATCGCCCCGCTCATCGCGCTGCGCTGATCGGCCGGGCCTTCGGGCCCTGTGTGCTCGCTTCCGAGGCCCGGACGGTTCGCCGTCCGGGCCTCTTGCGTTTGGACACGGTACGTTTGAGCCGTTGAACGCAACCGGGAGCGCACATGATCCAGGACACCCTCAAACGGCTTGAGTCACGGCTCGCCGACGGGAGTCTGCCCGCCGACAAGCGCGCCGAGCTGCTCGCGCTGGTCGCGCAGCTCAAGTCGGAGCTGGACGCGCTCTCCGCGACCCACCCCGACGCCGCCCGCAGCATCGCCGGGTTCACCGACGTCTCCGCGCACGAGGCCACCCGCGACGCGCCCAACACCGCGCTCGTCGACCTGTCCCTCCGCGGACTGCAGCAGTCGGTCCTGGGCTTGGAGGAGACCAACCCCAAGCTCGTCACCGCGGTCAACGCTGTGGCAGTCGCCCTGTCGAACTTCGGCTTCTAGGGGCCGGGGAGCGCGCCGCGATCAGGCTTTTCGTGGGCGATGGCCCCCAAGTCGCCACGCTGCTGTCACCGCATTGTCACAGCAGATCCATTAGGTGCCGACGATGCCGGGGATCCGATTGCCGAGGCCAAACCTCATCCGCCTGCGCCACGCGGCCGCGCGCGCGGTCTTGCTGGCCTCGTGCGTGGGCTGTTGGTCCACGCCGCAGGCCTCAGATCCGTCCGCCCCGATCTTGGTGATCGACGGCTCCAGCACGGTCTACCCAACCGCCGAAGCCGTGGCCGAGGCGCTGCTGGAGCGCGGCCTGGAGAGCCGAATCACCGTTGGGATCAGCGGCACGGGCGGCGGCTTCCGCAAGCTGTGCGCGGGCGAGTCCACCATCGCCACCGCGTCGCGGCCCATCCGCACCCCTGAGGAGCAGGCCTGCGCGGCGAACCACGTCGCCTACGTCGAGCTGCCGTTCGGGTGGGATGGCGTCGCGGTCGTGGTGAACCCGGCGAACACCTGGACCAAGTCACTCACCGTGGCGCAGCTCCGCACCATCTGGGCGCCGGCGGCCCAGGGCACGGTCACCACCTGGCGTCAGGTCGACCCCAGCTGGCCCGATGAGCCGGTCCACCTGTACGGCGCGGGCGTGGACTCCGGCACCTACGACTACTTCACCCGCGCGATCGTCGGGTCGGAGCACAGCTCGCGCGGCGACTTTACCGCCAGCGAGGACGACAACATCCTGGTCCAAGGCATCAGCGCAGACCGCGGCGCGCTGGGCTTCATGGGCCTGGACTACACGGCCGAAGCGGCGGACCGGATGCGCGTCGTGCCGATCGACGACGGCGACCCGCGCAATGGCGACGGGCCCATCCTCCCCACCCCGGCGACGGTGGCGGACGCGACCTACCAGCCGCTCACCCGGCCGGTCTTCCTCTACGTTCGCGCGGACCAGGCCAAGCGCCCCGACGTCCAGGCCTTCGTTCGCCTGCTGCTGGGCGCTGAGGGCCGCCGCCTGATGACTGAGCTGGGCGAGGTCGCGCTCTCCGAGCCGCTGACGGCCGCCGCGCGCGCCCGCTTCGAGGCCGGCACCACCGGGACGATGTTCCCCGGCGGGTCGCAAGTCGGCGTGGATCTGGCCACACAGCTGGGTCTTGCCCCGGCGGTCGCCCCGTGAGCGACTCCCCGCGCCCGCTCACTGGCGCGCCGCCGCTCGGGGAGCGCCTCATCGAAGCGGCCCTGGCCGGCTGCGCCGCGATCTCGCTGCTGACGTCCGCGGCGATCGTGCTCGTGCTCGCGCAGGAGACCTTCGCGTTCTTCCACGCCGTGCCGATCACCTCCTTCCTGTTCGACACCGAGTGGACCCCGCTCTTTGAGCGCGCCCGATTCGGCATCTGGCCGCTGGTGTGCGGCACCGCGCTCACGTCGGCGGTCGCGCTGCTGGTCGCCGGTCCCCTCGGCGTGCTCGCCGCGATCTACCTTGCCGAATTCGCCACCCCCCGCGCGCGCGACCGCCTCAAGCCGATGATCGAGGTGCTCGCGGGCATCCCCACGCTGGTCTACGGGTACTTCGCGCTGCGCGTCGTCACGCCGTGCCTGGCGCTGGTGATCCCCGACCTACAGGGCTTCAACGCGCTCTCTGCTGGCCTGGTGATGGGGTTGATGATCCTGCCCACCGTCTGCTCGCTCGGCGAGGACGCGCTGCACGCGGTGCCCCAGACGCTGCGCGAGGGCGCCGTCGCGCTCGGCGCCGGGCGGCTCGCCACGCTCTTCCTGATCGTCGTCCCGGCCGCGCGTTCAGGCCTGCTGGCGGCGCTGACCCTCGGCCTGTCCCGCGCGCTGGGCGAGACGATGATCGTCGCGATCGCCGCGGGCCAGCAGGCGCACCTCACGCTCGACCCCCGCTCCCCGGTCGAGACGATGAGCGCCTACATCGTCCAGATCAGCTTGGGCGACGCCGCCGCAGGCACGGTCGCGTACCGCACCATCTTCGCCGTGGGCGCCGCCCTGTTCGCCCTGACGTTCGCGACGAACGCGTTGGCGCAGCGCTGGATCGCCGCGGCGCGGAGGGTGGGATGAACCCGACCCGCCTGCGCGCCCGTCAGATCGAGCGGCTGGTCGAGGCGATCTGCCTCACCGCCGCGCTGCTCCCGCTGCTGATGCTCGGTGGGCTGCTGTTGGACGTGCTGGTGCAGGCTTGGCCGAGCATGCGGCTGTCCTTCCTCACCCACTACCCATCGCGCGCCTGGGCCTCGGCGGGCATCCTCCCCGGCCTCGTCGGCAGCGTGCTGGTGGTCAGCCTGACGGCGCTGCTGGCGGTGCCGGTCGGCGTGGGCGCTGCGACCTACCTGGAGGAGTTCGCCGCCCCGGGCCGCTTCCGGCGCCTCGTCGAGCTCAACCTGGCCAACCTCGCCGGCGTGCCGTCCATCGTCTACGGCCTGCTGGGCTTGGCGCTCTTCGTGCACTTCGCGGGGCTGGGCCACGGGCTGTTGGCGGGCGCGTTGACGCTGGCGCTGCTCGTCCTCCCGATCGTCCTCCTCGCCACCCGCGAGGCGCTGCGCACGGTGCCCGACTCGCTGCGCGAGGGCGCGCTGGCGCTCGGCGCCACGCGCTGGCAGGTCACGTCGCGCGTGGTGCTGCCGCACGCCCTCCCAGGCATCCTCACCGGCGCCATCCTCGGCGTGTCGCGCGCCATGGGCGAGACCGCGCCGCTGCTGCTCGTCGGCGCCGTCTCCTACGTCACCTTCCTCCCCACGAGCCTGGACTCGCCGTTCACCACCATGCCGGTGCAGATCTTCGGCTGGGTGTCGCGGCCGCAGGCTGGGTTCAGCGCAAACGCCGCCGCGGGCATCGTCGTGCTCCTGTTGACGCTCACGGGGATGAACCTGGCCGCGCTCGTGCTACGAGCCCGTCTCCGCCGGGATCCGACATGACCGCCCCCCGCCTCCACGTGCACAAGCTCCGCGCCGGCTTCGGCGGCAAAGAGGTCCTGCACGACCTGGAGCTGGAGATCGCCGCGGGCACCGTCACGGCGATCATCGGACCGTCGGGCTGCGGAAAGTCGACCTTCATCCGCACCCTCAACCGCATGCACGAGCTGGTCGGCGGCGCCTGGGTGAAGGGTCGCGTCCTGCTCGACGAGCAAGACCTCTACGCGTCCGACGTCGACCCGGTGCTGCTGCGCCGGCGCGTCGGGATGGTCTTTCAGAAGCCCAACCCCTTCCCGTCCATGTCCATCCGCGACAACGTGGTCGCGGGCCTGCGCCTGACCGGCACCCTGTCGCGCGGGCAGACCGAGGCGATCGCCGAGCGCGCGCTGCGCCAGGCCGCCCTGTGGGACGAGGTGAAGGACCGCCTGGACGACCCCGGCGCCGCGCTGTCGGGCGGCCAGCAGCAGCGCCTGTGCATCGCCCGTGCGTTGGCGGTCGACCCTCAGGTGCTCCTGATGGACGAGCCGTGCTCCGCGCTCGACCCCATCGCCACCGCCCGCATCGAGGACCTGATCCACTCGCTGCGTGGGCGCTACACCATCGTGCTCGTCACGCACAGCATGCAGCAGGCGGCGCGCGTGTCCGAGCGCACCGCCTTCCTCCTCCGCGGCGAGCTCGTGGAGGTCGACGACACCCGGAAGATCTTCACCAAGCCCAACGACCGTCGCACCGAAGACTACATCACCGGCAGGTTCGGATGATCAGCGCCCACACCGACCGCGCCTTCGAGGGCGAGCTGCGTCTGCTCCGCGAGCGCTTGCAGCGCATGGCCACCCGGGCCGATGAGATGCTCGCCGACGCCGTGCGCGCGCTGGTACAAGGTGATGCGGAGCTGGCCCGCCAGACCGCGCACCGCGACCGCGCCGTGAACCAGGACGAGGTCGACATCGACGAGCAGTGCCTGGCCATGCTCGCGCGCTGGCAGCCCATGGCGTCCGACCTGCGCCTCATCTTCGCGGCGTCCAAGCTGGCCTCCAACCTGGAGCAGATCAGCGACCTCGCGGTGAACATCTGCGAGCGCGCCGACGAGTTGGCCACCGGCGGGTTCCGTGGCCCGTACACCTTCATCCCGCACATGTCCGAGGTGGGACGCGAGATGCTGCGTGACGCGATGACCGCGTTCCTCACCGCGAACACCGACCTCGCGCAGGAGGTCCTGACCCGCGACGACGAGATCGACGACCTGCACCACCAGGTCGTGTCGACGCAGACCGAGCGCATCCGCGCCGGCGACATCGACGTGCGCCAGGGCATCGCCGTGCAGAACGTCGCGCGCTTCTTGGAGAACGTCGCCGATCACGCGACCGCGATCGCCGAGCACGCGATCTTCATGGTGCACGCGCTCGACGTGCGGCACGCCGGCAAGCGCGAGCGCTGACCCGCTCGAGGCGTCGACCCGCGCGCGCCGCACAAGGCGTCGAACCGCGCGGCCCCGCGCCACTTGTTGGCGGGCGCGCGCGAGCCGCCTGCGATGACGCGCGCGCCTCGACCGACGGGCCGCTCAGCTCGCGCCCGGGAACCCCACCAGCGCGACCTCCAATCGCTCCGCAGGGCGCGACGGATCGTCCGCGTCGACCACCAGCACCACGCGGTCCGGCGCGTCGCCGCGCTCGATGCCCTCGACCTTGTCGCGCAGCGGTCGTCCGTCTGCGTCGACCAGGCGGGTGTACCCGGCGCCCGTCGACGAGATCCAGCCGACCACGCTGCCCACCACCTCACCGTCCCGGTAGGTGTCCGGCGAGTCCTCCGCCGACGCGGTGAACCAGATCCGGTCGTCGCTCAGCGCGACCGCGTCCGTGAACGTCAGGCGGCAGCCGTCGAGGTCGCCCAGGTCCCACGACGTCACGTCGCGGAGCTCGGGCAGCGCCACCTCGCGTCCACTCAGCAGCGCATCCCACCACGAGCCCGAGACCACACACGTCGCATCGACGGGCGCCAAGGACTCGCTCGCCGCGCCGTTCCCGCGCTGGATGAGCTGCACGTCGCCGCCCGGCCGCGCCACGGCGCCCTCCAGGTTCAGCTCCGAGCCACAGAACGCCACGCACCCACGCAGCGCCGCGTACAGCGCGTGCGCGTCGATCACCTCGGGCGTTCGAGCGCCGTCCGGCCCAAAGCGCGTGACCACCACCCGCTCGCGCGCCGCGGTCGACCCGCTGCCCAGCGCCACGAACGCGTCCTCGCCGCCCACGCACCGGACAAACGCGGCCTCCAGGTCGAGCTTGCGCTTCTTGTTCCCCCGGCCGTCGTCGAAGATCCGGACCCCGTCCGACATGGGCATGGGCACCGATCGCACCGACCCGTCCGCGTCTTGCCAAGCGACGAACGCGGCGTCGTCCTGGGCGAACACAAGCCGCGCGCCCACTCGACGCACCGCCGAGGCCGCCCGCACCCAAGCCGGCCGATCGAGCGACGCGTCGGCGCCGTCGGCGTAGCGCAACGGCGTCCGCACGCGCACGGTCGCGGACAGGGCGGGGTCGGGGCGAGCGGCGCGGGGCCGGGCGTCGTGTGGCATGTTCTGGTGCTAACCCACCGCCCGCGCTTCCCTCCAGCGCCAGGCACGGACGTCACGCCGGGCGTGCGATCAGGTCGGCGCTGGGGGCGACGCCGGGGTCGGCGCCGGGGTCGGCGTGACCGGCGCGTCCGACACGATCCGACCGTCGACGATCTCGATGATTCGGTCGCAGCGCGCGGCGAGCCGCGGGTCGTGCGTGACGAGCAGGAACGCGGTCTTCCGCTCCGCATGGAACCGACGAAACAGCGCGAACACCTGATCGGCGCTCGCCGTGTCGAGGTTGCCGGTGGGCTCATCCGCCAGCACCAGCACAGGGCTGGTGACCAGCGCGCGCGCGATGGCGACCCGCTGCTGCTGGCCGCCGCTTAGCTTGCGCGCCTCGACGTCCGCCTTGTCCGCCAGGCCCACCGCCTCCAGCAGCGGCAGCGCCTCGGCGCGCAGGGCCTCGCTCATCCGCCCGGTCCGCAGCGCCAGCGGCACGCGCACGTTCTCCTCCGCGGTCAGCGCCGCGATCAGGTGGTGGAACTGGAACACGAACCCGAGGGCGTGGTTGCGCAGGCGCGTCCGACCGCCGTCGTCCAGATGGGTGGCGTCCTCTCCCGCCACCCGCACCTGACCGGTCGTCGGTCGGTCGAGCAGCCCGATCAGGTTGAGCAGCGTGCTCTTGCCGGACCCGGACGGCCCGATCAGCGCGACGAATTCGCCCGCGTTGACCCGCAGGTCGATGCCGTGCAGGACCTCCGTCGACACCTCACCGTCGATGAAGGACTTCGTCACCCCGATCAGCTCCAGGACGGCTTCAGTCATTACGAATGGCCTCCGCCGGATCCATCTTCGCCGCACGCCTCGCCGGCGCGATGGCGGCGACGAGACCGACCACCGTCGCCACCGTCGCGGCGCGGACGAACAGGCCCGGCGTCAGCTCGATGGGGAGGATCGGCGTACCGTCCGCGTTGCGCATCAG
>CAIOSP010000062.1 GCA_903861005.1 uncultured Pseudomonadota bacterium
ACCTCGACCACGACCTCCTTGCTGCGCGTGAACGCGAACAGCGGGACGTCGATGCCGAGATCACGACAGAGCTTGTTCTTGAGCATGGTGTTCCTCTCAGGTTCCGTAGACGGGAGCCGCGGGTCGTGCGGCGGCGAGCAAGGGACGGACGGCGGCGTCGACATCCTCCGGCGCCCAGCGGGCGCCAGAGTCGACGGTGGGGCCAGGGTGCCAGCCCTCGAACACGGTGATGCGGCCGCCCTGCGTCTCGAACATGCGGCCGGTCACGCCCGCAGACTGCGCGCTCCCGAGCCACACCAGGAGCGGGCTGACGTTGGCCGGGTCCATGGCGTCAAAGCCGGACTCGGGCTTCTTCATCATGTCGGCGAACGCGGCTTCGGTCATGCGCGTGCGCGCGGCGGGCGCGATGGCGTTGACGGTGATGCCGTAGCGGCCAAGCTCAGCGGCCTGCACCAGCGTCATGGACGCGATGGCGCCCTTGGCGGCGCTGTAGGCGGTCTGGCCGATGCTGCCCTGCAGGCCTGCGCCGCTGCTGGTGTTGAGGATGCGCACGTCGAGCGTGCGGCCCTTCTTGATCTGCTCGCGCCAGTAGTTGGTGGCGGCGCGCGACACACAGACGTGACCCATCACGTGCACGCGCATCACCGCGTCCCACTCGTGCGCCTCGGACGACACGAACATGCGATCGCGCACGATGCCCGCGTTGTTCACGACGACGTGCAGGTCGCCGAAAGCCTCGACGGCCGCGCGCACCATGGCGGCGCCACCCTCCCAGGACGCGCAGTCGTCGTGGTTGGTGATGGCCTGACCGCCGGCGGCGCGGATCTCCGCAACCACCTCGTCGGCAGGCGTGGCGTCGGCGCCCTCACCGCGGTCCGACGTGCCGATGTCGTTGACGACGACCTTGGCGCCCGCCGCCGCGAACGCGAGCGCGTGCGCCCGCCCGAGGCCACGGCCTGCGCCCGTGACGATGACCACCCGATCCGCACAGATCATGCCTTCTCCTGAGCTGTGAGGAAGGCCGGACGCTCTCCCCCACCTTCGAGCACGAGGTTGGTTCCGCTGGCGTAGGAGGCGGCCTCCGACGCGAGCCACACACACGCGTTGCCGACGTCTGCGGGCGTGCCGAGGCGCGCCGCAGGGACCGTGGCGACGACCGCTGCCATGTCTGGGTAGTGCAGGTCGGCCTGCTCGGTGGCGATCAGCCCCGGCGTCACCGCGACCACGCGCACCTTGGGCGCCCACTCCACCGCGAGCGAGCGCGTGAGCGAGATCAAGCCCGCCTTCGCCGCGCCATAGGCCGCCGTGCCAGGCGAAGGCCGTAGCCCGCTGACCGACGCGATGTTCACGACGACGCCGCCCGTGTCCTGCGTCTGCATCACCGCGTTCGCGCGCTGCGCGACGTGGAGCGGCGCCATCAGGTTGAGCTTGAGGATCGACTCGTGGAAGCGCGGCGACACCGTGGCCGCGTTCGCCGGGGGCGCGCCGCCTGCGTTGTTCACCACCACGTCCAAGCGGCCGAGCTTCTCGACCACCGTGCGGATGATCAGGTCGACCTGCTCCGCGTCGCGCACGTCGCCTGCGACGAACAGGAAGCCGTCATCCTGCTCAGGCGGCTTGCGACCGCACACCGCGACCGTGTAGCCCGCCGCAGCGAAGGCCTTGGCGATGCCGCGGCCGATGCCGCGCGTGCCGCCGGTGACGAGCGCGACCCGGCTCATGCGCCCGCACTGAAGTCGAACGTCATCCAGCCCTGCACGACCGCGTCGCCCGCGTCGTCGGTGCCCCACAGCTCAACCTCGACCGTGCGCGCGGACTCGTCGCGCGCGATCACCTTGCCCGCGAAGGACACGGTCACGCCCGGGAACACCGGCTTCTTGAAGCGGATGCGCGTGCGCTGCACGTGCTCGGGCCCAAGCCAGTCGGTGGCCCAGGTGGTCATGCAGCCGGCGGTGAACATGCCCACGCCAAGCGGCGCCGGGAACCCCGACTTCTTGGCGAAGACCTCGTCGTGGTGCACGGGGTTCATGTCACCCGACGCGCCCTGGTAGCGCACGATGTCGGTGCGCGTGAACGGGCCGATGACGAGGGGGCCAGGCTCCTGCCCGGCGATGGCCTTGTCGAAGCTCATGCTCCCTCCTTCCGCTCGGGGGGCTTGCTGGTCTCCACGCCGGTGAGGATCGCCTCGGCGCGGAGTTTGCCGTCTGCGTCGCGGTACTCCGTGACCATCTTCACGAACGTGAGCGTGCCAGCGCTGCGGCTCTCCTTCTCCCAGATCTCCGCGATCTTGGACTGCGCGAACAGGCGCTCTCCGGCGCGCGGGGGCGGGCCGTGGAACACGTACTCCTGCTCCGCGTGCATCCCGCGCTCCTGGTTCATCTTCACCTGCGACCACGGGTTGGCATCGTCGACGCGGGCCTCCCAGAAGAACTGCGTGGTGAGGAAGGTGGGGGGCACGACGGCTCCGTCGCGGAGCAGGTGCGCGGGGTGCGACGAACGCACGGCGCGCGCGAACTCGGCGATCTTGCCGCGCTCGATGTCCATCTCGAACGGGGCGCCCTCGACGCCCAGGGAGGCCTTGGCGACCATGCTTGCTCCTATGGGTGCTGGCTGCTGACGCTGATGACTTCACCCGTCATGTACGACGAGAGGTCCGAAGCCAGGAAGAGGATGACGTTGGCGATCTCGTCGGGCGTGGCGGCGCGGCCGAAGGCCTCGCGGCCCTCCAGCTCGCGGAGCAGGTCCGGCGTCGTCACCTTGTGCAGGAACGCGTGCATCGCGAGGCTGGGTGCGACGGCGTTGATTCGGATGCCCTCAGGGGCAGCCTCCACCGCCGAGCAGCGCGTCAGCGCCATCACGCCGGCCTTGGCGGCGGCGTAGTGGCTCTGGCCCTTCTGGGCGCGCCAGCCGAGCACGCTGGCGTTGTTCACGATGACGCCGGACTTGCGCGGCAGCATGTGCTGGAGCGCCGCACGCGAGCAGCGCATGGTGCCGGTGAGCGTGACGTCGAGGACCTTGTGCCACTGCGCGTCGGTCATCTCGACCAGGTCCGCCGTGCCGCCGAGGCCCGCGTTGTTCACCAGCACGTCGATGTGACCATGCGCGGCGATCGCCGTCGCGAACATCGCGTCGACCTGCTCCTGGTTGGTCACGTCACACACGGCGGTGACGGGGCGCGTGCCGAACTGCGCGGCGAGCGCGTCGGCGGTCTCGTCCAGGCGGCGCGCGTGTGCGTCAGAGATGACGACGGTGGCGCCCTCCTCCATGCAGCGACGGGCGGTCGACGCGCCGATGCCGGTGCCCGCGGCGGCGGTCACGAGCACGATGCGATCCTTGAGCAGTCCGTGGGTCATCGAGGCATCCCGAGCGCGCGCTGCGCGATGAGGTTCTTCTGGATCTCGTTCGTGCCCGCGTAGATCGTGTCCGACCGCGTCCACAGGAAGAGGCGGTGCAGGTCGTGGTCGTGGCCCTCACGCAGCACGGCGGCGTCAGGCCCGAGCACGTCCATCGCCAACTCACCCAGGTCCCGGTGCCAGGTGGCCCAGAACAGCTTGGTGATCATCGCCTCGCGCGGCAGCTCGCCGCGGTCGTGCGCGGACAGGGTGCGGAGCGCGGTGAGGCGCATGACCTTCAGGCGCATCCACAGCTCGGCGAGGCGATCGCGGATGCCGGGGTCGTTCGCCGCGCCGTTGTCCTTGGCGACCTGCACCAGCGCGCGCAGTTCGTTGGTGAAGTCCGCCTGCTGGCCGAGCGTCGACGCGCCGCGCTCGTGGGCGAGCGTGTGCATCGCGACCTTCCAGCCGCCGTCCACCGGGCCCACGACGTGGTCGACCGGGGTGGTCGCGCCGTCGAAGAAGACCTCGGCGAACTCAGCGTTGCCGGTCATCTGGCGGATCGGCACGACCCGGACGCCGGGCTGATCCATGCGCACGAGCAGGCAGCTGATACCTTCGTGACGCGACGAGCCCGCGCCGGTGCGCGCGAGCACGAAGCACCACTGAGACACCATGGCGAGGCTGGTCCAGACCTTCTGGCCGTCGATCACCCAGTTGTCGCCGTCACGGACGGCGCGGGTCTGCAGGGCCGCGAGGTCACTCCCGGCGTTGGGCTCGGAGTAGCCCTGGCACCAGATCTCCGTGCCCGCGAGGATGGGGGCGAGGAAGCGCGCCTTCTGCGCGTCGGTGCCGAACGCGGCGACCGTGGGCCCGAGCAGGCCCTCACCGATGTGACCGGCCCGACCCGGCGCCCGAGAGCGCGCGTACTCTTCAAGGAAGATCACCTGCTCGACGAGCGAGGCGCCGCGACCGCCAGACTCCTTGGACCACGCGAGGCCAGTCCAGCCGCCGCGGCCGAGCTCCTGCTCCCACGCGATGCGCTCCTCGACGAACGCGTCCATGTCGCCCAGGCCGCCGCGACCGCGCAGCCGCGCGAAGTCGCCCACCAGGTGTTCGCCGAGCCAGGTGCGGACCTCCTCGCGGAAGAGCTCCTCTTCGGCGCTGAAGCTCATGTCCATGCGGAGTCTCCGTCGAGCATGGCCGCCGCGACCGCCGCGCGGTGGACCGAGGGCTCACCGAGCAGCGCCATGCCGGCGCGCGCGCGCTTGAAGTGCAGGTGGCAGACGTGCTCCCACGTGAAGCCGATGCCGCCGTGGAGCTGGATCGCCGAGCCCGCGCAGCGGAAGTACGCGTCGCTGGCGAGCGCCTTGGCGGTGCGCACGGCGAGCTCAGCGTCGGGCGCGCCCACGTCCATCGCCCAGGCCGCGTACCACACGGCCGAGCGCGCGGACTCGACGAGGACGAGCATGTCGGCGCAGGCGTGCTGGATGGCCTGGAAGCTGCCGATCGGCTTGCCGAACTGCTTGCGGACCTTGGTGTAGTCGACGGTCACGTCGAGCACGTCCTCAGCCCCGCCGACCTGCTCAGCCGCGAGCAGCAGGCCCGCGGACAGACGAACGCGCTCCAGGTCTGCGCCGGGGAGGCGCGCCTCGTCCGACACGCGCAGGCCGTCGAAGCGCAGCGTGGCGAGCGGGCGGGTGGTGTCGAGGCCCGGCACGCGCGCGCGCTGCACGGCGTCACCCGGCACGACGAACGCGCCCGCGTTGGTCCACACGACGAGGATCTCGGCGGTGTCGCCGTCGATCACACGCACAGCCTCACCGGAGAGGAGCCATCCGTCGCCGTCGCGCTGCGCGGTGACCGAGCCCTGGTCTGCGAGCGTCGCGGTGGCGCCACCGGCGATGGCCGCGAGGTGCTCGGCCTTCTGCGCGTCGCTGCCGAGCGTGTCGATCGCGGTGACGCCCAGCGCCACCGTCGAGAAGAGCGGCGAGGGCGTGAGCTTGCGCCCTGCCTCTTCGAGCACCACCGCCATCTCCATGCGACCAAAGCCCCACCCGCCGTGGTCGGCCGGGATGAGGATGGAGGTCCAGCCCTGCTCGCCCACGATGCGCGACCAGGCGTCGGCGTTGTAGGCGCCGTCCTGCTCGGTCATGGCGTGCGGCCCGGGCAGCTCCGCCAAGAACGCCCGCGCCGCGTCGCGCAGCGAGATCTGCTCGTCGGAGAGGGCGAACTTCATCCGAGACGCTCGATGATCGTGACGTTGGCCTGGCCGCCGCCCTCGCACATGGTCTGCAGGCCGTATCGGCCGCCCGTGCGCTCGAGCTCACCCAGCAGCGTGGTCATCAGGCGCGCGCCGGTGGCGCCGAGCGGGTGGCCGAGCGCGATCGCGCCGCCGTTCGGGTTCACGCGCGCGGGGTCCGGCTTGATCTCCTTCATCCACGCGAGGACCACGGAGGCGAAGGCCTCGTTGATCTCGATCGCGTCCATCTGGTCGATCGTCATGCCCGCGCGGGCGAGCGCGTACTGCGTGGCGCGGATGGGCGCGGTCAGCATCCAGACCGGATCATCGGCGCGCACCGAGATGTGGTGGATGCGCGCGCGCGGCTTGAGGCCGTGCGTCTTGATCGCCGCCTCAGACGCGATGAGGATGGCGGCGGCGCCGGTGGAGATCTGGCTCGCGGCGCCCGCGGAGTGCAGGCCGTTGGGGATGACCGGCTGCAGCTTGAGCATGGCCTCCAGCGTGGTCTCACGGCGCGGGCCCTCGTCGGCGGTCATGCCCTCGAACGGGGCGATCTCGCGTTCGAAGCGGCCCTCGTCCTGCGCGCGGATGGCGCGGCGGTGGCTCTCGAAGGCGAAGGCGTGGAGATCGTCCTTGGACAGGTCCCACTTCCGCGCGATGTTCTCGGCCGAGTAGAACTGGTTGACCTCCTGCCCGCCGTAGCGCGCCTGCCAGCCCTTGCTGCCGGAGAAAGGATCCGGGAAGCCGAGCGCCTGACCCGCGACCATGGCCTGGCCGATGGGGATCATGCTCATGTTCTGTACGCCGCCCGCGACGATCAGGTCCTGCGTCCCGCTCATCACGGCCTGCGCCGCAAAGTGAACGGCCTGCTGCGACGAACCGCACTGACGGTCGATGGTGGTGCCGGGCACGTGGTCGGGCAGGCCCGCCGCGAGCCAGCAAGTGCGCGCGATGTCGCCGGACTGCGGGCCGAGCGTGTCGACGCAGCCGAAGATCACGTCGTCCACCGCGCCGGGATCGATCCCGGTGCGCTCGACGAGCGCGCGGATCGCGTGGGCGCCAAGGTCGGCAGGGTGAACCCCGGCGAGCGCACCCTTCTTGCGGCCGACCGGCGTGCGAACGGCATCGACCAGATACGCCTCAGGCATCCTGTCCTCCCGACATCACGAATTGCCCGACGCGGTCGGTGTGGTGGCGGACATCGCCCCACGCCGACGACAGCGTCCAGGCGCGCTTCATCCACATGTGCAGATCGTACTCAAAGGTGTAGCCGATGGCGCCGTGCACCTGGAGCGCCTTGCGTCCGGTGAACAGCGCCGCCTCGGACGCGTAGACCTTGGCCATCGACACGTGCACCGACCGGTTGGGGTGGTTCGTGTCGACCGACCACGCCGCGCGGTAGACGGCGGGGGCCGCGAACGCGATGCGCTGGAGCGCGTCGACCAGGTGGTGCTGCACCGCCTGGAAGCTGCCGATCGGCTTGCCGAACTGGCGGCGGCTCTTGCTGTACTCGACGGCCAGGTCGAGCATACGACGCGACAGGCCGACCAGCTCCGCGGCCGCGACGAGCGCGGCGCGATCGAGCAGATCAGTGGCGTCCGCGTCGACCGCCTCGAAGCGACCATCGACCTTGAACGGGCGGCGCGTGCCATCGACCGAGGTCTCGGCGATCAGCGTGGCGTCGCGCAACCAGCCCACGCGCCCGTCGCGCACGGCGAGGATGCCCGCGGCCTTGTCGGCGTCGAGGGCGAAGCCGCCGGGCTCTTCGAGCGCGACGAACTCAGCGCCGGTGCCCACCTGCGACGCCAGATCGAGCGCGCCGATCGCCGCGAGCGTCGGGTTGGTCGCGAGCGTCTCGATGAGGTTCACGGGCGCGGCGACCAGGCCGAGCTCTTCGGCCAGCAGCACCCAGTCCTGGGCGCCCAGGCCCAGGCCGCCAGCGTCTTCCGGCAGGTTAATCGCCAAGATCCCCTGCTCAGCGAGCTCGATGCGGAGCGCGGCGTCCGGCGTCTTCCACGCGGCGCGCACGCGACCGGACGGACAGGACTCCGTGAGCGAGCTGCGCAGCGCGTCGCGCATCTGGCGTTGTTCTTCGGTGAACGAGAAGCGCATCGTCTACCTCGGCAAGTCGAGCACACGGCCCGCGACGATGTTGCGCTGCACCTCGTTGGTGCCAGCGTAGATAGGTCCGGCCAGAGCGAACTCGAAGTCCAGCATCCAGTCGCCGTCGTCGACCGCGTGCGGGCTACCGCCCAGCAGCTCGGCGTCGGGGCCCAGCAGCTCGAGCGCGGTCTCCGTCAGGCGGATGTCCATCTCGGACCAGAAGATCTTGTTGAGGCTGCTGTCCGCGCCGATCTCGCCGCCCTCGATCATGCGGGTGACGGTCTGGAACGTGTAGAGCCGGTAGAGCTGCGCGTCCATCCACGCGCGCGTCACGCGGTCGCGAAGGCCCGGATCGGGGCGACGTTGGTACAGGTCGACCAGGCGGTCGGCCGCCTTCATGAAGCGACCGGGGCTGCGCAGCGACAGGCCGCGCTCGCTGCTGGTGGTCGACATGGCGACCTTCCAGCCCTGATTCACGCCACCGAGCACGTTGGTGTCAGGCACGAACGCGCCGTCCAGGAACACCTCGGCGAAGGACTCGTCGCCGTCGATGCGCTCGACCGGGCGCACGGTGACGCCGGGCTGGTTGAGGTCGACCAGCAGGTAGGTGAGACCCTTGTGGCGCTCGCTGTTGGGGTCGGTGCGGAACAGGCCGTAGATGCCGTCGCAGAAGGCGCCGCGGGTGGTCCAGGTCTTCTGACCGTAGACCTTCCAGCCGCCGTCGACGCGCTCGGCGTGGCTGCGCACACTCGCCAGATCAGAGCCGGCCTCGGGCTCGCTCCAGGCCTGCGCCCACAGGCGCTCGGCGGAGGACATCGCCGGAAGGATGCGCTCCTTCTGCTCTTCGGTGCCGAACTCGAAGATGGTGGGCGCCAACAGGAAGATGCCGTTCTGCGTGACGCGGATGGGCGCGCCCGAGCGGTAGTACTCCTCCTCGAAGATCAGCCACTCAACCAGGCTGGCGTCACGGCCGCCGTACTTGGCCGGCCACGACACGACCGACCAGCGGGCGGCGTGCAGCTTCTTCTCCCACACGACGTGCTCAGCGAAGCCTTCGCGGGAGTCACCAGACTTCAGCGGCGTGCGCGGGACGTTGGCTTCAAGCCACGCGCGAGCTTCGTCGCGGAAGCGCTTCTCGGAGTCGGAGAATTCGAGATCCATCACGAGCCCTTGTTGGTCTTGGCCATGGACTTGGCGTCCTGGCCGCCGAGGTGGTCGGTCGAGGTGAGCGCGTTGTGCGCGTGGGCGAAGTGGTGCAGGCCGTAGGTGGCGTCCATCACGTCGCGCAGGCCCATGCGGTCTTCGGCCTGGTTGATGGCCTTCTTGGTGAGGGCCAAGCCCATGCGCGGCATCTGGGCGATGCGGCGCGCGATGTCCAGCACGCTGTCGTCGAGCACGTCGCGCGCGACCACGCGGTTGATCATGCCGACCTGGAGCGCCTCGTCGGCGTTCATGCGCTCGCCCAGGAACAAGAACTCCTTGGCCTTGCGCGGATTCATCACGAACGGGTGCGCGAAGTACTCGACGCCGGGGATGCCCATGCGCACGACGGGGTCAGAGAAGAACGCGTCGTCGGACGCGACGATCAGGTCGCACGACCACGCGAGCATCAGGCCGCCCGCGATGCACGCGCCGTGGATCTGCGCGATGGTGGGCTTGGGCAGGTCGCGCCAGCGGCGGCACATGCCCAGGTAGGCCTCCTGCTCGCGCACGAACGCGGACTCGGACAGGGCCTTGTCGGCGTGGTCCCACCACAGGCTGGCGCGGCGCTCGAACGGCAGGTGGATGTCGCGCTCGGGCGTGCCGATGTCGTGGCCCGCGGAGAAGTGCTTGCCCGAGCCGCGCAGGATGATCACCTTCACCGCGTCGTCCATGGCCGCGGCCTTGAACGCGTCGTCGAGGGCCAGCGTCATCTTGATGTTCTGCGCGTTGCGCACGTCAGGCCGGTTGAGCGTGATGCGCGCGACGCCGCCTTCCAGCACCTCGTAAAGCGCCTCAGACATCAGGCCTCCAGCGTGGGCGCGCCGGGCGAGCCCAGCCGCGCGAGGGTGGCGTCCGCTTCGGCGATGATCCGATCGATCAGCTCGGCGACGCTGGGGAGCTCGTCGATGGCGCCGACGACCTGGCCAGTGGGCAGTACGCCTGCGCCCACGTTGCCGTCGACCAGCGCGGCCTTGGTCGCCATGGGCGCGTTCGCCGCCATCGCGACCTGCGCCCAGGTGAGCTCGTTCTGGCGCTTCATCAGGATGGCTTCGCGCAGCAGGCCCATCAGCGGACCGTCCGTCTCGCGTTGGAAGGCGATCGCGTAGCGCACGGCGGCGATGAGCCGCGCGAGCGGGCCCGCGACCTCAAGCCGGTCGATCAGCGCGGTGCGCACCACGCGCTGCGGGACGCCGTCGACCGCGGTGGTGACCACCGTGTCCATCAGGCCGGCCTTGACGTAGGTCTGCTTGACCGAGTCCGGCACCGTGCTGTCGCGCGTGAGCAGGAAGCGCGTGCCCATGGCCACGCCGTCCGCGCCGTACGCAAGCGCCGCGACCAAGCCGCGACCGTCGAAGAAGCCGCCCGCCGCGATCACCGGGATGTCGACCGCGTCGCGCACGCGCGGGAGCAGCAGCGTGGTGGCGATGGCGCCCGTGTGGCCGCCGCCCTCAGCGCCCTGCGCGATCACCGCGTCGATGCCCCACTGGGCGACCTTCTCGGCGTGGCGCGGCGCGCCGACCGTGGCCATCGTGTAGATGCCCGCGTCGCGGAACTTGGAGATGACGTCCTTGCTCGGCGCGCGCGCGAAGCTGGCCACGCGCACACCCGACTTCACGATGATGTTCGTGATCGCGTCGGTGTCGGGGTGGTCGGTGCGCAGGTTCACGCCGAACGTGCCCAGCGTGCGCTCGCGTACCTTGCCGATCGCGACCGTGAGCTGGTCCGGCGTCATGGTGGCGGCGGCGAGGATGCCCAGGCCGCCCGCCTCACACGTGGCCGCGCACAGGCTGGCGCCCGCGACCCAGCCCATGCCGGTCTGCACGATCGGGACGCGCAGATCGAGCGCCGTACACAGGCGCGTTCGGAGGACCGGGTTCACGCGGTCACCGTCCCGCGGATCTTCGCGCCGGGGTCGAGCAGCTCCAGCAGCGCCGCCTCGTCCGCGTGCGGCGCGCGCGTGGCGGGCACGTGGTCGGGGATGTGCATCGCGAAGCCGGTGGACTCGATCACCTTCTCCAGCGTCACGCCCGGGTGCACCGACACCAGACGGATGCAGCCGTCGGTCGCGCTCACGCCCATCACGCAGAGGTTGGTGACGATGCGACGGATCTCAGCCGCGCCGCGCGCCATGCCGACGCCCGACACAAAGTCGACGTCCGGCACGAACACGCGCGTGGAGTGATCTGGCACCCAGTAGCTGGTGGTGTGGCAGACCGTGTTGCCCGGCGCGCCGCGCGAGCCGAGCAGCTGCACCTTGGGGCGCGCGTGCTCGCCCAGGCAGGAGAGGTTCTGGTTGGCGTGGCGGTCGATCTGGGACGCGCCCATCACGACATGACGGCGCGCGTTCCACAGCGTGTCGAACACACGGCTGAACGGCATCCATCCCTCGGGCTTGCCGTCGTCATCCACCAGCGTGGCGATGCCGTCCGACAGCACCAGATCCGGCGCGAAGGTCTTGCGCGCGAGCAGCACGCCGAGGCGCGGGATGGGCGCCATGGGGCTCGCCATGATCGCGCCGTCGCCGCGGAACAGGTCGGCGCAGGCGACCGCGCAGATGTCTCCGAGGGTGCTCATGACAGGTGCTCCTTCACGAACGCGTCCCAGGACGCCAGGTCACGCGCGGAGGCGGCGTACTGCTTCTGCAGGGCCTCGTTGCGGTTGTAGTCGGGCGGACACTCGGTGAACCACGCGCCGCCGGGCGCCTCGATGACGCCGTGCACCATGGTGCGGTTGAGCAGGTGGCGGGTCAGGTCGACGTCGGCCAGCTCCAGCTTCTCGCAGCTGACGTAGGCGCGGTCGGCCGCCATGCAGAACAGGTCGTCGAAGTACGGGTCCGGCCCCAGGAACTGCGCGTTGCCGCGGGCGTCGGCGCGGTTCATGTGCACGATCGCCGCGTCCAGACGAAGCGCGGGCATGGCGACCAGCTCGGTGTGGTCGGCGTAGGGCGAGCGGATGGTCTTGATCTCGCGGTTGACGTTGAGGACGTCGGAACCCAAGCCGGCGCGCGTGGGCAGGAAGGGAAGGTTCCACGCAGCGGCCCGCAGGCCGAGCTGGAACATGCCTTCGTCCAGCTCCATGATCTCTTCCAGCGTGCCTTGTTCGCGCGCCTTGCGGAAGTGCGGCTCAAGCGGGATGCTGTCGAGCGAGACGAAGCCGAACACCAGCTTGCGGATCTTGCCGAGCGCGCAGAGGATGCCCACGTCCGGGCCGCCGTAGGACACGACGGTGAGGTCCTTCAGGCCGCTGCGGGCGATGGCCTTCACGAGCGTCATGGGCTTGCGGCGCGAGCCCCAGCCGCCGATGCCCAGGGTCATGCCGTCGCGGAGCTCCGCCACGACGTCTTCGGGCGTCATCACTTGGGGGGACATCAGCCTTCCTTCTTCACGAACGCGTCGCGTGCGGCGTGGCCGTCGCCCGCGAGGTTCAGCTCGAACGTGAAGCCCTGCTCGAAGCGGTAGGAGCGGTTCACGTCCACAGGATCAATACCGTTGAGGCACTCCTTGGCGAGCTTGATCACGTTGGGGCGCTTGGCCGCGATGGAGGTCGCGACCTCACGTGCGGCCGTCATCAGCTGGTCGCGGGGCACCACCTTGAGGACCGAGCCGTAGGCGTGCAGCTCAGCCGCCGTGGCGCGGGTGGCCGTGTAGACCATGGCGCGCATCTTGTGGGCGGGCACCAGGCGCGCGAGGTGCGTGGCGGCGCCGAGCGCGCCGCGGTCGACCTCAGGCAGGCCAAACGTGGCGTCGTCGCTGGCGATGATGATGTCCGCGTTGCCGACGAGGCCGATGCCGCCGCCCAGGCAGAAGCCGTGGACCGCCGCGATCACCGGGACCTGGCACTCGTAGACGGCCTTGAAGGCCGCGTGGCAGCCGCGGTTGGTGTCGATCAGAGGGCCGAAGCCTTCGACCTCCTGCATCTCCTTCATGTCGGCGCCGGCGTTGTAGCCGCGGCCCGCCGCCGCGAGGATCACGACGCGGACGTCATCCCGGCGACCCAGCGCCGTGAGGGTGTCGGCCAGGTCGAACCAGTCGGTGCTGCGCAGCGCGTTCACCGGGGGGCGTTCCATCACCACCTCGGCGATGCCGTCGGTGATCGTCGTCGTCAATGCCGTCACGTACACCCCTCCGAACCGGTGGAACATGTTCTACCGATTGCAAACTAGAACACGTTCTACCAGGGCGTGCCAGCCGCCGCACAGACCGTGGACAGCGTGGCCGCGACGGCGCCGTTGTCGCCTACGAGGCCGCGGCCTGGCGCCGGAGCTCGAGCTTGAGGACCTTACCCGACGGGTTGCGCGGGAGGGCGTCCACGAAGGCAACACGACGCGGCACCTTAAAATTGGCGAGCCGGTCGCGGGTCCAGGCGATCAACGTCGCCTCGTCCAAGGCGGCCTTGCGGACGACGAAGGCCATGCCGACCTCGCCCATGCGCTCGTCGGGGACGCCGATCACGGCCACCTCGCCGACCGCGGGGTGCTCCAGGAGCGCGCTCTCGATTTCGGCCGGGTAGGCGTTGAAGCCGCCGACGATGAACATGTCCTTGAGGCGGTCGGTGATCTTGAGGTTGCCGCGGGCGTCGAGCACGCCGATGTCGCCGGTGCGGAGCCAGCCGTCGACGATGGCGGCGGCGGTGGCCTCCGGGTCGTCCAGGTAGCCCTTCATGACGTTGTAGCCGCGCACCCAGACCTCTCCCGCCTCGCCGGCCGGGAGGGTGGCGCCGTCGACGTCGACCACCTTGAGCTCGACGCCCGGAATGGCCCGACCGGAGGTGGTGGCGATGGTCTCGGCGTCGTCGTCGGCGCGGCACATGGTGGCCACGCCCGTGGACTCGGTGAGGCCGTAGGCGGTGAGCACGGTGCGAAAGCCCAGCTCGTCGCGCATGCGGTGGACCAGCGACACCGGGATGCTGGCCGCGCCGGTCACCGCGAGCCGCAGCGAGGACAGGTCTGAGCCGGAGCGGTCCTTCATCAGGAGCGACGTGTAGAGCGTGGGCGCGCCGGGGAGCACGGTGACGCGGTCGCGGGGCACCTGACGCAGCACCTCGTCGACGTCGAACGAGGGCATGGGCAGCGCGGTGGCGCCCGCGATCAGGCACGCGAGCCAGCCTGCCTTATAGCCGAAGGCGTGGAAGAACGGGTTCACGATGAGGTAGCGGTCGCCCGCGGTCAGGCCCACGACCTGCGCCCAGGTGGTGAACGTCTTCACCGTCTGCCCGTGCGTGGTCATCACACCCTTGCTGCGCCCGGTGGTGCCGGAAGTGAAGAGCACATCGGACAGATCGTCGGGCAAGACCACCACGTCGCGGAGGTCGTCACGCAGGAAGCCCTCGAATTGGTCGCCGAAGACGACGACGGGCGTGTCCATTGGGTGGAGCATCGCTTGAAAGTCGAGGCCGAGGAACGGACCGGCGGTGAAGACCACCTTGGCGCCGGATCGCAGGATCACGTCGCGCGCCTCAGCGCCCTTGTAGCGGGTGTTGATCGGGACCAACGCGGCGCCGGCGAGGTGGATGCCCAACGCGGCCACCACCCACTCCGGCACGTTCGGGGCCCAGATCGCCACCCGATCCCCGCGTTGCACGCCCAAGGCCTGCAGGCCCGCCGCGGCGCGACGCGCCCGAGCTTCGAGCTCGGCGAAGGTCCATCGGACCTCTGTGGTCTGGATGGCCACCGCGTTGGGCCACATCTTGGCCGCGTGGGCGAGGACGGCGGGAATGGTGGCGGGGTCCGACATGCGCGCTCCGAGTCGACGGCCCATGCCCCGGTGAGCCCCGCCCATCACCCCGGGCTTGTCACAAAACTGCACGCGCGTCCGATCGTTGGATCCCCAGTGGGCTCCGGTGATGGACGTTCCATCCCCACAATTGCGACAATTCGCCACGTGTCCGGAATTCCGGACCGGGCAACGTGTAGTGCGGTAACCACGTTGTTTGGTATCCAGGCCACGACATGACACTCGACCCACAGACCTTCCTGCACGGCACGCCCGAAGACATCCGTCGGCGTCTGGTTCGCTGTCTTCAAGAACAGTACGCCGGCGACATGTCGTTCTACGGCACGCTCGTCGCGGACAGCAATGGCTGGGTGATGGCGGGCGGGCTCCCGATCGGGTCGGCCGCGTTCGAGGCCAAGTGGCGGTCCTCCAACGGCGTGCGCCTGATGGACCAGGGCGTCGACATCGAGTTCTATTGGGACTTCAACGTCTTCACGCGTCACGACCGCACGACCGAGCCGGTGCCCGTGGTGGAGGACTGGTGGAAGCCGTTCGGGATCGTGGACGTGCTCGGCATCAACGTGTGCCGGGGCAGCCGTTACCTCGGCTTCATCAGCATCTACCGGACTGAAACTTCTCCCCGGTTCACGGACGCCGACGTGAAGCGCGCCGCAGACAGCGCGCGGCTCGTTCGGCACGTGCTGGAGGCGGCCGACGCGCTCGAGTCCGCGGTCGAGGCGCCGGTCGGCGCGCACGTGTTCGACACCGATGGCGCGCTGCTGTTCACGGTGAGCGCGGCGCCGTCCGCCGCCGTGGGCGCGCGGGCGCTGGAGACCGCGGCGCGGGAGTTCCTGGCGGGCCGTGGACCCGGCGACGTGCTCGTGGGCCGCTCGCTTGTGTCGATGAGCCGCATGGTGGGAGCGACGGGACCTGCGGCGCTCGCGATCGTCCGGCCGGTCTACGAGAGCACGATCCCCGACATCCTGCACCTCACCCGGCTCAAGCGCACCATCGCGATCTACGCGGCGGCGGGCGCGACCACGGCGGAGATCGCGGCGACGATGAACCGCAAGCCCGAGACCATCCGCGCGCACCTCAAGGAGATCTACTTTCGCCTGGGGATCAACTCGCGCGTGGAGCTGGCGGAGCTGGTCGAGCGGGCTCGGACGAACGCGCCGACCAAGTGAGCGGCACCTCGCGCTAGCGGATCCAGAACGGCTGGTGGTTCGACGTGTTCGAGTCCTGTCCGGTCAGCCAAAACGCGGGCCAGCTTGGGTCGACGCCCTGCTCGGCCTTTTTGGGGTCGAAGCCCGCCACCCAGATCTGCGGCTTGTCGGCCGACTTGGTGCCGTAGGCGCGCGTGCTGCTGAACGCGAGCCAGAGCACGTCGTCGTCCGGCAGCGGCGCCCAGTGCGGCCACGAGTTGGTGAGCACGCCCTCGCCGTTGGCGTTGGTGAGCCGCACCGGGGGTCGCTTGCCGCCCGCGTCGATCACCCACAGCTCTGCGTCGGGGTCATTGTACGCGTCGCCGGTCGACTGGTTGAACGCGATCCAGTTCCCGTCAGGCGAATAGGTCGGGTAGTACGCCTTCCAGCCCGGCTGCGGGTCAAAGACCACGCGCCAGCTGCCGAAGTTCAGGTTGCCCAGGTACGGCAACACCGCGATCTGCGACGGGCCCGAGAACGCCCAGTCCGCCTCGTGCGGGACGTTGCGGACGAACACCACCTCCTTGCCGTCCGGTGACCAGTCCACGTGCGTCGCGGTGCCGTCGCTCAGGACGTCCTTGAGCAGGGCGCCGGTGTCCGCGTCGTAGAGCTTGATGTTGCCCAAGAACGTGCTGAGCAGCAGCCGACCGTCGGGCGAGAAGGTCTTGAAGTTGCCGCCCGGCCACGTGCTGCCGGCCGTCGCGCCATCAGGCACGGGACCGACGATGTCGGACATGTCGGCGACGCGCTTCACGCCCATGCCCGCGTTGCCGCCGTCGTAGGAGAACGCGATCTTGCCGTCGTTGGACAGCGCGTGGCAGCCCACGCAGTGCCCGCCCGCCTCGTTGGGAGTGAGCAGGTTGACCGCCGCGCCACCCCACGGGAGCTTGATCAGCCCCTGCGAGGTGGTGGACCAGTAGATCACGGAGCCTTCGGCGTCCATGCGGTTCACGTGCAGGGTGCGCGGCGCCTCCTGCAGCACCGTGCCGTCCGCCAGCGCGGCCGACAGCACCACGCTGACCTCGCCGCCCGCATTGGTGCCCGCGATGGTGGCCCACGTGGGGCCGTCCGCCACGAACTCGTGCTGGTCGGTGTAGACGGTCATGCTGGTGTAGTGGGACGTGAAGTCGAGTCGGTAGACGGCGCCTTCCGCCGCGTTCCACTCGAACAGCAGCGAGGGCGTGTTGCGCGGCAGGTTCACGCCGTCCTGCGGGTACACCCAGGCGCCGGTGGTGGGCGTGGGCGTGGCGTCGAAGGCGCGCACGTCGATGCCGTCCGCGACGCGGTCCTCGTGGTAGCGCACCTTGAGGTCCGCCCGGCCGACGACGCCGCCGACCTCAGCCGTGATCCACGCCTCGCCGCCGGTGAAGCCGCTGGCGGTGAACAGGCCGTCGGTGCCGATGTCACCGATGGAGCGGTTGGAGACGCCCCACTCGACCGCGTCCGGCGGCGCGTCGGTGCCGTCGGGGAAGTGCACGGTGGCGGTGAACGGGACGGGCTCGGAGCCGTTGGGCCCGGCCACGATCTCCAGGGTGTCGGGCGCCACGGTGATCTCGAACGTGGGGCCCACCTCGAACGGGTTGGCCGCGGGGGGACCAAGACAGCCACACGCGAGCAGCGGCAACCAGAGGCGCATCGAGCACTCCTCCACCATCGGTTGGTCGATAGGGACCCGCGCAGTGTATCATCGCTCGCGTCACCCCCCGGGAGAACGTGCGATTCCTCCTTCCCTGCCTGCTGCTCGCCGCGTGTGATCGCGACATCGGGATCGTCCAGAACCTGGAGACCGAGAACTTCTCGCCCGGCGAGAACCGGCCGCCCGCGGACCTGGTATTCGTGGTCGACAATTCGCCGTCCATGAGCGAGGAGCACGCCCGCCTGGCGACCAGCCTGGACCTGCTGCTCGGCCGCGTGCTGGAGTCTGGCGCGGACATGCACGTCGGCGTGGTGACGACCGACATGACCGACGACGACGCCGGGATGTTCCTGGGCGGCATGTTCACGGTCGAGGACCCGCAGCTCAGCGCGCACATCGCCGCCGCGCTGGACGTGGGCACCTACGGCGCGCGCGACGAGCAGGGCCTGGCCTCGCTGATCTCAGCGCTCGACGGCCGCAATGGCGAGTTCCCCCGAGAGGCCGCCCGCGTGGACGTGATCTTCTTCTCCGACGAGGACGACCAGTCCGAGGGCGACACCGAGGACCTGTTCAGCGCGCTCACCGGCCCGCTGGGCGCGCGGTTTCGGGCGCATGGCGTGATCGGCGACATGCCGGCAGGCTGCTTCTCGCCCGACGGCGCGGCCGACCCGGCGGTCCGCTACGTCGACCTCATCGACCGCACCGACGGCTACGACGAGTCGATCTGCGCGTCGGACTACGGCCAGCTGCTGGAGCGCCTGGGCCTGGACATCTCGGGCATCACCGACACGTTCCCGCTGCAGTTCATCCCCGAGGTCGCGACCATCCAGGTCACCGTGGACGGCGTCGAGGTGCTGACGGACCCCGTGGACGGCTGGACCTACGAGCCCGCGCCCAACGCGGTCGTGTTCCACGGCGTGTCCATCCCCCACCCCGGCCACCGCGTGCAGATCACCTACGTCCGCCTGTCAGGCTCGGTGGTCACACAGACCCCGTAGATCGAGATAGGTTTGGCCCGGTCACGGGTTCGATGACCGGAGGGCAAGACATGCGTGCCTGGTTGGTGGTGGGACTGAGCCTGATCGGCGCCGACGCGCTCGCGGGCGACGACGTGCAGAAGGTCACCTGGGACCTGCTGATCGACGGCCACAAGGTGGGCACGCGCACCGCCACCGTCACCACGGAGCGCAAGGGCGACGAGTCCACGCGCGTGATCGAGTCGTACACGCAGGTGAACGCGACCGTGGGCCCGATCTCGCTGGCCTGGCGGCAGCGGCTGACGAGCGTGTCGGACCGGGTGCCGGCGTCGTTTCAGTCCAAGCTCGACGAGAACGGCGACCCGCGGAACGTGTCGGTGCGCTGGCAGTCCGAGGGCTGGTCGGTCAGCCTGGGCGACCGGCGCGGCAACCGCACGCAGGTGGTCGCGCCCTACCAGATCGACCTGTCGACCGCCGACCTGATCGACCCGGGCAGCCGCTGGCGCCTGGACCGCTACACCCACGTGAAGGTGCTGTCGGCCGAGACCGGCGACATCTGGGAGGGCCCGGTCGAGGCGCTCGGGTCCGGCACGGTGGAGATCGGCGTGAACCCGGTGGCGGTCGAGGGCTGGGCGTGGACCAGCCCCGAGGGTCGCTCCGTGTTTTGGTACAGCGACGACGGCTGGCTGGTTCACTACGAGATGCGCGTGCTCGGCCACACGGTGGAGGGCGTGCTGACGCAGGCGCCGCCGGCCGGTCCGGACGCGTTCGCCGTGTCGACCGGCAACCCCAAGGTCGAGGTCCTGGACCTGTAGTCGCTACGCGTCCGTGGTCACGCGGAACGCGAAGGACTTGAGGTAGCGGGTCTCGGGCACGTTCGACAGGACGGGGTGGTCCGACGCCTGCTGGCCGCGGTGCACCTCGACCGCCCGGCGACCGCAGTCGCGCGCGGCCTTCATCACGGCGTCGAGGAAGCGCGCCTCCTCCACGTGGTACGAGCAGCTGGACGTGAAGAGGAACCCGCCGTCCTCGACCAGCGTCATGCCGAGCGCGTTGATCTCGCGGTAGCCGTGGAGCGCGGCACCGGCCGCCTTGCGCTGCTTGGCGAACGCGGGCGGATCGACCACCACCGCGCCGAAGCGACGACCGCGCGCGACCAGACCCTGCAACGTGAGCTTGGCCTCGGCGGCGATGGCGTCGAGCTTGCCGCCAAAGCCATTGGCGTCCGCGTTGGCGAGGGCGCGCGCGCAGTTGTCGGCGTCGCTGTCGATGACGGTGGCGTGCGTGGCGCCGGCGGCGAGCGCGTGCAGGGCCCAGCCGCCGGTGTTCGCGTAGACGTCGAGCACGGTGCGGCCGACGCAGATGGGTGCGGCCCAGCGCTTGTTGTCGAGTTGGTCGAAGAAGTGGCCGGTCTTCTGGCCGCCGAGCGGCTGGGTCGAGAACTTCACGCCGAACTCGTCGAAGTGGACCACGTCGGGCACCTCGCCGAACCAAACCTCGCGCTCGAGCTTGAGGCCTTCGAGCTCGCGGACCTTGGCCTCGTTGCGCAGCACGACGCCCACCGGGGCGAACACGTTCTGCAGCGCCTCAGCCAGCAGGGGCTTGCGGACCTCCATGCCGAGCGTGGTGATCTGCACGGACAGCACGTCGCCGTAGCGGTCGACCACCAGGCCGGGCAGGCCGTCGGACTCGCCGAACACCACGCGCATGCTCTGGCGACCCGGGTACACCGCCTCGCGCAGCGACAGCGCGCGGCGCAGCCGGTCCTCGTAGAACACGACGTGGTCGAGGTCCTCCTTGCGGCGGCGCGACAGGATGCGGATGGCGATCAGCGAGCGCGGGTTGGCGTAGCCGCGGCCCAGGAACTTGCCCTTGGCGTCCATCACGTCGACCATGGCGCCGGGGACCAGCTTGGACACGTCGTCGGAGATCTCGTTGGAGAAGACCCACGGGTGGCCGCTCGCGACACGCTCGTCGTGGTGAGAGCGCAGCTTGACTTGGGCGACGTCGGACATGGGTGGCTCCAGGGCGGCCCGCCCTAACGCGCCGGTCGCCCCGCACGCCGGTCGGCGGTCGGATACCTCAAGGGACCGGAGGGAGACTTGGTTCAACCGACCCACGTGGATGAGCACGGCGCCGCGCGCATGGTCGACGTGACCGACAAGGCGATCACCACCCGCAAGGCGGTGGCGGAGGGCCGGATCTCGCTGTCCGCCGACGCGCTGCAGGCGGTGCGCGAGCAGGCCGTGAAGAAGGGCGACGTGCTGGCGACCGCGCGGCTGGCGGGCATCCAGGCTGCCAAGCGCGCGAGCGACCTGATCCCCTTGTGCCACCCCATCCCGATCACGGGCGTGGACGTGCAGATCACCGTGTCGGACGACCCAGCCGAGGTGATCGTGCGCGGATCGGTCACCACGTCGTGGCGCACCGGGGTGGAGATGGAGGCGCTGACCGTGGTGAGCGCCGCCCTGCTGACCGTGTACGACATGCTCAAGGCGATCGACCGCGGCATGGTGATCGGCGGCGTGCGGCTGCTGGAGAAGTCTGGCGGGCGCAGCGGCGAGTGGACGGCCACGCCGTGACCAAGGCCCGCTGGCGCGAGGCGCTCGACGCGGTGCTGCCCACCATCCTGGGCCACCGCGAGCCGCCGCCCTGGGCCAAGCGCTGGACCACGCCCGTGCGCTGGGGCTGGGTCTACCTGCGCGCGCTCGCCCGCCACCGCGTGTCGGTGACGGCGGCGGGCCTGGCGTACACCACGCTGATCGCGCTGGTGCCGCTCTTGCTGCTGGTGTTCGGCGCGCTGCACGCGACCGGCGTGCTGGAGCGAGAGCACGCCCAGATCACGTCGTTTGTCCTTAGCTCGTTCCTGGGTCGCATCCCTGAAGTGCGCGACGTGTTCCTGCCTGGCCTGCTGGCCGCCAACCTCCGCCCCGTCGGCGTGGTCGGCATCGTCGGCTTGGCGACGGTGGCCTGGAGCATGTACGTCCAGAGCGAGTTCGCCTACAACACCATCTTCGGCGCGCCGAACACGCGCACCTTCCTGCGGCGCGTGGTGATCTTCTACGTGGGCATGACGGTGCTGCCGGTGCTGGGCGTGGCGGCGTTCGCGCGCATCTACGGCGTGTTCAGCGCCACGGGCGGCACCTGGGGCTCCACGATCGCGTCGCTGCTGCTGGAGCAGCTGGTGCTGATGGCGGCGCTCAAGGGCTTCCCCACGGTGCCCGTGCGCTGGTCGTCGGCGCTGTGGGGGGCCGCGGTGTCGACCGCGCTGTTTCACCTCACCAGCGTGGCGTTCGGGCTGTACCTGGGGATCTTCGCGGCCACGAGCCCGGCGGCGGTGATCTACGGGTCGCTGGGCGCCATCCCGGTCTTCCTGCTGTGGCTGTACTGGTCGTGGGTGTCGGTGCTGCTGGGCGTCGAGGTGGCCGCGGTCAACGAGAACTACGCCAACCTGTTCGAGGCCGAGGTGAGCAGCGCGTTTGAGGAGGAGCACGGCGCCCACGGGCCAGGCCTTGAGGCCGCGCTCGTCGCCGCCGCGGTGATCGCCGACGAGTTCCTGGCGGGCCGTCCGGCGCCCGACGACGCCGCGATCGCGCACCGCACGGGCCTGCCGCCGCGCTCGGCGCGCAGCGTCCTGGGCACGCTGACCCGCGCGAACGTGGTGCTCAAGGCGGAGGCGGGCTGGACGATGGCGCGCTCGCCGGACCACATCCCGCTGTCGGAGATTGGTGCTGCCTGGCACGGCCGGTCGGCGCCGAGCACCGGCCGCGGCCCCCTGCTGGACGGCGTGCGCCATGAGATCGACGTCGGTCTGAATGGCACGCTGGCCGACGCCGTGAAGCGCTGGCCGATCCACCCTCTCCCGGATCCGCCCCAGGCCGGTTAGATGGCGCGGCTTCGGAGCCCACCATGGCGATCCTCTCCATCCTGACCGCCCCCAACGCCATCCTCGCCCGCAAGGCGCGCGACGTGCGCGACGACGAGTTCGGCGAGGCGCTCGACGCGCTGTGCGACGACATGGCCGAGACCATGTACGAGGCCCCCGGCGTGGGCCTGGCCGCCCCGCAGGTGGGCGACGGCCGCCGGATCGTGGTGATCGACGCCGGCGAGAAGGCGGGCGGCGTGCTGCTCAAGATGATCAACCCCACGATCGTCGCGCGCAGCGTGGAGCTCATCCCCTGGAAGGAGACCTGCCTGTCGGTGCCGGAGTTCGACGTGGAGGTCGACCGCGCCAAGCACATCACGGTCGAGTGGAAGACGCCGGACGGCCAGCCGCGCCGCGCCGACTTCCACGAGTTCGAGGCGGTGATCGTGCAGCACGAGCTGGACCACCTGGTCGGCACCATCCTGCTCGACAAGGTGAGCGCCTTCCGTCGCGGCCGCTACCTGATGCGCGCGAAGAAGGCGCAGCGCGAGCCGGTGAAGGCGTGAAGCCGCTGCGCGTCGCGTTCCTCGGCACGCCAGACTTCGCCGTCCCCACGCTCGACGCGATCGTGGCCGCCGGGCACCAGGTGGTGCTGGTGGTGGCGCAGCCAGACCGCCCGGTGGGTCGCGGCCAGCAGATGACGGCGCCGCCGGTGGCCGCGCGCGCCAAGGCGCTGGGCCTGGCCCTGTCGCAGCCCGAGAAGCTGAAGTCCGGCCCCTTCCCCGACGAGTGGGCCGCCCTGGACTTGGACGTGGCCGTGGTCATCGCCTACGGGCGCATCCTGCCCAAGGCCATGCTGGACGCGCCGCGCCTGGGCTGCGTGAACGTGCACGCGTCGCTGCTGCCGCGCTGGCGGGGTGCTGCGCCCATCCAGGCCGCCGTGCGCGCGGGCGACCTGATCACCGGAGTGTGCACGCAGCGCATGGCGGAGGGCCTGGACGTGGGCCCGGTCTACCTGGAGCGCCAGACGCCGATCGGCGCGCACGAGACGGCCGGGGAGCTGCACGACCGCCTGAGCGCCCTGTCGGCGCAGATCGCCGTGGCCACGTTGGCGGGCCTGGAGTCGATCGACCCCGTCCCCCAGGACGAGTCGCTGGCCACCTGGGCGTCCAAGATCGCCAAGGAGGACGGCGTGGTGGACTGGTCGCGCTCCGCGGTGGACCTCGACCGGCAGGTGCGCGCGTTCACCCCGTGGCCGGGCGGCCAGGCGCCGTCGTCGGTGGGGATGATCAAGCTGCTGAAGGTGCACCCGGCCCCTGGCCAGGGCGCGGCGGGGACCATCCTGTCGACGTCGCCGCTGACGGTGGCGTGCGGAGAAGGCGCCTTGGTGCTCGACCAGATCGTCGCGCCGGGCAAGAAGGCCGTGTCTGGAACCGACTACGCGAACGGCGCGCGACTCGCCGCGGGAGGAACCCTCTGATGGCCCTCGTCGCCCCTTCGATCCTGTCCGCCGACTTCGGCCGCCTCCATGACGACATCGTCGACGTGCTCGACCGCGGGGCCCACTGGGTCCACGTGGACGTGATGGATGGGCGCTTTGTGCCCAACATCACCATCGGCCCGGTCGTGGTGGCCGCCGCCGCGCGCGCCGCCAAGGCGAACGGCCACAACGCGCTGGTCGACGTGCACCTGATGATCGTGGAGCCGGACCGCTACCTGCAGGACTTCCGCGACGCGGGCGCTGAGATGCTCACCGTGCACGCCGAGGCCTGCACCCACCTGCACCGCACCATCCAGGCCACCAAGGCCATGGGCGCCAAGGCGGGCGTCAGCCTGAACCCGCACACCCACGAGAGCTGCCTGGACTACGTCCTGGACGATCTGGACATGGTGCTGGTGATGACGGTGAACCCGGGCTTTGGCGGCCAGTCGCTGGTGGAGTCCGCGCTGCGCAAATCCGAGAAGATCCGTGCCGAGATCGAGCGCCGCGGCCTCAAGACCCTGATCGAGGTGGACGGCGGCGTGAAGGCCGACAACGCCAAGCGCTTCACGGACGCGGGCGCGCACGTGCTGGTGTCGGGCTCGGGCGTGTTTGGCGCCAAGGACCGCACCGCGGCCATCCGCGCGCTGGCCGCGTCGTGATCGCCGGTCGCGGTCTCTGGCTCGCGGCCTTCGCCGCGGCGTGCTCGGCGGGCAGCGGCCCGAACGGTGACACGGACGGCGACACCGACCACCTGCCCACCTGCGGCGCCCCCGGCGTGGTCACCCAGCTGACCGACGGCTTGACCGGCGGCACCGAGGGCCTGGCCATCACCGAGGACGGCACCCTCTACGCCGTCAACGACCAACAGCTGCTGCGGGTGGCCGCCGACGGCACCAAGACCCCGGTCGCCGAGACCCCCGGCGGCGTGGGCGCGGCCTGGTGGAACGGCGACATCTGGGTGGCGTCGAGGAAGGACGCCGACGGCAACGACGAGTGCTCGCTGCTGCAGATCACGGCCGACGGCGTGGTCACGCACCACCCCACGCCGGACATCGCCAAGCCCAACTTCCTGGCGCCCACCCCGTGGGGCACCCTGCTCGTCAGCGACGACTTCGACACGAAGATCTTCGAGGTGGACGCGTCCGCCGCGGTGACCACCTGGGCCACCGACGTGCCGTCGCCCAACGGCATGGGCTTCTCGCCCGACGGGTCGCAGCTCTACGTGGTCAGCACGTTCGTGCCGGACCCGCCGCTGTCGTCGATCGCGGTGACGGACGGGGCCGCCGGGGAGCGAACGGTGGTGCACACGTTTGAGAGCGGGTCGGCACCGGACGGGCTGGTGGTCGCCAAGGACGGCGCGGTGCTGGTGGCGGTGAACGTCGCCGGGCGGATCGACGTGTGGCAGGACGGGCACGTCGGGACGATCGCGTCCGGGTTGGAGTTTCCGGCGTCGCTGGTGTTTGGGCGCGGGGAGTTTGATGGGTGCTCGGTGATCGCGACGTCGTTGTTTGGGGAGACGATGTCGGTGGTGACGGCGGGGCACGAGGGTCAGTAGGGCGCGCGGGGTTCGAGGCGCCGGGTGTAGGCGGCGCCTCCAATGCCGATGACGCTGGCGCCGCGCCATGATGTCGGGACGCCGCCCATGACGTGGGAGGGCGAGAGAAGTCCGCCGCGCAGGGAATCCGCGCGATGACATGCCAAGACGCACCGTTGTGGGTTGCGACGTCTGTGAATCTGGACGTCAGGGTAGACTCCCCGCTTGCTCGGCCGCTTCCGGCCTGGCCACGTGGAGGCCCGTTGGTGGCACGACAGCTTCGATCGGTGGGATGGCTGCTAGTCGCGGGGACGTGGATCGGGGCGAGCTGTGCGCCGCCGCCCTTGGTGGAGCTGCCGGGGCAGGATCCCGCCATAGCCCTGCTCACCTACGAACCGGGCGGCGACGTGCCGCTCACCCGTGAAGGGACCGACCTGTACGTCGACCTGACGCTGGCGGTGGACGTCGACGGGCTCGCGTTCGTGCCGCCGTCCGAGGGCACCGACGACGCGGAGGGCGAAGGCCACTTCCGCTTCTACGTCAACGGCGACCTCGTCGCGGAGCCGGAGTCCCGCTTCTTCTCGTACCGATCCCGCGCGAACGAGTTCGCGCCGGGCGACGTGCTGACGTTGACGGTGAGCCTGGTGGGCAACGACGGGCAGGCGCTGGACAACTCAGAGGACGGGTCCGACGTCGTGGCGCTGGACGTGGTGGCGCCGCAGGAGCCGACGGCTGAGCTGCGGTTCGTGAACGCTGCTCCGGACGCTGGGCCGATCGACGTGTACGCGGCCGGCACCACCACGCCCTTGTTCAGCGACCTCGCCTTCGGAGACGCCAGCCGCTGGCTTGAGCTTCCGGCCGAGCCGCTGCGGGTCGAGATCCGCGCGGCGGGCTCCAGCCCTTCGTCCGCGCCGCTGCTCGCCGACATCCTCGATCTCGTCGACGGCGAGCGCGTGAACGGCGTCGCGGGCGGGTTCGTGAACGGTCCCGACGCAGGCTCCTTCCGCGTGCTCCCCGTCGAGGAGGGCTGGGGCAACGACGTCGCGGGGCGTTCGCGCGTGCGGTTCGTCCACGCAGGACCCGACCTGCCGACGGTGACGATCAAAGGCGCCGGCAGCGACTCGCCGCGCTTGGCACCGTTCAGCGCGAGCGACGCAGACGGCGAGACCTTGGACATCGCAGGCGGGGTGCGCCTTGAGCTCTTGGCCGACCCCGCGGACGACCGCCCGCTCACCAGCTTCACCACGCCCGAGCTGGTCGAGGGAGACGGGGTCCTGCTCATCGCCACCGGGCGACTCGGATCGCTGGCCCGCGAGTCAGAGGGGCTGCGCCTGCTCGCCATCGGGTCGGACGGTCCGCTGGAGCCCATCCTTCAGGACCCGCAGGTCTACGTGCTGCATGGCTCTGGCGACTCCGGCAGCCTGGAGCTGTGCTCCGGCACCCAGGAGGTCTCGGCCAACCTCACCTACGGGCAGATGCGCCCGGCGCGGCTGTCGCCAGGCAGCTACGACCTGAAGATCTTTCGCTACCCGGCCGGCTGCACCGGCAGCGCGCTGAACGGCGCCGGCAACCTGAGCACCTTCGCGGCCGGCGAGCGCTACCTCGTGCTCCTGACCGGCGAGCAGACGGCCGACGCGGGCGAGGCGAGCATCCAGGCGGCGTCGTTCCGCGACACGTTCACGCTGGGAGATCACAGCAACGCCAAGGTCCAGTTCGTGCACGGCGCGTCCTACAGCCAGGTCTACGTGGGCGTGGTGACCGACGGGTCGATCTTGGCCCCCAACGTCCTCACCCCGCCCATCGCGTGGCGCGTGGCCAGCGCGGAGGTCTCCGTGGGCGCCGGCGCGCTGCTGCTCGGCATCGCGGACGCCGTGGGCGCGCCTCCGCCCCCGTACACGCCGATCGTCACCTTCGACTACGCGGCACAGGGCGGGGAGCGGCAATGGGGCATCGTCGCCGGCGACCCGACCCCCGACGACGCGGGCGACCGCGGCCTGCAGGCGCTCGTCGTCGACAGCGCGCCGTCGGCGTGGACGGTCGCGCAAGTGGACGTGAAGTAGGCCGGGGCAGCCAGGAGGACTGATCTCGACGGCCTGTGCGGCCCTCGCGACAAGTGAAGCGGGCGGGAGTCGTCGCCGACCCCACCCGTCACGGCTGGGGCGCGAGTCGGTGGCGATGGCGTAGGCCGCACCTGCGGCGGTTCGACGCCCACGGTTGACGGGGTCAAGCAGGGCTGAACGAGGATGCGTGGCCGCGGCCGACCGGCCGCGCCCGCCCACCCGACGCGTGCCACCGCGCTTGACGCCGGACGACATCTGCCGTACATCCCGTACATCGAGGTGCAGCGTGGCGGCAATCGAACGGCTTGAGCTCCGGATCGCCCCTGAGGACAAGCGGCTCATCGAGGAGGCCGCCGCGGCCCGGCACCAGACCGTGTCGCGCTTTGTGGTCGAGGCCCTCGTCCGCCGCGCGCGGGAGGTGGTCGGCGAGCGCACCGATCGCAGCCCGCGGCCCATCGGCGGCTGGTCCTTCACGCTGCCGGATGGGTGGGACGCACCCCCGGACGACTTCGCGGACTGGCGATGAAGCTGCTCATCGACACCCACGTGTTCCTCTGGGCGGCGATCGACGATCCCCGGCTCAAGGGAGACGCCAGGGCGTCTTACGCCGATCCGGACAACGACCTGCTCCTGAGCACGGCGACGATCTGGGAGATCGGCATCAAGCACGCGCTCGGCAAGCTGCCGCTCCCCGTCGCCCCAAGGGACTTCTTCGCGCGCGAGATCGAGACGCGAGGGTACCGCGTCCTCGATGTCCGACGCGATCACGCCGAACGCGCGGCCGAGCTGCCCTACGTCGACGCCGGACACCGTGACCCGTTTGATCGGATGTTGATCGCGCAGGCGCTGGTCGAGGGGGTCGCGCTGATGTCGGTCGACCGTCGGTTCGATGCGTACCGGGTGCTGGGACTTCAGCTCATCTCGTGATCGGGGCGCCGCCGCCTACCCCCCCACCCGCGCCCGCTGCCCCGCCGCCATCCGCTTCTGCGCCGTCGCCATCGGGCCGTCCGCGGGCACGCGCTCCAGCGCCTTCCCAAGCCCGAACGCCGGCATGTTCACGTAGACGCACTCGTACTGACCGGGCTCGATCACGTACGTCTCGTGCCAGATCCCCACCGCGCCGGACAGGCCGATCCGCCGCGCCCACTGCTGCCAGGCCGGGACGTGCGCCGACTCCTTGTCGTGCGCGTAGGCCATCAGCTCGTCGACCGAAGTCCAGTACTGCACGCAATAGGTCGTTCGCCCAAGGTAGTTCTCGAAGGAGAGCAGCGGCGAGTCGGGCCGGCGCATCAGCTCGCTCAGCATCCGACCCATGGCGAAGGTGACCGGGAGCCACAGGGGCACCATCCACCACCGGTTCACGCGCATGCCGATGAGGAACACCACAAAGCTGCGGTCGGCAGGCACGGTCAGTTTGCCGGGAGCGATCACGAGGGCCTCCAATGTTGTCGCCGCCAACATACGCCCGCATGTAGACGATGTCAACACCGGCAGATAGGGGCGCGCATGAAGGACGCGTACCACCACGGAGACCTGCGGCAGGCGCTGCTTGACGCCGCCGTCGCGCTGATCGCGGAGCATGGCCTGCACGGGCTCAGCCTGCGCGAGGCGGCGCGCATCGTGGGGGTCTCGCACGCGGCGCCCTACCGGCACTTCGCCGACAAGAACGCGATGCTGATCGCGATTGCGCAGCAGGGGTTCGAGTGGCTCGCGGACGCCGGTGAGGCCGCCATGGTGGGCGTCGACGACCCGCGCCAGCGGCTCAACGCCTACGGCGTGGCCTACGTGCGCTTCGCGGTCGCGCACCCGGTGCACTTCAGGGTCATGTTCACCGAGGAGCTCACCGGGGACGAGGCGTCGGCGCGGGCCGGGTCGCGCTCGTTCCAGCTGCTGGTCGACGCGTCCTCGGCGGTGGTGGGGCCCGGCCATGACCCCGACCTGAGCGCGGTCGCGGCGTGGTCCTGGCCGCACGGGCTCGCCAACCTGATCCTCACCCGGCGCATCCCGCCTGAGGCGGTCGACACGTCGGAGAAGGTGGAGGCGCTGGCCCGGCGGGTGATCGCGCAGTTGGACGGGGTGTTGGGCCCGACCGATCCGTGACGTGCTCGTCGGCGCGGCGCGAGACGCCGACTACGGACCGACCACCACCACCGAGTTCCCGGTCACGACGTCGTTCCCGATCGACTCCTCCACCCACACGCCCGGCGTGACGCTGTCGGTGGCCGCGGCGACGCCAAGGCTCGGGCAGTCGCCGCTGGAGCGGTACTCGGTGCCATCGAGCACGAACACGAACTGCGGCTCGTCGCCCGGGGAGAGCAGGCCCTGATGCGGCCCCACCGCCGTCGAGAGCAGGAACGTGTAGACGTGGTCGCCCGCGACCGCGTCGGCGCCGGTGCCGTCGTCGTTCATGGGGACCTCGGTCCAGCCCCACGCGCCGCCCTTCACCGCGACGCTGCCGTAGGCGACGCCCTGGAAGTCGGGCGAGAGCAGTGAGCCGTTGCCGCTGACGTCGAGCGTCAGCTTGAGGTCGACCACGCCGAACTCGGGGATCACCAAGGTGTCCGCGGTGACGTAGCCGGTGGCGTTGGCGGGCACGGTGAAGGTGCCGTTGGCGCCGGACCAGATCCACTCCCCGTCCAGCCCGCCGACCGAGCCGCGGATGGCGCCGTACTCGAAGGCTTGGTCGGACGCGGGGCTGGGGAACAGCACCGACACACCCCAGACGAAGTCGCCAGCCACGCCGTCGTGCGGCTCGTGGCCGCCAGACGACACTGGGCCGTCGTCGTAGAGCATGGGGTACGGGCCGGCCCAGGACGGGTCGAAGGACACGCGCCCGGTCACCGGGTCGAGCGCGAGCGACCCCTTCCACGCCAGGCCGTCGGCCGCCGTGTAGGTCTTGTTGGCGCGGTCGTCGACGGAGAACTCGAGCGCGACGAGCACAGGGGCGTCGGTGTCGGTGACGTCGGTGTCGGTGACGTCGGTGTCGACCACGTCGGTGTCGACCACGTCGGTGTCCTGCACGTCGGTGTCGGTGACGTCGGTGTCGCCGGCATCGTCCTTGGGATGGCAGGCGGCCAGGGCGAGCGCGAGCAGCGGGGTCCAGCGGGGCATGGGGTACTCCAGTGGCTGCAGGTCCGTGCACCCGGCATGCCACCGGTGCTCGCCCGAACGCCGCTAGGACTTGCGGTCGAGGAACAGCAGGCCGATCCCCGCCGACAGCGCGACCACGCCCAAGATCGGCGGGATGGGCAGCGTCTTGTGCTTGGTGACGGTCACCTGCAGCGCGCCCGCGTCGATGATCTTGTCAGGGTACGCAACACGGAACCCGCCGTAGGTGAGGCCGATGAGTCCGAGCGCGATGAGGACGATGGCGACGATTTTCATGCAAGATCTCTAGATCGCTGAAGGGCCGCATCCCAAATCTCCCCATCTCTTTGATCGAGGCCCCGCGTTGCATAGCCGTGGGGAACCGAAGGCCGCCGATGAACCTCAAGGGGGCGCCCACGCACCCATCAGCGGCGTCGATGGTCCATAAGGTCACCGCATCTCTGCGTCACCAGTACCCGTTTATAGCTCATCAAACCTACATTTATGGCGATGTACGTTGCTATACGTAAGTTGGGTCGCCTATAGTGCCCAATGAGGCACGGCCAATGCAATTCGTCGCGTCAGTGATCGAGGTGATGCCAGACGCCACGATCGTCGTGGACGCTTCCGGCATGATCGTGGTGGCGAACGGCCAGGCCCACACGATGTTTGGCTATGCAAGCGGCGAGCTCAATGGATGCGCACTCGCCTCGCTGGTCCCCGCCGATCGACGCGACGCCCACGCTCGGCACGTGCGGGGCTACGAGGCCGCCCCGAGCCGTCGGACCATGCGCCCGGTCGGTACCGCGGGCGCCGTTCGCAAGGATGGAACAATGTTCCCGGTGGAGATCTCACTGGGCAAGGTCGAGAGCTCCCAAGGCCCGGTGACCCTCGCCTCGGTGCGTGACCTGACAAAGCGGCTGCACGCCGAGCACCTCGCGTGGATGAACGAGCAGCGCTTGGCCTCACTGACCCGCCTCGCCCAGATCGGGTGGTGGGAATTGGACCTTCGAGACGGGCCCCGTGTGTACTCAGAGGCGCTGCTCCACGTCCTTGGAATGGACGAACCACACGCCGACGCGACGTCGCTCTATGGCGCGCTCCACGAAGAGGATCGGGCGCACGTCGGCCTCTCCACGCTGCGCGCGATCCGAGAGGGAATCCCATTCGACCTGATAGCGCCGCGCCCGCAGCCTGATCCGTCCTTGACCTCGGATCCCGTTTCTGATCTTCTCTCGACATCGGGAGGTGATCGTCATGTCGGTGCCCTACAGCCGCGACCTTCGGGAGCGGATCGTCGAGTCCATGAAGCGG
>CAIOSP010000063.1 GCA_903861005.1 uncultured Pseudomonadota bacterium
GAGCTGAGCGCCGACGCGCACCGCAAGGAACATCAGGTGCACGGGCTGGCGGACGGCTACGCCGCCGCGTTTACGGCTTTCCGCGGGCTCTCCGTCACGCTCGACGACGATCACTACGTGCAGGAGTGGTCGACCGCGCTCGGCCCCACCATCTACGACCCGATCACCGGCGTCGCGGAGTTCGACTCAAGCCTGTTCTTCAAGCAGTGGAACCTCACCAGCCGCCGCCGCGCGTGGAGCTACGCGGACCGCGGCGAGGCCGACATCCAGGCGGACGTGGTGCTGGTGCAGCTGGCCCAGGGCCGCGCCACCGAGCGCGTGGTCGACGGCGTGATCGACTGGCGCGCGAACGGCCACGCGCCCGACGTGACGCAGTCGCAGGCGAGCCAGCTGATCAGCCTCCGCTGACCTTGGGTGCCGCAGGCGGCGCGGCGGGCGGAGACGCTCCCCCGCACTGATCGAGCACCCTCCTCAGCGCCGCCTGTCGGTCGCGCTGGACTAGATCGTGCGCGACGATCGGCTTGGGGTCGACCCGCGCCGCGCCCAGGTCGTAGAGCGTGTCCACGCCCTTGCTGCGCACGAGCTTGTAGCGATCGTCGCGCGCCGCGCGCTCGTCCTTGGCCTTGCGCGCGTCGTCGTTGTTTGGCGTGAACACTTCGGCGTACACCCACGCCCGCCGCGATCCTTGCGTCGGATCGCGCAGATACGGGAGCAGGCTGACGCTGTCGAGCGGCCAGTCGATCGCCGCGCCGTCGACGCCGGCCATCTCTGAGATCGTGAGGAACAGATCGCTGGTCTGCACGAGCGCGTCGACAGCGCGGCCGGGCACACGCACCGCGGGCCCGGACACGATCAGCGGCACGCGCACGCCGTGCTCGTTGAGCGTGGACTTGCCGCTGACGTGCTTGAACTCCCCCAACCCTACGCCGCCGGTCGTCCCGTTGTCGCCGAGCACCACCACGTTGGTGTGCGCGCGGACGTCCGCCCCCAGGCCGTCCAGCAATCGACCGATCTCAGTGTCCATGGACTGGATCATCGCGCGCTCGCGCGTGGCGATCGACCCCTTCTTGCTCACGTCGTAGGTGTGCATTTCCTTAGGCGGCACGTGCCACGGCGTGTGCGCCGCGTGGAAGGCCACCCACGCGAACCAGGGGCCCTTCTGCGCCTTGGTCCACGCAAGGGCGTCGTCCACCACCGCCGACGTCGCGTAGCCCTTGCGACGGGCGATCACGTCGTCGTCGATCGCCTCCCACGACGTGTACGACATCGCCTTGCGATCAAACCCGTCGGCCGCGTCCAGGTTCGCCATCGTCCCGCTGAACCGCTGGAACCCGTAGTCGAGCGGCGCGCCGGGGCCGGCGATGGCGGCGGTCAGGTGCCACTTGCCGAACAGCGCGCGCGTCAGCGACCACGGCGCGTGATCGCCGATCCACTGCGGGAGCGACACCTCGGACTGCGGCAGGACGGTGCGCTCGTGGAAGGGCTCGATCGCGCGGCCGATCCCGTAGCGGCGCGCGTGGCGCCCGGTCATGATCGTCGCGCGCGTGGGCGAGCACCACGGGTCGGCCCAGGCGCGGTTGAAGCGCACGCCCTGCGCGGCCAGGCCGTCGATGGTGGGCGTCGGAGGCGCCTCGTTGGGGATGTGGTACGCGCCGATCATCTCGGGCCCCACATCGTCCATGAGGATCAGCAGGATGTTGGACGGCGTGGTCTCGGGCGGCGCGCTCGCGGCGCTTCCAGGCGTGAGCGGGTCGCAGGTGGACGTGCCGACGCCGCCGCCGAGCGGGGGCGACTCATGCGGCGCCGAGACCAGCGGCCCGCGCGGCGTGGTGTGCTTGGTCGAGTGCTTCTTGGGCGGGTCGCCAAAGCCCAACGCCGCGCACCCTGGGAGCACGAGCAGCCAGCACAGCATGGAACGAAGCAGCATGGACGCCTCCCCATGGGCGCGAGAGCCCAACTTCTATCGCAGCGATCCCCAAGCGCCCGTCGATGGCACTACGCACGACGCGCGACGCAGCTTGACCGTGGCCCGGCGCGGAAGTCGCTATCCTTCCCGCGAGAGGTGGCGGGATGTGGCGCGTGTGGGTGGTCGGTTTGCTGTCGGTGTCGGGCGTGGCGAGCGCGGGCGAGGGTGTCCGCGTCACGCTGCAAATCACCGGCGTGGCGAGCGCCGAGGGCCAGCTGATGGTCGCGCTGTACGACGCGCCGGCGGGCTTCCCTGCAGACGGCGCCAAGGCCGCCTTCCGCCAGCTCACGCCCGCCGTGTCGCCGGTCACCACGGTCGTCTTCGAGGGTGTGCCGCCTGGGACGTGGGCCGGCTTTGCGGTGCACGATCGCAACCTCAACGGCGTGGTGGATCTGCGCAGCGTCATCCCCATGCCCAAGGAGCCGGTGGGCGCCACGCGCGACGCCAAGGGCTGGTTCGGGCCGCCGCACTTCGACGACGCCTCGTTCGCGGTGGGCGCGACCGACGTGATCCAGCGCTTCAAGATCGCGTCGCTCTGATCGCGCGCTCGCGACGGGCGCGCTCCCCTCTCCGTTCGTCCGGACAGGGGAGTGGCGCTCCCCTCACCCGTGCGCCTGATCCCAGTTGTCGCCCACGGACGTGGTGACCTCCAGCGGGACGCGCAGATCGGCCACGTGGCGCATGGCGTCGGCCACCAGCGGGCGCACCGCCTCGATCTCCCCGCGCGGGACCTCGAGCAGCAGCTCATCGTGCACCTGCAGGACAATCTTGGCGCGGCTTCCGGTGGCGGCAAGCGACGCGTGCACCTTGAGCATCGCCAGCTTGATCAGGTCGGCGGCCGTGCCTTGGATCGGCGTGTTCACCGCCTCGCGCTCGGCGGCGGTCCGCTCCTGGAACATCTTGCTGTGGATCTCGGGGATCAAGCGACGACGGCCGTAGAGCGTCTCGACGAAGCCGTTCGTCCGCGTGGACGCCTTGGTCGCCTCGATCCACGCCTGCACGCTCGGCATGCGCGCGAAGTACCCGTCCATGATCTTCTGCGCCTCGCCGCGCTCGATGCCCAGATCCCGCGCCAAGCGGAACGCGCTCATGCCGTAGATCAGGCCAAAGTTGATCGCCTTGGCGGCGGAGCGCTGGGCAATCGTCACCTTGTCGGGGTCGGCGCGGAAGATCTCGATCGCGGTGCGGCGGTGGATGTCCTCGCCGGCCAGGAAGCCCGCCAGTAGGACCGGGTCCTCCGTCACGTGGGCCAGGATGCGGATCTCGATCTGGCTGTAGTCGGCCGACAGGAACACGTGGCCGTCCGCGGGCACGAAGCACGCGCGGATCCGGCGACCCTCGGGTGTGCGGCCTGGGATGTTCTGCAGGTTCGGATCCGTCGACGACAGGCGCCCGGTCGCCGCCACGTCCTGCGCGAACGTGGTGTGGATACGGCCGTCGCGCGCGACGTACTCGGGCAGCTTGGTCAGGTAGGTGCCGCGCAGCTTGTCGAGCGAGCGCCACTCGAGCACGCGCTCGGGCAGCGGGTGCAGCTCCACCAGCCCTTCGAGCACGCTGCTCTCGGTCGACCAGCCGTCCTTGACCTTCTTGCTGCCCGGCAGCTTCAGATCGACGAACAGCACGTCGCGCAGCTCATGGCGCGACGCGAGGTTGAACTCCTTGCCGGCGAGCGCGATGCACTCCTTGTGCACCTCCTCCAGGCGCGCCGCGATCGACGCGTCCACGTCCGCGATCTGCGCGACGTCCAGGCGGATGCCCGTGACCTCCATCTCGGCGAGGATGGGCGTGAGCGGCAGCTCGATGTCGCGGTAGACGTGGACCTGGCCCGCCTCCAGCTTGGCGAAGTTGCGCGCGTGCAGCCGCGCGATGAGCGACGCCGCCTCGACGGTCGCGGGCGCGCGCGGGTCGGCGCCTTCCAGCGTGGGGCGGCCCTGGCCCAGCGTGTGGCCGAGGTGGCGGCTGGCCTGTGACTCCAGCCCGTGCGCGCGCACATGCGGCGCCAGAACGTAGTCGAGCAGGCGCGCGTCCCCGACCAGGCCCTTGAGCCCCTTGCCGTGCGACGCGAGCGACTTGTACGCGCGCCGCGCGCCGTCGGTGATCTTGGGGACGGACGGATCGGCGAGCAGGTTGAACATGGACGCGCGGCCCATCAGGTCGTCGAACGGCACCCACACCGGCACGGTCGACGGCCCGCCCCACGCGATGCCCAGCGGGTCGGGCGAGATGGGGTCGTCGTCGGTGAGCAGCTCGAACGAGTCGAGCTCGCCCTTGCGCACGCGCGCGACCACGTCGGCGATCGCGGTCGGATCGGAGGCGACGGTCGCCTCGCCCGACGAGACGGTCTCCTGGTCGGGCAGCAGCTTGCGCGCGACCAGGCCAAACTCCCACGCGTCGAACAGCTCGCGCAGCGTGGCCTCGTCCATGGGGCGCGGGCGCAGGTCGTCGAGCGTGACGCCGACCGGCGCGTCGAGCGCGATGGTCACCAGCTGCTTGGACAGTCGGGCCATGTCGGCCTCTTCGACCAGCCGCTCGCCGGTCTTGCCCTTCACCTCGCCGCGCTGGGCGGCAGCGATCACGTCGTCGACCGAGCCGAAGTCGATCACCAGCTTGGCGGCGGTCTTCATGCCGACCTTGGTGACGCCGGGCACGTTGTCCGATGCGTCGCCCGCGAGCGCCAGCACGTCGATCACGCGCTCCGGCGGCACGCCGAACTTCTCGACCACCCCGGCGGGGTCGATCACCAGGCTCTTTGACTCGTCCAGCAGCGACACGTGGGGGCCGACCAGCTGGCAGAAGTCCTTGTCGCCGGTGACGATCATGACCTCGAGGTCTTCGCCCGCGAACTGCATCGCGAGCGTACCGAGCACGTCGTCGGCCTCGAACCCGTCCAGGCTGATGCACTTGTAGCCAAAGCCCTCGACGATCTTGGGCAGCAGCGGCCACTGCTGGGCCAGGTCCTCTGGCATGGGCGGGCGGTGGCCCTTGTAGTCCGCGTAGAGTTGCTCGCGGAAGTTGCCCTTGGTGTCAAAGCTGACCACGACGTAGTCGGGCTTCCAGGTGCGCATCATCTTCTGGAACAGCAGGGTGAAGCCGTACAGGACGCGCGTGGGGAACCCGTTGGAGGCGTGCCGGGGCGGCAGCGCGAACTGCACCCGGAACGCGTGGTTGCTGCCATCGATGAGGAACAAGCGAGCCATCGGATCCACCCTGCCAGTCCAGCGGCCTAACCGCGCCGTACGGGCCCGCCACAGAGCGTCTCGGGGCCTCCCCCACCCCGCCCGACCGCGCTAGGAGGCGCCACCGCTTTTGGAGAGCCCCCATGTCCTACGCCGACCTGTTCACGCCCACGGAAGAGCACGCCGCCCTGCGCGCGATGATCGCCGAGTTCACGCGCAACGAGGTCGAGCCGCAGGCGGCCAAGCATGACGCGCTGGGCGAGCTCAACGTGCCGCTCTTCCGCAAGCTGGCCGACCTGGGCCTGCTCGGCATCACCGTCCCCACCGAGTGGGGCGGCGCCGGCATGGACACGGTGGCCGCGGTCATCGTGCACCACGAGCTGTCCAAGTCCGACCCGGGCTTCACGCTGGCCTACCTGGCGCACAGCATGCTGTTCGTGAACAACTTCTTCCACTGCTCCAACGACGAGCAGAAGCGCCGCGTGCTGCCCAAGGTCATCTCGGGCGAGTGGATCGCCGGCATGGGCATGACCGAGCCCGGCGCCGGCACCGACGTGCTCGGCATGACCACCACCGCCACGCGCGACGGGGACTCCTGGGTGCTCAACGGCACCAAGACCTACATCACCAACGGCTGCGACGGGTTCTGCTTCCTGGTCTACGCCAAGGTCGAAGGCCGCGTCACCGCGTTCCTGGTCGACCGCGACTGTCCTGGCTTCTCGTCGAGCAACCACATCGACAAGCTGGGCATGCGCGGCAGCACCATGGCCGAGCTCATCTTCGACAACTGCCGCGTCCCCGCCAACAACCTGCTCGGCGAGATCGGCGGCGGCGTCACCCACATGATGCGCAACCTGGAGATGGAGCGCCTCACGCTGGCCGGCATGAGCTGCGGCATCGCCGACCGCTGCGTCGAGATCATGGTCCGCCATGGCCAGGAGCGCCGCGCCTTCGGCAAGCCGATCGACACCTACGGCCAGATCCAGCGCTACATCGCGGAAGGCTACGCGATGACCGAGGCCGCCAAGTGCCTCACCTACAACGCCGCGCGTGAGGTCAGCGCCGACAGCAACGCCCGCGTCCTGTCCGACGCCGCCAAGCTGTTCGCCGCCCCTGTCGGCAAGACGCTGGCCGACTGGGCGATGCAGGTGATGGGCGGCTCGGGCTACTGCCGCGAGTACCCGGTTGAGCGCCTGTGGCGCGACGCCAAGCTGCTGGAGATCGGCGGCGGCACGCTGGAAGCGCACCACAAGAACATCACGAAGGATCTGGCGCGGCTGCGGTCGCTGTAGGGTCCCCCAAGAGCTGGCGCGGCTTCGGGCGCGCCGCTCCGGATCAGCGAGTGGCGAACGGATCGTCGGCGAGCCGGTCTTCGGGCAGCCCGTGGCGCTCGCGCAGGGCGCGCGCGGTGGCGGCGGCTTCGGCTTGGTCGCCGAGCGGCACGGGCAGAAGCAGGGTCTGACGCACCAGCTGCACGGTGGGTCTTGAGCCGCGCAGCGCGATCCACTGCCGCTTCTCCTCACGGGGGACGTAAGTGGCGTAGGTGCTGACCAGCGCGAGCGCGCGCGGATCGCGCAGCTTGGCCGACACCAGCCGGCGTGGCCCGCGCCACCAGGTCAGGTCCCCGGCGAACGACACGCCGTCCTGGCACACGATCACCGCCAGCGGTCCGCTCTCGGCCCGTGCACGCGCCGCGCGGCCCAACAGCGCGGTCGTGCCCCACACGCCCGCCACGAAGACCACCGCCCAGCCGACCCACCACAGATCCGCCGACGACAGGTCGTGTCCATGGCGGACCTGCCTCTCGAAGGAGAAGCCGCAGGCCAGCACCGCGACGCCGGTCAACAGGACCGCGACCTGCTGACGCTCCCAGTCGCGCGCGACCAGGTAGGCCTCGACGTCCTCGTCCGTCACCGACCACCGCGCCAGCAGCGTTCCCAGCGGCGACTCGTCGCCCTCGCGCGCGTCGGCGAGCCACGTGGAGATTCGGGCCGACTCACGCCAGCGTACGAGCGTCGCCCAGCCCGCGCCGATGGCGGGCGCCAAGAACGCAAGCGCGACGAGGAGCAGCAGCTCCGACCCGGTTCGCACGGCGCCGCTCGTCGCCAGGACCGCCGAGAACGCGCTGGCGGCGACGAAGGCGGCGGTGAAGCCGAGCGGGAGCCAGTAGAGCGTGCGGTCGGTGGTGCGACGGTCGGAGTTGGGGGGAGCTGGGCGGATGAGGTTGTCCTCGGGTAACGGATTAGCGCGCGGACGCGGTGGATTCGACAGAGGCCCGATCTGCCGGAACGCCGGACAGAGGTGATGGCGCGGCACGGCAACACGCCCTCTCATGGATAAGGGCGACTCTCGGGAGGTCCCAGCATGAACCAGTTCGTGGCGAAGGTGATCGAGGCGTACCCTGAGCCACAGCGCCTCTGGATCGTGCCAACTCGCAAGTCAGACGTGCTCGCGCGGCTCGACGAACTGCGGAAGATCGTCGAAGGGATAGATGAATTGGATCGATTCCCCGAAGGTCCCTCGGGCGTCGTCCTCCTCGCGCTCCTGATGCACGGTGCGGGTCGCTCGCCGGATGGCGGCGACTTCGGCCATCTCGTGCAGGGCTACAAACACCTGTTCAAAGCATCCGAGGATGTGCTGGGCAAGAACTGGCCGTGGCTTCACAAGCGGCCCCGCTCGGACAAGTCGGGCGCGTCGTCGTGACGTGCTTCCGGAACGTCGGTGTTCGACGTGAATACGGAGTTCGACCGTGCCTTGCACGGCCAGGCATCGACGTGTGACTCCTTCGGGAGAAGGTGCCATTGTGGTCCTCCACGCTTTCCACGGTCGCGCTCGCACTCGCCACGACCCTGCTCCTGGGCCTCGACCCGACCGCGCGCGCCGCACCGCCGCCTACGCCGTCGTCGCACCCCGTAGACGATCTACGCGCCGCGTACGCCAAGCGAGTTCAGGGAGAGGTCAGCCGATTCTGGTGGTGGAACCTCGCCGCGTTGCCTGGCTCGACCGAATTTGGCACGGAGGCACACACAACCAAGGTCGTCGTCGCGCTGAACCGCCGCGGTGAGGTGGTCGACGTGGAGGTGACGCAGGCCTCCGGGTTGGATCAGCTGGACTACTGCGTGATCCACGCGTTCTACATGACGGCGGTGTTCACGCCGCCGTCCGCCCAGCTCGCCGCGGTGAACGAGATCATCCGGTTGCCGGAGCTCACGTTCTTCGTCCCTGCGCGGCGGGTGAAGCGCGATCTGTACGACGAGGCTGCGTCGGCAGCGCAGCGGTTCCGCGCGCTGGTGCGCGAGCAGGCGGAGATCCACAACGCTGAGCCGAGCGGGTCAACGCCTGCGGGGCGTTGAGCCTTGCTACCGGTCCCTCGGGGGTAGCGTGACCGTGGCCGCGCCGACCAGGACGCGTCGGCGCGCGGCCGCCAGACCGGTCGGGCAGTCGCGGGTGAGCGCGGTGCCATCGGCGCGGGCGTACAGCTTCACACAGACGCGGCCCTCCGTCTTCGCGATCAGCTCGAGCACCTCGGCCTCGGACAGCTCGCGCACGTTGTACAGCGGCTCGCGGTCGTTTGGATCGAGTTCCTGGGGGCCGGTTCGAGAGGCCGCGTGATGGAGTGGCGTGACGGCTCGCGACGTGGGATCGGGGTGGCACGAGGAGGCACCGACCCCCATGCCGGCAGCCGTGTCGCA
>CAIOSP010000064.1 GCA_903861005.1 uncultured Pseudomonadota bacterium
CAGCCGCCGCCGCCGCCGCCGATAGCGGTTACTGAAGCGAATATTGAATTACCGCCGTTGCCGCCGCCGGTATAAGCGCTGGTGCCCGGGGTCCCGCCGCCGCCGATCGTTATCGTATAAGCCTGGTTGGTCACGGCAACCGCGGAATTGTATACCAGGCCGCCTGCGCCGCCGCCGCCGCCCCAGCCGCCGCCGCCGCCGCCGCCCCAGCCGCCGGCACCGCCGCCGCCGCCCCAGGTGCTGGTGTCGGGGGTCCAGCCGCCCCAGCCGCCCTGCGTGTCGAGGGCTGCCGTGTCACCGGTGTGGGCCGTGTCGCCGGTGTGGGCGGTGTCCGACGCCGTGTCGGTGACCCCGCCCGGTCCGCCGCCAGGACCACCGCCAGGGCCGCCACCCGGTCCACCGCCGCCGGGGCCGCCGCCCACGCCCGTGTCGGTGTCGACGATGTCCGTGTCCGCCACGACGACGTCCATGTCCGCCACGACGACGTCCGTGTCCGTCATGTCCGAGTCAGACGCGATGTCCGTGTCGGCGGCGAGGTCCGAGTCTGCCGCGATGTCCGTGTCGGAGGTCATCGCGCCGTCGTCGTGGGTCGGCGAGTCCGACTCCTTGATCTTGAGCGAGCCTACGTCACAGGCGACGAAGGTCAGGGCGATCAGGGCGAGGGGAGCAGCGCGCATTCGTGGACCTCATGGGTGGCGCAATACACCACACACGACCGTTGCCGTCTACCCGCCTTGCGGATGGCTGGCGTTCAGAGGTCGGTTTGGGGCGACGGATCAGCGGGCGTCGGACGTGCCGTCGGCTTCCCAGATTGCCAAATCACCGTCTTCGATCGTGCCAAACCCGCGGCACAGCTCACCGGAGAGCCGCGGCGTGCTGGCGGAGCTGTGCCTGGACGGCGCGCGCAGGCCGTCATTCCAAGGCTGACCCTCGGGGCCCTTCTCTTCGTCCGGGTGGTACAGGTTCATGTGCAGGATCGCCAAGCCCTGGCTGCTGCTGCGGTGGGCGATCTTGATCGTGCCCTCGGCGTCGACGGACAGGACGACGCCGATGTGGGTCAGCTCGTCGTCGTTGCGGCCGTTGTTGTTCTTGTCCCAGGTGCGGTCGAAGAACACCAGATCGCCGCGCGCGGGGCGCTTGCGGTGGTGGACGGTGCCTGCCTCTTCTGCCATCTTCCACAGGTCGTCGGATCCACCGTCCATCACCAGGCCGGCGCGATCGGCGGCGGCGCAGACAAAGCCGCTGCAGTCGCGGCGAAAGCCGTTCGGCGTGTCGTGGCCGAGCAGGTGCTCCGCGGAGTCCGCCATGCGCTCGGCGAACGAGCGGCCGTGTCCGCGCTCCGCGTGGGCGACGAGCGTGTCGTCGTCATGTCGGCCATCGCCGGATGCGTCGACCGCCTCGGGGTGGTCCAGGCGCTGGCTGTACTCGCGAGGGGCGGGCTTCGGGGCCTCGGCAGCGGCCGCCACCGGGTCCGGCGGGGCCGAAGGCAGACTTACGACCTGCGCGGGAGGCGCGAGCCGCACCATGTAGGTCGGGCCCGGCATCACGGGGATCCGTGTTGCGCAGGCGACGGCCAGCAGTGCGAAGAGGGCGACTCGCAGAGTTTCTCCAACAAACGTGGGCGGTCTTTACGCACCAACTCGACAGATCCAACCACATTCGGCGCGTCGGGCCTGTCAGAGTTAATTGACGCGCCCCCCGGTTGACTCCGGGACACGGAGGTCGACGTGGTGATCCTGGGCGTGGCGGACGGGCCCTCAGCGGCAGCCGCCGTCGTGGTGGACGACGCCTTGGTGGCACTGTCGACCGAGAGCTTGCGGGTGGATCCCACGAGCGTGGACGCGCTCCCGTGGCGGGCCATTGATGATGCCTTGACAATTGCGGGCGTCTCGTTGGATCAGGTTGACGTCGTGGCGGTGGCCGGACGATTCAGTCCCCTGCTGGCTGTACGGCGGCGCCCCTGGCTGTCGGCCCTGGTGGCAGCGCCTTTCTCGCTCGCGATGGACGCGCAGGTGGCCTGGCAGGCCTTCCTTCGGGTCAGCGGATTTGGTGCGGTCGAGGCCGATCGGGCTGCCGAATGGGTCGAAGGGCGCCTGAACGTGCACGGCATCACGCCCGAGCGCGTGCTGATGGTCGACGCCCACCGCGCGCTGGCCGAGGCCGTCTACCGCTGCGCGAGCGAAGACGACGTGCTGATCGTCGGCCTGCAGCCCATGGGCGACGGGACCGCCACCGCCGTGCACCGCGGCCAGGGTGGCCAGCTGGATCGCCTCTCGACGGATCCAGCGGTGTCGAGCCTGCACACACACCTCGCGCGGGTGACCAGCGCGCTTGGCCTGGGCGGGCCGGTGTCACCGCGTCGGCTGGGAGCGCTCGCGGCGCGGGGGACACCTGATCCGGTGCTGCTGGGCCTGCTCGCCTCGCAGATGTCGTCGGAGGGCACGGCACTGGCGCGGTGGGCCGGCATGTCGTCGGTGCGGGCGGACGATCCGCTCTACGCGCGCATCCGCAGCCTGTCGCCCGAGGACGCGGCGGCAAGTATCCACCAGAACCTGACGGAGGCGGTGACCTCGCTGGTCCGTCGCCTGATCCGCCTGCACGGTGTGCCTAAGGTGGCGCTCGTCGGCGAGGTGTTCGAGGATCCGCGCATCGTCGCGCGCATCGCGGAGCTGGACGGCGTCACCAAGGTGTTCGCGCTCCCGGCGTCGACCGCGGAGACGCTGGCGATCGGCGCGGCGACCTCGCAGGCGGGCCTGGGCCCGGCCCTGCGCGACCTCCACCTGGGCGCGGACGTGGACGGTGAGTCGGTGGAGCGTGTGCTGGCGGCGTCGGGCCTGTCGGCGGTGCGCACGGCGACCCTCCCGACGCGGCTGGCGGCGGGCGTGGCGGTCGCGCGCGTGCGCGGTCGCGGCGGTCCCGGTCCTCGGGCGCTGGGCGCGCGCTGCGTGCTCGTGCGGGCGGACGACGCGGTCGCGATCGCCCGGGCGCGCAAGGCGCTGCGGGTCCCCGAGGACGAAGAGGCGCTGATCATCACCATCCCCACGCCGAACGAGGGCGCGATCGAAGGCTTCGAGGCGCTTCGTCCGACGCTGGCGTTGGGCGCGGTCGCGCCCAAGGTCGACGACGTGTTCCGGCGTCGGTACGCGGCGGTCATCCCCAAGGACGGCCGGGTGTGGATGATGCGCGTGGAGAAGGAGCAGGAGCCGGGCCTGCACTCGGTCGTGCAGGCGCTTGTGCGCGCGAGCGGGTGTGGGGCGGTCGCCGCGCTGCCGCTGCCGGACAACGGCACCGTGTCGGACGTGGCGGCGCGCCTCGTGGCGGGTGACCTGACGGCAGCGCAGCTCGGGCCGTTCTGGGTAGACGCGGGAGGCCGTCGATGACGCTCGGAGCACCGGTCGAACACGCGTCGGCGCCGGTGGACCCGTTCGCACGATGAAGCGCCGACTCCTCACCGAGGTGGCGGTGACCACCGCGGTCGTGCTGGTGGCGATCCGCCTCTGGCTGTCGCTGCTGGGGTCGGGGATCGACGCGCTCGGCGGTCTGCCGGCGATCGTCATCCCGGTGCTCTTCATGTGGGTGCCGGTCTGGGTGATGCGTGCGCAGGGCGATGACCCCGACGCCTTCCCGCTGGCCGTGCCGAGCAGCGACGAGCGCGAGGTCTGGGCGCGGTCGCTCAAGGCGTTCGCGCTCACCGCCGCCGTGATCACGCCGCCCTTCGTGGCGATCTACGCCTGGTGGTACGGCGACTTGTTCCCGTGGCTCTCCAGCGAGCTCTGCCATGTGTGGCGCGCCGTGTGCCCGATCTCGCGTCAGGTCCGGCACCTCTCGCCGCACTGGGTCTTTCCGACCGAACCGCTGCGCCTGATTGCCTACCACCTGCTGTTCGTCGCGCCGGGCGAGGAGCTGTTCTACCGAGGCTACGTCCAGAGCCGCCTGGATCAGGTCTGGGCGCCGCGCTGGAAGATCGCCGGGGCCACGCTGGGGCCAGGCTGGCTGGTGACCTGCGCGGTGTTCGCGCTCGGGCACAGCGTCGTCGCCTTTCAGTGGTGGCACTTCGCCATCTTCTTCCCGGCCCTGATCTTCGGCTGGCTTCGCGCGCGGACGGGACACGTCGTCGCGGGCGCGCTCTTCCACGCGTGGTGCAACATCCTCGTCGCGTTCCTGGACGTGGCGTGGGGTCTGCAGACTCCGGGTCTGCACGGATAGGGTTTCGCTGGCCAGCGACCTGCCCAACCGGGTAGGGAGGTGGCGCTGGCGTGCTGTTTCTGTTCGGTACGGCGGTCTGTGAGTGGCGCTCAACGGAGAATATCTTGGCGCAGTGCCCGTTTTGTCATGCCCCGGTGTCCGAGAGCCTCGTCCGTCACGGCGGCACCTGTCCGGCCTGCCTGCATGTCATCCCCGGTGAAGAGGCCCCCACCCACCCGGGTGATGAGGTCATGGCCGAGATCCGCAAGGCGGACGAGGCCCACCAGCGGAAGCGCGCGGACAAGCCGCTGAAGTTCGGCTTGCCGCTGTTCGTCGTGGCGCTGCTGGTCGTGGGCTACGCGCTCAAGCCTGAGCCGCCGCTCGAGAAGTTGGAGTTCGGCGCCGACGAATTCGGGTTCAAGTTCGACGCCGCGGAGTTCGCTGAGGCGGACCCCAACGCCCCGGTCCAGGCGGACGCGCCCACCGCCAACGCCGGCAAGCCCGGCGGTCAGGCCTCCAAGCCGCGCGCCGCAAGCGGCGGTCTGGCTGGCGCGGCCAACGTGGCCGAGGGTCTGGGCAGCGGCCCGGCCGTTCCGTCCGGCGACCTGTCGCAGGGTGGCTCGGCCGACCCCGGCACCCCCGTATCGCACCGGGTCGAGACCGAGCAGGGCAGCGCCGTGCGTGAGGCCGGCGGCCTCGCGGGCGCGGGCTCCGCGTCCGGTTCGTCCGCGCCCAGCAGCCTGGACGTCGCGTTCAACGCGCGCCGCACCGCCGCGGTCCTTGAGTCCCGCGACGACATCCAGGCCGCCATCAAGGACATGCTCCGCGCCCGCGTCCCCCGCCTGAAGCAGTGCTACGAGCGCAGCCTCAAGTCCAACGAGGAACTGCACGGCTCCTGGCGCATGTCGTTCATGCTCGGCAAGGAAGGCGCTGTGCAGGGCGCCAGCGCCGCAGGCCAGACCATGCACGACGCCAAGTTCGAGTCCTGCCTGGTCAACGAGCTCTCCGCGTGGGCCATCCTCGGCCAGCTCAAGCGCGAGTTCGGCCCGGTCGGCTTCCCCGTCCAGTTCGGCTCCGAAGAGTAGCTAGAGCGCCCGCTGCATGACGACGGCGTCGGTGCCGTCGTAGTAGTAGCCGCGTCGGACCCTGGTCCGCGTCCAGCCCGTCGCCTCGTAGAGCGCGATGGCGCCTGCGTTGTCGACGCGCACCTCCAGCCAGCCGGTGACCACGCCGTGTGCGCGCCACGACGCCTCGACCGCGTCGAGCAGCGCCCGGGCAAGCCCCTGCCGTCGCGCGTCCGGGTGCACGGCGATCGTGAAGATCTCGCCCTCGTCCGCCACCTGCGACGCCACGACGTGGCCGACCACGCGCGCCTGGTCTGCGACGAACGCGACCGTGGTGTTCGCGTCGAGCGTGCTGGCCAGCGCGTCGGCGTCCCACGGGTGGGACGCGGCCGCCGCCTCGACTGAGGCCATCGCGGGGAGATCGTGGGGGGTGGCGCGACGGACCGGCACGGGTCACCTGACGGTCCTGAAGTCCTTGGTGGACGAGGAGACCGCATGTGGAGCCTGCTGCTGGCGCTGGCCGGGTGCAACCCATTCGCGCACAATGCGGACACGTCCGTGACGCTGCTGCACACCGCGGGGATGGAAGGAGAGATCGCCCCCTGTGGTTGACCCAAGCACCCCACGGGCGGTCTGCCCAGGCGTGCAACGGTGATCTCCCTGGCTCGCGACGCGGGCCCTGTCGTCGTGCTCGACGCGGGGCAGTCGCTCGCGCCGGCCACACCCATCCCTGAGGCGGAGCTCGCGCAGCGTCGCGCCAAGGCGGACCTGATCGCGTCGGCGTTGGAGACGTCGGGCATCGACGTGATGACGCTGGGCTCGCACGACTGGGCGTTGGGTGTGCCCGAGGTTCGCGCGTTGGTCACGGCCCACCACCTGCCGGTGATCGCCGCCAACCTGACCTGCGACGGCGCCGCGCCCTACCCAGCGTACAGGGTGGTCGAGCGGGCCGGGCGTCGGATCGGGTTTGTCGGGGTGACCAACGGCGTGGTCGACGGCTGCGTGGTCGGGCCGCTGCGCGACGGCGTGGTGTCCGCGATCGAGTCGATGGGCCCGGTGGACGCGGTGGTGGCGCTGCTGCCCACCGAGACGCCCGACACGCTCAAGACCCTCGTCGGCTTGTCCGGGATCGACCTGGTGATCGACGCGGACCCGTCCCGACGCCCGGACGCCGCGGAGGCGCTTGGACGCGCGTGGGCGGTGGGCGCGGGCAAGCGCGGTCAGATGGTGGGCGGCACCACGCTCACCTGGGTGGAGGGCGGTGTGGGCTGGGCGCCCGACGACGACGTGAAGCGTGCCCAGGGCGAGGTCGCGCGCCTGCAGCGGCGGGTGGATTCGCTGAACAAACGGCTGATTCTGCCCAACGGCCAGCCCGATCCCAAGGTGGCCAAGCTCCTCGACGAGGCCAAGCACGCCGTCGACCAGGCCACCGCGAACATCCCGACCGACGACTCGACGCCGCACAACCGCATCGGCAAGGCGAACAACCTGCTCGACACCAGCGTGGCGGACGAGCCGACGCTGGCGAAGGCGGTGGAGGCCTTCAAGGCCCAGAACACGACGGAGGCCCCGCCTGAGCCGGTGACCGGCCATCTCGCCCCCGAGGGCTCGGCCTACGCGGGCTCAGACGCCTGCCGCGCCTGCCACCCCGACGAGTTCGCGCAGTGGGTCGGCACCCGGCACGCCACGGCGTGGGCGTCGCTGCTCAAGGACCACCGGGAGCGCGACCAGGAGTGTGTGAGCTGCCACGCCACCGGCGTCGGCCTGCCCGGCGGACTGCTCGCCGCGAGCGAGATCGCCGGCCTGCGCGACGTGCAGTGCGAGTCCTGCCACGGGCCGTCCAAGGAGCACGCTTCCGTGCCCCCGTCGCAGCGTCCGCCCAGCCCGAAAGATGCGACGATGTGCCTGACGTGTCACGATGGAAAGCGCGACGAGGGTCGCTTCGACTTCAAGGCCTACTTGCCTAAGGTCGTGCACCGCCCGCGCCAGGACTCCAAGTGAACGTGTTGGGTGTGGAGACGAGCTGCGACGAGACCGCCGCGGCCGTGGTGGGTCCAGATGGCGTGCTGTCCGACCTGTTCTACGGGCAGACCGTGCACGAGCGCTTTGGCGGCGTGGTGCCCGAGTACGCGGCGCGCGCCCACATCGAGAAGGTCGGAGCGACCGTGGTCGAGGCCCTCGCCCGTGCGGGCATCGAGCGGCCGGACGCGGTCGCTGCCACCGCGGGCCCCGGCCTGATCGGCGCGGTGATCGTCGGCCTGTGCGTGGGCAAGGCGCTGGCGCTGGGCTGGGGCGTGCCGTTCATCGGCGTGAACCACCTGGAAGGCCACCTGCTGTCGTCCCTGCTGGAGCCGCGCGCGCCTGAGTTTCCGTTCCTGGCGCTGGTCGTCAGCGGCGGCCACACCACGCTCTACCGGTGCGACGGCGTGGGCGAGTACACGGTGCTCGGCGAGACGCTCGACGACGCCGCGGGCGAGGCCTTCGACAAGGTCGCGCGCATGCTGGACCTCGGCTACCCGGGCGGCCCGACGGTCGACCGGCTGGCGGCGCTCGGCGACCCGAACTCCGTGAAGCTCCCGCGCCCGATGCCGGGCGAGCTGTCGTTCAGCTTCTCGGGTCTGAAGACGGCGGTGCGCACGCACGTGCTGTCGTCGGCGCGCCGGTCGAACGAGGACATCTGTGCCAGCTTCCAGGCGGCGGTCGTCGACTGCTTGGTGACGCGTGTGCGGCAGGCCGCGCACCGCGAGCGCCTGGAGCGCGTGGTGATCGGCGGTGGTGTAGCGGCCAACCGTGGCCTGCGGGAGGGCCTGTTGAAGTCCGGACTCGATGTGTACCTGCCTACGCCGTCGCGGTGTACGGACAACGCGGCGATGATCGCCGTCGCGGGCCGACTGCGCTTGCTCAAGGGCCAGCGGGACCCGATGTCGGTGGTCGCGAGGCCCGTGTGGTCTGTGACCCAAGGGGTGGAGCTCGCATGATCGACGCCAGTGATCCCGCAGCCATCCTCCGCGACCTGGAGCAGCGCGCCCGCAAGCGCTTCGGCCAGCACTTCCTCACGCGCACCGACATCGTCGCTCGCATGGTCCGCGTGGCCAAGGTCAGCCCCGGCGATCGCGTGGTGGAGATCGGCCCCGGCCTGGGCATCCTCACGCACGCGCTGCTCCAGGCGGGCGCGGACCTCACCGCGATCGAGATCGACGACATCCTCGCCGCGCGCTTCGCCGAGGTCTACCCGCAGGCCCGGCTGATCCACCAGGACGCGCTGCGCGTGAACTGGGCGGAGATCTGCCCCGGCAGCGGCTGGAAGGTGGTCGCGAACCTGCCGTACAACGTGGGCACGGGCCTGGTGATGGACCTGGTCCGCCAGCCCGAGCGCTTCTCCACGCTCACCGTCATGCTGCAGGCCGAGGTGGTCGACCGCTTCGTCGCCGACCCGGACGGGCGCGCGTACGGCGCTCTCACCGTGCAGCTCGGCGCGCGCGCCGTCGCCCGCGCGGTGTTCTCGGTCCCGCCGGACTCGTTCGTGCCGCCGCCCAAGGTCAACAGCTTGGTCGCGCACATCGAGCTTCGCCCAGCGCCCGACGTCGGCGGGGTGGACCCGGACAAGTTCGACCGCGTGGTCGCGGCCGCGTTCAGTCAGCGGCGCAAGACCATCCGCAACAGCCTCGGGTCCCTGTACGGTCGCGAGCGCGCCGAGGCGGCGCTGGCGTCGGCGGGTGTGGACCCGGGCGTGCGCGCGGAGGTCCTGGGTCGGCCGGAGTTCATCGGGCTGGCGCAGGCGCTGGAAGGCACGACGGGCTGAGTCGGTCGTGGCGGCGTGACGGGGTTGGCCGAGCGCGCTCGCGCGTGGCATCGACTCGTACTCGGAGCGCCTATGTTCACCACCGACGTCGAGTACACCTTCGAAGGCCAGCGGATGGTCGGCTTCCTGGCCGCGCCCGACACCAAGGACACCCAGCCCGGCGTGCTCGTCATCCCCGACGCGGGCGGCCTGGGCGAGCACCTCAAGGAGAAGGCGCGTCGGCTCGCGGGCCTCGGCTACGTCGCGCTTGTGATGGACATGTTCGGCGGCGGCGCCGTCGTGAGCGACGGCCTGGGGCGCATCCAGGAGCTGGCGAGCGACAACCGACGTTGGCGCGCGGTGGCCAAGGCGGGCCTCGACGTGCTCGCCGCGCGGCCGGAGGTCGACGCGTCGCGGCTTGGGGCGATCGGGTACTGCTTCGGCGGCACGACCGTCTACGAGCTGGCGCGCAGCGGGGCCGACCTGAAGGGTGTGGTGGGCTTTCACAGCGGGCTCGCGCCCAGCTCGGGCGAGGCGCGGAACATCCGGGGCAAGGTGCTGACGCTGATCGGCGCGGACGACCCGCTGATCACGCCCGAGGCGCGGCTGGTGTTCGAGCGGGAGCTGCGCGAGGCGGGCGTCAGCTGGCAGATGACGCTCTACGGCGGGGTGGGGCACAGCTTCACGAACCCGGCGATGACGCCGGGGATGCGGCCGGGGTTCGCGTACGACGCGCTGGCGGACGCGCGGGCGTGGGCGGAGATGACCCGGTTCTTCGAGGAGGTCCTCGGCTGACGGCCGCGACCGGCAGCGCGCGGAAGAGCGTGGCGCCGCCTTGAGCCGTTCGGGGCGGACGCGAGTACACGGCGCAGGACGCAGCATCGGCTTTCAAGAGGCGCTCGCGCGAGGGCCCCGCGGGACAACGGCCCGTCCGCCGCAGCAGGGACCGGCGAGCGTGCATCTCGCCGCCCGCCCCGGCGCTACCCGCCGTGGACGTACAACTCCACTGGACACCACGGCAGCGGCACGCTCAGCGGCCGCAGCTCCACGGTGTAAACGCCGCCGTCGTCGTTCACCGGCGTGCCGTACAGGCTGATGCCCTGGCCGCTCGCGTCGATCGTGCGCTCCTCGTGGCGGCCGTTGCCGTCGACGATCAGCGTGTAGCTGGCGTGGTCGGGGAGGGACGTGACGGACGCCGCAAAGTCCCAGGCGTCAAAGTGGCCGTCGTCGGTCAGCTGCGTGAACCGCTCCACGTCGGCGCCATCGCGCGTGACCAGCTTGAGCTGCTGCGCGGTCGAGCTGTACGAGAGGAACAGCAGCATGTTGCGGTGGCCCTCCGGGTTGGGGAGGGCGAACGGTCGCTCGTCGTTGGGCTCGTAGGCGTCGTCCTTCTCGGGGCGGATGAGGCCCTCGTCGGTCTGGCCGTCGCAGTCGTTGTCGATGCAGTCGGCGGCCTCGCGCGCGCCGGGGAAGGCCTTGCGCTGGCCGTCGTTGCAGTCACCCCGCAGCTCGGTCCAGCCGTCGCCGTCGTCGTCGAACGCCACGGTCCCTTCGTCGATCAGGCCGTCGCAGTCGTCGTCGAGCGCGTTCGGCGTCGCCTCCTCGGCGCGCGGCACGGTGGCGTCGTGGTCGTTGCAGTCCTCGGACGATCCCTCGGGGCGGTCGTCGAGCGTGCCGTCGCAGTCAAAGTCGATCGGGCCTTCGGGGTAGGCGTGGTCGCCGTCGTGGTCGGGGTAGCTGGCCGCGCCTGGGTGCACGAGCGCGTCGCGGTCGTCGCAGTCGTTGCCCTTGACCGACTTGGCCTCGAAGCCGTCGTGGTCCGCGTCCAGGCCGTTGGTGCCGTCGCAGTCGTTGTCGACGCCGTCGCCCTTCACGTCCACCGCGCCCGCGTGCACGTCCGCGCGGGTGTCGTCGCAGTCATCCTGGCACCACAGGTGGCCGTCGCGGTCCTGGTCCACGCACGGCGGACCGGCGCGGAAGCGGACGACCTCGGTGTGCAGGATCGCGTCGCCGTCGCGCAGCTCGATGTCCACGCTGCCGTCGCCCTGCACGGCGTTGGGCAGCGTGAAGGTGGCCCGCTCGGTCGCGTCGAGCGGGGCGCGGGTGATCGACCCGTCGGCGTAGCGCAGGCCGAGCGTGACGCGGCCGTGCAGGTCGCAGGGGGTGATCGCCGTCACGGTGAACGGCGGAGAGACCTCGCCTGCGTGGATGGCGGGCGGGACCGTGACCGCGAACGCCGCGTCCCACGGTGGCAGGTCGACGTGACCGGCGGGAGACGCGCGCTTCCCGTCGTGCAGCGTCAGGTCGACCGAGCGCGCCGCGCCGACGAACATACGCGCCGAGATCTGGTCGGCCCCCGCGGGGACGTCGACGGACAGGGGCTCGGCGCTGCCGTCGAGCGAGGTGATCAGCACCACGCGCGGCTTGCCGGACGCCTTCACGCGGGCCGACGCCGTGACCACGCCGCACGCGTCGGACGCGAGCGTGGTCCACGCGGGCACCGAGCCGGCCTGCGCGGGCTCGGCGCGAGACAGGAGCAGGCCACCGAGGGCGAGCGTGGCGAGGGCGCGGGACCGGGTCATCGGGGCTCCATGCCTGCGATCTCTACCGAGACCTGGGCTCGGGAGCCCGCGTGGCCTGCCGTTTCGAGCACGTGGGCCGCACCACGGCCTCCAGCGGGGGCGCGCGCCAGGATGGGTGCTCTCTGCGGATCGCTCCGAGCACCCCTCAACCGGCGTCGGGCTGCTCCTAGCGAGCGCGCTCGAACAGCTCCTTGGCGATGATCAGACGCTGGATCTGGCTCGTGCCCTCGTAGATCTGGAAGATCTTGGAGTCACGGAGCAGCTTCTCGACCGGGTACTCCGAGCTGTAGCCGTAGCCGCCGAACACCTGGACGGCGTCGCTGGCGATGCGGTGCGCGGCGTCTGCGGCGAAGCACTTGGCCATCGACGCGTACATCGTGTTCTTGTCACCGTTGTCCTTCATCCACGCGGCCTGGCGGACCAGGAGGCGGGCGGCCTCGATGTCCTTGGCCATGTCGGCGATCATGAAGCTGACGGCCTGGTGGGACGCGAGGAGCACACCCATGGTCTTGCGCTCGGTGGCGTAGCGGCGCGCGTGCTCGAAGGCGGCGCGGGCGACGCCGACGGCCGCAGAGGCGACCAGCGGGCGGGTGTGGTCGAAGGCGCCCATGGCGAGCAGCCAGCCACCGCCGACCTGACCGATGACGTTCTCCTCGGGGACCTCGACGTCGGTGAAGGTGATGCCGCGGGTGTCGCTGCAGCGCTGGCCGAGGTTGTACTCCTTCTTGCCGGGCTCGACGCCCTTCCAGCTCTTCTCGACCAGGAACGCGGTCATGCCGCGGTACTTGGCGGCGCGGTCCGTGTAGGCCACGACGAAGTACCAGTCGGCGACGCCGGCGTTGGTGATCCACATCTTGGAGCCGTTGAGGATGTAGCGGTCACCCTTCTTGTCGGCGGTGGTGAGCATGGCGGCCACGTCCGAGCCGGCGCCCGGCTCAGTGACCGCGTACGCGGCCATCTTCGGGGAGACGGTCATGGGCTGAACGTACTTCTCTAGGAGGTAGTCGGACGCGCCGGTGAGCACAGGCTCAAGCGCGAGGCCGTTGGCCTCCAGGGCGGTCCCGATGCCGCTGCAGCCCCAGGCGAGCTCTTCGGCGATGATCGACGCGTCGACGCAGCCCATGCCCAGGCCGCCCCACTTCTCGGGGATGTGGCTGTTCATCAGGCCCATCTCGTGCGCCTTGCCGATGACTTCCCACGGGTACTCGCCGGTCTTGTCATGGTGCTCGGCCACGGGGCGGACCTCGCGCTCGGCGAAGTCGTGGGCGAGCGAGCGGAGGGCCTCCTGGTCCTCAGAGAGCTTGAAGCCGATCATGGTCGAATCTCCTGCGGGTAGGGTCTGGCAAGGGAGGCGCGACTATCGCGTCCACGGCGGCGCCGGGCGCGGTTTTGCGGGTTCGCCACGGATGGACCGGCGCTTGGGGGGGCGCGCAACAAGTTGAGACGCACGCTCGCCCACAATCGGCGATCAATGGACCGGCGGGGCGCTCATGTCGGTGATGGTGGCGCTCGGATCCAGGGACAGGATGGCGGACACGTAACAGCTGGCCCAGGCCGGCCGGATGGTCTTGAAGAACAGGGCCTGCAGAGGCCACTTCGGCGCGTCAAGCGGCGTGCGGAGCGTGACGCTCGAACCGTCGCCCTCTGTTGCGACCTCCACGACCAGGTAGAAGCCCAGGTTGTCCTTGCGGCCGGCGAGGTCCCAGTCGACGCGACGGCCTGTCTTCACCTGGTCCACCGTGACGTGTACCTTGCGATGCATCCACGACGGGATCCAGGTCAGGTTGACGAAGTCGTGGGTGGCGCCGGTCACCTTGGCGCAGGACCGCGGGAAGCGCGCCGTGGCGTCGGGCAGGTCCTGGAACGCGGCGAGAACCGCGTCCGGGCTCATGGATGTCGTGGCGGACGCGCGAACGTCCCCGCTCAAGCCCGCGTAGGGGTTGCCCGCAAGTGCCGCGGCCATCCACACCGTCCACATCGTCGACCTCCGTGGCTCCCGTCTAGCCCGCGCGCGGGCGTTCATCCTTGACGGCGTGGGGGGCACCGGATCGGGTGTGCCGCGTTCCGGTGCACCCGCTCGGGATCCACTTGTTGGTTCTGGGTGGCGGTGCACATACTTCGGAACGTCACCCTCTCGGAGGCCCCATGCGTCACGCGAGCTTGCTGTTGATTCTATCGTTCGCGGCATGTGATCCGGCCGGTCCAGGCAAGGACCTTCACGCGTGGGATCCCAACCGCGTCGCGCGCTCGATCACCTCCGCCGACGGCGACGTCGGTGCGGTGGTGGACGGCAACGACGCCTTCACCTGGGACCTCTACGGGCAGCTCGCGACCGGGGAGGAGAACCTCTTCTTCTCGCCGATCTCCATCTCCGCGGCGCTCGGGATGACCACGGCGGGCGCGGGCGGCGACACGCTCACGCAGATGCAGGATGTGCTGCACCTCAGCATCCCCGCCGAGCAGTGGCATCCGGCGTTTGGCGCGCTGATCGACGACCTGAACGGCGACAAGCTCCGTGGCTACCGCCTGGAGGTCGCCAACCGCCTGTTCGGGCAGGACGGCACAGCCTGGGCCGCGGACTTCCTCGCCACCTGCAACGACGACTGGCATGCCCCGATGCAGTCTGTGGACTTCGCGGGAGATCCCGAGGGTTCGCGCGGCGTCGTGAATGGGTGGGTGTCAGACCAGACGCAGCAGCACATCCCGGAGCTGATCCCGCAGGGCGTCATCACGCCGGACACCCGCTTGGTGCTCGCCAACGCGATCTACTTCCTGGCGGACTGGTGGACGCAGTTCGACACCACCGAGACCAAGGGCGGCAGCTTCACGCGGCTCGATGGCTCCAAGGTCACCACCGACATGATGTGGCTCGACCTGTCGAAGGTCGAGGACTCTCGCGTGCGCAGCACCGAGATCAACGGCGCCGCGATCGTCCGCATGCCCTACGAGGACGACGAGGTCGCGGCGTACCTGGTGATCCCCGCGGCCGAGGACGGGCTCCCTGGCCTGGAGGCCCAGCTCAACAAGGACACGTTTCGCGAGTGGGTCGCCCCGATCGAGGGCGCCTACAGCGAAGATCGCGACGAGGAGGGCATGGTCGCGATCCCCAAGCTGGAGCTCAGGTGGAAGGGTTCGCTCGTGCCCGCGCTCCAGGCGCTCGGCATGACGGACGCGTTTGACCCGCTGCTCGCCGACTTCTCGCCGATGGCCGACGGGGGCGCGGCGTCCCACTACATGATCAGCGACGTGATCCACGAGGCGTGGGTGCGCGTGGACGAGGCGGGCACCGAGGCCGCCGCGGCGACCGCCGTGGTGATCACGGACACCGCGGCACCCATCCCGCGCGTCGCCGACCACCCGTTCTTGATCGTCGTGCGGGACGACCTCACCGGCAGCTTGCTGTTCGTCGCCCGGGTCATGGACCCGACCGCGGGATGAGGCACACCCCGCCGGCCACGACGCGTCGCCTAGCCGGGGCGGTTTCGCATGTGGTCCGCGACCTCGGCGAACGCCTTCACGAGCGTCGCGCGGAGCGCGGGGTCCGGGGTCACGTCCTGGAGCGCGCGCGCCATGCACAGCATCCACGCGCGCGCGGCGGACAGGTCGATCGGCAAGTGGCCGTGCCGGCGCCGCAGCATCGGGTGGCCGTACTGCTCCCAGTAGAGCGGCGGCCCGCCGAGCCAGCCGGACAGGAAGGCCGCGAGCTTGTGGCGGTCGTCCGTGAGGTCGTCGTCGTGCAGGCCGCGGATGGAAGCGGCCTCGGGCAGCGTGTCCATGTGCGTGTAGAACCGGTCGACGAGGCGCACGACTTGATCGTGGCCGCCGAGCTGTTCGTACAGAGAGGGTTCGTCAGACATCGCCGGCACCTAACCCTGGGCGTCGGCGAACGCAGATCTGCGACGTGCAGAGTGAGGGGAGGGATTTCATGCAACGCCTAGAAGTGGTCCGCAGCAGCCCAGACGAGACGGGCGACGCGTGGGTGGTGGTCCTGGCCGGCGGCGACGGCCGGAGGTTGGAGGCGGTCGCGCGCTCCCGCTACGGACACCCACGCCCCAAGCAGTACTGCGACTTTGGATGCGGGCACACGCTGCTCGGTACCACGATCGAGCGCGCCCGGATCTTGGTGCCCGATGACCGCATCGTCGTGGTCACCACGCGGACGCACCGCGCGTTCGCGGATGAGTGCTTGGCTGCGTACCCGCACGTCCGGCGTGTGGAGCAGCCGAGCAACCTCGACACGACACCCGGCATCCTGCTGCCGCTGCTTCATGTGATCGAGCGCAACCCGGAGGCGCGCGTGGTGTTGATGCCCTCGGACCACAGCGTGGAGCGAGATCACGAGTTCGTCGCGGTGGTGCGGGACGCGCTCGATTCGCTGCGCCGCCACTGGTACGACGTGCTGCTGCTCGGCGCGCCGGCGCGCGACGCCGAGGACGGCTACGGCTGGATCTTGTCGTTCGAGAGCAAGCACGAGCACTGGCGTCGCGTCGCCGACTTCCGTGAGAAGCCGCCCTGCACGGACCTGCCGGCCCTCATCGCGGAGGGCGCGGTCCGCAACACGTTCGTGATCGTCGCCAGCGCGTCGGAGCTGGTGGCGTTGATCGCGCAGCACGCGCCCGAGTGGTTCGACGCCCTCGGTGCGGCGCCGACCCCGGAGATCATCGAGCACGCGTACGCGACGCTGCCGCGGAGCAACTTCAGCAGCGACGTGTTGGAGCCTTCCCGATACCGGCTCCGCGTGGTGCCGCTCGGCGACGTGGGCTGGGACGACATCGGCACGCCCGAGCGGCTCGCGAGAGCGAGCGTCTCGCACCCCGCCGCCCAGATGTCGATGTCGATGGCCTAGGACCCCTCGCGCACCACGCATCATGCCGGACGGGAAGGCTCTGCCATCAGGCCCCGCCCATGACACCCACGTTGCGCGCCGCCGCGGCGACGATCTCGATCGACCGGGCGCGCGCGTCCGGATCGTAGATCGCACCAGACAGGATCACCTCGTCGGCGCGCGTGCGCTCGATGAACGCGGCGAGCCCGGCCTCTACGTCGGCCTGGGTACCGATGGCCGAGTAGTGCTGGAAGCTCTGGAGCATCGCGCGCGCGCCCGCGTCCAGCGTGTCGCCGAATCCGCGGACCGGCGGCTGGAGCTTGCCCGGGTTCCCCGTGCGGAGCGCCACGATGCTCTGCTGCATTGACGTCGCCAGGAAGCGCGCGTCGTCCGCGGTGTCTGCGGCGCACGCCCCAAAGCCCACCATCACGTGAGGGCGGTCGAGGAAGCGCGATGGGCGGAAGTCGCGGTGGTAGGTCGCGAGCGCCTGATCCATCATGGCGGGCGCAAAGTGCGACGCGAACGCGTAGGGCAGGCCCAAGATCGCCGCGAGGCGCGCCCCAAACGTGCTCGAACCCAAGATCCAGATCGGGACCTTGGCGCCGGCGCCGGGCGTCGCTTGGAAGCCATGCTTGGGATCGCCGTCGAAGAAGGACTGCAGCTCCAGCACGTCGCGCGGGAACTGGTCCGAGTCGCTGTCCAGGTGGCGTCGCATCGCCTGCGCGACGCGGCCGTCCGAGCCCGGTGCGCGGCCAAGGCCTAGGTCGACGCGGCCCGGGAACAGCGCCTCCAGCGTGCCGAACTGCTCGGCGATCTGCAGCGGGCTGTGGTTGGGGAGCATGATGCCCCCCGCGCCGAGGCGGATCGTCGACGTGGCCTGCCCGACGTGCGCCAGCACCACCGACGTGGCCGCGCCGCCGATGCCCGGCATGCCGTGGTGCTCCGCCACCCAGAAGCGCTTGAAGCCCAGACGCTCGACGTTGGCCGCGTGGCGCGCGGCGTTGCGGAGCGCGTCGCTGAGGTCCTGCCCCTCGCGGACGGGGACGAGATCGAGGACGGAGAAGGTCGTGTTCGTCATTCGGGCGATCTAGCGCTTGGCGCGGCCCGCGTCGCTACGCCTCGCTGCCCGACGCGCTGCCGCGGAGGCGCTCCACGACAGCGCGCCACGAACGTCGGAAGGGCCAGACGAGCGCGTCGAAGAAGCGAGCCTGCTCGTGAGAGGCGAGCCCGGTCGCCGGGTACTCGTCGGGCTGCGGCGCGTAGGCCGTGCCAAACAGGACGTCCATGAAGGGGAGGACGACCGCGAAGTTCTTGCCCTGATGTTCGGGCCGCGTGGAGTGGTGGATCCGGTGCCACTGCGGGGTCACGACGAACGGGTTCGCGCCCCAAGGGTGCCGCACATTCATGTGCGAGAGCCGAGGGGGGATGGACCAAATCCACGTCGCGAACACGACTGTGGTGGGGTCGATCCCGATCAGCAGGCCGATCGTGGCGCGCACCGGCAGGCTCAGCAACGCGGCGGTCCAGTGCTCCCGCGCGGTGGTCACGACGGTGAGGTGCGTGCTGCTGTGGTGGAACGAGTGGATCGCCCACAGCCATGGGACGGAGTGGCTGGCCCGGTGCCACGCGTAGTCGATGATGTCCATCAGCACGAAGTACCCGAGGGTCAGCGCCAAGCGGCCAACCCACCCTTGGGCGCTGAAGTACAGGAGCGGGTGCCCTCCGACCGCGGCCATCCCGCGGCTGCATACCCACACGGACAGCGGTGCGAGCAGGGCTGCGCTCGCGAGATAGATAAGCGCGAACGCCCACTCGCGCTGCATCTCGGCGCGTGCCTCGGCGGTGGACGAGTCCTCGGCGGAGTGCCGCGCCTCGACGCCTCGGGCCAGCGCAAACGCTAGCCCCAGCGTGCCAAATGTGGCCGCCCACCCGCCAATCGCGAGCACCCAAGACACTCGGCTCCCCCCAGAGAGTGGAGTGTGGTCACACGCTACCACCTCATCTCACGAGGGTGGGACACTTTACGCAGGTCGACTCCGAGACGTCGGCCCCCATTGCGCCGCCGTATGAATTAGCTGCTCCCAGAACGGTGCTTGGTCCACAATCCTGTGTCGCAGGACCGCACCGCCGCCGGAGCCTCGATGCCCGTCCCGACCCCACGGTTTCACCTTGAGGTGGTGTCCACCCCTCGGACCAACCTCGCGATGCAGCAGAACGGCGTGCCGCTCGTGCGAAGCCTTCGGGTCCGCAACGTGGAGGAGGTCGGTTGGCGAAAGTTGGTGCTGCGCGTGGTGGCGGATCCGGCCTGTGTGGCGCCATGGTCGGTGACGGTCGACGGCCTGCGCCCTGGGGCCACCCATGCGGTGGAGCCGGTGCCGCTGCTGCTCTCGCCCAGCTTCCTCGCGCGGCAGGCCGAGTCGGAGGTGGGCACGCTCATGGTCGGCGTGACCGTCGACGAGGACGAGGAGGTGCTGACGACCTTCCCGCTGGAGGTGATGGCGCCGACCGCCTGGATGGGCACGAGCGTGCTGCCCGAGCTGCTGGCCGCGTTCGTCCGCCCGAACGCGCCGGTGCTGGCGCCCCTGCTGAAGGACGCTTCGGAGCGCCTGCGCGCGGCCACGGGGGACGCGTCGCTGTCGGGCTACCAGTCGCGTGACCCCAAGCGCGTGTGGCGCACCGCCGCCGCGCTGTACGAGGCCGTGCAGGCCCGCGGCACCAGCTACATCAGCCCCCCCGCCAGCTTTGAGGTGACCGGCCAGAAGGTCCGCACCCACGAGCAGGTGATCGAAGGTGGGCAGGGCACCTGTCTGGATCTGACGGTGCTGCTGGCCGCGCTGCTGGAGCAGACCGGGCTCCACCCGCTGCTGGTGGTGGTGCAGGGGCACGCGTTCCCTGGCGTGTGGTTGACCGACTTTGCGCTGCAGGAGCCCGCGCTCGACGACCCGCTGCCGCTCCGCAAGCGCGTGGAGCTCGGCGAGGCGCTGGTCTTCGACAGCTCGGCGGTGGCCCAGGGCGTGCCTTTTGAGCGCGCGGTGGCGGTGGCGGAGCGCGCGCTGCACGACGTGGAGCGCTTCCGCATGGTGCTCGACGTCACCTGCGCGCGCAGCAACCGCGTGCGACCGCTGCCCTTGGAGAGCGCGGGCGACGCGCTCGCCGACGCCGTGTTGGCCGCGCCAGACCTGCGCCTTGGTGTGGTGCCGTCGGCTGTGCCCGAGGACCGGTTCCGCTTCACCGGGGCTCCGTCCAAGGCCGCGACGCCCGTCACCCGCACGCGGGTGGACGCCTGGAAGCAGCGACTCCTCGACCTCTCGCTCAACAACCGCCTGCTCAACTTCCGTTCGGGCAAGGCGACGCTGGAGCTGCCCGGGATCGACGTACACGCGCTGGAGGACGCGCTCTGTGAGGGCAAGTCGCTGGAACTGGTTCCCAAGCTGACGCCGCGCGCGGCCGACCCGCGCGACCCGGCCGCGGACGGCGTGCCGGCGGACGTGCTCGCCGAGGCCCGCGCAAAGGAGGAGCAGGCCGCCGGTCGTCTGCACTCGGCGCAGCCGCCCGCGGAGCATGAGCGCGCGCTGCTCGAGCTGTTCCGCACCAGCCGGTCCGCGTTCGAGGAGTCCGGCGCCGTGTTGCTCTACGTGGCGATCGGCATGCTCGTGTGGTTTGAGTCGGCGTCGAGCACGCAGCCTCGCAAGGCGCCGCTGGTGCTGGTGCCGGTGCAACTCAAGCGCGGTCGCGCGCCAGGCACCTGGACGCTGTCGCGCGCCGATGAGGACACCCGCGTCAACGTCACGCTGCTGCAGAAGCTGCAGAAGGACTTCGGCGTGGACGTCGCCGGGCTGGACGTGCTCGAAGAGGACGGATCGGGCTTCGACATCGCGCGCGTCCTCCACGGCTTCCGCGCCCGCATCCGGGACCGCGATCGGTGGCTGGTGGTGGAGGAGGCGCACCTCGGCCTGTTCTCGTTCCACAAGTTCCTGATGTGGCTGGACCTGGAGGCCAAGACCGACGCGCTCCTCCAGAACCCGGTGGTGAAGCACATCTTCGAAGGTGGCGGCAGCGCGTTCCCGCTGGCAGCACCCCTCGTGGCACCCGGCGATGTGGATCTGGCGCGCGCGCCGCGGGATGTCCTGACGGTGGTCGACGCCGATCCGAGCCAGCTGTCTGCGATCCTCGCGGCGGAGGACGGCTCGTCGTTTGTGCTCCAGGGGCCGCCCGGCACGGGCAAGTCGCAGACCATCACCAACCTGATCGCGCAGCTGCTGGCGGCGAACAAGACGGTGCTGTTCGTGTCGGAGAAGCTGGCCGCGCTGGAGGTGGTGCAGCGTCGCCTGGCCAAGGTGGGTCTGGCGCCGTTCTGCCTGGAGTTGCACTCGAACCAAGCGAGCAAGGCCGCGGTCATGGCGCAGCTCAAGTCCTCGTTCGAGGTGGGCGCGACCCGCTCCGGCGAGGCGTGGACGGACCACTGCGCCAAGCTGGAGGCCGCGCGGGTGCAACTCAACGCGCACGCCGCGCGGCTCGCGGCGCCGTCGCCGTTTGGTCTGCCCACCCGTGAGGTGCTGGCGTCGCTCTTTGGCATGATGGACGTGCCACGCCTCGCGCTGCCCGCGGTGGACATGCGCGTCCTGGCGCCCTCGGACGTGGCGAGCCGTCTGGCGGCAGCGCGCGCGCTGTCTGTCGCCGTGGGGCAGGTGGGGGACCTGGCGACGCATCCGTTCCGTGGCGCGGGGCGCTCCGACTGGGATCCGACCTGGGCCCGTCAGGTGGACGACGCCGCGCGCGCGTTGGCGGACGCGGCGCGGGTGGTGGACGCCAAGGTGTCCGCGGCCCTGTCGGCGACCGGGATGCCCGTCGACACCGATCTGGACACGCTCGTCGAGGCCGCGACGCTGCTGCTTGAGTCGCCCGCGCCGCCGGCCGCGCTCGTCGCGCTCGGGGGCTTCCCGGATCGCGCGGCTCGTGTGCGCGGCTGGATCACGCGTGGGCGCGTGCTCGGGCAGCGTCGCGCGGCGTTGCTCGACACCTGGCAGGAGTCGATCCTCACCGCCGATCTCGCGTCGCTGCGGGAGCGCTTCGGCGTGTGGGCGCACGCCTTCGTGCTGTTCGCGTTTGTGATGCTGTGGGGCGCGCGCCGTCGCCTGCGCGCGTTCGCACGCGCCACGGTGCCTGGAAACGCCGCCGTGATTGAGGGGCTGGACGAGGCGACCTTCGTGCGCGACGAGACCGCGGCGCTCGCCAAGGTGGGTCCGGTGGCGCGAGGCTGGTTGGGCGAGCGCTGGCAGGACGCGGGCACGCCGTGGGACGCGGCTGAGCAGGTGCTCACCTGGGCCGAGCGCTTCCAGGGCTTCCTGCTTCGCCTAGTCGACCGCCGCGGGACCACCGCGGAGGCCGCGCGGCTCACCACGCTGGCCACCGACCAGGCCGCGCTGCTGCGCCCAGGCTCGCGCACGCACGCCGCGTTGTCCGAGCTGGTGGGCGCGGCGAGCACGCTCGGCGACGCGCGTCGTGCGGCGGTGACGCGGCTCGGGCTCGACGAGGCGGTCGCGTGGGGGACTGCGCCTACGCCGGCGCGGCTGGCGGCGGTCGCGGACGGCTGGCTCGCGTCGGGCACGCTGCTGCGCGCTTGGTGTGACGTGGTGGACGCGGTGGTGGACGCCTCCAAGCTGGGGCTGCGCCCGCTCGTGGATGCGGTCACCGCGGGGACGGTCCGGCACGCCCACATCGAGCGGTCGGTCGATCGCAGCCTGCGCGAGGGCTGGTGGGAGGCGCTGCTCCAGAAGGAGCCCGCGCTCGCGCGCTTCCGCGGGGCGACGCACGCGGACTTGATCACGCGCTTCCGCGAGCTGGACCGCAAGGCGATCGAGTTGGCCCGCGCGGAGGTGCGCGCCAGGCTCGCGGCGCGGGTCCCGGACGCGAACGCCCCTGGCGACGAGATGGCGCTGCTGCGTCGGCAGCTGATGATGCAGCGTCGGCACATGCCGATCCGGCAGCTCTTCACCAAGATCCCCACCACGCTCAAGCGCGCCAAGTCTTGCGTGCTGATGAGCCCGCTGTCGGTCGCGCAGTACCTGGACCCCAGCCTCGAAGGGTTCGATGTGGTCGTGTTCGACGAGGCCTCGCAGATCCCGCCGTGGGACGCGGTGGGCGCGATCGCGCGCGGCCGCCAGGTGGTCGTCGTGGGCGACAGCAAGCAGCTTCCGCCCACCAGCTTCTTTGGCCGCAGCGCCGACGAGGACGGTGACGATCCCGACGACGAGTCGCTGGTCGAGATGGAGAGCATCCTCGACGAGGCGGTGGGCGCGGGCCTGACCCAGCTGCTCTTGCAGTGGCACTACCGAAGCCAGCACGAGTCGCTCATCTCGTTCAGCAACGTGCACTACTACGAGAGCCGCCTGCACACGTTCCCCTCCGCGGCGGCCGACGTGCCCGAACTGGGCGTGAAGCTGGTCAAGGTCAACGGCTTCTACGACCGCGGCGGCAGCCGCACGAACGAGGCCGAGGCGATCGCGGTGGTCGACGAGGTCATCCGCCTGCTTCAGCTCCCGGATGATCAGCGCCCCTCGGTGGGCGTGGTCACCTTCAGCATGCCGCAGCAGCGCTGCGTGCAGGACCTGCTCGACGCGCGCCTGCGCACGCTCCCGGACCTGCAGAAGCACTTCACGGACGCGGTGTCCGAGAAGGTGTTCGTGAAGAACCTGGAGAACGTCCAGGGCGACGAGCGCGACGTCATGCTGTTCAGCGTCTGCTACGGGCCCGACAAGGCGGGCAAGCTGACCATGAACTTTGGTCCGCTCAACCGCAAGGGTGGCGAGCGTCGGCTCAACGTCGCCGTCACCCGCGCGCGCAAGCGCCTGATGCTCTTCTCCACGCTGTCGTGGGATCGCATCCCCGATCACGGCACGGCGGCGGTCGGAGTGGCGCACCTCAAGGCCTATCTGCGGTTCGCGGAGCACGGCGAGGCGGCGCTGCTCGCGACCACCTCCACGCCCGATCGCGACACCTTCATGAGCCCGTTCGAGGAGCAGGTGTTCCGCGAGCTCACGGACGCGGGCTTTCAGGTCCACACCCAGGTGGGCTGCAGCGGCTACAAGATCGACCTGGCGATCGTGGATCCGGAGCGGCCCGGCACCTACCTGATCGGCATCGAGTGCGACGGTGCGACCTACCATGGCTCACGCGCGGCGCGAGAGCGCGACCGCCTGCGCGAGGACGTGCTCGTCACGCTCGGCTGGCGCATCCACCGCATCTGGTCGACCGACTGGTGGTACGAGCGCGCGACCGCGGTCAAGCGGGTGATCGAGGCCGTCGAGGAGGCGAAGGTGGCGCCTCGTCTGGCGCCTCGTGTGGCGCTGCCCCCACCGGAGCCGGTGATCGCCGAGGCGGCGGCGCCGTCGCTGGAAGAGCGTCTTGCCTCACCCGTGGCCGTGGCTTGGCCCGCCAACGCGAAGCCGTGGCGTGTGATGCAGCTCGCGGACGTGCCCGGCGGTCGCGAGGCGTTCTACGAAGTGCACGCGCGCCCCAGGCTTGCGACGGCGCTCCTGCAACTGGTGAACACCCACGGACCGGTGCACCGCGACAGCGCCTACCGCACGGTGGCGGGCGCGTGGGGGCTGGCCTCGCTCGGCAAGCGCATCGTCGCGCAGCTCGACGCGTCCCTGCTCGTGCTGACCCCTGACCAGCGGCCGATGATCCGCGGCGAATTCCTCTGGTCGCCAGGCGTCGACCCGAAGACGTGGCGTGAGTTCCGCTACCCGGTGGGCGGCTCGCGCGACCTCGACACGGTCAGCGCCGAAGAGGCCGCGAACGCCGCGGCGTGGGTCCTCTCCCGCGGTCTGTCGATGGGGCAGGAGGACCTCGCGCGCGAGACGGCCAAGGTGTTCGGCCTGGCCGGGGTGAGCGCGAAGGCGCGCGCGCGTTTGGACGAGGCCGTACCGCAGCTCGTCGCGTCGGGTCGCGCCTCGCGCGACGGCGATCGGCTGCGCTGGAGCGGCTGATCGGCGCTACTGCTGCAGCCACGCCCAGCGGAGCGCGAACGCGAGGAGCGCGCCCATGCCCCCCAGCGCGAAGGTCCCTGCAAAGGCGAGGATCTGCTTGTCCGTCTCGTCCAGATAGGGGCGCCACCACACGGGCTTTACGTAGGTAGGCGGACGCGGAGACCTCCGGGGGGAGGGTCGGTCGTCGCGGGATGCATGACGCAGCGAGCGTGTGGTCAGCGTGTCCTCGCCGGAGGCCATGGGCGACTCTCGCCGGTGAGGGGTGGTGGTGGGTGCGGGAGGATGGTGCACGGGTCGGGGGCCTCTCTGCACCGGATCGATCTGCGCGGGCGGAACTTTGAGTGCGATTTCGAAGGCCGTGGTTCGGATCGGCCGACGCAGCACGCGGTGTGCGGCGCCCGGAAAGAACGATCTCCAAAATCAGGTCCGACGCGACGACGAGTGGGTTGGGAGTGCTCCTCCCAAGCCCGGCCTCTCCACTTCAATTCCACCTTCCTGGTTGACGTGGAGAGGCTAGGCCACTTCCCTCGCTGGGGTGGCCGACTGCGGCTCGCTGGCCTGCTGCCTACTCGGGGTCGGCGGACGACGCTTGGTTCGCCCGCTCGACCCGGGCGATCGCGTGGGTCAGCTCGCGCAGGTGGCGGACAAAGTCTCGCGGGGCCTCGGTGCGCTGCGGACCTGCGGCCTTCCCGGGAACTGCGTCGTGCTGGGTCGGGGGCGCGGCGGGCGTCACGCTTGGGGTCCGAGGCGGAGGGGGAGACGTCGTCGTCGCTTTGTTCACAGGCAGGGTGTCCGTATACGTGGTGGTACGTACGGTAAGTCCCTTCCGAGGTGGCGCGTATACGGTGAAGCCCGTACCTCCCGTGTAGAAGTGCTTGGTTGGACCGTGGGTGCGGTGCGTGGGCTCGGCTTCGGTCGGGAGCGGGACCGTTTTGAGACCCTTCAGACTGCGTGGTGTCTGCGGCCTTGCGCTCTGCGCGTGGGGGTTGGTGTGCTCGGACCAGGGCGCCAAGCCCTCTGACACGGACCGTGGCGCGACCGAGGACACGGATCAGCCGGTCGCCGCGAGCGTGGCCCCCCACGCCGGGCGCTGCGTCACCTGTCGCGCGCTGAGTACAACCGCACCGTCGCAGACCTCACCGGCACCCGGCTCCAGCCCGCCAACGACTTCCCGCAGACGACGTCACCGACGGGTTTGACGTGGTGGCCGAGGGGCTGTCGCTGTTGCCGCTGCTGATCGAGGCGTACGATCAGGCCGCCGCAGCGCTGGCGGACGAGATCGTCGACCGTCCGCTCGACGCGGCGGTGGACGTGACGCTGAGCCCCGTAGGCCGGGACGTCACCGTGGAGAGCGCGGACCACGCGGTCGTGGGCGACACCATGGCGCTGTTCACGGCGGGTGCGGTGCGCGTCCCTTACGACGTGCTGGAGAATGGCAGCTGCGTCCTCTCGGCGCATGTCTGGACGGACCTGGCGGGCGGGGTGTCGACGCCGCGCTGTTTGGGACCACGGAGTCCGGGCCGCGGCGCTTCGCCGTCACCGCCACCAGCGCGGCGACCGCGGAGTGGATCCAGGTGGGGCTTCGACTGACGCGCGGCCGCGCGCAGCTTGAGCTGGCGCTGGAGTCCGACGTCGTCGACGCGAGCGCGGATCGGACGCTCTACGTCGACGCGCTGCGCGTGCAGGGCCCGAGTGATCTCGCAGTGCGTACCAACACGCCGCACGACCGGGTGATGTCCTGCGACCCCGAGCTGGAGTCAGACCCACGGGCCTGCGCCCAGGAGGTGCTCACGGCGTTTGCGCCGCGCGCCTGGGGTCGTCCGGTGGAGCCGTCGGAGAACGATCGCCGCTTGGAGGTCTTCGACATGGTGATCGCCGACGGCGATCCGCCTCGCCTCGCGATGGACTACGCGCTGCGGGCCGTGCTCTCCAGCCCGTACTTCGTGATGCTGGTGGCACCGGCGCCCGAGGCCGACGGCCGCTCCCCGGTCGCGGACGACTTCACGTTGGCGTCGCGTCTGTCCTACCTGCTGTGGTCGTCGACGCCCGACGACGAGCTGTTCGGGCTGGCCGAGCGCGGGGCGCTGAGTCATCCTGACGTGCTGGGCGCGCAGGTCGAGCGCATGCTGCGCAGCCCGAAGGCGTCGGCGCTGGCGGAGGACTTCGCCGGTCAGTGGCTGCTCGGACGCGCGGTCGATCGCGCGGGGCCAGACTCGCTCATCTACCCGCAGTTCAACGAGAGCGTGCGCGCGTCGATGAAGGAGTCGATGCGGCTCACCTTCCTGGATCGGCTGCGCGCGGCCACGCCGGTGACCGGCCTGCTGCTGTCCACGCACATGCACGTGGATGGCGCGCTCGCGCCGCTCATCGGGATCGACCTCGCGCCGTTCGCGCCGTTCGCGGATCAGGATGTGTCCGCAGCCGGTCGGTACGGGTGGCTGTCGATGCCCGGCCTGCTCACCGTCACCTCGGTGCCCACGCGCACCTCGCCGGTTCGGCGCGGCGCCTGGGTGCTGTCCAACCTGATGTGCACGTCTCCGGGCACGCCGCCGCCGGGTGTGTCGGGCTTCCCGGACGCCAGCCCGGACGCGGCCACGGTGCGCGAGCGGCTGGAGCAGCACCGCCAAGATCCGGCGTGCGCCGCGTGCCACGACCCGATCGATCCGTTGGGCCTCGCGCTGGAGAACTTCGACGGGATCGGCGCGTGGCGCGACCAGGACAACGGCGAGCCGATCGACGCGTCTGGCCAGCTGCCCAACGGCACCGCGGTGGACGGCGCGGCCGACCTCGCGCACGTGCTGGGCTCCGACCCGAGCTTTGGGCGCTGCGTCGTGAAGAAGCTGTTCACCTACACGCACGGCCGCGCGCCGGACGACGCGGATCGGGCACGACTCAACCTGCTGACCGACGGTGCCCTGGCCGGGCAGGCGTCGTTCTCCGACATCCTGGTGCGCTTGGTCACCGATGACGCGTTCATGCAGGTTGGGGTGGAGCGATGACCGTCTCACGCAGGATGTTCCTGGGCGGCGCGGCGGGCTTGATCGCGCTGCCGCTGCTCCCGTCGCTCCTGCCACGCGCGGCGCGCGCGGCCGACGACGCGCCGGGGCGCCTGATGTTCATGTTCGCCCCCAACGGCGCGAACATGGCGCAGTGGCGGCCGACCGGGTTCGGGCGGGACTTCGCGTTCGGGCCGACGCTGTCGCAGCTCGAGGACATCCGCGACGACGTGCTGGTGATCAGCGGGCTCTCCAACCCGGTCGCCGACGCGCTGGTCACGGGCCACCACCTGCGCGGCACCTCGACGATGCTCACGTCGACGCACCTCGGCACGTCGGTCGTCTCCAACGGCGAGAGCGCCGATCAACTCGCCGCGCGCACGCTCGGCGCGACGACGCCATTCCGGTCGCTGGAGCTGGCGGTGGAGCCCTCCGGTCCGGCGATCGGCACCTGCGAGGGCGGGCTGCCCTGTGTGTACGGCCAGCACGTCGCGTGGACCGCGGACGGCGTACCCCTGCCTGGCCTGTCCGGCCCGCGCAACACGTTCAACCTGCTGTTCGGGGGATCGGACGCGCTGCTCACCGCCACCGAGAACCAGCGGCGCAAGCGCTACCGCCTGTCCGTCCTCGACAGGGGCGCCGATCAGGCGACCGCCCTGTCGCAGCGCGCCGCGGTGGAAGATCGCGTGCGCCTGGATCAGTACCTGACCGCAGTGCGCACCGTAGAGACCCGCATCGACGCGCTGGAGGCGTGCGTGGGCCTGGGGGCTGCGCCGGGCGACGCGCCGTTGGAGGAGCTCGCCGACGTGCTGCTGGACTTGGCGGTGCTGGCGTTCCAGTGCGACCGTACGCGGGTTGTGACCATGATGCTCGGCGCGGCGACGAGCGAGCTCGTGTACACGTTCCTGGGCGTACGCACGCCGCACCACTCGCTCTCGCACCACCAGCGCCTGCCGGACAACCTGGCCAAGCTGGCGCTGATCGACACCTTCCAGGCGGGGCGCTTCACTCGACTCGTCCGCAAGCTCAAGGACGTGCCCGAGGGCGGCGGGACGATGTTGGATCACACGCTGCTGATGATGTCGTCGGACGTCTCGGACGGCGACCTGCACAACCACGACGACATGCCCGTGCTCGTCGCCGGACACTTGGCCAACGCGATGGGCGGCGGGCGACACCTCGACGGGACCGGCGAGACGCTCGCGCACCTCTGCACGTCCATGCTTCAGGCCGGCGGCGTGCCCATCACCAGCTTTGGCGAGGCAGCCGCGGGGCCGCTCACCGGCTTCGCGGGCTGAGCGCGTCAGTGACGGCTGGCTGCGCCCCCCCTGTCAGACGCCCGCGAGCAGCCGCGACGCGCGAGCAGGCGGATCGACCGGAGCTTGGAGATCAGCCTTCGCGCTCCAGGCGCTCGGCGACCTGATGGTAGCCCGCCATCCGCGCGAAGTCGGCTGGGAGCGATCCGTCCTTGGTCCGGCGCTTGGCGTCGGCGCCCGCGGCCAGCAGCGCCTCGACGGACGCGAGGTCACCCTTGAAGGCGGCCGCGACCAGCGGCGTCATGCCTCGCGGGCCGGCCTCGTCGAACTTGGCGCCCAGGGCCGCCAGGCGTGTCACCAGCGCCGCGCCGCCGTTGTACGCGGCCAGCATCAGCAGGGTGTCGCCGGCGGGGGAGGTGCTCTCGACGGGGACTCCGGCCGCCAGCGCGGCGTCCAGCGCGACGGCGTCGTGGGTTCGAACGGCGAGCAGGGCGCGCTCCTTCCAGGCGTCGAGATCGTCGGGCATGCGGGCTCCGGGGTGGGGGCGAACTCGCCGCCTAACGCTGCGTGCAGCGTTTCGGGCAGATCCGATCGACGTGCACGGATCGGCTGGACGGGTCGGGTCGCGGGCCGCTACGGTGCGCGGCCTCTCGGAGGGGTTCATGCGCGCGTCTCTTCTCTCGGTGTTGTGGATCGCGGCCTGTGTCCAAGATCCCGGACCGCCCGCCGACGACTTGTCCAACAACTTTGGCGTGACCGAGAGCCAGGGCAGCCCCGCATGCGACAACCTCGACGGCGACGGGCACTGCCTGCTGCCGTTCCCGTCCGACCACTGGCGTGACGCCGACAGCGGCAAGCTCGCGCTGGTCGAGGACGCCATGCCGATGACCACCGCTGGCGTGCACGTCTCGGTCGAGGCCTTCGACGAGGACGGGTTTGGCGTGGGCACCCCGATCCTGTTTCAGCTCCAGGGCGCCACGCTCGACGGGCTGTCGGACACCTTCGACGCCGCCACGTCGCTTCCGGACGGCGCGCGCACGGTGCTGCTCAACGCCACGACCGGTGAGCGCATCCCGCACTGGGTCGAGAACGACTGGCTCGACAATTCGCCGGGCGACAAGATCCTCGTGATCCGCGCGGCCGTGCCCTTGCCCGCGGCGACGCGGATCATCGTCGGCGTGCGCGGGCTGGTGGACGCGACCGGCGTCGCGGTCGACGCCCCCGTCGGGTTCTCCGCGCTGCGCGACGAGGAGGCCAGCCACCGCCTGGGCGTGCACGCCCGTCGCCAGCACTATGAGGACGACGTCTTCCCCGCGCTGGAGACCGCCGGCTTTGCCCGCGCCGACCTGCAACTGGCCTGGGACTTCACCACCCGCGGCGACGCTGGCGCGATCAAGGACCTCGGGGACCTGTCGGCCGCGATGTACGACGCGCTCGGAACGGGCGCGCCGGACTTTGTCGTCGACCACGTCGAGGTGGTGAGCGGCGATCCCAACTTGGCCGTCATCGTCGACGCGACCGCGCAGATCCCCAGCTTCCTGGGCGCGCCGGACGCGGACGGGGTTCGTCGCCTGCGACGTGACGCGTCTGGTGCCCTGGTCGCGGAGGGCTTCGAGTCCATCCCGTTCCGCGTCCAGGTGCCGCCGTCGGCGCTCGACGGGGGCGCCCCCGCGCCGGTGATGCAGTACGGGCATGGCTTCTTGGGCAGCCGCGCCGAGGCCGACAACGGCTGGCTGCGCGAGATGGCGCAGCGCCACCGCTTCTTGATCCTCGCGTGCGACATGCAGGGCATGTCCGACGCCTCGACCTTGATCTGGTCACGCGTGCTGCTCAACGACGCGGGCCACATGGGCTGGTTGACCGACGAGGCGATGCAGGGCGTCGTCAACCACCTGGCGCTGCAGCGCCTGATGAAGCTCGGGATGAACGGTCAGGCGCCTACGGAGCTGGTGACCGAAGGCGGGGATCCGGTGTGGGACCCGAACCAGCTCTGGTACCACGGCAATTCTCAGGGCGGGACGATGGGCACGCTGGTGCTCGCGACCTCGCGGGACGTCACCCGAGGCGTGCTCGGCGTGCCGGGCGCCGCGTTCCCGTTCCTGCTCGACCGCAGCTCGGACTTCGTGGACTGGGCGGGCCTGCTCCAGGTCGCGTACCCGGACCCGGGTGACCTCACGATCGTGCTCGGCCTGCTCGGCACCGCGTGGGACCGCATGGACGGGCTCACCTGGGCGCCGAAGGTCGGCGCCGATCCGCTGCCCGACACGCCCGCCCATCAGGCGTTGCTGCATGCGGGCCTGGAGGACGCGCAGGTCATGAACCAGATCAGCTGGGAGCTGGCGCGCGCTGTGGGCGCGGTGCAGCCCGAGGGGAACGCGCGTCCGATCTGGGGGATCCCGTCGGTGTCTCTGCCCACGACGGCCGCGCCCGCGGTGATCGTGAACTGGGATTTTGGCGTCGCTCCCGATGCGACGCCGATGGATCCGCCGGCCTCCGAGACCGACACCCACGGTGATCCCCGCAAGCTCCACGAGGCGCAGGACCAGTCGGTGCACTTCCTGTCGACGGGGGAGGTCATCGACACCTGCGCCGGCGGGCCCTGCCTGTTCGCGAGGCCCTGATCGGGGACATCCTCGGACGAGTCAGCGGGTTCGGACGCGGTTAGGAGTGAAACGTGTTCTCGTTGTGCCTGGAGGCCGCGGTGATCGGTGCGTTTCTGCTCTCAGCGGCGCTCGCAGGAGAGCCCACATCGTACGTCTCCTCGACGGGCGCTGTGGTCGGCACGGTCAGCCTGCCCGTCGCCCCGGACAAGGTGCTGACGTTCGTGTCGGACCCGATCGCGGCGAACCGAGTGGCCGGCGGGTCGACGCGCGTCACGCTCGTGGAGCGGCAGGGTGCCTGCATGGTGCTCGACTACCTGTCTCCGTCGGTGATCGCGGACGTGCGCTACCGGGTGCGTCAGTGTCCGGTCGAAGGTGGGTTCGAGTCCAACCTGATCGAGTCGGACTCGTTTTCCCAGTACCATGCCCATTACACGCTGACGCCGGAAGGGTCAGGCACGCTGCTGCGCTACGAGGTCAGCATGACCGTCACGCTCTGGGTGCCCAAGTCGCTGGTGGAGCAGACCACCAAGCGTGAGGTGCGCAAGATGATGGGCAGTCTCCTCGAGCACTTCACCGGCGGGTCCTGAGCCTCGGATGTCCAGCTCTTGGCTCCTGTACATGCTGGTCGTCCTGTTGGGCGGCAACCCGCTCCTGGCGTTGGCGCTGGTCGTGGCGTCGGCGTGGGGTGGAAACGCTTGGTGGCGCGGGCGCGCTTGGCGGCCGTGGGCTCCGCTTGAGCGCTGGCGCAAGCGGCGTGAGCTGCGCGCCAACCTGGCGGTCAACCCGCACGACCTGACCACGCGCGGCGAGCTCGGTCGGATGCTGGTGGAGCGTGGGCAGTACGCCCAGGCGCGCGACGAGCTGGAGCAGGTGTGTGGGCGCGGCAAGACGTTGGCCTTGCCGGCGTGGAACCTGGGCCAGGCCTACCTCAAGCTGGGCGACTTGGGCGCGGGCCAGCGCTGGATCGAGCACGCGCTCTCGCTGCGCAAGGACCTTGGCTACGGTCAGCCGGTCATGGACCTGGGCGACTACTTCTTCGACCGCCAGCGCTACGCGGACGCGCTGCCCTGCTACGAGCGCGGCCTCGCCGTGCACGGCGGGTCGATCGAGGGGCGCTACAAGCTGGGACGCTGTCGGCTGGCGACGGGCGATGCGTCGGGCGCGCGCGCCATCTTCGACGAGGCGATCCAGGCCTACGACGCCTCTCCGGCGTTCAAGCGGGCGCAGGACCGCGCGTGGCGGTGGCGCGCGTGGTGGTGGCGCCCCAAGTCGTGAGGTTGCCCGTGAACTGTCGTGGCGTGCTGACTCGGCCTTGGGAAATCCGTTAAAGGTCGTGGAATCGTCACGGGACTCCACGCCATCATGTCGGCAGACGCCCAACCCACCCCACCGACGTCCGCCCTGCTCCGAATGGTGCCTGCGCTGGATTCGCTCCGGACCTACGGCGTCGCGGATCTGCGGGCGGATCTGCTCGCGGGCATGACAGTGGCCGCGATCGCGGTCCCCCAGGCCATGGCCTACGCGATGGTGGCTGGGCTGCCGCCCCAGTACGGCCTCTACACCGCGATCGTGATGACCGCGGTGGGCGCGCTCTTCGACTCGTCGAAGCAGCTGATCAATGGCCCGACGAACGCGATCTCCATCGCCGTGCTGAGCGCGCTCGCCGTGGCGACCACGCCCGAGGAGCGGATCAGCGGCGCCATCCTGCTCGCGTTCATGGTGGGCTCGATCCAGGTCGGCATCACGCTGCTGCGGCTGGGTGATCTGACCCGCTTCATCTCGCACTCGGTGATCGTGGGCTTCACGCTGGGCGCGAGCGGCCTGTTGGTGCTCGACCAGCTCAAGAACCTGCTGGGGATGAAGGCGGTCGGCGACGTGCACGACCACTTCCTCGTGCGCTTCTGGCTGACCATGACCCAGGGTGGGGGCGTCCACATGCCCACGCTGATGGTGGGCCTTGGGACCATGGCGCTGGTCATCGGCCTGCGCATGATCAAGCAGCGCCTCGGCTGGACGATCCTGCCCGAGCTGCTGCTGGTGGTGATCGCGGTGTCCGGGCTGTCGGCGTGGTGGGGCCTGGACGCTCAGGGCGTGAAGCTGGTCGGCGAGATCCCCGCGTCGCTGCCCACCTTTGCGCTGCCCCAGTTCGACGCCGTGATCATGCGTCGCCTGTCCGCGAGCGCGCTCGCCATCGCCGTGCTCGGCCTGCTGGAGGCCATCTCCATGGCCAAGGCGATCGCGGCGCAGACGGGCCAGCGGCTGGACATGAACCAGCAGTGCATGAGCGAAGGCCTGGCGAACCTCAGTGGCAGCTTCTTTCACTGCATCCCGGGGTCGGGGTCCCTGACGCGGTCCGCGATCAACCAGCAGGCGGGCGCGCGGACCCAGTGGTCGGGCGTGATCTCCGCGGTGTCGGTCGCCGCGATCATGTTGATGTTCGCGCCCTACGCGCGCTTCATCCCGAAGGCCGCGCTCGCCGGCATCCTCGTCGTCTCAGCGTGGCGCATGGTCGACCGGCACGCGCTCGCCTACCACTGGCGCGCGTCGCGCTTCGACGCGGTGATCGTGGGCGTGACGGCGTTCGCGGCGATCGCGGTGTCGGTCGAGTTCTGCGTCCTGATCGGCGTGTTCATGTCGTTCATGCTGACGGTGCCGCGCGCCGGTCGCATGCTGCTGACGGAGTTCGTCGTCACTCACCAGGGCGTGATCCACGAGCGGGTCTCGGACGACTCGCGCTGTGATCGCGTCTTGATCTTCGGGCTGGAAGGGGAGCTGTTCTTTGGCGCCGCCAGCGCGCTCGAGTCGCACTTCGACGAGATCGAGGCGCGGGTGCTGCCGGCCACGAAGGTGATCGTGCTGCGCATGAAGCGCGTCCGCAGCCCGGACGCCGTGTGCATGACCCTGATCGACGGCTTCTTGAGCCGGATGCGCGCCCGCGGCGTGCACGTGATCATGTGCGGCGTGCGCGCCGACCTCAACGAGGCGCTGGACCGCACGGGGATCACCCGCACGCTGGGCCCCGACCAGGTGTTCCACGAGGCGGCCGTGCGCCACTCCAGCACGCTCCAGGCCGTTCGGCACGCGTACAGCATGCTGGACACGTTCTGCGACCACTGCCCACGGCGTGATCCGGCCAATCGGGACCAGGCGCTTTACTACTTGGTCTGAAGGTGGGTTATGCCCCGCAGCGGCTTGCCCGCGCGTCCGCGCTAGGCGCGTCCAACGGTCGCATCGTGCGCACCGTGCAGGGAGACCGCATGGGAATCGAAGCCGTCGGCATCACCGACATCGGGCTGAAGCGCGACCGGAACGAGGATGCGTTCCTGATGAACGAGGAGCTCGCCCTGTACGTCGTCGCCGACGGTATGGGCGGCCACGTGGGCGGACAGCACGCGTCCACGCTCGCCGTGAACACGGTCGAGGAGATGGTGGGCGAGCTGATCCTGCCGTCGGGCACCGAGTCCGGCACGGTGGATCCGGTCGATGCCGTCCGACGCGGCCTGGACGAGGCCGTCCGCCTCGCCGGCAAGAGGATCCACGCTTGGGCGACCGACCACCCCGAGTTCAAGGGCATGGGCACCACCATCGTGGTCGTCCTGACCCACGGCAGCAACGCCTACGTCGCCCACGTCGGCGACAGCCGCGCCTACCTGATCCGCGACGGCGCCATCGAGCAGATCACGGACGACCACAGCCTGGTCGCCCAGTCCATCCGCGACGGCCTGATCACCGAAGAGCAGGCCAAGAGCCACCGCATGCGCAACGTCATCACCCGCGCGCTCGGGTTCAACCCGGACGTCGAGGTGGACGTGCAGGTTCGGGCGCTCCGGCGCGGCGATCGTTTCCTGCTCTGCACCGACGGCCTGTCGGGCAAGATGGACGCGCACGAGATGAAGGATCTGGTCGAGCGCTACGAGGGCGCAGAGGCGCTCCGTCAGCTCGTGGGCCTCGCGTGCGCCCGCGGCGGCGACGACAACGTCACCGTCGTGATGCTCACGGTCGAGGACGCCGCGTGATCCCTCCCGCCCGCGACCCCCGGATGGATCGCGGCGTCGGCCGGGCTGTCGTCACCGTGTCCGCCGCGGCGATCGACGGTCGCGTCGGGCGCGTGCTGACGTCGCTCGCCTTCGTGCTGGCGGTCGGGTTGGCGTTCACGCTGCCGCGCGCGGTGGCCTACGCGGGCCTCGTCGACGAGAACCTGTCGTTGAAGGGCAAGCTCGAACAGGTCGACCACACCATGGGCGAGGTCGACCGCATCCTGAGCCGCCTGCGGCTGTATGACGCCCAGCTGCGCTCACTCAGCGAGGCGCGCGGCGCGCACGGCCCCATCGCGGACGTGGGTCCCATGTCGGGCGACGTGTTGGAGTACGCGGACGACCTGGAGGACGACGCGCTGGCGCTGGACGCGCCGATGCTCACGTCCGACGACGTGCTCGACGGCACCACCATCACCTCCGACGACCTGCGTCCCGCGGACGCCTGGGCCGCCGACATCGCCGACCGGGTGACCGGGTTTGTCGACCAGTTCGACAGCTCGGAGGCGGAGCTGGCCGCGCTGATGGCGGATCTGGAGGCCCTCCGGTCGATCCACCAGGCCCTCCCTGCGGTCTGGCCGTCCGAGGGCGAGATCAGCTCGGGCTTTGGCTGGCGGCGCGATCCCATCCGTCGCTACACCAAGTTCCACTCCGGCTTGGACATCGCGAATGACATCGGCACGCCGATCGAGTCCGTGGCGGACGGCACCGTCGTCCGGGCCGAGTACACCTCCGGCTACGGCAACATGGTTGACATCGACCACGGGTTCGGCATCGTGACCCGCTACGGCCACTGCTCGGCGCTGCTCGTCGCCGCCGGGGATCACGTCCAGCGGGGCGACCCGATCGCCCTCATGGGCAGCACGGGTCGGAGCACCGGCCCTCACGTGCACTTTGAGATCCGGATCGACGGCAGCGCTCAGGATCCGCTTAAATACCTGCCTCGATAGGCTACCTGGGTTGCCGGTCGGCGGAATGGTGAGCAAGAGAGCCCACCGTTCCGGTCCCGCCCGGAAGTTGGGTCTGGAGACGTGCCGGTCATGTTGGACTCGTTCACGGGTGTTCTCAAGAAGGTGTTTGGCGACGCAAATGACCGCGAGGTCCGGCGTATCCAGCCGGTCGTCGCCCAGGTCGCTGCGCTTGAACCGAAGATCCAGTCCCTCGATGATCGCGAGCTGGCCGCCCAGACCGTGCGCTTCAAGGAGCGCCTGGAGCGCGGCGAGCCGCTCGACGACCTGCTGCCGGAGGCCTTCGCCACCGTCCGCGAGGCCGGCAAGCGCGCCATGGGCATGCGCCACTTCGACTGCCAGATCATCGGTGGCACCGTCATCCACCAGGGCAAGATCGCCGAGATGCGCACCGGTGAGGGCAAGACCCTCGTCGCCACGCTGCCGGTCTACCTGAACGCGCTGTCCGGCAAGGGCGTGCACCTTGTCACGGTCAACGACTACCTGGCCAAGCGCGACGCCGAGTGGATGGCCAAGCTCTACAACTTCCTCGGCCTGTCGGTCGGCACCATCCTGTCGGGTGACCGGAACCAGGCGAGCAAGCGCGCGGCCTACGCGGCGGACATCACGTACGGCACGAACAACGAGTTCGGCTTCGACTACCTGCGCGACAACATGAAGTACAACGTGGAGGACTACGTCCAGCGCGGCCACAACTTCGCGATCGTCGACGAGGTCGACTCGATCCTCGTCGACGAGGCCCGCACCCCGCTGATCATCTCAGGCCCCACGAACCAGTCGGTCGACCTGTACAACGTGGTGGACGCGGTCGTCCCGCTGCTGGTCAAGGACCGCGACTTCACGCTCGACGAGAAATCCCGCAACGTCAGCCTCACTGAGGACGGCATCGCGAACGTGGAGGACAAGCTCCACGTCGACAACCTCTACGATCCGCAGAACATCGAGATCCTGCACCACGCGATGGCGGCGCTGCGCGCGCACCACCTGTACAAGCGCGATCGCGACTACGTCGTGCGCCCCGACGAGTACGGCAAGCTCGAAGTGACCATCGTCGATGAGTTCACGGGCCGCATGATGAAGGGCCGCCGCTGGAGCGACGGTCTGCATCAGGCGATCGAGGCCAAGGAGAAAGTGGAGGTCCAGGAAGAAAGCCAGACCTACGCCACGATCACGTACCAGAACTACTACCGTATGTACGGCAAGCTCGCGGGCATGACCGGCACCGCGGCGACTGAAGCGGCCGAGTTCCACGAGATCTACAAGCTCAACGTGGTGGTCATCCCCACCAACCGCCCTGTGGCCCGCAAGGACTACGAGGACCTGGTCTACAAGAACCAGAACGGCAAGTTCCGCGCGGTGGTCGAGGACATCAAGGCCGTTCACGCCAAGGGCCAGCCTGTCCTGGTCGGCACCACGTCGGTCGAGAAGTCCGCGCTGGTCGCTCGTATGCTGGAGGCCGAGGGCATCCCCCACGAGGTCCTCAACGCCAAGGAGCACGAGCGCGAGGCGCACATCGTCGCGCAGGCGGGTCGCCCTGGCGCGGTCACGATCTCCACCAACATGGCGGGCCGCGGCACCGACATCAAGCTCGGCGGCAACCCCGAGGAGATGGCGCGTCAGGAGCTCGTGGCTCAGGGCATCGACCCCACGATCGACCTCGACGCCTACGCGGCGGCGCTCGCCAAGTACACCAAGCAGTGCGCCGAGGAGTGCGAGAAGGTCAAGTCCTACGGCGGCCTGCACATCCTGGGCACCGAGCGCCACGAGTCGCGTCGCGTCGACAACCAGCTGCGCGGCCGCGCCGGTCGTCAGGGCGATCCTGGCTCATCCAAGTTCTTCGTCGCGCTCGATGATCCCCTGATGCGCATGTTCGGGTCGGATCGCATCGTGAAGTGGATGGAGCGCATGGGCCTCCAGGAAGACGAGGCGATCGAGGCCAAGATGGTGACCAGCGCCATCGAAGGGGCCCAGAAGAAGGTCGAGGCCTACCACTTCGGCATCCGCAAGAACCTGCTCGAGTACGACGACGTCATGAACTACCAGCGCAAGGGCGTCTACGACCTGCGTCGGCGAGCGCTGGAAGGGCAGGGCATTCGCCAGATGGTGGACGAGTCGGTCAACTCCGCGGTCGGCGACATGCTCGACGACTACGCGGACGAGGGCCTCAACCCCACGATGTGGAACGTGAAGGGGATCCGCGAGAGCCTCGCGAAGACCTTCAACGTCCAGTGGGAGACCACGGACGAGCAGATCCGCGACACCGCCCACGTCGACCTTGAGGCGCGCGTGCGCGCGGACGCCACCGCGGCCGTCGAGACCAAGGCCAACGAGCTGGGCGCCCAGTTCGACCCGATCGCGCGCATGCTGCTGCTCCGCACCACGGACGACCTGTGGCGCGGGCACCTGCTCGCCATCGACCGCCTGCGCCAGGGCGTCGGCATCCGCGGCTACGGCCAGCGAAACCCGCTGCTGGAGTACAAGCGGGAGGCCTACCAGATGTTCCTCATGATGGCCGCCGCACGCGACGAGATGGTGCTCCAGCGCCTGATGACCGCCGCGCCGCCGCCTCCGCCGTCGCTGCAGCCGGCGTCAGTGCAGGGCCTGCCGCAGGTGCGCATGACCAGCGCGCCGGAGGACGCCGCGTCCGCCGCGCTCGGCGGGGATGGCGCCGCCGCCCTGTTTGGCCTGGAAGTACCCGAGGCGCCGGCGCCGCCCCCCCCCCGTCGGCCCGAGCCGGGTGATGAGGCGCGCGCATTCGCCGAGGCCTACGGCATCAAGAAGAACGACCCGTGCCCTTGCGGCAGCGGGCAGAAGTTCAAGAAGTGCTGCGGTCGCAAGGACGACGACGCGGACGCGGCCGCCGCCACCTGAGGCGCGGCGGGTGGTCGATAGGGTCGGTGACCCCGGGCGCTGTGGCCCGGGGAGCTTGATCAGGCTCGCGGCGCCGGATAATGGGCGCTGCCCGCTCGGAGATGGTCTCCGGGAAGGGTGAATTCGCACGCTGGATCCACGGAATCCCCCTCGGTGCCTCGCCTGATGCGAGGTCGGGACGGTTCCCCGGCGGACGTACAACCAAACAGGATGTCGATCATGATGAACCTCTCCCTGCGTGACCTGCTCGAGGCAGGCGTCCACTTCGGCCACCAGACCGGTCGCTGGAACCCCAAGATGAAGCCGTACATCTACGGCGCCAAGGACGGGATCCACGTCATCGACCTGCAGAAGACGGCCAAGGGCCTGATCGACGCCAGCCGCTTCGCAACCGCCACGGTCCAGTCGGGTCGCCCGGTGCTGTTCGTCGGCACCAAGCGCGCGGCCCGCGACATCGTCGTGGAAGAGGCCAAGCGCGCCGGAATGCCCTACGTCTCGCACCGCTGGCTCGGCGGCACCCTGACCAACTGGGTCACCGTGAAGAAGTCCATCGAGAAGCTCCTCAAGCTGGAGCACGCTCGTGACGAAGGCCGCTTCGAGCTCCTCACCAAGAAGGAAGCCCTCGAGCTGACCCGTGAGATCGCCAAGATGGACCGCGACCTCGGCGGCATCAAGCACCTCAAGGGCCTGCCCTCGGCCATCTTCATCATCGACCCCAAGAAGGAGCACATCGCCATCCAGGAGGCCGCTTCGCTCGGCATCCCCGTGATCGGCCTGTGCGACACGAACTGCGATCCGAGCGGCATCTCCTACGTGATCCCCGGCAACGATGATGCCATCAAGTCCGTCCGCCTGTTCACGGGCGCCGTGGCTGACGCTTGCATCGAGGGCCGCAACGCCTCCACCAACCGCTCTTCGGGCGCTTGGGTTGGCGAGCAGTCGATCGCCGCGGAAGGCGAAGTCGAGATCGTGAAGCGTGGCGGCCCCGTGGTCGAGCCCGCCGCCGAGACCGACGCCGAGGCCTGATCGGTCTCCCGCGCCCGGGGCGTGTCCTGACGGACCGCCCTGGCCCCGTCCCTACCCAACTCTGGAGAATCCATGTCCGCCGAGCTGATCAAGGAGCTCCGCGCCCGTACGGGTGCGGGTATGTCCGACTGCAAGAAGGCCCTCGTCGAGAACGACAACGACCTGTCCAAGGCCGCGGACTGGCTCCGCATCAAGGGCATGGCGGCGGCCGCCAAGAAGTCGGGCCGCATCGCCGCGGAAGGCTTGGTGGGGCACTACGTGCACGCCGGCGGCCGCATCGCCGTGATGGTTGAAGTCAACTGCGAGACCGACTTCGTGTCGCTCAACGAAGGCTTCCAGAACCTGGTCAAGGACATCGCGATGCACATCGCGTCCGAGAAGCCGCTCTTCGTCTCCAAGGACGAGGTCGATCCGGCCGCCTACGAGGCCGAGAAGGCCGTGCAGATCGGCCGCGTTCTGGAGGAGGGCAAGCCCGCCGCCGTCGCCGAGAAGATCGTCGAAGGCCGCATGAAGAAGTGGCTCTCCGAGGTCGTGCTCCTCGAGCAGACCTTCATCAAGGACGACACCAAGACCATCGCCTCGATGATCTCGGACGCCGTCGCCAAGATCGGCGAGAACATCAAGATCCGCCGCTTCACCCGCTACGAAGTGGGTGAGGGACTCGAGAAGCGCTCGGCCGACTTCGCGGCCGAGGTGGCCGAGGTGGCCGCCGCAGCCGCTCACTAGAGACCAGGGGCCGACGCGAAAGCGCCGGCCCTTTTTGCATGTGGGGCTCGTCTCCACGACCCGACCGCCCGCCGTAAAGCCCACGCCGACCAGGAGAGCCGCCATGGCCACCAGCTACAAGAGAGTCCTCATCAAGCTCTCGGGCGAGATGCTCGGCGGAAAGGCCGGCGGCGGGATCGACCTTGAGGCGCTCGACTGGTTCGCCTCCGAGATCAAGACCGTGCGCGACCAGGGCGTGCAGGTCGCCGTGATCATCGGCGGCGGCAACATCTTCCGCGGCATCGCGGGCGCTGCCCAGGGCATGGACCGCACAGGCGCGGACCAGATGGGCATGCTGGCCACGGTGATCAACGCGCTGGCCTTGCAGGACGCGCTGGAGCGCCACGGCTGCATGACGCGCGTGATGAGCGCGCTCAAGATGGACCAGATCGCCGAGCCCTACATCCGTCGTCGCGCGCTGCGGCACATGGAGAAGGGGCGCGCGGTCATCTTCGCCGGCGGCACCGGCAGCCCCTACTTCTCGACCGACACGGCCGCCGCGCTGCGTGCCGCCGAGATCCACGCGGACATCATCCTCAAGGCCACCAAGGTCGACGGTGTGTACGACAAGGATCCGATGAAGTACCCGGACGCCGTGCGCTTCCCGCGCCTGACGTACATGGACGTGCTCGGCCGCGGCCTCAAGGTGATGGACAGCACGGCGATCAGCCTGTGCATGGACAACGACATCCCCATCTACGTCGTGTCGTTCCGCGAGCGCGGGAACCTGGTGCGCGTGATCCAGGGAGAGGAGATCGGCACGCTCGTCACGGCGTCCTAGCCGCCCCGAGCCTGCCCGTAGACGCATGCCCCGTCACCCGCCTCCCTGCGCGCGTGGCGCGGTGCAACGCGTTACCCCGTACCCGTTTCGGAGGACGTGATGGAAGAGTACCTGCAAGCGGCCGAAGACGACATGAAGGCCTCGGTCGAGGCGTTGGGCAAGGATCTCCAGAAGATCCGCACCGGTCGAGCCACGCCCAAGCTCCTGGAGAACGTCCAGGTCGAGGTCCAGTCCTACGGCGCCACCATGCCGCTCAACCAGCTGGCGACGGTCCAGGCCGCCGACGCGCGCCTGCTCGTCGTCACCCCCTGGGACAAGGCCACCCTCCAGGACGTCGAGCGCGGCATCGTCGCGGCCGGTCTAGGCCTGAACCCGTCGAACGACGGCCAGATCCTGCGCGTGCCGATCCCGCCGCTGACGGCCGACCGTCGCCGCGACTTGGTCAAGCAACTGCACACCATGGGCGAAGACGCCAAGGTGCGGGTGCGCCACGTCCGCCGCGAGTACAACGAGACCTTCAAGGAAGGCGAAGAGAGCGGAGACATCACCGAGGACCAGCTCACGCGGTACCTCGACAAGGTGCAGAAGCTCACGGATGACTACGTCGAGAAGATCGACGCGGTCTGTGGCGCCAAGGAGAAGGAAGTCGTCGAGGTGTAGGTTGCCAGAACCGATCGACGCGCGTGAAAGCGCGCTTCCCGATGGCCCCATCCCGCGCCACATCGCCATCATCATGGATGGCAATGGCCGGTGGGCCCAGCAGCGCGGGCTCCCTCGCACCGCCGGTCACACGGCTGGGGCGGAGGCGGTCCGTGAGATCGTGCGTGCTTGCGGCGAACTCGGCGTCGAAGTCCTGACGCTCTACTCGTTCTCCACCGAGAATTGGGCCCGTCCTGAGGACGAGGTCGCCGCGCTGATGGGCCTGCTCGAGACCTACCTCCGCGACGAGACGCCCGAGCTGCTCCACAACAACGTGCGCCTGCGCGGCATCGGCGAGCTGGATCAGCTCCCGGACAACGTGCGCTGGCTCTTGCATGCGGGCGAGGCCGCCACCGCGGACAACACCGGCATGGAGCTGCTGCTGGCGCTGTCGTACGGCAGCCGCGCGGAGCTTGTCTCGGCCATCCGCGAGCTGGCGGGTGAGGTGGCCGCCGGTCGGCTGAAGGCCGACGACATTGATGAGGCGCTGGTCGGCTCGCGGCTCTACACCGCCGGCCTGCCCGATCCGGACCTGCTGATCCGCACCAGCGGCGACTTGCGTGTCTCCAACTTCCTGCTCTGGCAGATCGCCTACAGCGAGCTGTACGTCACGCCGGTGGCCTGGCCCGACTTCCGTCGGCCCCAGCTGCTGGAGGCGTTACACGCGTATCAGGCGCGGCATCGTCGTTTTGGCAAGACCGGTGAGCAGGTCGCGCCCCCCGAGGAAGGCTCTTGACGTCCACCCGAATTCTGGCCGCGGTGGTAGGCCTCGCGCTCGTGCTGCCGCTGCTGATCTGGGGCGGGATGGCGGGCATGGTCCTGCTCGTGTGCATCGGCGGTGTCATCGCGCTCGACGAGTACGCGCGCATGGCCTTCCCGGAGGACAACCTGTTCGCGCTCGCGTGGATGACGCTGTGCTCGGGCGTGGTCGTCGCCTCGTGGCTGGCGTTCCCCGAGCACCTGGCGATCGTCGCGGGCGGCGTGGTCGTGCTGTCGATGGCTCAGGTCACCCTGCGGCCGGGTGACACGCTGGACGGCGCGGCCGACAAGGCCGGGCGCTACGTGCTGGGCGTGGGCTGGATCGCGGGCCTGATGCCGTTCCTGCTGTCGTTGCGCGCGCTGGAGCACGGCATCACCTGGGTGTTCCTGGTGATGGTGATCGCCTGGATGGGCGACACGGGCGCCTACTTCGCGGGCCGCGCGTTCGGGAAGCACCCGCTTTACCCCAAGGTCAGCCCCAAGAAGACCGTCGAGGGCCTAGCCGGCGGGTTTGCAGGGTCCACGGTGGGCGTGGCGGTCGTGAAGATGCTCTTCCTGCCGCAGCTGACGCCACTGGATGTCGTCTTCTATGGAGTGGTGGCGAGCGGCTTGGGCGTGATGGGCGACCTGTGTGAGTCCATGCTCAAGCGGGCCTTCAAGGTGAAGGACTCTGGCTGGATCATGCCCGGCCACGGAGGCATCCTGGATCGCATCGACTCCATGCTGTTCGTCGCGCCGACGGTCTACGCGTACGCTGTCCTGGTCCACGGGGCCTAGCCGATGCACATTCTCCAGTACTTGGCGGCCGGCGGCTTCGCGATCGGGTTCCTGATCCTGATCCACGAGGCGGGGCACTGGGCCGCCGCCAGGCTGCTGGGCATCGGCGTGCCGATCTTCTCGATCGGCTTCGGGCCGCGCCTGTTTGGGTTTCGCGCCGGCGGGACCGACTTCCGCGTGAGCGCGCTCCCGTTTGGTGGCTACGCGTGGATCGCCGGCGGCGACCAGTTCGGCGAGGACGACGCGGATGCGCCCCCGCGCGCGGTCGACGCGTCGCAGAGCATCGCCAACCGCCCGGTGTGGCAGCGCCTGTTCGTCAACGGCGCCGGCCCCGCGGTCAACCTGATCGTGCCGTACTTCATGCTGATCGGCGTGCTGCTCCACGGCCTGCCTGAGGCCGGCAACCAGCTCGGTGAGGTGCTGCCCAGCTCGATGGCCGAGGCCGCGGGCCTGCTGCCCGGAGACACGCTCGTCGGCGTGAACGGCCACGAGGTCGGCTACTGGAACGACATCCAGGACCAGCTCGATGAGGTCATCGATCACGAGTCGGTGATCCCGCTGACGGTCGAGCGCGGCGGCAAGCGCGTGGACCTGTCGCTGCCCGCGCACGCGATCGGCGCGGACCCGGACGGGCAGGCCAACCTGGAGCGTCTGGGCATCGAGGCCGCCACGCTCACCTCGCGCGTGGGCGTCGAGTCCAGCACGTCACCCGCGGGCCGCGCGGGCCTCAAGACCGGCGACGTGATCACCGCGGTGGACGGCAAGGCCGTCGACAGCTGGCGCGGCATGCTTCAGGCGATGTCGGGCACCACCCACACCCTGTCGGTGAAGCGCCCATTCGACGTCGACCTGGACCAGGCGACGCCGTCGCGCAAGGCGCCTGAGAACCTGACGTTCACGATCGAACGCACCGCGGGTGACTACCTGTCGCCGGTGCCCGCGTACGCCAACCCTTGGGGCTTCGCCCCGGCCATCGTGATGATGTTCGCGGTGAGCAAGGACAGCGTCGCCGAGAAGGCGGGCCTGAAGGGCGGCGACCGCATCGCCGTGGCCGATGGCCTGCCGATGCTCACGTTCGCGCAGCTGATCAACGCCACGCGCTCCACGTCGGTGAACGGCGCTCCGCCTCGGCAGATGGTGATCGGCGTGGTGCGTGAGGGGCAGCTGCTCCCCATCCCGCTGACCCCGCGCCTTCAGGTGGTCGACGGTCGTGAGACGCGCGCGCGTCCGCTGATCGGCGTGCAGAGCTACGGCGAGGTCGGCCGCTACATGCCGACGAAGGTGCGCCCGTTCACCGTGGCCGCCGCCGCCGCGCGCTCCGCGGAGACCATGGCCACGCAGATCAGCAACCAGTTCGCCATCCTAGGCAACCTGCTGACCGGCGCGTCCAGCGTCGAGAAGAACCTGGGCGGCCCGGTCGCCATGTTCGTCGCCGCCGGCGAGACCGCCTCGATGGGCGTCGTGTACTACGTGACCCTGCTCGCCGCGATGTCGATCGGACTGGGCGTGATCAACCTGCTGCCGGTGCCTGTGTTCGACGGCGGTCGCATCACGTTCGACTTGATCGAGGCGGTGCGCGGTCGGCCCGTGTCGATCGAGGTGCGCGAGAAGACGATGATCGCCAGCATCGTCGGCGTCGTCCTGCTGATGGTCTACGTGACGCGCAACGACCTCCTCCGGTTCATCGCCCAGTACTTCGCGTGAAGACATTGGGGATCGACACGACCGGCCCCGTAGTGGGCGTGGCGGCCTTTGACGGTGCGCGCGTGTCCGTGCGCGCCGCGCGCGTCGGACGCGACGTGGAGGCCGTGCTGCTCGACTGGGTGGTCGAGTGCTGCGCTGAGCTTGGCTTCACGGTCGGCGACATCGACGGCGTGGCGGTGGCCGTGGGTCCAGGCGCGTTCACCGGCCTTCGCGTCGGTCTGTCCACCGCGATCGGCCTCGCGCTCGCGCGCGGGGTGCCGATGTGGGCGGGGTCTTCGCTGGTGTCGCGGGCGCGTCGCGCGGCAGGGCATGGCAGCGTTCTCGCCATGCTCGACGCCCGCAAGCAGCGCGTCTACGCGTCGGCGGTGGAGGACGGCGTCGAGCGCACCGGCCCCGAGGACGTGGCACCGCAGGTCGCGGTGTCTTGGATGACGGCGCCGTTCGTGGCGACCGGCGAGGGCGCGCTCGTGTACCGTGACGTGGTCGAGGCGGCTGGCGGCGTGGTGTTCGCGGACGCCGAGCACCCCGCGGTCGACGTGCTGGTGCGAATGGGCGCCGACGCGATCGCCCGCGGTGAGGGTGTGGCAGCGGTGGACATCACGCCGGTGTACGTGCGGGAGCCGGACGCGCGTCCGCGCGCGGGAGGGTCGACGTGAGCAAGGACGGTCTGCGGGTCGGTGTGGCGGGGGCGACGGGCGCTCTGGGCAAGGAGATCATCTCGGTGCTGGAGGCGTCGCCGTGGCGGCCCGGCACGATCGTGCCGCTGGCGAGCGCCAAGTCGACCGTGCCGTTCGTCGATTGGCAGGGCAGCCAGGTGGCGGTGGACGAGCTCGGCCACGAGGACCTCGGCTCGCTGGACGCGGTCTTCGTGGCGCTGCCGCGCGCGATCGCGCGTGATTTCGTGGAGCGCGCCGCGGTCGCGGGCGTGCGCGTGGTGGACGCCTCTGGCAGCCACCTCGACGACCTGAACTTCCCGCTGGTCCTGCCGTGGATGGGCCTGGACAAGCTGGGGGCGCCGCGCGCGCGCGACGTGGCGGCGATCCCGTCCGCCGCGGCCACGCTGGTGGGCACCGTCGTGGGCGCCATCGCCCGCGGGTTTGACGTCGGCTCGGTCACCGCGACGGTCATGACGCCCGCGTCGGCCGCCGGTCGCGACGCGATCGAGGAGCTGTCGCGCCAGGTGGTGTCGCTGTTCAATGGCTCGCCGCCGCCGCGCAAGGTCTACCCGCAGGGGCTCGCGTTTGACCTGCTCCCGCTGGTGGGCGAGGCCGGCGTCACGGGCTGGTCCACCGAGGAGATCCGCATCGCCGCGGAGATCGGTCGGCTCACCTCGGTTCGCGCCGACGTCACGCTCGTCGCGGCGCCGCTGTTCTCCGGCATGGCGGCCACCATCCGCGTCGAGATCGACGAGGACGTGCTGGTCGAGGACGTGATCGACAAGCTCGAGGAGGGCTTGGTGAAGGTCACGTTAGGCAGCGACCCGCGCAAGCTGCCGCGCCCGCGCAAGCTTGAAGGCGAGCGTCAGGTGCACGTCGCGCGCGTCCGTCGCACGCTGGACGGCAAGGCGATCGAGCTGTGGGCGAGCATGGACAACCTGCGCGTCGCCGCGGTGGCGGCGGTCGGCACCATGGCGGCGCTGCTCGATCGGCAAGAGAGCTGAGCGCGACCGCGCGTCGCGATCGGGCACGCGCACCCGGTCGCGGATGACAGTTTGTCCGGCGTCGGGGGCGCTGCGGGACCCCAGGGACAGCTTGTCTCAGGAGGGGGCCAGAAGGCCTCGAAAACCCGCCCAGATGCGCGTCGGCACGGAGCTTGCTAACGGGTTGGCGGCGCATGGTGCGCGGTGGGGCGTCGCATGCTCGGTTGGTTGAGCCTGGTCGGTTTTGCGCTCGCTGCGCCTCCGGATCACGCGCCGACAGGCGCCTCGTTCGGCACCGCCAGCGCGGGCAGCGCCATCACGCGGCTGGTCGTGTCCAAGGACAAGCTGCTGGTCGCGGGCGTGTCGGACGCGGGCGGTCTGCTGCCTGCGCGCAAGGGCCAGGTGATCCTGGTGGACGCCAGCACTTGGACCGTCGGCGAGACCTCGTTCGGCACGGACGAGTGCTACGCGCTTTCGGTGGCGGTCGCGCCGCGCGCCGCCGGTGGTGACTGGGTCTGGATCGGTTGCCAGGACGGCACCATCGAGACCTGGCTCTGGAAGAGCGGCACGTTCGCCGCCTACAAGGGCACGGGCACCAAGGCCCAGGTGTTCGACCTGGCGTCTCTGACCGACGGCACCAGCGCTCGCAGCGTGATCGGCCTGTGGCCCGGCGCAACCAGCGACGTGCTCTACGCGCTCGATGACGGCGACGGCTCGCAGGACACCTACGCGCACAAGCTGTTCGTGACGGACGGCGAGCTGACCGAGGACACGACCTACACGCCGTCGGGCATCTTTGGCGACGCCGATCCGATCGACGCGGTGCTGCGCCCCGGGCTGCTTAGCGACGATCCTGGCCAGGTCGTGGTCGCGCACGGCGGGTCCAACTTCGCGATCTGGACGCTGTCGTCCGGGTTTGTCCAGCGCTCGCAGCTGTCCCTGCTCGCGCTCGACCCCACAGATCTGGCGCCGCATGAGCTGTCTGGCGCCTACGTCGCCGAGCGCGCCAACGACCGGATCTCGCGCTGGGACGGAACCACCTCGCCGAACTCCGTCGTCGTGCTCCGCGCCACCGGCCTGAACGCGCCGCGCTCGATCGTCTCGGTGACCGACTCGACGACGTCCGTCGTGTCGCACCTGGTGGCGGACGGCGACGGCAGCGGCAACCACCGGATCCAGGTGTTCGCCGACGTGACCGCCGAGCCGACCAGCGAGTTCAGCCTCGACTTCGTCACCGCCGACATGGTGTCAGGCCTCGACGGCTACGTGTTCGCCGGGACCGAAGGCGGCACCATCCGCGTGCTGACGCGGGGGCCGTGGGTCGACAAGGTCAAGCTGTCCAAGAGCTCTGCCGTGTCCGGCGACTCGGTCGACTTGACCTTCAAGTCCGACACCGATGGCAGCTACAACGTCGTACAGGACGGCACCTACAGCGGCGGCGGCACCACGCTGTCGTCGGGCGACATCACGGCGAGCGGCAGCGGCGCGGCCAGCTTCACGGTGGACTCCACGTGGACCGAAGGCGACCACTCTGTCTGGGTGCGTGTGACGGACGGCGGCGGTGACGTGGGCTACGCCCGCGCCGTGCTGACCATCGACAACCCGCCGACCGGCGTGCAGCTGCGCAACGCGAACGTCGGGTTCATCAACCGCGGCATCGTCCTGAACTTCGATGCGCTCACCGCGTCGGACACAACAGGCTACGATGTGTACATCTCGCGCGACCCGTTCACCGACGCGGAGTATCCGGACGGCACTGGGCCCACGGGCGTCGTCGACGGCGTCACGTCTCCCATCTCGGTCGACCAGCCCACGGACTCCAGCACCGTGACGGTCACGATCCCCAAGCTGGTCAACGATACGACCTACTATGTCGCGGTTCGCGGCAAGGATTCCAAGAGGTCCGGCCCCATGAGCAATGTGGTTTCCGAGACGCCCCGCGCCACGCTCTCCGCGTCTGACGTGACTGGCGAGGTTGGCGGTCCCCCCGCGTGGTGCGCCACCGGCCCCACGGGCCTGCTTGGCGGTATTGGCGTGCTGGGCGCGGTCGCCCTGATGCGCCGTCGTCGTGGCGCTCTCGCCGCGCTCGCGGTCGCGGCCCTGACCACCTCGTCCGTCGCGCGCGCGCAGGACGCCGAGGACGACGGAGGCCCGCCGTCCACGCGCCCTCGTGGCCTGAGCCGCTTTGATCGCGACGTGACGTCCGCCTGGGGTAACTTCACGTTCGACGGTGGCAGCTACGCCTACAAGGACGCGACGATCCAGAGCATCTACGGCCAGCGTGGCGTGGACTTCCGGGTGTCGGCCGGCGTCCAGCTGTTCCGCTACGCCGAAGTCAACGTCGGCGTCGGCCTGATCACCAAGAAGGGCTTCACGGTGGACTCCACCGGCCAGACGTCGGCCGAGTACACCCGCCTGCAGATGGCGCCGTTCTCGCTCGACGCTCGCCTGCGGCTCCACGTGATCGACGAGCAGCCCGTCGTGCCGTTCGGCGGTGTGGGCGTGGACTGGGTCTTTTGGCGTGAGACCCCGCTCGACGCGGACAAGGTGCCGGTGGCCGCGGGGCGCATTGTCGGCTCCAAGCTCGGCTGGCACTGGGACGCGGGCGTGAACATCCTCCTCGACACCTTCGCGCCCAACCGCGCGAGCGAGCTCGAGGCCCGCTCCGGCATCAACGACACCTGGCTGACCATCCAGTACCGTCGACAGATCGTTGGCAAGACCGGCGACGCCGGGCTGGATCTGGACGGCTGGACGCTGTCCGGCGGCCTGAAGATCGACTTCTAGTCGTCCTGCTCGTCGTCAGACGGGGCTTCGCCGCCGACGTATTCGACGTAGACCAGCGTCAGCCCCTGGGGCGGCGCGGTCTTGCCCAGGTGCTTGCGGTCGGCGGCGGACAGGATGCGCTGAAACCCGGCGACGTCGATCTTGCGTGTGCCGACGCTGTAGAGCGTGCCTGCGAGGATCCGCACCATGTGGCGCAGGAACCCGTTGCCGACGATCTCGAAGTACACGAGGTCGCCCTCGCGGCGGACGCGCGCGTCCTCGACCGTGCGAATGGGGTGGGTGCTCGCGCAGCCCGCCGCGCGGAACGACGCGAAGTCGTGTCGACCGATCACGAGCCTGGCGGCCTCGTGCATGCGCTCCACGTCCAGCGTGTGGCCGAGGTGCCACACCCGGTCGGCGAGCATCGGGCTGCGCGCAGGGCGCTCCAGGAACGTGTAGCGGTAGAGCTTGCGACGGGCCTGACGGCGCGGGTCGAAGTCTGGATCCACCACGTCCGCAGCCAGGCACGCGACGTCCGGCGGGAGGAGGGAGTTGAGGCCCTTCATCACGGCGCGCTCGGTCCGCTCCGCCGTCGTGTCGAAGGCCGCAACCTGGCCAAGCGCGTGCACGCCGGCGTCCGTGCGACCGGATCCAGCGACGTGTGTCTCGTGGCCGAGCAGCTCAGCGAGCGCGGCCTGGAGCACGCCCTGCACAGAGCGACCGTTCGGCTGGACCTGCCAGCCGACGAACTCTGTCCCATGGTACTCGAGCACGAGACGAAAGCGCGTCATGCTCGGATCCTATGAGGCGGGGGCGCGCCACGCTGGGAGACCAGCCGGCGTGCGCGTGACCGCGAGGACGAGATCAGTCTTCTTCGACGATCTCTTCTTCGCCGCCATCTTCCTCGGGCTCTTCCTCGTCGACCATGTCGTCGTCGAGTTCGTCGTCCTCACCCAGCTCGTCCGGGTCGAACGAGGAGTCGGACAGGTTCTCGTCGTCCTCGTCGTCCACGCGGCTCTTGCCGGACAGCAGCGACTTGATGTCACGGACGGGCGCCAGGCTCTGGTCCGCGCCGCACTCAGGGCAGTTGGGCTGCGGGCGGTTCAGGTCGTAGAACTTGGTCCCGCACTGGAAACACGCGTAGCGGTTACCGAGCTTCGCCTTGTCGTAATTCACGCGGACCTCAAGTGGTGTAGAAGGGCGGGGCCACCTAGCCCATGCGCCAACGGTGCGTCAAGCCTGCGGGCGGACGCGAAGTCGGATATTATGGACGGCCTGTTGGCTTGGAGTCGCTAAGATGCGTCGTCATCTCCTTCCGTTCGTCACCGTCCTCGCGTACGCCTGCACCAACGGGGGCGCGGTCCCGAGCGACTTCAACTTCGACCAGCAGGTCGACGACGAGGCGGAGAACAACCAAGTCAGCAGCTCCAACGTCAAGATGTGCGTCGGCGGCGCCAACGTCTACCTGATGTGGATCGACAACCGGAACAACTTCAAGGACGTCTGGTTCAACTCGTCCTCCGACGGCGGCGCCACCTGGTCGGGCGCCACCCGTGTCAAGCAGGGCTCGGGCGACGCCAGCGGCCTGTCGCTGGCTTGCACCGGCGACCACGTGTTCGCCGCCTGGGAAGACACCCGCGACTCTGACTCGGCCTACCCGAACATCTACGTCAACTTCTCCAACGACGCCGGCCGCACTTGGCAGGAACAGGACCAGCGGATCGATAACGACCCCGAGGGTCGCTACATCTCCCTGGCGCCGCAGATCGCCATCTTCCAGGGCTCGGTGCACGTCGTGTGGTTCGACCAGATCAACGGCGCGCCCGAGATCTTCATCGCCACCTCGTCCAACGCGGGCCGCAATTTCGGCGACCCCATGCAGGTCAGCGGCGATCCCGAGAACCCGGGCGAGTACTGGTCCGGCAACCCGCGCGTCGCCATGGACGACAAGGGCCGCACGCACATCGCGTGGGAGACCACCAAGAGCGGCACGCAGGAGATCTTCTATTCCCGCGTGAACGAGACCGGCGACAACTTCACGCCGGCGCAGCGCGTGAACCTGGGCGAGAAGCCCGGCAAGTTCTTCGCGTTCGCCCCGTCCATGGGCGTCAGCGGCGACAACGTCTACCTCGCGTGGCACGACACCCGCGGCGGCGACGGCCTCGACATGTTCTACAACTACTCGGCGAACGGCGGCGGGGACTGGCTCCAGGCGGCGGTCCGTCTTGAGTCCGACGCCCCCGGCTCCCACGAGAGCCGCGACGCCTCCATCGAGGTGGTGGACGACGTGGCCCACATGGTGTGGGAGGACAACGTCAACGGCGGCTACGACATCCTGTACCGCACCGCCAAGGCCGGCGTGCTGGGTGACGCCGAGATCCGCCTGGACGGCGGCGACTCGCCCGGCACCGGCAACTCGGTCCACCCCAAGATCACCTCCAAGGGTGACCTGATGATCACGGCCTGGGAAGACCTCCGCTCCGGCGGGGACAGCGGCCGTAACGACCTGTTCTACAACTTCAACTCCTCGGCGGATCCGGCTCGTCCCTGGGACAAGAACCGCGATTACCGCCTGAGCAGCGTGCAAGCGGGCTCGTCGTTCACCAAGGACCTCAACGTCGGCACCGACGGCGAGCTGGTCTACACGGCGTGGCTGGACTTCCGCGGCGGTGAGGAAGACGGAGACGTCTACTTTGCCGCTGTGGTCCCCGGCGAGGCCATCAGCACCGCCGAAGACGCGGTCGCCGCCGGCCTCACCAAGTAGCCCTGGTCGGATCGGCTTGACAGCCGACGCACGACCGCATAAACCGGCGGGGCTTTCTGGGAGCTCGCGCTCCCAACCCGCATCGTTTCACGAGTGGAATGCATGAACACCACCTTCTCCCCTAAGGCCGCTGACGTCGACGAAAAGTGGTTCGTCGTTGACGCTTCGGACTACAATCTCGGCCGTCTGGCCACCCGCGTCGCCACGGTGCTCCGCGGCAAGCACAAGGTCACCTTCGCGCCCCACGTGGACGGCGGTGACTTCGTGATCGTGGTCAATGCCAGCCATGTCAACCTGACGGGCAACAAGCTCGATCGCAAGCACTACTACAACTACTCGGGCTACCCGGGCGGTCTGAAGTCGGTGGATGCGCGCACGCTTCGTGCGGAGAACCCCGAGCGCGTCATCATGGACGCGGTCAAGGGCATGCTCCCCAAGAACCGTCTCGCTCGCCAGATCATCAAGAAGCTGAAGGTGTACGGCGGGGCGGATCATCCCCACGCCGCGCAGAACCCTCAGCCCATCCCCGCGCACGTCTGAGGCCCACACACATGGCTCGCACCCCGACTCAGTACCAGGGCACCGGTCGCCGCAAGACCTCCACGGCCCGCGTTATCCTTCGCCCGGGCAATGGCACCATCATCGCCAACGGCCGCGCCCTTGAGGAGTACCTCCCCCGGGAAGTCCTCCGCATGGACCTCCGTCGCCCGCTCGAGATCTGCGAAGTGCAGGAGCAGTTCGACGTCCATGTGAACGTGAACGGCGGCGGCATGTCCGGTCAGGCCGGCGCGATGCGCCTCGGCATCGCCCGCGCGCTGCTGCTGGTGAACCCCGAGTTCCGCGCCCGCATGAAGCCCATGGGCCTGTTGACCCGTGACGCCCGCGAAGTTGAGCGCAAGAAGTACGGCAAGGCCGGCGCCCGCCGCAGCTTCCAGTTCAGCAAGCGCTAAGCGCTGGCCGTCCGGTCGAGCCGACGCGAGTCGCTCGTCCACTGGGCAGACAAGCCGCTCCCCCGAAAGGGTGGGCGGCTTTTCCGCTTTCTAGCCCCGAAGTCGCTCCCCCGAGAGGGTGGGCGGCTTTTCGTCCTTCTGGCCCTACGCGTCCGTGTTGGAGGTGCTCCGCGTGGAAGTTCGCCGTTGGATCCGCTGCGGATCGGTGCGGGCTGCAGAGAAGTGAAATACCCCCGCGACAGGGCAGGCGAGGCCAAGTTAGACCCGCCCGGGCCGGTGCACGCATCGTCCCCCACGCTCTGAAACGGGGTTGACGCCGTGAAGCAGAAGTTCATTTTTGTGACGGGCGGCGTGTTGTCCGCGCTGGGCAAGGGCCTGTCCTCGGCGGCGCTCGGCGCGGCCCTGGGCGCTCGCGGCCTGCGCGTCACGCACCTGAAGATGGATCCGTACCTCAACGTGGATCCGGGCACGATGTCGCCCTACCAGCACGGCGAGGTGTTCGTCACCGACGACGGCGCCGAGACGGACCTGGACCTCGGCCACTACGAGCGCTTCGGCCTGCTCCGCATGAGCTCCCGCAACAGCTTCAGCACGGGCCGGGTCTACCAGACCATCCTCGATCGCGAGCGCCGCGGCGACTACCTCGGCCGCACCGTGCAGGTCATCCCGCACGTCACGGACGAGATCAAGAAGCGCATCCACGAGGCGGCCGAGGGCGCCGACCTGGCGATCGTCGAGGTTGGCGGCACGGTCGGCGACATCGAGTCGCTGCCGTTCCTGGAGGCCATCCGCCAGTTCCGAAACGACGTGGGTGAGGACAACGTCCTCTACATCCACCTCACGCTCGTCATCTACATGGGCGCGGCCGGTGAGCTCAAGACCAAGCCCACCCAGCACTCGGTCAAGGAGCTGCTCCGTCACGGCATCCAGCCGGACATGCTCTTCTGCCGCTGCGATCGGACCGTCCCGCGCGACCTCAAGAAGAAGATCGGCCTGTTCTGCAACCTGGCCGAGCAGGACGTCATCAGCGTCGAGAACGTCGACCACATCTACGAGCTGCCCACCAAGCTGCACCGCGAGGGCGTGGACGACCGCGTCTGCGAGAAGCTCAGCATCTGGGCCCCCCGCGCCAACCTGGACGCCTGGGACGAGATGCTCGCCAAGCTGCGCGCGCCCATCCACACGATCAAGATCGCCATCGTGGGCAAGTACACGCACCTGACCGACACCTACATGAGCCTCAACGAGGCCCTGCGGCACGGCGGCGTGAACAACCAGACCCGGGTCGAGCTCAAGTACATCGACTCCGAGTCGCTGGACGTCGCCCACCCCGAGGCCGATCTGGCCGACTGTGACGGCGTGCTGGTGCCTGGCGGCTTCGGCGTGCGCGGGACTGAGGGCAAGATCGCCGCCATCCGCTGGGCGCGCGAGAACGACGTGCCCTTCTTCGGCATCTGCCTCGGCATGCAGCTCGCGGTCGTCGAGTACTGCCGCCACGTGCTGGGCCTCAAGGGCGCCATGTCCCGCGAGTTCGATCCGGACCCGGCCCACCCCGTGGTCGAGCTGATGGACGAGCAGCGCAAGGTCACGGACAAGGGCGGCACCATGCGCCTCGGCGCCTACCCCTGCGTCCTGGACGAGGGGTCGCAGGTGCGCCGAATCTACGGCGTGCCCCAGATCAGCGAGCGCCATCGGCACCGCTACGAGGTCAACCCGGCCTACCACGACAAGCTGCAGGGAGATCTGGCCATCACCGGCTGGTCGCCTGACCACGTCCTGGCCGAGATGGTCGAGCACAAGAACCACCGGTACTTCGTGGGATGCCAGTTCCACCCGGAGTTCAAGAGCCGCCCGCTGGACGCCCACCCGCTGTTCTCGGCGTTCGTGAAGGCGGCGGTCGGCTACCAGGTCGAGCGCCAGCCCAAGGTCTGAGGGCGGGCGGCGCGCTCGGCCGCAAGCACGCGGAACGGGAAGAATTCGACATCCGCTTGCTTCCCGATCCGTTTTTGTGCTTACGTTCAAGGCGTGCGGTGCGAACGACCAACTCTCGACCTCCTCTCCGACGCCAGCGAAATGGCGCGACGGGCGGGTGTCGATCCCGGTCGTTCCAGGCGTGGTGGGCGTGCACTTTCGCGCGCCGTGTGCCTCCGCACCCTGGTGGGCCATTCCGACCCCTCGGGCCGACATGTCGACGCCGCCGTTGCGGCGTCAGAGGAGGCAGCGTGCACCTCGATGTGACCTTCCGTAATCTGCGTTCCCGTGATGAGGTCCGTCGTCGGGCCGAGGCCCTGTTCGAGAAGCTGGAGCGCTTCCTGGACCCGGCCGCCACGGCGCAGCTCGTCATCACCCATGAGCATGACTCGACCGTCACGGAGCTCACCGTGAACACGCATGGCGAGGTCCACCAGGTCCAGGAGGATGACGAGGATCTCCGCACCGCGCTCGACCGCGCCTTCCACCGCGTCGAGACCGGCCTGCGCCGCTCCAAGGAGCGCCGCATCGACCGCCAGCATGCCGGCGGCGCCAAGAGCGATGGCTTCGAGATCGGCGAGGACGGAGAGGTCAAGCCCGTCAGCGTGTAGCACCCGCAGATCAAGGCGCCCGGCCGGCGACGCTTCACGGCGTCACGGCCGGGCGCTTTCGTTTGTCGTGGAATTGCGGGCTGAGCGGCGCACCATTGGCTCCGTGGGTGAGCCCCGGATAGCTGGGCGCTCCGTCGGCAATTGCGACGACTGAGCCCACCTCCGAGGACCCGCCCGATGCCGCTCAAGAACTTCCTGTTCACGTCCGAGTCCGTCACCGAAGGCCACCCCGACAAGCTGTGCGATCAGGTGTCGGATGCCATCCTCGACGCGCACTTGGCGCTCGATCCCAACGCTCGCGTCGCGTGCGAGACCTCGGTGAAGACCGGCTTCGTGCTGCTCTCCGGCGAGATCACGGCGAACGGCCACGTCGACTACCCGACGATCGTGCGCGAGACCGTGAAGGACATCGGCTACACCAGCTCGGCCATCGGCTTCGACGGCGCCACCTGCGCGGTGTTCGTCGCGGTCGAGCAGCAGAGCCCCGACATCTCCCAGGGCGTCACCGAAGGTGAGGGCCTGTACAAGGAGCAGGGCGCCGGCGACCAGGGCATGATGTTCGGCTACGCCTGCACCGAGACCAAGGCGCTGATGCCCATGAGCATCTACTACGCGCACCGCCTGTCCGAGAAGCTCTCGGCGGTCCGCCGCAACGGCCTGCTCCCGTGGCTCCGCCCCGACGGCAAGACCCAGGTCTCGGTCGAGTACCGTGACGGCAAGCCCGTCCGCGTCGACACGGTCGTGCTCTCCACGCAGCACTCCGAGGACATCGCGTACGACGACCTGCGCGAGGCCATCATCCGCGACGTGATCGAGTCCACGATCCCGGCCGAGCTGCTCGACACGAACACGAAGTACTTCGTGAACCCGACCGGCCGCTTCGTCATCGGCGGCCCGATGGGCGACGCCGGCCTGACCGGCCGCAAGATCATCGTCGACACCTACGGCGGCCACGGCAGCCACGGCGGCGGCGCCTTCTCCGGCAAGGACCCGTCCAAGGTTGACCGCTCGGCCGCCTACATGGGCCGCTACGTCGCCAAGAACCTCGTCGCCTCCGGCGCCGCGGACCGCGCCCTCGTGCAGATCGCGTACGCCATCGGCGTCGCCGAGCCGGTCTCGGTCATGGTCGACACCTACGGCACCGGCAAGTACTCGGACGAGAAGATCACCGCGGCCGTCCGCGAGCTCTTCCCGCTCAAGCCTGCGGGCCTCATCAAGCACCTCGATCTGAAGCGCCCGATCTACCGCGCCACCGCGGCCCACGGTCACTTCGGCCGCGACGGCTTCCCCTGGGAGAAGACGGACATGGCCGGCCAGGTCGCGGACTTCCTGAGCAAGTAGGATTGGTGACGGGGCTGTCCGCGTTCTGCGGCCAGCCCCACCGCTGCCGCCTCTGGGCCGCGTAGAAGCGCCGACTCGGTCATCGTGACCGGGTCGGCGTTCCTGCTTTCTAGGCCGCCGCGCGCCGCCGACGGGCGAGCCAGGCGAGGCCCAGGCCGAGCCAGAGGGGAGAGCCGGGCGAGCTGTCACAGCCGCAGCCAGCGGGCTTGGCGGTGCCGGAGTCGGTGTCGTCGCCGCCGTCGGTGTCCTGCCCCGCCATGGTGATGACGTCGGTGTCGCCGGGCGCGTCCGTGTCGGTGCTGGCGACCGCGTCCACGCCGTCGCAGTCCTGGTCGATCCCGTCGCCCGCGATCTCGGACGCGCCGGGCCCGACGGTGGCGTCGGCGTCGTCGCAGTCGAGGGCGTTGTCGGCGGTGTAGGCCAGGCTACGGTCTCTGCACGACAGGTTGTTGTCGGCGACGACGGCAGGGGGGGGCTCCTCCAACCCCGGGGGCGCCGAACTTGTCGTCGTCCGCGTCGACGTAGCACAGGTCAACCCCGTCGCAGTCCTCGTCGATGCCGTCGCCGACGAAGGACGGGTCGCGATCGAACTCGCTCGACTCCACGGGAAGATTCCGCAGCGGGGGATGCGTCCAGTCCTCCGTCGTGATCAGCGGGTGGATCGTCGCGTCGGTGTCCTTGCAGTCGGTGTTGAAGGGCGACCACGAGGTGTAGTCGACGTCCGGCGGGCACGCGCCTTGGACGGCGCCTGAGAAGGACACGCGGCCGAAACCGTCGTGGTCCTGGTCCACGTACCAGATCGTGTCGGTCGGGATGCCGTCGTCGATTGCGCCGTTGCAGTCGTTGTCGACGCCGTCGCAGAACTCAGGAATACCGGGCCCGATCGCGCTGTTCGTGTCGTCGCAGTCGCCGCCAACGGTGACCCAGACGCCGGCGGATCCAAGCGATGGGAGGACGTCAGTCGGGCACGCGTCGACGTGCTCCGACGCGCTGCCGAACGTGTCCCCGTCGCGGTCGGCGTACCAGCGGACCTCCAGGTCGTCGATGACGCTGTTGCAGTCGTTGTCGATGTCGTCGCACAGCTCGGGCGCGCCCGGGTGGAGCGACGGGTCGTTGTCGTTGCAGTCGGCGGGCGCGTCGAACCCGTCGCTGTCCGCGTCCGCGAACGCCAGCTGGGGGAGGAGCATGATCAGCAGCGCAGCGACGGTTCGCATCAACACCTCTGGACCCTTCGTACACGACGCTCGCGCGGTGTCGCTTGAAAAAGCAGAAGCCGCGGGCACGGGCCCCGCGGCTTCCAGACTCTCAAGCGACCGACGGGATCAGGTCCCGGTGGCCTTCGACCACAGCCATCCCAACGGATCGTAGTAGCGATCCACCACGCGCTCCTTCATGGGGATGATCGCGTTGTCGGTGATGGCGATGTGCTCAGGGCAGACCTTGGTGCAGCACTTGGTGATGTTGCAGTAGCCCAGGCCGTTGTCGTCCTTGAGCTCCTTGAGGCGGTCGTCCGTGTCGAGCGGGTGCATCTCGAGCGCCGCGTTCCACATGATGAAGCGCGGGCCGATGAACTCGTCGTGCTTCTGGTGGTCGCGCAGGACGTGGCAGACGTCCTGGCACAGGAAGCACTCGATGCACTTGCGGAACTCCTGCACACGGTCCACGTCGCGCTGGGCCATGTTCCAGGTGCCGTCCGCGTTGTCGGCGGGGCGCGGCTTGAACTTCTTGATCTTCTCCTTCACGCGGAAGTTCCAGGAGACGTCGGTCACCAGGTCCTTGATGCGCCGGAAGGTCTTCATCGGCTCGATCTTGACCGGGACCGAGAGGTCCAGATCCGACAGCCGCGTCATGCACATCAGGCGAGGCATGCCGTTGATCTCGGCCGAGCACGAGCCGCACTTGCCGGCCTTGCAGTTCCAGCGCGCGGCCAGATCGGGCGCGTGCACCATCTGGACCAGGTGCACGGCGTCAAGGACGACCATGCCTTCGCTGATCTCTACGGCGTAGTCCTTGAACTCGCTGTGCGTCGCGCTGTCACCGCGGGAGATTCGAAAAGTCGCCTGTGGCATTACTTGTTCTCCTCGATGACCTGCTTGAGCTCGTCAGGCATGGGCGGAATCGGGCGACGGTGCATGACCATCTGACCGTCTTCGCCCTTCTTCACGATCAGGTTGAAGCTTGCGTACGCGTCGTCCTTGGCAGGGAAGTCGTCGCGGAAGTGACCGCCGCGGCTCTCCTTGCGCTCGATCGCGCACATCGTGACCGCCTCGCTGACCAGCAGGAGGTTGCGAAGGTCGATCGCGGTGTGCCAGCCGGGGTTGTACTCGCGGTGGCTGCTGATGCCGACCTTGGCCGCGCGGTCCTTGAGCAACTGGAGTTGGTCCTGCGCGAACTTCATCTCCTCCTCGACGCGCACGATGCCGACGTTGTCCTGCATGAGCTCCTGGAGGTCGTGCTGGACGCGGTAGGGGTTCTCGGCGGCGCCGCCAAACTCGAACGGCTTGAGCGAGGCGGCCTCCGCGGCCGCGAGGGCTGCCTGATCGACCGTGCCGCGACCGTTCTCCTTGGCCCACTTGGCCGCGTGCTCACCCGCGCGCTTGCCGAACACGATGAGGTCGGACAGCGAGTTGCCGCCGAGGCGGTTGGCGCCATGCAGACCGGCGGCGACTTCGCCCGCGGCGAAGAGGCCGGGCACGTTGGTCATCTGGCTGTCCGGGTCCACGCGAACGCCGCCCATCATATAGTGGGTGGTGGGACCGACCTCCATGGGCTCGGTCGTGATGTCGATGCCCGCCAGCTCCTTGAACTGGTGGTACATGCTCGGGAGCTTCTTGCGGATGTGTTCGGGAGCGTTCGGCACCTTCTCCTTGATCCAGGAGATGTCGAGGAACACGCCGCCGTGGGGCGAACCACGACCGGCCTTCACCTCGCGGCGGATGCAGCGGGCGACGTGGTCGCGGGTGAGGAGCTCCGGCGGACGACGGGCATTCTTGTCGCCCGTGACGTAGCGCCAGCCTTCCTCTTCCTTGTCGGCGGTGGACGACTTGTAGTTGTCCGGGATGTCGTCGAACATGAAGCGCTTGCCCTGGTTGTTGACCAGGATGCCGCCTTCGCCGCGGACGCCTTCGGTCACCAGGATGCCCTGGACGGACGGCGGCCACATCATGCCCGTGGGATGGAACTGGATGAACTCCATGTCCATGAGCTCAGCGCCCGCCTCGTAGGCGAGGGCCTGACCGTCACCCGTGTACTCCCAGGAGTTGCTGGTGACCTTGTACGCGCGACCGATGCCGCCGGTGGCGAGCACCACGGCGCCCGCGCGCCACAGCTTGAAGCGGCCGCGCTCGCGGTCGTAGCCGAAGGCGCCGACGACGCGATCGCCGTCCTTCACCAGGGAGACGACCGTGTTCTCCATGTAGAACTTGATGCCCTGGTGGATGCCGTGATCCTGCAGGGTGCGGATGAGCTCGAGGCCCGTGCGATCACCGACGTGCGCCAGGCGCGGGTAGCGATGGCCGCCGAAGTTGCGCTGGAGGATCCGACCGTCCTTGGTGCGGTCGAACAGCGCGCCCCACTTCTCAAGCTCGCGGACGCGGTCCGGGGCTTCCTTGGCGTGCAGCTCAGCCATGCGCCACTGGTTGAGGTACTGGCCGCCACGCATGGTGTCGGCGAAGTGGACCTTCCAGGAGTCGCGGTCGTCGACGTTGCCCATGGACGCGGCCATGCCGCCTTCGGCCATGACGGTGTGCGCCTTGCCGAGCAGCGACTTGCAGACCACGCCGACAGAGCAGCTGCCCGCGGCCTCGATCGCGGCGCGGAGGCCAGCGCCGCCCGCACCGATCACGAGCACGTCATGCTCGTAGACTTCGAATTCGGTCGCCATCAGAAGATCCTCAGGTCGGGGATGAAGCCCATCGCGCAGGACCGGACGTACATGTCGACGAAGAGCACGCCGAACAGGCTGGCCCAGGCCCACTTCATGTGGTTGCGGTTGCAGGCGCTGACGCCGTCGTAGCAGGCACCCTTGAAGCCGACGGGCAGCGAGTCCGCGCGGCCGCCGAGCAGGTGGCGGAGCGCGTGGCAGCCGAAGGTGTAGCCGCCGATCAGCACCACGTTCATCATGGTGAGCAGCGAGCCCACGCCCAGGCCGAAGCCGTCCTCGAACTGCGTCGACTCGACCGCGTCGTAGGCGAGGACGAGCATCAGCGCGAGCGCGAAGTACAGGAAGTAGCGGTGCACGTTCTGCATCACGAGCGGGAACCAGTTCTCGCCCAGGTAGGAGCTGCGGGGCTCACCGACCGTGCAGGCGACGGGGTCGGCCCAGAACGCCTTGTAGTAGGCGCCACGGTAGTAGTAGCAGGTGAAGCGGAACCCGGCGGGCGCCCACGCGATGAAGATGCCCGGCGTGAACGGAAGCCACGCAGGCCAAAAGCCAGGACGCGCGCCGAAGAGCGCGTGAGGCGAGTCACCCCAGAGCTCCAGGCCGTACAACGGGGAGATGTAGGGGCCGTAGGTGTAGTTCTTGCCGACCAGGATCGCCCAGGTGCCGTACACCAGGAAGAACCCCAAGCCGAGGAACGTGAGGAGGGAGGGGATCCACCAAGCATCCGTACGCGACGTCTTGAGGAACGGCGTAGGGGGCGGGAGGGCCTTGGAATCGGCCATGGTCGAACTCCGGCGGTGTCGTTCGCGAAGAGGGCGGGGGTCTAGCCGTTGCGCGTCGAGGATTCAACTGCGCTGCAACAAAGCGCGGACGGATGTGCGAACAAGCTCGAGGCCGTTTCAGACGTCGGTAGCCGCCGGGCGGCGTTGCGCCCACGGTTTGGGGCGCGCCGTTCGTCGGTGGACCGACGGGTCCCGTAAGTGGGTGCGGGAGCGCCCTCACGACGTGTAAACGCGGCGACGAGTTGTCGACACTCGTTCGCTTGACCACGCGGTAGGATCCCGCTAGGTCGGCACCCCGAACGGGTGCTGGCCGGCGCGTGCTCGTTCCTAGCAATGCCCCATGCGCCGGAGCACTCCGAGGACGACCATGGCCGCAGATCCTTCCGAGGTCCTGTTCACTGTCACGCGTGCCCACCTGGATACGGGCCTGCGCGGCATCCCTGTCGGCACCTGCGGGACGTCCAAGGTTGACCCGATCGAGGGCGTCTCCTACGTCGGCTACCCGGTCGCCGAGATGGTCGACGTCGAGCCCGAAGCGGCCGTCTACCTGCTCTACTTCAAGGAGTTGCCCACGCCCGAGCAGCTCGCAGCCTTCAAGGCTGACCTGCGCGCCCGTCAGGGGCTCTCCCCCACGGTGATCAACGCCATCAAGGCGATGCCGCGTGAGGGCCACCCCATGGAGTGGCTGATGGCCGGCCTAGTCTACCTGGGCATGACCAGCAAGACCGGCGACTGGGTGGAGGACGCCAAGAACCTCGTGGCCAAGTCCACCGAGCTGACGGCCGCCATCTTCCGCGTCCGCAGCGGCTGGGGCGAGCCCATCGCGCCTCGCGCGGATCTCGACCTGATCGAGAACTTCGTCTACATGCTGGGCGTCCCCGGCGCGGACAACGCCAAGCTGACCGAGGTCCTCCGCTCGTTCTACGTGCTCCACCTGGATCACGGCGGCGGCAACCTCTCCACGTTCGTCGGCAAGGCCGTCGCGTCCGGCAACGCGGATCAGTTCGCGTCCGCCTGCGCCTCGATGGCGGCGCTCTACGGCCCGCTCCACGGCCGCGCCAACCAGGACTGCCTCGAGCTGGTCCGCAAGGTCGGCACGGATGACCCCGAGAAGGCCGCCGCGTACATCAAGGCCGCCTTCGAGCGCGGCGACAAGATCTACGGCTTCGGCCACGCCGTCCTCCGCGCTGAGGATCCCCGCGCCCGCGTCCAGTACGCGCTCGGCGAGCGGATCTGCCCGGATGACCCCCTGTTCCGCACGGCCAAGACCCTGCGCACGGTGGCCCCGGCCGTCCTCGGCACCTTCGAGAAGGTCAGCAACCCGTTCCCGAACGTCGACGCGGTCAGCGGCGCGCTCCTCAACGCGGTCGGCCTGACGGACAGCAACTACTACACGGTTCTGTTCGGCCTCTCTCGCATGGCGGGCATCGCCGCCCAGGTCATCGACGAGCGGGTTCGCGCCCGCGGCGGCAAGGGCGTGCCCATCTATCGTCCGAAGTACATCGCGGAGGGCCAGCCCCCCCGTCATCTCAACAAGAGCTGATCGTCGAGGCCCACGCGGAGCCCCCGGACGACGTCGGCCCCGCGCGGCACACGGTCCTAGAACCATGGCCCGCGCGGGCCCACGTCTCCGGAGTTCTCACATGAGCACGTCTCGCATCCCTGAGCCGACCGCCGGTCACCCGATCACGACCGCCGCTGACGGCACGCTGATCATACCCAATGACCCGATCCTCTGCTTCGTCGAAGGCGACGGCACGGGCGCGGACATCTGGGCCGCCTCGGTGCGCATCCTCGACGCGGCCGTGGCCAAGGCCTATGGCGGCGTGAAGAAGATCTACTGGCACGAGGTCTATGCGGGCGAGAAGGCCTTCAACAAGTTCGGCGAGTGGCTCCCCAAGGAGACCCTGGACTTCATCGCGCGCTACAAGATCGGCATCAAGGGCCCGCTGACCACGCCCGTCGGCGGCGGCATCCGCAGCATCAACGTCGCGATGCGCCAAGAGCTCGACCTCTACGCGTGCGTGCGCCCCGTGCAGTGGTTCACCGGCGTCCCGTCGCCCGTGAAGAACCCCGAGAAGGTCGACATGATCATCTTCCGTGAGAACACGGAGGACATCTACGCCGGCATCGAGTGGGCCGAGGGCTCCGCCGAAGTGAAGAAGGTGATCGCCTTCCTCAAGGACGAGATGGGCGTGAAGAACATCCGCTTCCCGGACAGCTCGGCGATCGGCATCAAGCCGGTGTCGCGCGAGGGCACGGAGCGCCTGATGCGCGCCGCGGTCCTGTACGCGGTCGAGCAGGGCAAGAGCAGCGTGACGATTGTCCACAAGGGCAACATCATGAAGTACACCGAGGGTGGCTTCAAGACCTGGGGCTACGAGCTCGCCGAGCGCGAGTTCGGCGACAAGGTGTTCACCTGGGCCACCTACGAGAAGATCAAGAAGACGGACGGCGAGGCCGCCGCGAACGCCGCGCAGGACGCCGCGGTCAAGGCCGGCAAGATCATCGTGAAGGACTGCATCGCGGACGCCATGCTCCAGCAGGTCCTCCTCCGCCCGGAAGAGTACTCGGTCATCGCCACGCTTAACCTCAACGGCGACTACCTGTCTGACGCGCTCGCCGCGCAGGTCGGTGGCATCGGCATCGCGCCGGGCGCCAACATCAACTACGTCTCGGGCATCTCAGTGTTCGAGGCCACCCACGGCACCGCGCCCAAGTACGCGGGCCTGGACAAGGTGAACCCCTCGTCGGTCGTGCTGTCCGGCGAGATGATGTTCCGCCGCCTGGGCTGGAACGAGGCCGCCGACCTGATCGTCTCGGGCATCTCCAAGGCGATCGGCGACGGTCAGGTCACCTACGACTTCCACCGCCTGATGGACAACGCGACCCTGCTGAAGTGCAGCGAGTTCGCCGACGCCGTCATCGAGCGCATGTAACTCGGGGCATTCTTGCCCCTCGGAGAGACCAGATGAAGCTCCACGAGTACCAGGCCAAGAGCCTGCTCGCGCGGTACGGCGTGCCGATGCTGCCGGGACTGCCCGCCACCAACGCCGCAGATGCGGTCGAGGCGGCGAAGACTTTGGGTGGCGAAATGTGGGTCGTCAAGGCCCAGATCCACGCCGGCGGTCGCGGCAAGGGCCGCTTCAAGGAGGACGTCTCCGCCGAGGAGATCGCCAAGGCCTCCCGCGGTGAAGACGCGGCCGGCAAGGGCGGCGTCCGCCTCGCGCGGTCGCTCGACGACGTCGCGGCGCACACCACCGCCATGCTCGGCAAGACGCTGGTCACCAAGCAAACGGGCGTGGAAGGCAAGCAGGTCAACACGATCTACGTCGCCGCCGCCTGTGACATCGCCAAGGAGTTCTACCTGGCGATCACGCTGGACCGCTCCAACAACCGCATCGTCTTCATGGTGTCGGCCGAGGGCGGCATGGACATCGAAGACGTGGCGCACCACCGCCCCGAGGCGATCGTCCGCGTGCACATCGACAGCGCCGTCGGTGTTGGCGCATGGCAGGGCCGCGCGATGGCCGCGCACCTGGGCATCAAGGACGCCAAGCAGCAGGCGAACGCCGTCAAGTTCTTCCAGGCCATCTACAAGGCCTACATGGAGCTTGACTGCGCCATGCTCGAGATCAACCCGCTCGTGCTGACCGCCGACGGCAGCCTCTACGCGCTCGACGCGAAGATGGACATCGACGGGAACGCCGAGTACCGCCACCCGGACATCCAGGCGATGCGCGACCTCTCCGAAGAGGACGCGACCGAGATCGAGGCGAGCGAGATCGGCATCAGCTTCATCAAGCTCGACGGCGAGATCGGCTGCTTGGTGAACGGCGCCGGCCTGGCGATGGCCACCATGGACATCATCCAGTTCTCCGGCGGCTCGCCGGCCAACTTCCTGGACGTCGGCGGCGGTGCCAACCAGAAGCAGGTCGAGGCGGCCTTCCGCATCATCACCAAGGACCCGAACGTGAAGGGCATCCTGGTGAACATCTTCGGCGGCATCATGAAGTGCGACGTCATCGCGCAGGGCGTCATCGGCGCGGTCAAGGAGGTCGGTCTGACCGTCCCCCTCGTCGTCCGTCTGGCCGGCACCAACGCGGACCTCGGCAAGAAGATCCTCGCCGAGTCCGGTCTCAATGTCATCCCCGCGTCCAACCTTGGTGAGGCGGCTCTCAAGATCGTCGCCGCCGTGAAGGGGGCCTAAAATGTCCATTCTCGTAAACAAGGACACGCGCGTCATCTGCCAGGGCATCACCGGCAAGTCCGGCGCCTTCCACTGTCATCAGATGCTCGCCTACGGCACCAAGCTCGTCGGCGGCGTCGTCCCCGGCAAGGGCGGCACCACGTTTGAAGACACCGGCGTGCCGATCTTCAACTCGGTGGCCGAGGCCATGGCCGAGACCGGCGCGAACGCGTCGGTGATCTTCGTCCCGCCCCCGTTCGCCGCCGACGGCATCATGGAGTGCGTGGACGCCGACATCGACCTGGCGATCTGCATCACGGAGGGCATCCCCGTCCGCGACATGCTCAACGTCGCCCGCTTCATGCAGGGCAAGCGCACGCGCCTGATCGGTCCGAACTGCCCCGGCGTCATCACGCCGGACGAGTGCAAGATCGGGATCATGCCGGGCCACATCCACAAGAAGGGCAGCGTCGGCGTTCTGTCCCGCTCGGGCACGCTCACCTACGAGGCGGTCGGTCAGCTGTCGGACGTCGGCCTCGGGCAGTCGTCCTGCATCGGCATCGGCGGCGACCCCATCATCGGCACCAAGCACATCGACGTGCTGAAGCTCTTCAACGCGGACCCGGAGACCGAGGCGATCATCATGATCGGCGAGATCGGCGGCACCGCCGAGGAAGAGGCCGCGGCCTGGATCAAGGCGAACATGAAGAAGCCGGTCGTCGGCTTCATCGCCGGCGCCACGGCGCCCCCCGGTCGTCGCATGGGCCACGCCGGCGCGATCATCTCCGGCGGTCAGGGCACCGCGGAGAGCAAGTATGCGGCGCTGGAAGACGCGGGCGTGCACATCGTGCGCAGCCCCGCCGACATGGGCAAGCGCATGAAGGAGCTCCTCGGCCGCTAGGCCAGGAGCCTCGCTCGCGCTCCCCAGCGCGTGAACGTCGCGTGTCCGACTGAAAGGTCGGGCGCGCGACGTCTTCGTTTGGGGGCGGCGGCGGGCGGCGATCCGGTCGCCGCGCCGCGCGCGGTGACGCTCGCCGCCGGTCGATCCGCCGATGGCGTGCGGCGCGGCTAGCGCGCCCAGGTCTTGGACGTGTTGCAGCCGTTGTTGCCGCTTGAACCTGGCCAGGACCGCCCAGCGGTCGAGCCGCTGCAACCGATGGTGTAGTCGGCGTCGTAGCTCCAGATCAGGTACGAGCCGCCCTGGAACTGAAAGCCAAACCCGCAGGTGTCCGCCTCGGCGTACGACTGGTACACGGTGCGCGTGCCGGACGCGCAGTCGACGGTGTTGCCGTCGAGCGTCCAGGCCCCGTTGGTGGTGGCGTCGAAGGACTGGCTCGCGCTGAAGTTCATGATGCAGGACGAGCCCCACACGCTGACCGTCGTGGTCGCGACGCCGATGTCGCCCAGGATGAGCAGCTCGTTGGAGCCGCCTGCCCAGATGGCGTTGATGGTGTCGTCGGACAGCTTGGCGGGCGCGCCGACGTTGGACGTGGACAGGTCCAGCGCGCCGACCGCCGCGGACGAGCACAGCGAGTAGGACGAGTCCCCGACAGGCGTGGCCTGCGCGATCTGCGTCCAGCCGCCGCCGTCGGTGGTCATGTCGCACACAACCGCGAACTCAGCGTGGCCGCCCGCGCCGTCCGTGTCGATCACGTACACGCCGTCGCCGGTCACGCCCGAGTACGTGTAGCCGACGGGCGGGTTGCGGTAGGCGCGGCACGAGGCGGCGAACGTGCCGTCGCCCCAGGAGATGCCGCTGGAGCCCTGGGTGAGGACCACCGGCGGCGTGATGTCGGTGTCGGCGACGTCCGTATCGGCCAGGTCGGTGTCGACGATGTCGGTGTCCTGGGCGGTGTCCGTGTCGACGACATCGGTGTCCTGCGTGATGTCCGTGTCGACGACATCGGTGTCCTGCGCGACGTCGGTGTCCACCGCCGGATCGGAGTCGGAGCTAACGTCGGTGTCGTCGGTCTTGTCCGGCGCGTTGCAGGCGGCGAGGGCGGCGAGGAGGAGCAGGCGGCGCGTGTTCATCGGGGACTCCGGGACGAGGTTCCTCGGGTCATCTCGGCCCTGGAGGGCGCGGGGACGATGCGAGCAGGCCGACCGTTGCACGTTCGACGCGTTGAATCCAACGTTGGTGGGATCGCGGTGGGGCGGGCGCGGCTACCGTGTTGGGGGCGGCGCGTGCGGCTCGGGCCGGGGCGGAGGCGGCGCCAAGGGGTCCATGGCCCAGCGGCGCACCGTCCCGTCCCAGCTCCCCGTCAGCAGCTGATCGTCTCTAAGGTAGGTGAGGGTCGAGACCAGGTCGCTATGGCCGGGCGCGCTCCAGCGCAGCGACCCGTCCTCGGCGGACCACAGCGCCACCACGCCGTCCCCGTGTCCCGTGGCGAACGTGCCCCAACGCGGCGCGACGGCGAGCGCGGTGAGCCCGTCGTGCACCGCCCAAGTCGCGCCTTGGATGAACCGGTCCGTCGAGTACAGGCTGACGTGGTCGGCCGTAGCGACCGCCAGCCCCTCGCCGCTCCCGTACTGCACCACCGCGCGCGCACCCTTGACCTCGCCCAGCAGGGTTAACCAGGATCGCGTTGACCCGGATCCTTCCTGTTGACCGGCTCTTGCCTGAGGATCATCATGCGGTGATCACCAGGGAGGGTGGCCATGGGACGTGCAAAGACCGGCGAGGCGATCCGCAGGCGGGGACGGAGTCCTTCGGCACTCCGCAAGCTGCGCGCGTTCATCGACCGCGCGCTGAAGTCGGGCGACCTCGACTGCTGGCGCCGCGGGAGGGCGGTGCTCGGGTACATCGAGAAGCGGCGCGTGGTGGAGATGGCCAC